>JAPPFL010000020.1 GCA_028823855.1 Albidovulum sp.
ACACGGAAACACCATATCTGGGGAGGCCATCCACATTCTAGGTCAAACTCTTAGATATATAATTCCCCAACGATTTGGCTCCCTTCTGCGGTGATTGGCCTGATATAGGAGTTATCCGGCAAGAACCGTCGTACGTTGCTATCTTTATGAGGCCGCCCTCCTCGCCCCGGCGTTTCCAGCCAGACTCGGTGGCATTCCCGGATACTGTCGGCGACGACCCTAGACGGCAGAATATAGCAGGCGGTTGAATCCGAGGGTTTTCCGCCGACATCGACAAACACATAGAACAAATCGTCGGCAATCATAGTCTCATGCTTGGGTTGCATGTGCCAACCCTTGTCCGTTCCGATATCGCGCCGGGTCTTCACCTGAATGGCGCAGAGTCGCCTGCTGCTCTTGTCTGTCACCAGGATATCCATGTTGGGAGCTCCTTCGGGAGCCTTTGCTGCAACCCAGCCTCGGCGCAGCAGCTGGCTGAGAACGTGATGCTCGCCGGCCGAACCGACAATTCTCGTGTCGATCTTGTGCATATACGTGTAATTCCTTTGTTGGTTACTTGACGCAGCTGCGTAACGAGCCGAAGCGATTACCAGATATCTCCAAGTCCTGTAAGTCTTGACTCATGTTCACCGATTGCACGGGAGTGCGAGTTTCGACTTCCAATCGCGCAAATCCGCCTCAGACTTTCACTATGGTGGGCAAGAAAGCCATAAACGCAGATGAAAATGCCGCAGGCCTCGCCTTCGACTTCTGGAAACCTTCAAGCTCATGATAGTAGACCTCAAGCCGGTCCAGGACCCGAACGATGTCATCGGGACGCTGAGCGCGGCCGACCTCGCCGTTGGTCGGGCTCGGCGTCCGATGGCCGCTTAAGAAAGCCAGATAGGCTGAAATCTGTCCCGCAAATCAGCGTGGCGAAGCCAGGGCCAGTTGAACTTCATCGGATTGTCTTTCTAAAGCGATCCGGCCATTCCCAAATTCCGGAGTCTGGAAAATGTGCGACAACCGCCGCCCGGCAGTCGCGGATCGCGATCGGCTCGGCTCTGAAGGAATGGCGGTTCACCTTGCCTTTGGCATCGCGAGCGACCGTCTCTCTTCGGGATTCGCCTTCGGCATCGAAGGGGATCGGGGAAATCGCCGCCCGTCAGCCTTGCGAAAGAAATCTTTCTCGAACGCCCGAACTCCCGCAAGCCGCGGACCATCGAGTTCAGGCCCTGGCTGGTCGGCAAGCGGGAAGTTCTCCCCGGGGAGCTGTCCAATCAGATCTCCGGCGTCGCGCCCGAGGTCGCGGACCATCCCACTTCCGGCGATGCGCGAAGGCTCCTGAAGGCATTTGCGCGGGCGGCGTCGGGGCTTGCCGATATCGCAGCGGCCGCGGAACTCCTCGAAGTTCCGCCGGCAGGCAAAACCGAGAGATTCCTGCAATCGACCGGCGGGAGGGCCGGCGAACCGGCCGAGCCGCCATCGGGCGACATTCCTGCGTCCTGGCGGCGGCGGTCGCGCCAAGCCGGAAGAAGAACGGCTGCTCGAAACGGGCGAGTTCGAACCGGTTCGGCAACCCTATCCGGACATGATCCGCAGGGAGGAGCCGGCGGCGCTCCTCGTTGCAGCCGGCTTGGCCGGCTTCCTCCATTCACGGCTGCGGCTCGGCGAGGAAAAGGAAGCGCGCGAGCGGATAGCCCCGCAATCGAAGACCGACGAGGGCTCTCCGGATCCGCTTGAGCGCATGGCGAGCATCGGACGAACGGCAGGTGGCGCGAAGGAAGGCGAATTCCGCTTTTCGAGACCGGAATATCTTCTGTCATTCTTCGGCGGCGCCGGTTCCGTTGTATCTCGAATCGTAGAACCGGAAAGGAATGAACGCAGAAATCCGGATATTCCGGAGAAAGCGGGAATACCGCGAGCCGCGCTGGAAAAAGGCGGGGAATCCGCAAGGCGATTTCCGGCTCGGCCGCTTTCAAAACGATTTCCGGCCAAACGCCCGCCCGCCGGAAGAATCGGATTCCGGCTTTCCGCCATTTCCAGGCGGCTATGAACGGAAGCGGCGCGGGCCCGCTTTCCCCGCGACTCGCTCTGCCTCGGCCGCCGATCCCGGCCCTTTTTCTTCTTGACAATCGGCGGACCTCTTCTATCTTCGCGGCGCGGGCGGAGGAAACCGGACCCGCGACTCCGTTGTTGGGAGACGGGAGTCGCGCCGGGCCGCTCGCGCTTTCGGGCCAGGCCGCGCCGCGTTCGGCGGGAGGCGACGCCGGGCCCCGACTTGCCCCTTGCCCGCGTCCTCGTCCCGATCAAGCGCGGCTCCGGAGCCATCGGCGAGTTTCCGCGCCGGTGGCTCCCCGCCTTGCGGACACTTCCGGCCGTGAGATCCGCGCTTCGCATCGCCGTTCCGGCGGCTTTCGGGCGGGCGCTCGCGGCGGTGGCCGGCGCGGCCGGTCGGGAAGAGCGGCGCGGAGCCGGCCCCGAATGGATCGCCGTCGCCCGCGCCGGCGTCCGGGAACGGGGCGAATGGAGGCGGCGCCGATCCGGTAGCGCGGTCTAGCTTCCGGCACTCCCGGAACTTCGTGCCAATCGCTTTGATTCGCCGAACCATCCCGGCGCCGACGAGACCGCGCATTTACTATCCCAAATCTAGAAGTGCCGAATCGCCTATTTTTTGGAAACAGAGCGTCTTTACTCAGTATTGGAATGCCGCCAAAAACGTTGATAGGATTGAAGGACGAGCTCATTGCCCTCTACGGGGAGGACCAAATTGCGGAGTTAGTGGATTTGGCCGTGCGCAAATTGGTGGATGACTTGCTGAAAGGCGGAGCGACCAAGATCACCAACAGGCTGTCATTCGGGCGGACCGATCCAAACGAACCTTCAGCAATTACCGACTACACGCTGACCTTCGCCGAACTTCTTTCACGAACCGATCCTATGGCCAACATGCCGGATCCGTGCGCGCAAGGCTGATCGTGTTTGCTTATACGTTGCGGGACGACGTCTATCGGCCAGCCATCAGTCGGGAATGCGGCGTAGATCCCATAAACAGCGACGAGTTCGGAGACTTGCGACACTACAGAAACGCAATCATACGCAACCGCGGGATACTAGACGTCGACACCGCCACGCTGACAGTGTTCAGCAGGGGCGACATCATAGGACCGACTGCCGATCAGCTACGCGAAGTGTTCAGCCAACTGATAGCCGGACTCAATGGAGTGGGAATACGCTATTACGGAGAGGACCCCGGTTTCGAGTGGGGACGCAGACTGAACGCGTAGGGCGATTTCCCCCTCTACTGCAAACGCAGGTGCCAGCTCCCCTTCCCGGCACCGCCGGAGTTGCCGGCCAAGCGAATTTTCTCGCATATTTTTCATTTTATTTGCCTAGTGGGATTGACATTTTATGATATCAACACCATATTCGAGGAAAGGGCATCCGAGAGAATCGACATGGACGGACAGCGGGGCATCGGCAAATAT
>JAPPFL010000040.1:0-6298 GCA_028823855.1 Albidovulum sp.
TTGATGGAATACCATGGCTCGAGGCCAATTGCTACTTTAGGAACAAACTCTAAGGCCGCTTTCGCTTTCCCGTGAAGCTTCGAATGCTTGCGATCGCGAAGCTTCGGCGGCCGAAATGCCGGTCAATTCAATCGCTTTGCTTTCGTTCGTGGTTCCGGCGCTTGCCTTGACATCCAATTTCGTCCCCAGCGCGATGTCGGGCCTACCATCCCGCCGCAGAATAAGGTCTGCATCGAATTGAAAGCCGTTACGCTGGAAATGCGCGCGGGCGGATAAATCGACGACAAGCGCCTTGCCGGAAGTTTGAAGAGATTCGCCGCAGAGCGCGTTTCCCGAAGCGGAATCGAGAGTCAGACTGTCGATCGCGAGCGTTGCGCCAGCCGCGGATTCCGATGCGGTATCGCCTTTGGCGGGACCGATATCCAAGATTTTGATTCGGTCAGCCGAAAGAAGAACCGCATTCTCGTCCGGTTCGCCCAATACGGCGCTGAACCGAGAGTTCGGCCTTGCGCCGATCATGAACCCGGTCGCCGCAAGGTCGCTTAGGGACTGCCGTGAGTGGCCGGAACCGATGGCCAACCGGTCGACATATAGGCGCAAACCGTCGAATGGACCTGCGGAATCTGCTTTGATTTCAAAGAAAACCTCGCCGAGTCCGAGAAATTCGCCTTGGGCCTCGGATTGCCCCGCGACCATTTCCCGAACGAGCGCCTGCCAGCCATCCGACTCGGCGAACACGTCGGACAGCTTTCTTCCCGATTCCGGCAGGCCGGTAGCGTCAAATGTCGCTCCCAATGCGGGAGGTCCAAGGGATATGGTTCGCGATTCCGCCAGGGCGGAGTTGCCTGCGAGAAACAGCGATGCCGTCCAGGCTGCCAGCCACATTGCGTAGAAGCCGATCTCTGTAGCGGATGATTTTTCGTCCGCTTGCAAATTGACGGAGCTATTTCGTCTGCGAATGCCGATCTTTCCGCTCTTTTCGCGATTGAAACCGGCAAAAATTTCTGTGGGCCGGCGTTGCTCGGCGAATGATTTGCCTGCCTTGACGGCCGTGCGCCTAGCCGGGCGCAGGCGTCTAGGTCCATCGAAGCCCGTTGCCGAATGCAAGGAAATCATGATCAGGAAACCCTCCGAGCCGGCACGGCCTGCAGCGAGGATCCCGGAAATCTATCCGCTTCCTCGACGCGATGCCGTTTTCGGAATTGTAACGGAGCTGCGTATTCTGAATCCCCGGCCTCTGAAGCAGGGATCGATTCGCCTGCGGGGACAAGCCAGCTGCTCAGCATTTCTTCAAGCGTGGCGGAGCCGAGCCTGTCGGAAAGCTCTTGGATTGCTTGCCAAGATGCGGCTGCAAACCACTCTGGCGCATTCAGCGGCGGTGAATTGAAAGCGGAAGGTTTGATGTCTTCGCCGATTTCGCGCGCAGTCGCCATGCTTGCCAGCATTTGCCTGCAAAGCGCGCGCATTGCTTTCAATTCGAATGCAGCGGTCTCTGACGTCAGACGCGGTTCGCGCAGAACCAGAACCGATGGAATCTCTTCAAGTTCGGGCGGTTTTCCAAGTTCATGGCAGTAGCCTTCGACCGCCCGGAAGACTTGCCGGACGCTATTTTCATCGCGGCGGCTGAATTGACTCATTGAAATTGGCGGTCGATTTTCGTTGGCCGGAAGTCCCGGCGCGCTGGCGCGACATGTCAAGCTAAAACTCCTGAAATCCATTTCGTGAATTGCCGGATATTCGCTGCCGTAGAAAATTGCTTCAGGCCGATCGCGGCATAGGAGCCGAGGCTGTGGATAACTTTGTTTCCCGCGAATTATGTGGGGTTTTTGCGTCAGTGGAGAATTTTTCGACGTGTCGCTCGGAATTGCGCCGAATGACGATTCACCAAGAAATTTGGACCAATCGGACGCTAGGTTCAGCATTTCGACATCGAATCTCGGAGTCCAAGGCGGCGAAAGGAACTGCAAGCCATTGCCGCGAATTCCATTGGAGCCGATTGCCGCACTAGTTTTCGAAGCTGTCCGGTCTTCCCTGAACAAACGAATTCGAAGCGGCCGGCAAATATTCGTTCGCTACCGCTCGCAGTTCGAAAAGGGAGGCGGTTCGGCGTCGGGCAATGAATCGCAGGAGCGCATGTCCTTGCCCCGAATCGCCTTGACGGACGACATCGGCCGATTTCGAATTCGATCGCTGTCAAATTTGCGTCCCTCCAAACCGCTAGGAACGCATAAGCGAAAATTGCCGACCGGTAATCCGGCAAGTTATGCGGAATCTCGATCTTTCTGGTTCGCCAGAAACACGAGAGTCTCGGTCGAAATGGTTTCGAGAAATTCGTAGAAGGCCTTCTTGTCGCCTCCGAAGTCCTCCAGCAATTTTGTCAGCAGCGCACTGGAATCCAACGAAGCGTTGTCGTGAAAGAATTTCAGGATTCCCGGAGATTTTGTTCCGACGAAGTTTTTCTTCCAGCGGCGCAGCGTGCGATCCGATATGCTGGTTTGGCCCAGCTCCTTGCGAAACTCGGTATCGGTCATGGCGCGCATGGCCGACGAAACGTCTTCATAGAATGAGTTCGCATAAACTCCTTGCCGACGAAACCTTAGCGATACCGGGTTGATTCTGCGGCGGCAGGACTTCTGGTCGCAGCAAAAGCTCAGGCGGAGAAAATTTCCGCCATTGCCGTCGATGCCGCGCGGCTTGAGAATGTAGTTGGAGATATGAAGCTTGCCCGCGCCGCAATGCCGGCAGCCGTCCTTTCTCACCATTTCGGCGATGCCGTAGTCTAAATCTGTCGCCAGACCCCATACTTCTTTCGGCACCAGGAATCCGCTGTCGCTAGCTGTCAACTTTTCAATTTTCGGGTGCGATCGCGCGTCGGAATATTTCGCGCATTGACGGGGCCAGGGACGGCGGGCAGCAGTTCAGGCGGGGTCTCGATCGCCATGAAACAGTCGAGAAAGCAGGATTTAATAGGTGTGAACCGTGACCCCGAGATCGGCGGCGAATTATTCGCGTTGGGCTGAATTTCTAGTTCGAGATGCCGGAGAGACTTTTCATGTCCCGCGATTTGCGCCGCCGCTTCGGAACCGCGGGTTTTCATTGGGCGGCTCGCAGGTTCATTTTGGCCGTACAGGTCGATAGCGACCGTCCTCAAAAATGGCTAATTCCCATTCGGGAAACGTCCCGCATGACCCAGCCGATTCCGAAATGGCGGCCGAATTTCGATTGCTTTGAATGACTACGCGCCTGAAAGCCGCCCACGGATGTCCGTCGGTTGACGCGGCGCATCGTTGAGGCCGGCACATCGCCTTGGCAATTTAATTTATGCGGAATTCTGCGAAGTCATTTGGCTCGATTTCGAAACAGTCGTCGGGGCTTGGCGACGCAATGCGCAGCCCCTGCGGATTTACGGTTTTGGAAAGCGAACTTTTCGGCTTGGGAGCAAATAGCCGGAGAGAACCGCGGACCGATTTCTAACAAGCCAACCGAAGTTGGAATTTGCTGCCCCGGAATGCTTGCGCAAATTACCCGAGCACAGCAAGCGATGGATCGTCGCCGTGCAGCCTTGTTCATTGGAGCCTGCTCAATTTCTGTTTTTGTTGACAAGCGTTCGCACGTTCCGATTGAAATGTCCATAGCCATGCACTTGCCAGAGGTTCGGCGGCGCAGCGAAGGAATTTGGGAGCTTATGTCAATTCCTTTGCATCGCGCGTTCCCGAACTCGACGAATGGCTCTGCAAGCCAGGCGCCGTCTGAGGATCTTTATCGCGATAGTCCGTTCCAATGGTCCGCGGCGGATAGCGGCGCGATCCGCGAGATTGCCGCGACCGGTCGCGGTCCTGCGATCGAGGGAAGCGATAAACGCAAATGCGGGAATCCCGGGAAACCCTTTGAGTTAGCCGTTGGAGCAAGTTGCCGAAGGCATCCTTGGCGAATTGTCCGGCATCAGCCGCGGCGGTAGCGGCTGCCAGAGGCCGCAAATGGGACGCGGCCGGCCAATTTCCGATATCGATGCCATCGCGATTCCATTCGCTGTTTTCGGTCGCCCGCGGAAGCCTGCGGGATGCATGCGCGATTCCGAAAGCCGGAACTAGGCTAATCTCAGTCGTAAATTCGGCGAATTCCACGACCATCCGGTCTTTAATTGGAGTGCGGGCACGCTTCCGTAGGCGCCGCGCCGCAAGCGTTTGATCTTGCCCGAGCTCATTTAGAGATTGAAGCGCCTTTCCTAGTTTTCACTAAAGCGCTTTTTTCACGCTCTTGCCTCGCGCGCGACCCTGCGAGGCGTGAGCCTCCTTTCGACGACCTAAATTGCGCGAGCGCTTATTCGCCTGTCGATTTCTACGAGATCCGCGCAGCTGCGCACCGCGAGCAAGGCCGCCAAGTTTCTGCTCTTGATACTGCTCTTCCCAAGGCATCCAACATTTCGAGAACGCTTGCCGCTATTGGCAAATATCGAGAGCAAAGGCTTTGTGAACTCTCCGAATCGGAAATCGGGTTCGCAAATTTCTCGGCGCATGCCTCGGCTTGCGAGACTCTCCGCGACTAGCGATCCGGGACGACAATCTCTGAAAGACGGCCGCGCAAGGGAAAGCGGCATCTTGCGGGCCATTCCGACCCGCGGCGAAAGTGGAGGTAAGCGAAATTGGGTTCCTCTATCGAATTTCAAGCGGTTGCCCGTAAATGGCGGAATCGCGCAAGGTATCGCAGCATGAGCGGCGCGGTCATTGAAGGCTGCGTATATCCCTTTAGGAAAAAAACAACGGAGAATCTCAGCGATCAATTTGACCTCGAATTCGTATGCTTGAGTCATTCAGCGCCGTTCGTAGTTGATCGATTGCCATGAAATTGAATTCGCTGCTGTTAATCAGTTGCGGCTATCCTTTATTCAATTGGATCAAGAAAAATGTCGTAAATTTACAGTTTGCACGTGGCGGTCCGGTGAATTAACGGGAATTCGAAATGCATCCGGTTGGTCCGCCTGTTCCTGTTCGGGGCGCGAGATTCGGCGAATGCGATATCGCGAGGCCGAGGAGACCGACCCTTGAATGCGCCCTCCACGCCGCACGACAGCTTTTTTCGTGCGCTTGTCTCGAACGAGCGAAGGGCCGCTGCGCTGCTGTCCGACCACCTGCCCAAATCTGTGGCAGTGCTTCTTGCCCCGGGATTCTCGCTGGAGCGCCTTGAGGGAACGTTCGTTGACGGGACCGGAAGGAAGACCCAGTGCGACGCACTCTTTCGCGTACGGCTTCAGACCAGTCGGCGGGCAAGCGTCTGCTTTCTTCTAGAGCACAAGAGTTATTCGGATCCGGCGATGCCTTTGCAGCTGACGCGGTACATGTCCGACGTCTGGGCGGCGGAACTTGCAGGCCGAGGGTCCGCCGGTGAACTGCCGCCCATCGTTTCGCTCGTCTTTTACCACGGCCGGGAGCGCTGGAGAGCTCCGGCATCGGTTCGCGCGATGATCGACAATTCAACGGGGTTAGGGGAGTTCGCGCCGGACTTCCGCTACGTGTTGATCGACTTGCCGTCAATCGAGCCGGCCCGGCTGTCGCGGGACCCCGAGGTTTGCGCCGGGCTTTTGGCCCTTGCCGTGTCGAGATCGGCGGACTTACCTGGCGAAACTTTGGACCTGATCACCGGCGGGACCATTGACGGCAGCGAATTCGAAATGCATATTCTGTCGTACGTTGTCGGGACGACCGACATTAGCCTGGAAGCGCTCGAGGCGTCTTTGAGGCGAATGAAGCCGGAGAGTTGGGAGACGATGATGGGCAGGCTTGCGGAAGCGTGGCTTGAACAGGGACGGGCCGAGGGCGAATTGAAGGGCCGGGCCGAAGGCGAATTGAAGGGCCGGGCCGAAGGCGAATTGAAAGGCCGAGCCGAAGGCGAATTGAAAGGCCGAGCCGAAGGCGAATTAACGGGAAGAGCCGAGCTGTTGCTGGAGCAATTGGAGCGGCGATTCGGCGAGTTGCCTGCGACCGTGCGCCATCGGGTTCGCCGAGCCGAGGTTTCGGAGCTAAGATCCTGGGCCGCCGCAGTTCTGGATGCGTCGAGCTTGGACGAAGTGCTGGCGACTGGCTCGAAGCATTGACGGCAGCGAATTCGAGTTGCGTTTTCTGTCGTGCGTTGTCGGGACGACCGACATTGGCGTGGAAGCGATCGAGGCCTCTCTGACGCGAATGAAGCCGGAGAGTTGGGAGACGATGATGGGCAGGGTTGCGGAAGCGTGGCTTGAACAGGGAAGGGCCGAAGGCGAATTAACGGGAAGAGCCGAGCTGTTGCTGGAGCAATTGGAGCG
>JAPPFL010000040.1:6398-25881 GCA_028823855.1 Albidovulum sp.
GGGCCGAAGGCGAATTAACGGGAAGAGCCGAGCTGTTGCTGGAGCAATTGGAGCGGCGATTCGGCGAGTTGCCTGCGACCGTGCGCCATCGGGTTCGCCGAGCCGAGGTTTCGGAGCTAAGATCCTGGGCCGCCGCAGTTCTGGATGCGTCGAGCTTGGACGAAGTGCTGGCGACTGGCTCGAAGCATTGACGGCAGCGAATTCGAGTTGCGTATTCTGTCGTGAGCTAACGGGAGGACCGACATTGGCGTGGAGGCGCTCGAGGCGTCTTTAAGGCGAACGAAGCCGGAGATTAGGGCGACGATGATGGGCAGGGTTGCGGAAGCGTGGCTTGAACAGGGACGGTCCGAAGGCGAATTGAAAGGCCGGGCCGAAGGCGAATTAACGGGAAGAGCCGAGCTGTTGCTGGAGCAATTGGAGCGGCGATTCGGCGAGTTGCCTGCGACCGTGCGCCATCGGGTTCGCCGAGCCGAGGTTTCGGAGCTAAGATCCTGGGCCGCCGCAGTTCTGGATGCGTCGAGCTTGGACGAAGTGCTGGCGACTGGCTCGAAGAATTGACGGACTCGTCCGCTCGATAAATGATGTAATTCGGCCGGGCCGATCGAGTATCGAAGCTCCGGCAATCGATAGCAGTGAAGGGGCGAGGTCAAAGATCGTCCGGCTCTATGGGAAGCGTCCTAGGCAATTGGAATCGGCTTGCCCGAAATAGGGGAGCAGGGACGAGTATCCCGCTGCCTCCGCGCAATTTTGGCCTCCGCGCGTTCTGGAGTTGGTTCAAGGTTCCAATATTTTTGATCGGCTAGACTCGGCATGATCCTTGCGCGGAATGCGGACGGTCGACTTGAGCCAAATTCAAAGCGCGTTTCGCCGCCGCCCGGCATGAGGCCGGCATTAGTGCAACTCGATTCCGGAATCGGTGGCCAATCCCGACGCCGCAAACGCTATTTAGAGCTCAGAAAAATATCGGGAAGCTCGGACATGAGGAATTATTTACAGATCTGGCCGGATCCCCGGCGTCAATGCGCAGAAAATGCAAGACGCGCCGGAACCGCCGGACCGGGCATTGATTTCTCATGACATCGGCTTGGCTGAACTTGCTTCGAAGGGCGAGGCAATTCCGCAAGGCCCATTCATCGTCGACACGAGGAAACTCTAAAAGGAGACAAGCTTGAACTCAAAAGTGTCTTTCGCGAACGCAATTCGTTGAAAAATCCGTTTCGCCAACCGCCGAGCCTCGTTCAGGCCGCCGATGGGACCGGCGAGGCGGAACGTCGCAATGCCATTGCTCCAATTGCGCGATCGTTTGATACTGGAGCACGTGAATTTGAATCGGACTTGAAGTGAAGTTTGCGTTTGCGGCTCTCCGGATGCTCTAAAGCGCCAAAGTCCTCGACTCGGAAAGGAGGCAAGCTGAGCTTGCGCTTCAACCGAATACATTGCGAATCCGGTTTATGGCCGTACCCCAAATATTTGAAATTCTGGCCCGGTTGTAGGAATCGGCTTTCGCTTAATTTTTCGATTGAAAAAATCTTTAGGCACCGCCGCTTTGGCTGGCGCGCGTCGAAAAGGCTGCTGGCAGTCTGAATTTCGGACGCCAAGCAACTGAACGCACTCTTCCCGTCGCTGGCAAGTACCGCATGTCAATCGTCGGCTCGCTCCGACAAATTCATTCGCTTCGCATGAACTTTCCCTCATGCCAAACAAAGCCTCGGCCCGTGCCTCGGCCCGTCGACGCATCCAGCCAATTACAATCGCGGATAGCTTGATTTGCACAAGAGCCTGCGCGCGACGAGGAGCGCCGCTGTGGCGGCATTTCGGGATGCTGCCATTCGCCATGCGCCAAAAGTGCGCTCGTAGAGAAGGGATCGCATCGCGAGGCTAGCCCAATGGATGAAAGACCTTTTGCGGACCAATCGCTTCCGAATGGATAGTCGGACCGCGACAGCAATTCGCTAGAAAATCTCCTCTTTCGGCGCAAGACCGAGTCGTGGCGCCGGTTCTCGGCGTTTAAGATTCGTGCAAATCCTAAAAGGCCAATTCGGCTTGCTCCCTTAGTACTTGAACTGGCCGGCCTAGCCGGATTCGCCGGATTGGTTGAAATCTACAATTACGGCATTGCCTAGCGGAACTTCGTTGATTGGATGCGGATATATATCGTGGGCCCGCTGGTAGGAAAGCCGCGCATTGTTGGGCTGACCCAATTCTTCGAACAACCTGCCGCGAATCGCGTGAAGCCGAGATTTCGTGTTTTTTGTCATCGCCTGGTCAATCATGGATTCGGCCGTGTCCAATGTTCCGCCGATCAGGGCGTGGTGTTCGGGGTCCTTGGTTATCAGGAGGGCGTCCGCGACTCCCAGGAGGCAGTGGAAACTGGATTCGCACGGCCGATAAAGATGCTGCAGCGCCGCTAGCAGTGCCGGATTTCTGTTATGGTAGGCGATCCCCAGGTATCTTCCGTATTGCAGCAGGAGTTCGCCGCGGCGCGTCAGCTCCCAGCGATTGTCCGTTTCAAGGTCAACAAGGTAGAGGAAAAATTCCTGGCTCGCTTCGTGCACCTGTATTCCCGTTCTTGAACTCTCGGAATTGGGCACGGATTCCAGCAGAAATCCGGTCGTATTGACGCCTCTTTCGGGAAGAGTTCCCTCCGGCATGAAAAACACGGGTGAGTCCGAACTATCGACGAAATCCTCCAAAATATTCCGAATCTTTACGTCTACTGTAAACGGGCTGTACAGCCTGTCGTTCAGCACGAGCGCCTGATCGTTGTATAGCTTGACGTCCGGCCTTCGGTTCTCGACTAGGCTATAATAGGCGAACGGCCCCGTCGCGTCTCCGTAAACGAAAAAAACAGCGTTTGGCGGCAGCTTGTCGTAAACCGCATCCGCATGACGCTTAGTAAAGTCGTGATCGGAAAGATTGTTGATCTTCCAGCCTGAATTCAGCGATACCGCTAGCATGCAAGTTCCGGCAAGCGCCGTAGCCGCCGTAATGGCGTACGGCGTTGCGCCGGAAGTATTCGACGACAACTTTTCCTGAGCGAGTTCGACGGCCCCATGAAGACCGACAGCCAGCCAGATGGCCACCAGGCCGTAGACTACGAGAGAATAGGGGCGAAAAAGCCCGACCCGAAAAGGCTCGTAGTCGAATCCGAGAAGCAGTATGAGGAACACGCTGAGCCCCAGCAGCATGACCGGGCTCGACAGGGCGGTAACCCGGGGCTGGCGCAGAAATATTATCGAGATCCCAAAAACGGCGAAGACGAATCCGAGATAAGTCGTTTGGCGAGCGATTTCGCCGCCGAGCCAAAGCATAAAACTTACCTTGTCCGTCCAGTCCGCGGACGGGCTCTGGTCGACTCCCGCATAGCCCTGGCGGCTGACGTAGTACCAGAACTCGCGGAAGCTGTCGATCTTGCCGTAAAAGGTTAAAAGGGGACCTTGCTGCGACCTCCAGACCATCCACGCATAGGGCAATCCGGCGCAAAGTACGGAAGTTCCGGCCAGAGCGGGAAAGTTCCTTGCGACGGCTCGCCATGCCGGGACCGCTGCGAGCAAAAGGCCGGGAGTCGCCAGTCCGACGAGCGGCCAGTGGTTGGCCAGGCCGAAACCGTACGCCGCGGCCGCAAGCATCAACGGTATCCAGGGGCGTTCGCTGCGACCTGAACCTAGGACAAGGGCGTAGCAGGCGAAAATCAGAAATGTGTTCATCGCATAGACTTCGGCGATGATGACTTGAGACCAAAAATGCTCCGAAGCGGCGAACAGCAATGCGCCGACGAGCGACGCGACGACCGAAGCGCCGAAGTGTCGGCAGCAGGCGTACACCATTCCGCATGCCAAGGCGCCGAAAAACGCGCTATAGAAGTGGCCTGCCGCGGCCGGAGTCGAGAAGGGCAGCTGCATGAACAGGAAGCCGACAAGCGTGTAGAGCGGATAGCCCGGAGGGTGCGCGACTCCGAGGTGCTTTGCAGCCGCTAGAAACAGGCCGTCGTCCTCCAAAAATACGTTTGTTGGCATCGACAGCGCATAGAGCAGCAGCGGCGCCCCAACAGCGACAATGCAGGCCGCGGCATCTGAAACGCGAATCTTGAACCGTCGCGAACCTATCGCTTTATCGGTTATTAAGCTTTCGAATAAACTCATGGCGGGTCTGGAAGCTGCAGAATTCAATCCATCGGAGGCTGACGCCCTTTAACAGATATCTGCTGGAGTTTAAGTACTCTCGGGCGCCAATTGACCCGCAAAATCTTGTGTCGGCCGTTGCCTGGAAACAAAAATCGACATCTGCGCTTTGAATTGGCCGGACGAGGACGTTCGCCATTAAATCGGAACCATCGAGCGAGCGTCGCACGGCGAATGCTAGTGAAAGCGGTTTCGCGCCTTTGCATTTCGGAAGGGATATCAAGGAATTCGCATAGCGATCCGCCATTTGCGCTTTCGGGTTGCCGCAGTTTCAATAATTCGCATGTCGCGCTGATAGCGGAAATCAAGATAAAACTCATGCATTCGATTTCCTTGCACTCGACGAGGCCGAAATGGCAGCTTCGATCCGGTATTTCGCATCGGCCGTAGCGCGAGCGCTTTTTTGTCCATGGCTTGAGGAAGTTGGTCCAAGTGTATCCGGGCAGCTCAGCCGCTCGCGGGTCGGGAAAGGCTCAAAGATGCAGTTGTACCGGCAGCGGAATTCCGTCGCCAAGCAAGCTGGCGCGCGTCTCCGACAACTCTCGTTCCGCGATAGAATTCTCGGCGGCCCTTCGCTTGGCCCGCAACTCGAACGCTGCATCGATCCCGGAGTTTTGATACGCCGTCATGCAGCACGGCCAGCCAAGTGGCTATCATTATCGGTTTGAAATCGGGCGCAATGCAGCCGATGGCATGTTTAGAACGCGGGAGTTTCCGCAATGGGCGGGGTTAACCGGAAATCGGCCTCTGATCCAACCCCGTACGACCGCTCGCAAGTCATGCTTAAGTTTCGATGTCCATGTTCGGTAAGGCATTTGTCTTTTAGGAGAAGTGGAATAAAAGGCGGCTCGAACTCCAAATCCGAATGGACGGCAGGAATTTGACTCTTTCGGTGCCGCGCAGGAATTGCGCGGGCCGATTTCAGCGAACCCGATTCGAAGAGGAAACGGTCTCTGGCAAAAAAACGTAGAAAAACCGTCAATCGCTCGAGGTCGTCGGCGAGTTCGCCGGTCCCGCGCAAATCGGCGACGCCGTTCTGGTCAAGGCCCGCGGAATTCGTCGGCCGGCTTCTGCCGGACGAGTCTTTGGACGCAAAACCCCTGTGGCGGGGACTTTGGTGGGCTCTGGCCGCTGGACTGTGCTTGCGAGCCGCGATCTCTCTTTGGGGCGACTTTACGATTCATCCGGACGAGGTTTTCCAGTATTTGGAGCCGGCGCACGGCTTGGTGTTCGGAAACTCTGTCGAATACTGGGAGTTCTACTACGGCGGCCGGTCCTGGCTGGTTCCCGGGATTGTCGCGTCAGTTCTCTGGATCTGCGGCGCATTCGGCCTTGACGAGCCGGCCTACTATATCGCCGCCGTAAAACTGTTTTTCTGCCTGATCTCTCTGGCGATACCTTTTTCGATGTACTCGATCGGCCGTCGATTGTTCGGGGAGCTTTCGGGAAGGCTATCGCTTGTTCTTGGCACGTTCTGGTTTGAACTTGTAGGCTATGCGCATAAGCCGATGACGGAGTTTTTGGCGACTCCGCTTCTTCTTTTCCTGATAGTATTGACAATTGGCTCAATGTCTCCAAAACGCGCCGCCCTTCTAGGCGCAGTCGCCGCTCTGGTTGTAGCTGTTAGATTCCAATACGCCGTTCCAGCCGCCGTGCTGGGAGTCATGGCATTGCTTCGCGGTACGGCGAGAGAGCGCTTGCTCGTAATTGTCGTCGGCCTGGCCACTATTGCGGCAGTCGGGCTATTCGAACTACTGACGTGGGGCGAATGGTTTCATTCCTACTGGCTGAACTTCAACTTGAATCTCATCTGGAATGAATTTCGCGAGGATGAGTCTTCATGGTACCAGTATTTGGCATGGCTGTCTCTCGCCAGCGGGGGCGCTATTCTTGTCGCGGCGGCGGCATCCGCCTGGAACCTGCAACGCCGATGGCTGCTACTGGCAATGGCAATTCTGATCGTGCTTCCTCACATGCTGCAGCCGCACAAGGAATACCGTTTCATCTTTGCCGCAATTCCGATTTGGCTTATTCTATTCGCTGACATTCTTGCAACCGGCCTGAGCGGAAGGGCAAAAGACACCGTCACCGGCATCTCGAAAAATTATTGGTCCAAAACGGGGCTGGGCTGGGCTGCCGCGGTTTCGATCCTGGGCCTTCTGAACGCAATTCCCTTTCAGCGGCACCTGTCGGTGGCGTATTCAAATGAAATCGGCAAGATAAACTACCTACGCGAACAGGATCCCATTTTTGAAGCCTACAGGATGTTGAGCGGCGACCCGAATTTTCGCGGCTTGCTCGATATCACCCGAGGCTACTTCAACACTGGCGGCTACTATTACCTGCACCGCCATGTTCCATTTTACCAATCCACCGCGCTTCGGCAGATTGAAGGAATCTCGGCGGAAAACTTGAGGAACTACGTCTCCCACATCGTTGCCACCAGTGCGAGCGAGATTGGGCGGATAGGCAGGCTGCGCGACGACGAGAGCACTGCGGTTCTAGAGATTGACGGCAAATTCAGGATTCTTCCTGCTATTGTTCACCGCGGCGAAACCGGCAGGCTCGTTTACGTCGGCAGAGAGGGCGGTTCGGAAGTCCTTGAAGGCTGGGAATTGACTGCGGACTGGGGCGAAGTGACCCTATGGTCATCGGATGATCGAGAGTCGCCGGTACGCCGGTGGAAGGAATACAAGATCTTTCCCGACAACGAAGGCAGGCAGGACACGATGAAGCAAATCCTCGGGGAAAGAACGCCGCCGCCCGTCCCGCTCTACGGCATTCGATTTGCCGACTGATGCCGAGGCGCGGCAAGCGAACCAAATCGGCTCCGAAGGGCTATAACGAGGAATCGCCTGCGGCGACCGATTCCGTAGACCGGGTGCTCAGCCAATTTTCCAAGTGGAGCCCGTCGTCCGCGCTGGCGCTGTTCGCGATGGTGTTCGCCAGTTTCTATCCGGTCGTCAACGCCGGATTGGTTTGGGACGACAATCTTTTCATTGCGGGACCGGTGAAGGAATGGCGCGGACTCTGGGATATCTGGTTCAATCCCTCCACGCTCAGAGAAAAGCACTACTGGCCTCTTACGTACTCGACATTTTGGCTGGAGCACAAAATTTGGGGGCTGGATCCGGTAGGGTTTCACATCGTCAACTTGCTGCTCCACGCAGCGAATACTCTGATTCTATTCCGCATCATGCTGAGGCTGAGCATTCCCGGTTCATGGTTTATCGCGGCGATTTTCGCCGTTCATCCGCTTCATGTCGAATCCGTCGCGTGGGTTATTCAGCGCAAGGACGTGCTCTCCGGCCTGTTTTTTCTGCTTTCCGCGTCCGCATGGATAGATTTCACGGATTCCGGGCGCGTGGCTCGGCATCGGCTGTCGGTGGCGTATTACGGACTGGGACTGCTTTCCAAATCCGTGGTCGTGACTCTCCCGGCGTCGCTCATGATAATGCAGTGGTGGCGCAAGGGACGCATTGAGCCTTCAGACATTCAGGGCGTGGTTCCGTACTTCGTTCTGGCGCTTGTTCTCGTTGGCGCGGACCAGGTGCTCTATCATTCCCGTGCGAACGCGGAATTCGACTATTCGATAATTGAAAGATTGCTGATCGCGTCCCAGTCGGTTTGGTTCTATCTGGGCAAAATCGCGTTTCCCGCGGACCTGGCGGTCATCTATCCGAAAATGGATTTCGGGTTGGCCAATCCTTTAGCTTGGCTGGCACTTTTGGGAGGGCTGGCCATGCTAGCCGCAGCTTGGGCCTTTCGAAGCAGAATCGGCCGCGGCGCATTCGCCGGATATCTTTTTTTCGTAATTACATTGTCGCCGACGCTTGGCTTCGTCGACTACGGCTACATGAAATATTCCTTTGTCGCCGACAGATTCCAGTATTTGGCCGGTATCGGAATCATCGCCGCGTCCGTAGGAGCGGCCGCCGCCTGGATATCGAAGCTGCCGCTTCATCCGAAACTTGGCAATATTGCGGCGGCTCTGGCTATTTGCGCTGCCTTGGGAGCGCTTACTTGGCAACGAACCGGCATATACCGCGACGACATCGCCTTTTACGGATCCATTTTGGTAAAGAACCCGAATCTTGAAGCGATGAACTTCAACTATGCGAATGCGCTGGTTAGGGCTGAGCGCTACGACGAGGCCATTGGATGGTATTATCGGACATTGGAGCTGAATCCGGCCAGCTCCGACGCGATGAACAATCTCGGAATCGCGTTGCTTGAGTCTCGCAAATACGAGGAGGCGGTCAAGCACTTCCGCAAATCGCTGGAGGTATACCCGACCCAGATTGGACTCTTGAACAATCTCGGTATTGCGCATTTGGCTCAAGGCGACATCGAAGCGGCCGAGCAAGTTCTCGATTTCGCTCTCGGGATTGATCCCAGCAGTGAAATTCTGCACTCGAGATTGATTCCGATGATATCCGAAGCGAAGAACAATAGGTAGCCTTGCATTTGACCGGCTCGGGCCCTGCGGACGGCCCGGCGCAGATGCCGCTAACCGGGATTTCGGCGAATGGGCTTGGCAAGACATCGGATAGGCCAATTCGATACCTGACGAATTGAAGGACTGCGATGCGTAAGAAACAACGAGCGCAACGTCCGGGGATTAATTTCCCGTTACGAGAGCATTGCGAAAGCCGGATGTCTGGATCGCGTTGAAAATTATCGTTGCGAACGCGAGCGCCGCGATCCGGTTGACTGCGTCCGAGGCTTGACCGGGAGGAATTCTTTCCCGCAGGGACGGTGGAATTGACTTGCGGGTCGGCTTGTCTACTGCGGGCATTGCGGCCGTCAGTTGCTACTGTGCCGAGCCTGCGGCCGCGGCCACCCGTATTGTTCGAAATCCTGCAGCTAGGCTGGGCGATGTAAACCTCGTCGCGACGCGAATCGCCGAAGAGCGATGAGTGAGCGAGGCGAGGAACAGAACCGGGTGCGCCGGCAACGGTATCGGACGCAGCGAGCGAAGCCGGCGCAATCGGACTCAGCTTCGGTTGCCGCGGCCACTCAGGATCCGCCGTCGCCACATTTTGTCGCAGCCCATGGGCTAGGGAGCACGGCCCGATGGCCGCCTGTCGCAACGAGGCGGTATCACTTGGCGCTCCGATGCGCGATGCAATCGGCCCCGCGGCAATCTGGCGCCCGAAGATAGGCGGCCGCGCGCCTCAGGCTGACGAAAGGGGCGATCCGGACGCGATCGGAGAGCCAGCCTGCCTCGAATGAAAGCGCGGCGAATTGCCAGAATTTCGTACTTATAAAGACCGCCGACAGCCGTCGCGTCGAGCAATGGATCCGTTTCTGGCAGGCTCTGCTGGCCGCCCGCCTTCATCAACGCCGGAAGGCGGAGCTCGCGCCGGATCTCCCTTGGCGCGCCGAATTTCGCGCAGAGATCGCGCAGGGCGACTCGGCGGACCTTGCCGCCCTTCATGCGGGTGTTCGCCGTCATGTTGAACTTGGCCTGATATTTTGGCGGAAGGGATTTCAAAGCCGGGACCCGTTTGCGATTCCCGCCCCCGCAAATCGGCTTCGCCAATCCGAGACTCAGCGAAATGTCTCCAAGAGTTCAATTAATATTGCCAACGATGGCAAAAAAATGAAATTGACAGTCAAAAAAGATTGTCGACATAGGCCCGAGGCCGCGCAAGTACCGTTCGCGGGTACGTAAGCCTTGCAGCCGCCGTAAATTTCGCCGCAGCTTCCCGGGCATCCAGCCAACGGTGTCCTGCAGCGGCGAATTCGAGAGGGCCAGCTTGAATAGGGCGGCCCGGCCCCGAAGGCGGGAATTTCCCAATACGGAATTCAAGTTGAATTCCATTGGAAATCAAAAATGGCCTCGTTGCGCGCACCTTTCGCTGGCTATCTCGGGACTTTCAGTCAGCCACGCGCCTATGAAGGCATTTGGCTGCGTCATTCACGAGCCAGCGGCGGGGATAAGCGTTCAACGAGGCTGGGGTTCGGCTCGCGACTCCCCTCGAGAGGCCGCTCCGGGACGCTACAATGAACAAGCGCCGAGATCCTGGCTTCAGCCGCTTCGCCCGGCGCGGCTTGCTTTAAGCCGCGGAATGGAGAGGCGTCTGGCTGGCGCCGGCCGGATAGTAGAATGGCGCGTTCAGGCGCCTGCGAAATTTGAGGCTGTTCTGAAACAGCATGCGCTTGAATCCGTCCGAAATCGGTTTGCGAACCGCGTTGTTAGATTGCCCTGATATCTTCCAATGCCAAGGCTCGGGGAAGGGCGCGTCGTCAATGTGCATTCGATGCCCAAATGACAAATTTCCGAAACCTCGACCGAAGCGGAACGGCCAATCGGGCTCCTTGCCGAAAGCAAGGATTCCGCGAGGGCGTTTAAATGACTTCTTTTGGCTATCGAGTCCCGGCGACCCCGCATGCGATCGACATTTGATGACCTCGAATTCCAATCAAGAAGTCAAATTGTTGTTTGGTGCCAATGCAGGGTCGAAGCACATAAGCATTTATGCCTGCTCCGAGTTGGCCGTTTTTTTGCGGGTCCGCAATTTGCCGGCGGCGGCTGGATGAATGCCGGCGCTAATCCGGAAGGAATTCGGCTACCAGGTGGTCTACCACCTTCGCCAGAGCCTCCGATTCATTCGCGCCCGATTGCAGTTCGCGCTTGTAAAGATCTCGCTGCCGCTCGGCGGAATTTCCCCTTCCTATAATTCTTCTCAATCCCTCCACAAATTCCAAGCATCCGAGTTCTTCGGCATCGTCCCCGACGATTTCGATCAGTTCCTCGGTCAGCGCGCTTGTTTCGACCAACTCGCCCTTTCCGAAATCGACCAGCTTGCCCTTGCTGCCGTATCTCTGCGCCCGCCAGCGGTTTTCGCTGACTAGAGTCGGCGGATAAATTCGCCAGCTTTGGTTATTCGAGCGAAGACGGAACAAGAAAGCGACCAGGGACTGAAACGTGGAGGCAATTGAAATGGCGTCGTCCAGCGTGCTGCACACATCCGTGATGCGCTGCTCGATGGTCGGAAACTTTGCGGACGGGCGAATATCCCACCAGATTTTCGTGGCGTCTTCGATGCAGCCCGATTTGGTTAGCTGATCCACGAGACGGCGATATTCGCCGTGCGAAGAAAGCCGATCGGGCATGCCCGTCCTCGGAAGCGCGTCGAATACGGTCAAGCGGTAGGATGTCAGCGACGTGTCTTCACCTTCCCAGAACGGCGACGAACAGGAAAAAGCAAGCAAGTGAGGCAGGAAGTAGACCACTTGATTCATTAAATCGATTCGAAGATCCGGCTGCTCGATTCCGACGTGGTTGTGCATGCCGCAAATGAGAAGCCGCCTGGCGGTTTGCCCCATGTCCGAGCGAAGCATGTCGTAGCGCTCCTTGCGCGTGTGCGTCTGCGCCCTCCACTTGGCGAAAGGATGGGTCGAGGATGCAATCGGTGCATACCCGAATTCGGCCGCGGCTTCGGAGACGGCGGTCCGCAATTCCAGCAATTCATCCTTGTTGTCGGACATTCTCGCGTGAGGCCTCGTGCCGATTTCGGCTTGGCATTGCATATACTCGTTCGATACTCGGTCGCCGACTCTCTTGCGGCAGGATTCCATGAATCCCGGATCCGGCTTCCTCACCAGATCTCTGGTCGCGCGGTCGACAATCAGGTATTCCTCTTCAATTCCCAAAGTAAATGCTGGTCGGCTCGGCATCGGCAAGTATCCCTGGTTTGGTTGCTGCGAAATCCTGCGGAAATCGCTGCGATTCATTGGTCGGGGGCGATTCTGGTTTGGACGGTTCCCGACGCCAAAGTAATGGCTTCGGTGTCGACATTTAAGGGATCAGGTTGAAAACAAAACGTTAAATTTGGTTTCGGGGACATGATTTTCATTTCGGATGGCAGAGTCGAACCATCAGATTTCCAATTCGAAATATCCGTTCGCCGCAATTGGAGCGGAATCGCCGGATCGAATTGCTTGTTCCGTTCGATTTAGCGGCGCCCCGCCTGCTCCGCGCAATGCGGTACTGGCGCCCGGCACGGCGACGAATTCGCATTTCTCAAGCGCGTCGATGACCCGGCCTGTCGTCCATTCCTGGACTTCCGCGTCGGCGAGGTCCCATCCGGGCGACGATTGATCGGCTGGAGCTACTCTCGAAATTCGGACTTCCCCCGGAAAATCTCCCGATTTTCGGACGGAATCGAGAAATGACAAAGCGAGACTTCGCGCGAACCGATCCTGCCGGTCGTACGTTGATCCGTCGGCGCGGAGAATCGGCGGATCGGCGTCCGGCCAAATTTTGATGTCGATTGGCGTGCCCGATTCTGACAGCCGCCTTGCGGCCTCGACGGCCGGCTTCCACTCCACGTACGCACCGCAGGATCCGCCTCCGAAATTGGAAAGCGCAAGAATTCCCGTATCTTGAAGCGGCAGCAATCTGGATGCGGCATCGCGTGTCTTTTCGCCTTCGACGAGGAGGATTTTGCCGCTTCCGAGTTTTTCCCATGCCGGCAGGTCTTCGAGCCCGTAGAGCGGTCTAAGAGATTTGGCCGGGAACCGGATAAGCTTCCAGGCAGTTCCTCCCTTTGAACTAGTCGCCGGATCGCAGACTTGCAGAAAGAATTTGCCGCCGGCCGCCTTTTCTACCCTTAGAACGAAAAGACGCGTTTCGCCTCCCGGCTGCCGGTAGGCGTGCACCATGCTTGGAGACACGAAATATTTTCGCCTTTTTTCCGGATCGACGATTTGCAGCGATCCGCCGGGCTTCGGCGCTTCAACTTGGGCGGGGATCGGGCGAAGATAAAGATCGGCGGAAAATTCTCGTTCCGGATTCGGATTCGGCACGAAAGGGGATGGCGGCGACTGGCGGCAAATCCGCCATGCATCTTGCGGCGGGCTCCGCGTTCCTTCCGAATGGTCGGTATCGCCGGGCGAAGGCGGTTCGATTCCGGCGAGTTCGCTGGCGCGCTTGACGGCTTGCCCAATGCTTATTCCGTACCAATCGCCAAGGAAACGAAACACATCGCCTTTTGCGCCGCAACCGGCTCCGAAGCAACGATAGGTGTTGAATTCTGCATTGACTATAAATGAAGGCGTTTTTTCCGAGTGGAACGGGCAGCATGCCTTGAAGCTCTGGCCGGTTGGTTCGAATTTTGCACCCGATACGCGCTGTATTGTTTCCTGCAGCGGCAAAGCCGTCTTTACTCGAGATTTAAATCTCGCCCATGAAGCCGCATCCGGGTCGGATGCGGGCCCGGGCATCGGAAGCTTTCCTTTTCGAACTAGTCGATTTCCGTGCAATCGCCGCCGCTATCCCATGCGCTGCTGTTTTTGCACTTGTTGCACAGGCGGTTGCCGAAGCCAGTCGAATAAAACAACGCGGAGCAGGACAGGCAATTGCGAAGTTTTCCGTTCTTTCTGGCATTGCCGTTTCGGACTTCGTCTGAATCGAGACCCGTCGTTAATCCTATTCGCGATGCCTTGACCGCAACGGATTTGCGCGAACGCCCGATCAATTTGCCGATTTTCTTGAATCCGATTCCCCGCTTCCATTCTTCGACAAGAATCCGAATTTCTTCATTGGTCCATGCGATGCCGTTCGGAATCGATGCACTTTGCGGCCTTTCTTCGACTTGGCACTTCATCTGATTCTCCTTTTGGTTGCTCCGCGATCGATGGCACGGAGGGCTTCTCTGGAAGTGACAAGGATTACGGCGGTCGCGCGAAACGTCATAGAGTATTAACAATTTCGTCTTTTCGGCGAGACATGCCGGCGCGTGGGCGCACTAGGCCGCGCTCCGAATTGTCGGAAAGCCAGCCCATGCAGGCCCGCGATGCAATTTTGGCGATGATCCCGAAGCCGCTAGGAAAGAGAGTTCGCCGCCCGAAATAAAGAAAGCGGGAAAGTTATCCGCAGCCAGGAAGCTGTTGCGAGCTTCGCGGGACGGCAAAGCCGGCTCGGAAACCCGATCAGTTCGAATTTCCGTAATCGCCGATTCGGCAACGGCAACGCGAGAACATGCGCTTGCCGCGAGAATGGCGGGCGGGACCTGCGCCGGACGCCAGCAAAAAGAAAACCGCGGGGAAGATCTTTGGTTCAATCGCAACGACGGGAGCTTGATTGCCGGCCGGCTTGATCGGACAGGATACATAGCCGCGTATCGGCGACGGCCTTCGGCAATTGCCTGGATCGCCTGCGATCGGTCTCCACCGGCGAACTACTCGGTTTTTCGAAAAGTTATCCGCCGACTTCCGCTGCGCGCTCGAGAATGCGTATTGCCGGTTTCGCGTTTCAATCCGATTTTTCGAACTGCGGACGCCGATTCCGTTATCGGCTCGAACCCGCTCAACAGGGAAACGGATCGCCATGAAACAATTTCGGCACAATCTGCCGCTTTTACTGATTTTTCTGCTCGTTCGGCCAGCGATGGCGCAAGTCGGCAACATAGGAGACGTGGCGGCGGGCCTGCAGAGCCAAGCCGGCAGCATTGCCGACCTCGTTGGCGCGACTGCCTTCATTCTCGGTATTTTCCTGGGAATCGCCGGCCTTCTCAAGTTTCGCCAGCACGCCCAGAATCCGAACGATCCATCGGCCAGATTGTCCACCGCATTCACTCTCGTATTCGTCGGCGCCGCTCTCGTCGCAATTCCAACCACTCTCGGCGTCGGAATTGGATCGCTCTTCGGCGGCGGCGCCACGAACGTCTCCGTGGACGGGTCGCTTCGCACCATCAACTGAATCTAGGACCTGAGCCTTGTTTTCGGAGATTGCCGCTGAATCGCCATGCTTGCTGGCGCTTGGAGCGAGAAAGCATGCGATGCTCGCGACGGCGGCATCGGAAAGCGTATGCCGCTGCCTGGCTCGCGACGATTGGACTTGCCACATTTGCGGCGTACGGCTTCCCGAATTTATGGAAGTCGACCATGTGAACGGCCACGATGCATCAAATTTGGAAAACCTAAGAACGATTTGCCAATTCTGCCACAACTTGCGCCACCCGGTTTGGTCCGCCCTGCGCGGGCGACTGAGACTGATTTGGGCACCTGGACTGGAGCAAGCGAAAATTCACCGCCTTGCCTGGCTGGTCTTTATGGCATCGGGATTCAATGGCGACGAGCATGCCTGCGCCATGGCTGAGCAAGCCTCGCTTCGCATTGCCGGCTGCATCGACAGGCGGGAATCCGCTGCGGTTCAGGTGCTTGGCGGTTCTCACGTCGAAGCATTTTTCGAGGCTCTGTTTGCAGCGAAGTCGATGCTCGACGACGATCGCTTCGCTAGGCTTGCCCGGACGCTCGATGCGCATTTGCGCTTTTGGCCTGTCGCCGCGGACCGAGTAACGCGCGACGGTTCGAGACCTTCAGCTTCGGTTAGCTGCTGGAGAGAAGGCGGCTTTGCGGATGTTTCCGAAGAACTGCTGACTCGCTTTTGGACCGCCGAGGTCACAAGCGAGTCCGCGGACGACTTATTTCGATCCGCTCACCCGGATAATCTCTGATGAAGAAGGGCATTCAGAAGCACGAAATAGCGGGCTCGGTCCGGCTACGCCCGATTCCCGAGATTGCATGGGCGGGATTGGCTGTATTCGCGGGCGGCGCCGTCGCGGGCGGCCGCCTTGCGGGAGGCCGCATCCAGGAAATCTCGTCGATCAAAGACCTTCCCCGAGGCGTGTGGATGACGAATTTGGCTTGGCACGAGACCCGATCGTTTAAGCGCGAACCGAGGGTATTGCTGCAGCCCGGAGACTGGCTGCAAATCGCTTGGAACGATCTGCTTTCCGAATGGAGCATCAAGCCAGGCAAGCAAGAGCTCATGGCGAATCGGCTCGCCCGAGTCGTAGCCCGCGTAGCGAAACTCGTGCTGAAGACATCGGAAAACATGGGCCATCCCGGCAAGAAGGGCTTGACAGGCTTGAACCGCATTCTTGAGAATCCCAGTCTCGCGCAAGGCTTTCGCCGGGAGCTAGAGGCGCGACTATCCGAATCCTTTCCGCGCGAAATCCAGCTATGCGCTCCCACTAAGGATATGCATCAAGTCGGGGTGCGCTCCCCGGCCCGAAGACGAAATCCAGAGCTTGGCACAGTAATTGCGAAAATTCCGCCGCTGGCGCATCTTCGCAAATTGGCATCGCGGCTTGTACCAGCTCCGGGAACTTGGTCATCTTGCTCGCTGCCCGGACAAAATCCGATAGCGGACGAAAATATCCTTGCTGAACTTCGCGGGCTTGGCCGGCCTATCATTTTCGAAACCGTTTTCCGACCGGGCGGAAATACGGTCCCTTCCTGGCTTGAAGCATGGGTTTCGGGGAGCGATCCGGTGTTCGGTCGAAGGCATTTTTCTCTTGAGGAGATCGACTGCATGTCGCTGCACGGCGAATGCCTTCTCCATGCCGCCTATGCGGGACCAGGGTGGCGTCCCGAGGGCGATTCGGTGATCGGCGATGCACTGGCTTCCCTGGTCAAGGCCTGCGGCTGCGGCGGCGCCGCCGGGGCTTTCTGGTCGGCGGGGGCTGCAGCCGAGCTCATCCTTTGCGCGGCGATGAGTTTGTCGCCGAATTCGTTGGAGTGTCCTTCCCTCGAGACCTTATGGATTTCGCTTGCCGACAGAATTGCGATGATTCCTGCTATCGAAGCGGCGGAAAATGCGGGTGCAGAGCTGGTTTCAGCGCGCGCCGGGCGCCTGAAGCTGCGCGTGCCGGATGACTCCGCAGCGTTCAGGGAAATTGCAGGTTCGCTCTGGCGAGCCGGGGCGGTTGTACCTGGCGTCCAGCAAGAATACGTAGACGGGCATTTCGGTGGAAGCTCGGAAGGCGAAATGTACGCGCGCTGCATGCTTGGCTCGTCGAGGAAGGCTGCGTGGCTATTGGACAGCGTCATGGATTCTCCTCCCGATGTTCGCCGCGAAATGTTCGAGAAGGCGAAGCCGGTGGCGATGCGCCTGCTAGGCAATTGATCGGCATCGGCGACATGTTCGCCGACTGGTTCGGCGGCTCAATGGGAAATACTTTGGCCGATCGAATTCGGCTGGAGGCGGCCGAAGACAGATCAACGCTTGCCATGAAGGACGGTACGCTCGTTTCGGTTATTCGCATGGACGGCGCCATGCGCGCCGTCGGCGCGAGGGGCTTGGAGAGTTTCGCGGAAGAGCTAAGGGTAGGGCTTTCGCCTTTTCTTTCAACTCCCGGCCATGCGTTCGTGTTCGCATTCGTCCGCGACCCCTCGGCGGCGGCAAGAAAAATCGAAAAAATTATCGGTGGCACGCGAGAGCAGGCCCTGCGCCTCGGCTTGGACCTCGTAGATGTGCTTTCGGAAAGGCAGCGGCATCTCGCCCGGTACCTTGTCGAAGAAACTACGTTGATTCTCGTTCACACGAGGCCGTCGATCCTTTCGAAAAACGAAATGGCATCGGTCGCAAAGCGCGAGAGCGATCGGCTGCAGCAAGTCCCTCCGGCGGCAACCGCGCAGCTTCCCGGATTGGCGCTCGACGGAATGTTCGCGCGCCATGCCGCCCTGGTTGACTCGCTGGCGGCGATTTTGGTCGGAAAACGGCGCTTTGCTAGAGTTCTTGACGCGATCGAAGCGCTCCGGGAGATACGGGCGTTTCTCTATCCCCTGACCGCGCCATGGAAAGACGACTGGCAGCCCGCGCTGCCCTTTCCCGAATGCCGGGAAAAGGCTTGGACCGATGACCGGCGAACGAATATGCGAATGATGCCGGAATTTCGAGCGGAATTGTCGAGCGCCGATTTCTCGAATCTGCTTGCTCCTTGCCTCGACATCCAGCTTGCCACCGAAGAAGCCGAAACCCTGGAATCGGGCATTTCCCGCATAGGAGACGCGCTGTTCGCAGGATTCGACGTAACCGTCGCTCCCGAAATTCTGACTCCCTTCAACAGCTTGGTCGATGCAGTAACGCGGTCGCCCGAAAGAATATCCTGGCGATGCGCAATGCTCATCGAATGCGGAGGCCTGCAGGGAGTCAGGCTCAAGGAGCAGTACGCAAGACTGTTCACGTTTTCCTCGCCGACGCGCAACGCCCGGATTCGAGACGCCATAGACATGCTTCGCGCGTCGGACGGCGTAGACGACACCGTGGTACGAATGCGCATGTCCTTTGCGACATGGGTGTCGGAGCGCCGTCGCGGCGAACTCCGCCGAAACGCGGCGATTCTGAGGCGGTCGGTAGAGCAATGGGGCAACGCCACTACGGACGCCGTGTCGTGCGATCATCTCGCCACGGTGCTTTCCTCGGCGGCAGGATTGTCGCTTGCTTCGACGGCGCCGGCGGCCGCCGCGCCGCTTTCGGCCGCGCTGTGCATGGGGCCGTTCGCGCGGCAATCCGGACCTTGGGAGACGGGAGCGATTACATTCCGGACGGAAGATGGGAGAATTTGGCCGTATCAGCCCGGATCCCGAATGCAGGTGAACTGGGTGGACATTTTCGCCGGTTCACCGGGCTCGGGAAAGTCCGTCGCCATGAACGCGCTGAATTTTGCGACGGCTCTGGCCGCGCATTCGGACACGACCCGGTCTTCGGAACTGCCGCGCATATCCGTAATCGATATCGGAAGCTCGTCGCAGGGGCTGATTTCGCTGGTTCAGGAGGCCCTTCCGCCGGCGAACCGCTTCGCAGCCCTTCACAAAAAACTGCGCATGGCGCCGGAATGCGCGATCAACGTATTCGATACGCAGCTGGGCATGCGCCAGCCATTGGCTTCGGAGCGAATGTTCCTCGCGAATTTTCTGTCGCTGCTATGCGGCGACGGCGAAAAGGCTCTTACCGGTCCACTGGCGGGGCTTGTCGGGGCGACGATAGACAAATGCTACGAAGACCTTTCGGACCGCCGCAGTCCCAAGCGCTACCTCGAAGGCGACGAGCCGGAAGTCGATGCCGCGCTGCGGAACTCCAGGCTGCGCAAACGCGATTTCGCGAGCTGGTGGAATGCCGCCGACGAACTCGCGAAACGAAGAAAATTTCATGAAGCCGAAATAGCTCAGCGCCGCGCCGTTCCGATTCTTCCCGACCTCATTCGCGCCAGCCACGCCGATCAAATCGTGTCGCAGTACGGAGACGCGGTCGATCCGGCGACGGGTCAGCCGGTTCTTGCCGCTTTCCACCGAGTTGTTTCGGAAGCCATACGGGACTATCCGATACTTTCGTCGGCGACCCGCTTCAGCATCGGTTCGGCAAGGATTACCGCGCTGGATCTTGCCGAAGTCACGTCCGGGGGGGGGGCCGGGGCGGCCGCGCCGGGGGCGGGGGGGGGTTTTTTGGTTTGGCGCCCCCCCCCCAACCCGGGCGGGGTTTTTGGCGCACGGGGAAATTATTGGGG
>JAPPFL010000040.1:25891-33345 GCA_028823855.1 Albidovulum sp.
ATCATTTTGGTCGGCGACCCGCTTCAGCAGCGGTTCGGAATGTATAACGGCGCTGTATCTTGCCTAAGTCACGCCCGGCGGCGCCCGGGCCTATTCCCGGCGGCGCGCCGCGTTGATGTTCATGATGGCCCGCCACGCGACAACGAGGGACTGGTTTCTCGACGAAGCGGAAATGAATGCGGCGGCGAGAGACGGCCGCTTGCCAGGAGTTCATCTTTCGCGCCTCCTGGACCGAGCCCGGTCTTGCAGGCAGATTCCCAAGCTTGTTTGCATGGACGAGTTTCATCGGTGCGGCGACGTGCCCGGCATCCGCGAACAGGTCGTTCAGGACATTCGAGAGGGACGGAAGCACAATATAAGGATTTCACTGGCTTCCCAAATGATCGACGACTTTCCGGACGCCGTGCTCGAGCTTGCGTCCGGCGTATTCATATTCAACGCCCCATCGGAAAATGCCGTAAGAAAGCTTGACGAGATATACGGCCTCGATGAGCTGGATCGCTCCATTCTGCGCGGCGATCTGGGCGGTCCGTCCGAAAGCGGCGCGCCGTTTTGGGCGATTTTCCGGCATAAGACCGGCGAGTGCAGGCAGAGGCTGCGATTGACTCTTGGCCCGTCCGAACTTTGGGCTCTGTCTACGACGGCGGAGGATGCCGCCCTTCGCGAGAGGCTAAGCGAACTTCTCGGCGCCAAATCGGCGAGGAGCGTTTTAGCATCGCGATTTCCCGGGGGATCGGCGATTCGAGAGATTGAAGCGAGAGTCGCGCGCCTTGTAGATAGCGGCGAAAGCGGCAGCGAATCCGCGCGGGACGGCATCGTGCGCAGGCTGGCAAGAGAACTGGAAACTGCATTTCACCGCCGGTCCGATTCCGATTAGATTTGCCGGCGATTGCGGTAGCCGCAACCGGGCAGGCGGTCCCGCGCATCTGCAATACTGCCGCAATGATCGTCTAGGCGATTCGCAAGCTCGCAACCGAACAACTGAATTATTCGGCGTCCAATTTACCAAGTCCCATGCAGCTATCTTGGGCGCAAGTGACTTGGTTCCGGGCTAAAGTTGCCCCTATGAAGTATCAATGGGACGGCAACGAATTGAAATTTTTTGCTGCCAAGTTGCGGTTCCGCCGTTCGACGGTCTCCCAGGCGCAAGCTTTAACCCGATATTCTCTCGTCTAGTTGCCGTACAGGTAGTCGGCAGCGCGTGCGGGAGTTCTCTGGAAGTCTGAGAAGGCATGTCCCTTTCGCAATATTGTTCAGCGTGCTGGACGCGGATTCCGGCGCATTTGAACAAAATCCGATCGCGCTTGAACGCGCTTCGGCGCGCCGAATTCGCCTTCCCGGCGATGTTGCCGCTTTGCATGCCATCGACGGGCTCGCCGACGGCCCGGCGGCCGCGAAAAGTTGCCTAAAGCGGATCGTGCAAATTCTACCTGCCGATGACTGTTCCCAACCGCTGAGCCCGTTGTCGCGTTGCGTTTTTGTCCATCCTTAAGTTCGCGCAATAGTGAAAGCATTTCGGATATGCGGCTAACCATCGCCTCAAATTTTGTTCTTTCGGACCGAATTGCATGGTTCGCTTGAAATTGACCGGCATTGCCGCCGGATTCCGATTTGCGGATAGCAAACCTGAGGCGAAGGCCTCGGCTCAACAAATTCGTCGGCCCCATCCGAGGAAGTTCCCTCCAAGCGCGTGATCCTTGGCCCTGCCGACTGATTGTCGGCGCCGCCAGTCCGATGGTCCGATGTCGATTTCTCTTTGAGAACCATCTACCGATCGGGATTTGTCGCAGAATCGCTAAATCGCTCGGGTGTCGTTCAACCCGCCTTCCGGGCTTGCGCCTCGCTGACGGAGCCGAAAATGCTATGCGGCTTCCAGCTTGGATGCTTCGGTAAGTATCGTGTGGATGAGCCAGCGCCGCTCGGTGCAGCGAATCCTCGCTTGGGTTTCCGGATCGCGCAATGTCCTCGCTATTAGCGCGAAATTCTTGAGATGTTCGACTTCCGGCAGATTCTCGGGAATGAGAAGCCCGAAAATCAAGTCGACGGCCAGCCTGTCGCGAGATTTGAAGTCCACGGGCTTTGTGAGCTTTACAAATAGGCCCGATGTCATTTTGACTTCGGGGAAGCGGCAATGGGGAACCGCGACGCCGCGGCCCACCGCGGATGAATACTCGCCTTCCCTTTGAAGCAAGGTATGGGAGACGTAGCGCGGTTTCAACCCGTATGCGCGTTTCGCGATATTTCCGAGTTCCTGGAAAATATCGTCCTTCGTGCTGGCCTTTGAAATCACTCGGACGGCGTTTCGGCTGAGCACATCTGAAATGTTCATGTTTCGGTCGCTCTTAGCCTCCGCTGCTGGCCATTTCTCGGCCGGCTTCGGGTTCGATCCACCCAATGTTGCCGTCGTCGCGTCGATACACGACATTAAGCCCGTCGTTGCGTTCGTTTCGAAAAACAAGCACCGACGCGCCGGCAAGTTCCATCTGCATTACGGCTTCCCCGACGGAAAGCAGCGGAACCCTAGTCTCTGTCTCAGCGATTATGACCGGCTGCAGCGTGTCCGGCTCCTCCGACTCGCGGCCGCCGTCGTCCTCCTCCGCAGCCAGAATATAGGAGGAAGCCACCGAAGATTCAACAGGCGCGCTTCGGGTCTTGTGATGATTCTTTAGACGACGCTTATAGCGCCGCAGCTGTTTCGTAATGCGGTCGCAGCTCTTGTCGAAACTCTGGTAGATGTCCGGCGCGCTGGCTTTCGATTGCACGCTCAGCCCCGTCGAAAGGTGAATGATTATCTCGCACTCAATATCCTGGCCGTTTCTTGCGAAGACGGTAGATGCGTGCGTAGGTCTTTCGGCAAATCTCGAAACAACGTGCTCAAGATTTCCGTTGACATGCTGCTTGAGCGCATCGCCTATATGAAGTTGCCTTCCGCTAATGCTGTATCTCATTCCAAGTCCCTGCTATATCGAAGCAATCATGCTGCGCTACTCGCTATTCCGCTCCGACGGATTAATCGAAGTGCTCGACCGCGCATTCGGTCGTCGCTGTTACCGAATTGTAAGATGAAAAGTATGCTGTCAACCTGTTGCGAGGAATTTTCCACTTAATTTTTTCCGCCCAAGTTTGCGCTTGCCTCGATTTCTGGAGAAGCGGAGCCGCGGCTTGAGAATTTAGGGACTGGCGAGCCGCGACTCGATCGCCATTATTTCGACCAGGTGCATGTCTCGGTCTTTTTGCGATCAAAAAAAGTTTTTCCGTTTTCCTACAGCTTCTCCATAGAGCGTCGCTCCGCATCGTTCTCGGAATAGGGCGTAGACAAGTATCGAAAATGAGGCGTCGCGGCGAATTTTCCAGTCCCGGCTTGCCCGGCCGAGCCGGAATCGTCTTGAATCCATTTCGAAGCCAAAGAGACTTCGACCCTTGCATAACGGTAGCGAGATATGACCGATTCAGCTTATTGATCCAGAGCGGCGCGTTTATTCTCGAAGTCAGTTTCTCGCAGCCGTCAATCGGGCCGCGTAGGCGGCCGGTTCTTGACAATGCCGCATTCGGCACTTTGCATCCTGCGCCCAGTTGCGAATGCGTTTCGCTTGCATTTCGCGCTCGGTAGGCAGCTGCAGCACAAATGCCCTGTAAAACCACGTGAATAAATTAAATCGATTGGGATTCGTCCCAATAAACGGACGGCGAGCCGATTGCGCCCGGAAAACCCGCGCATGCCGGTCCTTTCCACCATGACCAACAACGGAAAGGAATTCGTCGGGCATGGCGCTGCTGGAGGTGGCGGCAAAGCCGCCTTTATCGGCGGCTAGGAAGATGGCAGGCAGAAAGAGAAGTAAAGAAGCCCCCGCCTGTCCAGAGACGGGGTTTTTCGCAATTCGTCAAACACCCGTGTTTTCGTGCCGTTCATGCTGGATCGTCGAAAAGCCTTCCGAGCCGTAGAGACGGCCCTTGTTCGTGCCCCAGTTGCAGTGGTCGCCGGACCGCGTCAATGCGGCAAGACCACGCTCGCCCGGCCGGTCGTAGATTCCGACTCTGTGAAATCCTTCGATCTGGAATCGCCTCCCAGCCTTGTTCGGCTTGACGAGCCCATGGCGGCGCTGGTGCCCTTACGCGGTACTGACGTGATCGATGAAGTGCAGCTCAGGCCCGATCTGTGTCCCGCGCCGCGCATGTTTTTAGATCGACCCGACGCTCAGGCGAAGTATCTCTTCCTCGGCGGCGGCGTCGGCAATCTCCTGCGCCAGTCTTCTGCGAGCCTGGCCGGCCGCGATCAATACTTGCGGACACCGAAGAATACGGCGTAGTCCGGCGGCGTGAATACATCCAAATCCTGCTAAAGCGAGGCTCTCGTCAGTCGGGCGGGAGAACGCCTGCGGCGGCCATGGGGCGCTTCTTGGCAATGATCGGTCGCTACCATGGGCAGCTTTGGAACGCGGCCGAGCCGGCCCGCTCCCTCGGCGTAGGCCCCGGGGTCGTCCGAATGTACTCGGGCTTTCTCACAGACGCGTTTATGATTCGACAGTTGCAGTCGTTTTTCGTCTATCTGAATAAGCGACAGGTAAAGGTGCCGAATACCTACAAACGAGATTCCGGCTTGCTGCAACGGCTGCTCGGGATTGATACGGAAATTACGCTATTGACCCATCCCCGATTAGGAGCATTCTGAATAGGCTTCGTCATCGAACAGGTGCTGGCTATCGAGCCACACGACGACGCGTTTTTCTGGGCGACGAATCAAAGGGCGGAAATCGATCCGATTCTGAGCCGGAAGGGCCCGATCTTCGGAGTCGAATGCAAGTGCGCTGACGCTCCGCGCATCACTCTATCGATCGAGAAGGCCTTGGTCGATTCGAGCCTCGCCAAGGTTGCCGTCCACTATCCCAGCATCCAGCGCTTCAACTTTTCGGACAGTTCGAAGTTGCTCCGTCGGCGCCGCTGTGCCGCGGCGATCGGCTGTTTCCGTTGGATGCCACATGCAACGGATTTGATCCCCAGCCTCGTTCTTTGCCCCCTTGTTTGCGTTGCAAATTTGCGAAGGTCATGGCTAAAATATTCCAGGATTCCAGCGGGGCTCGGGAAAAGTCGCACGTCTCCTGAGTTTGACGGTTTATCTGTCGTCGCAACCCATTGTTTTTTTGCGCCTGAATTCAATTGGGAATTACGTCGCAGGCTGGGCGCTCGCCACTATTCACAGTGTTTGAAGCAATATGCGCAGTGGCGCCTCGGAGTTGCCGCCAATCCCAATGGCCCGGAAATTTGCTTCAACCAAAGCGCGGTAAAGAATTTTCGTGCTGTTGCGGTGAAATCCGAAGGCTTGACGTATTCGCGGCCGGCGTCTCGGTTTGCCAGGATTCCCGCCCAGATTCTGAATTGCACCCGCCGGATGGTTTCCGCCGAGACCGGCCGTGTTTCCTGCTTCGCTTCCCAGTCCGCGGCGAATTACGGCTCTGCCAATCGCGGTTCCCAAAATGCTAGTTCCCGGCCATCGATCGAGGACAGGATTAGAATCACCCCTCGCGCTCGAGTAGCTCGCGAGCCAGTACGATCCGCGACGACGGCAACGGACCCTTGTCCAAGCTCAAAGTCTGCAGCCTTGAACCATACCACCTTTTCCGACAAAATTTGGAGAAAATCGACTTGACATGGAATCGCGCCGGGTCATGGGTTAGTCCTTGACTGGTCGCGGAGCCTTAAGCGGGAGCGGCCGAGCCTCTCTTACTCGCACGTTGCAGGAAAACCAATGAGCTAGTGGATGAACAGGCAGCCTGTCTGACGCAGCTTTACGGCAAAGCCATTGTTCAAACTCCGGAGGTCTGGCGAAAATCGGCGGAAGTTAGGATATTCCTTTACCTGAAACCGAAATGTCCTGTTCCGCATGCCATTGGCTAACGTGTGCGGCGGAGTCTCTGAAGTGTAGTAGATCCCCTTCCGCACCGGCTCGCATTTCGAAAGAAGGAAATTCCTAAAGTGTGCTCGTCACTCGCCAGGGATATAATCCTGCGTTTCTCTGCAGCCAATGATAGCATAAAGAGGTTCTTAGCAGCGACATCCGTGTGCCAAGCCGCCGCATCTATGCTAGGAACGCCTGGCCGAGAAAGCGCCGCACGACCGCGCCGACGCCGAGTATTGTCGCAACGGGGACGGTGGCAAAGCCTAGGGCGGCACGGTCTGCGCATCCGCGAGACTCGGAACCTGGACGGAAAACACTACTATTCTGCCCATCTCAAAATGAGAACAACAGATCATGACAAATGCCGACAAGAACAGCGAGACGGTCATGCCGCCTTGCCAATACCAGAAGCCGCAGAATAGTTTCGGGTCGACAAGTTCATACGTAGTTCGAAGATCCTGTGTCCTGGTTTAGTTGACTTTTGCTAGATTAGTTGCTACTTGTAACTCGGTTTCGCGTGGATATTGAGACTTCTTTAGGAAGTGGATATTCCCTTGCGGAGTTTCTCGGTTGTTCAATGAGGGATGTGTCAACCGGGAAATGCGGTCATGAGGCTAGAGCAAGGACTTGGACGGGCCCGTTCTCTTCTTGTTGGCTGTCTTGGCTTAAAGGCGTGGAGATGTGCACGTATAATACTTGATATTTTAATTCTTACCAATTGCGATGCTCATCGCTAACCTAATCATCCAAATGAATTAAAATGGGCTGCCTTTTACAAGCAGCCCATTTTCTATCTGACATTGTCGTTCGGTGCGACATTCAGGTGGCGTCGTTTCGAAGGTATAATTTTAAACCCATGACAATTGGGAAAGCACTTGCCCTCTTTACCGGTGATGTTGCAATCGTAGTGGAATTTTGAATCGTAATTTGAACCGAACCGAATCTTGCCGCGGACGGCACAATACTCTTGGTGGCATTTCCCTTCCCACCGCGCAAATCCATGGCGTGGACCAGATTTGCTTGGTGCCCTGAATACGAGCTTGAGGCGACCAACAAAAAAGTCGCGACTAATTTCGCGTTGTTTTGGAAGGGACTGAGAGACCTTGTCAAGGCACTTTCTGAATTCATCACGGCCTTGTCCAGTTTGACAGGCGTGTTGAACGCAGTTGCGAATCTTTTCAAAGTCCTTTCCGTAATTGTTCGGGGGTAACAGCAGGCAAGTCTTGTTATCCCGGTTATGAACTTCTTCACCAATTATTGAAAGCAATGCTTGTGCGCGTTTGATTGCTTTCCTTGATTGGTCGATTAATTCATTGACAGCTCTGTCCATTTGGTTGGGCGTGGCAAGTGAAACGTCCAGAATACCATGCATCGGCAATGGAATTAACAAAACTTCAGTGCCGAAATTCTGATGAAGGTTCATTTCGCTTTTTTTGTCTTTTTGGACATACAACAATATCACGTTAATTCTGGTTAGCTCTGCCTCCTGCAAAGTTTGGTCGCGCTTCTTTAGAGTTTGTTCCTAAAGTAGCAATTGGCCTCGAGCCATGGTATTCCATCA
>JAPPFL010000054.1 GCA_028823855.1 Albidovulum sp.
TTAAGTCCTTGATAAAAAAGGATTTATTAACAATGACTTATGATTCAAACTCTAAACAACGACGGGGAACCTCTTAGCGATTCGCTGAAAGGGTCGCTATCCGACCTTGGCTTCAACATCGACGTCAACGCGGCATTCTTTCAGAGCTTGGGGCAGTCGCCGCTTCACGCGGCGACTTTCGGCAACGCGGTCGAAGCGGCGAAATTGCTAATCGAACGCGGTAGCGACATCCATGCGAAAGACGACCTCGGCTGGACTCCGCTGCACGCGGCGGCGTCGGGCAACGCGGTCGAGGCGGCGAAATTGCTAATTGAACGAGGTAGCGACATTCATGCGAAAGACCTTATCGGCTTTACGCCGCTGCACGACGCGGCCCTTGCGAACGCGGTTGAAGCAGCGGAACTGCTGATCGAGAGCGGAGCCGACATCAATGCGAAAGACGATGTCGGCTGGACGCCGCTTCACGAGGCTTCGAGTGTAAACGCAACCGGAGCCGTAGAGCTGCTGATCGAACGCGGCGCAAACATCCATGCGCGTGACTCCAAAGGCTGGACACCGCTCGTGGCCGCGGAGGAGAATCGAGCACAAGCGTCGCTGATGCTCCTTACGACGCGGAAAAACGAAATTGACCACCGCCTAGGCGAATTGGATATCGGAAAACTGCGCGAGGTTCTGGGTCGCTCGCCGTCGCCGATCGCTACGGAGGAGAACGGCTGGACCGATCTGCACTGGGCATCGATGCTAAACCTCCCCGAACTGGCCGGAGCGCTGCTGGACGCAGGCGCGGATGTTGACGCGCAGCTTGCGAGTAATGGAGATTCCTTTAGCGACTCGCTAAAAAAGGCGATGGGAGAACTGGACCTCGGTTTCGAAACCGATCTTGTTGGAAAAATTGGGCTAACGCCGCTGCATGTGGCAGCGGGAGCGAACGCCGGCGAGACCGCTGCGATACTGATCGACCGAGGAGCCGACATTCACGCGAGGGACAATCAAGGGAAAACGCCGCTTGCGATCGCGGAAGATCGTGGCTCACGAGAAGTTTTAGCGCTACTGAAATAGCCGACGCCAATTCATTGGAAACGGACCAGCCGATAAGATTGCCGTGAAGTCGAGCGAGATTCTTGGTCTCTTGCTTCTCCAAATGCCGCGCTTTTGGCTGTGCACTCAATCTTTTTTCTTGCCAGGGCTCTCGGCGCGCGGCGCCCATGCGCGCATCGCGGTGGATAGGAAGTTGCGAACCCGCTTCTCGCAAAGCGTCGCCACTCGGCGGAACTCCTTGATCCGGCGGAAGAAGCGCTCGACGCTGTTTCGCCGCGCATAGGCCTCGCGGTCGAGAATTCATTGCGTCCTTCACCTCGGATTGGAAGGGACCGCCGCGATTCCGCCGGCCATTGCGACGAGATCCGGCGCGGCGTTCTTTTCGCGCGCCTTGTCGGCTGTCACGAAGGTTCCGTCCTCTTGGCTGCCGAGCAGGTCCGGCGCATGCGCCGTTGTCCGAGTCGATTAGCCCTTGAATTTTCGCAAAAATAACCGCCCGGGTCTCGTCCCCGCTTCGCCGGTCGCGGCGGCAACGGCAAGCGATGCTCGGACCCCGGCGCCGCGGAATTGGACGCATCTCAAAAGAGTGTAGAAAATGCAGAGCTGATCTTCACTTGGCAATGGTACCTGACTCGCAATGGCGGGCCCAAGGAAAGTTGGACTCCGGCAAGGAAAACCGCATTGCGAATGGCCGAATGCCTGCAAGCGATTTCCCGAATCGGCCAACGGTCGCTCCAATTTTGGACAAGTTTTTTCCCATGGATGCCGACACGGCAATTCGCATGGGAAGTTTGCAATTCGAATCTGAAGTTCCAGAGCGGATTCGCCGTTTTGCAATTCCGGTCATGGATTTGCGTTTGACTGGAGTCCGTTTCGCCGCCCGCAGTGCCCGGCTAGCCGCCGGATATTCGCCAAATTTCGCGAGAAGTTCATGGCGCGCCTCCGATTCCGCGCCGATTCCCCCGGCGGCTGTCAAAGCGCGACTTCTTGGACGAGGCAGCGCCGGTTGAACCCGGGGCGATCAAGGCGCTTCCGCCGATATTGGTTGGACTATTGAACCAGCGGCGACTCGGCGCCGCGGATATTGAAACCGGTAATCGCTGCATCGCCGGCCAATATCTGTACGTATTGCCTAAATGCGCGCCGCCACGAGGCCTCTTTCAAGAAGTCGGATACTTTTTCGGCAACCGCTTCGTAGGGCAGAACCCGCCCCGGAACGCGCTTGTCCACCCGCAATACATGGACTCCGTAGCGCGTCTTTACCGGTATCGGCGACAGCTGCCCTTCTTCGAGATTGAAAAGAAAGGTCTCCATCTCCGATACGGATTCGCCGCGCGAAAGCTGCCCTAGCCGCCCGTCGTTGAACCTGGAATCGCAATCCGAATGCGCCCGCGCCAATTCGCCGAACCTCTCCGGCTCCGACGTCAGCGATTCAATCAGCTTCTCGGCCCGCGCTTCGGCATTTGCTCTTAGTTCTTCGTCGCCCGGCGCGGCCGACAGAAGAATATGGGCGGCCTCGACCAAGTCGGGGCTGCGAAAGCGCGCCTTGTTGTTTTCGTAGTAGCGTCGGCATTCAGCTTCGGTGGGTTCGGGAATGTCCACCTCGCGTTCGATCACCGCCTGAACGGCCGTCTCGTCATCGGACTCTTTAATTCCGATGGCGCCGGCCCGATCCAGCAAAAGCGCTCGAATCACCAGCCATTCAGCAGCGAAATCGCGAGCTGCAGACGCCGACTCGGCCGGATGATACTGCATTTCACGCAATATTTCGTCTTCGTCGATCCTAAGGCCGTTGACGAGGATTTCGTTCATGGTCGATGCAAGCCGTTCGAATTCAGCTTCGCGAGCGAACTACCTGAAAGCCGCGGCGCCCCAGATAGCCGACGGGCGCGCTCCAGATATGGACCAGCCGGCTGAACGGGAAAATCAGGAAAATGGTTACTCCGAGAAAAATGTGCGTCTTGTAGATCCAGTGCACGTCTAGCGCGTAGGCCGCGGCGTCCGCCTGAAACGTCACGATTTTCTGCGCCCACAGAGAAAGGGAGACCATGACTTCGCCATGCTCGCGATGCTCCCAGGAAAAGGGAATCGTCGCGAGGCCGAGCACGAGCTGCAGCCAGAGTATTGCAAGAATCGCGATATCCATCGCGCTTGAAGTCCTGCGAATGCGCGGGTCGAATAGCCGCCGGTGGAGCAGCATGGTCAAGCCAATGAAACAGACTATCCCGAATATGCCGCCGGCGACGATCGCCAGCACCTGCTTTGCGCCGGAACTCAGCCCGATAGCGTAGTAGATCTCCCTGGGGGTCAGCAGCCCGACGAAATGCCCGAGGAAAAGGCAAATTATGCCGACGTGGAACAAAACGCTTCCCATCATAAGCTGCCGGCGTCGCAGCAGCTGGCTCGATCCGCTTCGCCAAGTAAATTGCTCCCGGTCGAAACGTATCAGGCTGCCGGCCAGAAACACCGTGGCGGCGAAATACGGGTAGTAGCCGAATACAAGGATATGAAACCATTCGCCCATGATCATGCCCCTTTCCGTTCGGGCGCGCGAGTATCAACCGCGAGTTCAGCCATGCGGTTGAGAGTTTCGCGCGCGGCCGAGCAGCCGCCGTCCGCCGAGCCGCCGAAGGCAGGCGCCTCCTCCCACTCCTTGTCCAGCTCCGCCGCCTCCGCTTCCGGCGACTTGTCGTGCTGCAGAAGATCTTCAACGGCGATTCGATCGGGCTTTCTGGCGGCCAGATCGTTTAGCGCCTGAAATACGCCTGCGTAGTGGCTGCCCCGACCTTCCAGGCGGACGCGGATCGCCTCCAGGATATGGGCGACATCCGATAGGAGTTCGGCGGATTCCTTCGGCTCGACCAGCGAGAGGAACTCCAGGAACAGCGGTAGATAGTCGGGCAATTCGTTGGCATCGATGCCGTAGCCGCGCGACTTGTAGTGTTCGGCCAGATTTACCATCGCCTGGCCGCGATCCCTGGATTCGCCGTGGATGTGTTCGAATAGATGCAGCGACAGGCTGCGCGAACGGTCGAACAAGCCAACATAGGCCTCTTGCGACTCCAGCAGGTCGGCGCCGGCCAGCTTTGCGGCTAGATGGCCGATCGCGGCTCGCGCGGGCCTCGAAACCCTCCGTTCGGCGCCGACCATGGCCGCGATCTCGCGCGCCGCCTCGGCCAGTTCGGCGGTAGGATACTGCAGCAGCGCGCTTAGAGCCCTGTAGATTTTCATCGTCCCGCAACCGCTTTTTCCGAACGGCCCCCCGCGCTCGGCCCGACGCGCACTTCGTGGCTGAAAAGGTCTAATTTGTCGCCTCCGCCGCTGCAGCCGTCGCCGAAGCTGAACCCGCACTCCCCGCGAAGATCGAACGCCTCCTCGGCATATTCGCGATGGGTGGTCGGAATTACGAACCGGTCTTCGTAGTTCGCGATCGCCATCGTCTGGTACATGTCTTCGATATCGTTTTCCGTCAGCCCGACCTTTTCCAGAGCGCGAACCTCGCGTCTGCCTTCGACATGCTTGGCGCGCATATAGACGCGCATGGCAAGCATTCGCTCCAATCCGAGCTTGACAGGAGCCTCGTCTCCCGCGGTCAGCATGTTCGCAAGGTATCTCATGGGAATGCGCAACTTGGAGACGTCCGGAATAAGCCCTTCTGAACCAAGCGAGCCCGCCTCGGCCGCCGACTGGATCGGGGACAGCGGCGGAACGTACCACACCATCGGCAGGGTGCGGTATTCCGGATGCAGCGGAAAAGCAACCTTCCAATCCATCGCCATGCGGTAGACCGGCGAGAGCTGCGCGGCATCGATCCACGACTGCGGAACGCCGTCATTCAGCGCTTGCCGGATAATCGACGGATCGAACGGATCGACAAAAATGTCGAGCTGCGCCTGATAAAGATCCTTGGGATCCTCCGCCGACGCAGCAGCCTCGATCCGGTCCGCATCGTACATCATCACGCCAAGATAGCGTATGCGCCCGACGCAGGTTTCCGAACAGACGGTCGGCTGTCCGGCCTCGATCCGCGGGTAGCAGAATATGCACTTTTCCGATTTTCCGGTGCGCCAATTGTAATAGATCTTCTTATATGGGCAGCCGGATACGCACATGCGCCATCCGCGGCACTTGTCCTGATCGATAAGGACGATGCCGTCTTCCTCACGCTTGTAAATCGCGCCCGACGGGCACGCCGCCACGCAGCTCGGATTGAGGCAGTGCTCGCAGAGGCGCGGCAGATACATCATGAAGGTATTCTCGAACTGGCCGTAGATCTCCTTCTCGACAGATTCGAAATTGACGTCCTTGCTACGCGCGGAGAATTCGCCGCCGAGAATCTCTTCCCAGTTCGGGCCCCACTCGATCTTGTCCATGCGTTCGCCGCTGATCAGCGAACGCGGGCGCGCCGTCGGCGAGGTCTGCGACTCGGGCGCATTCTGCAAGTGCTCGTAGTCGAAGGTGAAGGGTTCGTAGTAATCGTCGATCTGCGGCATGTCCGGATTCGCAAATATTTTTGCCAGAATCCGTAGCTTTCCGCCCATTTTCGGCACTATGCGGCCGTTTTTCTTGCGTATCCAACCTCCGTTCCAAACTTCCTGGTTCTCCCATTCCTTGGGATAGCCTATGCCGGGCTTGGTTTCGACATTGTTGAACCACGCGTACTCCATGCCTTCTCGGCTCGTCCAAACGTTCTTGCACGTTACGGAGCATGTGTGGCAACCGATGCACTTGTCGAGGTTCAGAACCTTGCCGATTTGCGCGCGAATCTTCATTTTGCCGCCTCCATCTGGGTCGATCTCAAGGGCCCTTCCAGCCAGTCCACCTTCCGCAACTTTCTAACGATCACGAATTCGTCGCGATTCGAGCCAACGGTTCCGTAGTAGTTGAAGCCGTACGACTGGTGCGCATAGCCGCCTATCATATGGGTCGGCTTGACCGTGGCCCGGGTCACGGAATTGTGGATCCCGCCGCGCATTCCCGTCACTTCGCTGCCGGGGACGTTAACGGTCTTCTCCTGAGCATGATACATCAGGGTCATGCCCTCCGGCACGCGCTGGCTGACGACCGCCCGAGCGACAAGCGCGCCGTTTGCATTGTAGCCCTCGATCCAGTCGTTGTCTTTCGCGCCGATCTTGCGGGCATCGATTTCGCTGATCCAGATGATCGGCCCGCCGCGCGACAGAGTCAGCATCAGCAAATTGTCCGTATAGGTGCTATGAATGCCCCATTTCTGGTGCGGAGTTATAAAGTTCAGCACGACTTGCGGGCTGCCGTTGCTCTTTTCGTCGATTAGCGGCCCGATCGTCTTCGTGTCGACCGGCGGCTTGTAGACGCACAGCTGCTCGCCGAAAACGCGCATCCAGAGATGGTCCTGGTAGAGCTGCTGACGGCCGCTGAGCGTGCGCCAGGGGATCAGCTCGTGCACGTTGGTGTAGCCTGCCGAATAGGTGACATTCTCGTCTTCGACTCCGGACCATGTCGGAGACGAGATAATCTTTCGGGGCTGCGCCTGAAGGTCGCGGAAGCGCAGCTTGTCCTCCTCGCGCGCCGCCGCCAGGTGTTCGTGCTCGCGTCCAGTGGCCCTGCCCAGAGCGGACCATGCCTTGACGGCGACATGGCCGTTCGTTTCCGGCGCCAGCGCCAGCACGACCTCGCTCGCGTCGATATCCGTCTCGATTTTCGGCAGCCCCTTGGAAACTCCGTCGGCGCGAACCTTGCCGTTCAGCCTACCGAGGAACTCAACTTCTTCGCGAGTGTCCCATGCGATACCCTTGCCTCCGTTGCCCGCATTCGCCATTAGGGGACCGAGCGAGGTGAATTTTTTGTAGGTGCTGGGGTAGTCCCGCTCGACCACTACCATGTTCGGCATGGTCTTTCCGGGTTCGGCCGCGCATTGCCCCTTTTTCCAGTCCTTGACCTCGGTCGCCTGCGCGAGTTCGGACGGCGTATCGTGAAGCGTCGGCACCAGCACAATGTCGCGCTCCGCGCCTAGTACCCCCTCGGATACTTCGGAAAAAGCTTTCGCGATTCCCTTGAATATTTCCCAGTCGCTGCGAGATTCCCAAACCGGGTCGACTGCGGCCGAAAGCGGATGAATGAAGGGATGCATGTCCGAAGTGTTGAGGTCGTTCTTCTCGTACCATGTGGCCGTAGGCAGCACGATGTCCGAATACAAGCAGGTCGTCGACATGCGGAAGTCCAGCGTAACCAGCAGGTCGAGCTTTCCTTCAGGCGCATTTTCGTGCCACTTCACTTCGAGAGGCATTTTGCCGCCCGTTTCTCCAAGCTCTTTGCCTTGGACGCCGTGCTGCGTGCCGAGCAAATGCTTCAGAAAGTATTCATGCCCCTTTCCGCTGGATCCCAGAAGATTTGATCGCCACACGAAAAGGTTTCGAGGCCAGTTTCGCGGGTCGTCGGGGTCCTCGCACGACATTTGAAGAGTGCCGTCGCGAAGCCCGGCGACAGCCGCCTCGATCGGATCCGCGCTTCCGGCGGACCGCGTTACCTCCAGCGGGTTTTTCGCAAGCTGCGGGGCGGACGGCAGCCATCCCATCCGCTCGGAACGTACATTGTAGTCGATCAGGCTAAGCTGTTCCCAGTCGCCTTCCGGCGACAGGGGCGAGACGATTTCGTCAACCTCCAGTTTTTCGTAACGCCACTGGTCGGTGTGGCTGTACCAAAACGATGTGCTGTTCATCTGCCTCGGCGGGCGGTTCCAGTCGAGCGCGAAGGCCAGAGGAAGCCATCCGGTCTGAGGGCGAAGCTTTTCCTGGCCGACGTAGTGGGACCATCCTCCCCCGGATTTGCCGACGCATCCGCACATTACGAGCATGTTGATAATGCCGCGGTAGATCATGTCCATATGGTACCAGTGATTGAGAGCGGCGCCCACAATCACCATCGATCGTCCCCGGGTCTTGTGCGCATTGTCCGCGAACTGGCGGGCGACCGCTATCACCTTGTCGCGCCCGACTCCTGTAATGCGCTCCTGCCAGGCGGGCGTATACGGCACGTCGTCATCGAACGACCCGGCGACGTTGCCGCCGCCCAGGCCCCTGTCCAGCCCGTAGTTGGCGACGAACAAATCGTAGACCGTGGCGACCAGCACCTCGCCGCCCTTCGTTTCGACGCTCTTCACGGGAACGTTTCGCCACAGCGCTTCATCATGCTCCGTGCCCGCGAAATGGTCGTGACTCGTCTTGCCGAAATAGGGAAAGCCCACGGATGCGACGCTGTCGCCGATATCGATCAGGCTAAGCCGAAGTTTCGTGTTCGCGCCGTCCTCGCCGCTTCGTTCCTCGATATTCCACTTGCCTTCTTCTCCCCAGCGGAAACCGACCGAGCCGACCGGGCAGATCAGCGAATCGTCGCTTAGCTCGTCGACCGCGACCGTTTTCCATTCCGGATTGTTGGATTGCCCGAGCGCGCCGGGAAGGTCGGAAGCGCGCAGCATGCGATCCGGCACGTACCTCCCGTCCTTCTCGCGAAGCGACACCAGAAGCGGCATGTCGGTGTATCGGCGGCAATAGTCTTCGAAATATTCGCTTCTGCCTTCGAGATGCCATTCCTTGAGGATAACGTGGCCCATCGCCAGCGCCAGCGCAGCATCGGTGCCCTGCTTTGGATTGAGCCAGATGTCGGCGAATTTCGAAGCTTCGCTGTAGTCGGGCGTAACTGTGACCGTCGTCGCGCCCTTGTAGCGGACTTCGGTCATGAAATGGGCGTCGGGCGTGCGCGTCTGCGGCACGTTTGATCCCCACATCATCAAAAACGTCGAATTGTACCAGTCCGCGCTTTCCGGCACATCGGTCTGCTCGCCCCAAGTCTGCGGGCTCGAAGGCGGCAAGTCGCAGTACCAGTCGTAGAAACTCATGCACACGCCGCCGATCAGCGACAGATAGCGCGAACCCGCGGCATAGGAGACCATAGACATCGCTGGAATCGGCGAGAAGCCGGCGACGCGATCCGGACCATGGGTCCTGATCGTATAGGCGTTGGCCGCCCCGATGATCTCGTTGACCTCCTTCCAGTCGGACCGCACGAAGCCGCCCTGTCCTCGCACCCTCTGGTAGTCTCGGCGCCTGTCTGGATCCTCGACGATCGAAGCCCAGGCGTCGACGGGCTTCAGGGTTTCGCGCGCCCGGCGCCAATGCCGAACCAGCCTGCTGCGCACGAGCGGGAACTTAAGCCGGTTCGCGCTGTAGATGTACCATGAATAGCTGGCTCCGCGCGAACAGCCTCGAGGCTCGTGATTCGGCAGGTCCGGGCGAGTCCTGGGATAATCGGTCTGCTGAGTCTCCCAAGTGATTATTCCTCCCTTGACGTAGATCTTCCAGCTGCACGAACCGGTGCAGTTGACGCCGTGAGTCGAACGCACCACCTTGTCGTGCTGCCACCGGGCCCGATAGGAATCTTCCCAGTCCCGATCCTCATTAGTTACGATACCGTGCCCGTCGGAAAACGTATCCGCGGTTCTTCTGAAAAATGTCAGCCTGTCCAGGAAATGGCTCATTGGAATCGCCTCCTCAGGGATTTTTCACGTAGGCGTTTCTGCGCAGGTAGAACCACCAGTTTATGCAAATGCAAATCGCGTAGAATGCCGCGAATCCGTAAAGCGCGTACTCGGGCGTCGTAGCCTTGATCTGCTCGCCGAACACCTTCGGAATGATAAAGGCGCCGTAGGCCGCGACCGCCGATGTCCATCCCAGCACGGGTCCGGCCTGCGTCCTGTCGAAAACGATTGCGATTGTGCGGAACGTGGAACCGTTGCCGATCCCGGTAGCGGCAAATAGAATAAGGAATAGAACTAGGAACGGCAGAAAGTAATCCTCCGGCGTTGGCGAAGCGTAGGCCAACGACAGGAAATACGCCACGCCCAGAGCGCATGCGATCATGACCACGGAAACGATCTGGGTGACCAGCGCTCCCCCGAAGCGATCCGAGATCATGCCTCCTACCGGGCGGATCAGCGCGCCGATGAAGGGACCGGTCCAGGCGTACATCAAAGCGCTGGGACCGTTCGGGTTCAGCGTGTCGTGGGTCATCGCGCCGTCGATTTCGATATGCTGGAATCCGAAGACGACCTTGATGGCGAGGCCGAAAGCGGCCGAGAAGCCGATAAACGAGCCAAAAGTCATCGTGTAGATGACTGTCATCGCCCAAGTGTGCTTGTTTCGGAAGATCGAATACTGCTGATCGAGGTTTCGTCGAATTGCGCCGGGGATGAGCCGTAGAGCAAAAACCGTAGCGGCGATGACGAGCGGAAGAACAATCCACTTGCTCAGTTCCAGACCGGAGCCGCCCGCATTTGCCGGCAGCAACAGCCACAGCCCGGCCGACGCGGTAATCAGTCCAATCGCCAGCATGCCCAGAATTTTGGCGAAGGCGGCGGGCGTAGAACCAAGTCCGGGCGTGACATGGTCGGCGGTGATATTGTTCATGCCCAGCCAAGCGGCGACCACCAGCGGCACGAGAATGACGACCCAGATGTAGCCCGCGTTGTGGATATACGTCTCCGTTCCAGCCGGTATCTTTCCGATCAATGTTCCGGAACTGTTGGCTAGGATCAGCGCCGAGCCGCCGAAGACGCCGACCGTCATGACCAGCGGCACCAGAATCTGCATCGTAGTAACGCCGAAATTTCCCAGTCCCGCATTCATTCCGAGCGAGTAGCCCTGTACGCTTTTCGGATAGAAGAAGGAGATATTCGACATGGAAGAAGCGAAATTCCCGCCGCCAAAGCCCGATAGCAAAGCCATGATCTGGAACTGCCAAAGCGGCGTGCTCGGATCCTGCAATAGATAGCCGGTTCCCGCGGCGGGGAGTATGAGCAGCGCCGTCGTAAGCGCGATCGTATTTCGGCCGCCGGCGATCCGAATGAAAAAGGAGGAAGGTATCCGCAGGGTCGCTCCGCTCAGCCCGGCAATGGCCGCGAGGGTGAATAGCTCCGCCTGCGAAAACGGAAATTTCAGATTGATCATCTGAACCGTAATGATTCCCCAATACAGCCAAACGGCAAAGCCGACTAAAAGGCAGGGTATAGATATCCACAAGTTGCGCGTCGCTATCCGCTTCCCGTCGGCTTTCCAGAACTCGCCGTCTTCCGGGTTCCAGGCTTCGAGATTCTTGGCCATCCGATTATCCTAATTTACTGATTCATCGACCTGCTATTGCGGGGCCGCCTATCTGGTTGATTCGGGCGGCGGCTCCGGCACCTCGGGCACGTCGCTGAGGTATCGTTCCTCCGCAAGCGCGGGATGACGACGCCGTTCCATCAAGCGGATCGCCACATGCATCCAAACCGTACTGACAAGCACGATCACGAACAGCAGCATAAATGAACTTGTCCAGATCCCCAGCCAGTCGTTAAGGATGCCGAACGTGATCGGCAAAACAAATCCGCCCAGCCCGCCGATCATGCCTACAAGCCCTCCGACCGACCCAACATGATAGGGATAGTAGACCGGGATATGCTTGTAGACCGCAGCCTTGCCAAGCGACATGACAAATCCGAGCAGCACGCTGAGCGCCACAAAGGTCGGGAGATTGACCTCGAATGTAAACTGTATGGGGTCGTCGATTCCGTCGACTATGTACTGGGTGCTTGGATAGCTCATCACGAAAAGGCACGCCAGGGACACGATGAAAGTCAAATACATCACGAAGCGCGCGCCCCATTTGTCGGACATCCAGCCTCCAAGAGCGCGAAATACCGAACCCGGCATGGAATAGGCCGCCGCCAGCATGCCGGCCGTTGCCAAGGGCAGGTCGTATGCGCCGACATAAAATCGCGGCAAGTAGGAGGCGAGCGCGACGAAACCGCCGAAAACGAAGAAGTAATAGGTAGCGAAGCGCCAGACCTGTATATTCTTTAAGGGCGCGAGCTGCTCGGCGGTCGAAACCGGTCTGCGTCCGGTGCGCTTGCGCGCCACCTGGCCCGGGTCCGGCTTTGCCAACAGATAGAACCCGATCGCGTTAAGCGCCAGCAAGACCGAATAGATTTGCGCTGTCTGCTCCCACCCGAACGCCAGCACCAGGAATGGCGCAAAGAAATTTGTCACTGCCGCTCCGACATTGCCGGCTCCGAAAATACCGAGCGCGGTGCCCTGATGTTCCTTGTCAAACCACTGCGAAGTGTAGGCGACGCCGACAATAAATGACCCGCCCGCCAATCCGACGCCGAGCGCCGCAACCAAGAAAATTTCGTAGGACTGAACCGAAGATAGCAGCCAGCAGGCGACCGCGGTCGTCAGCATCTGGATTGTGTATACAAGCCGGCCGCCGAACTGCTCCGTCCACACGCCCAGAAAAATGCGGCTGACCGAACCCGTAAGAACAGGCGTCGCCACTAGGATTCCGAATTCCGTTTCCGAGAGCCCGAGATCCTGTTTTATTTTAACGCCAATTATCGAAAATATCGTCCAAACCGCGAAACAGACGGTAAATGAGAAGGTACTCAGGCCGAGCGCTCTGTACTGGTCCGCTCTCGTAACTCCGGAAAGATCGTGCATAATGCTACAAGCTCCGACTTCAGGACCTCTCGAGCTCGATCTATAAGAATCAAACGGGCTAAGATCGCCAATGACTTTAATAGACCAACGGGATGGGATTCAAAAAAAATTTTTAGAAACAGGCAGGAAACGGCCATCTGGAGGACCCGTCGCAATGAAGATCGCGAGGCCAGGTTTCGTCGCCCGTCCTTGCCCTGCCCCTCTCGCCGCGCTCTCACTCCCGCTTACCCGCCTCCGATCGAAATTCGCCCCTCTCGCCGCGGCCGCGCGGACGCAGCGCGCGCATCTGCGCTTGCTCCCGGATTCTTTTCGAACACGCGGTTCAGCACAGCCGGGCCGGGCAAACCGACATCGAGAATGTCGTAGTTGCGTGCGCGTCCTGCAATTACGGGAAAGGACGATTTATGCTTGAGGAATTCGGCTTGATCGATCCACGGTCGCGGCCGGCCGTCCGAACATCCCGGGACGGGCTCGAACCAGTACTCGAAGACAGGTGAATAGCCTCCCGGAGGCGCAGGCCCCTTAGCGCGAACGACGCGAAGAGCGTGCCGCGCCTCTGAAAGCGAGCCTGCGGGCGGCGTAGGGGCGATGCAGTAGTCGGTTGTCCGGCTTTTGCGTGTTTGCGCCGTCCGGAGCGAATCGGAGGGCAGTTCCGCAGCGGCTGTAGCTGATGCGCAACACCGACTCGAACTGGGTCTTTACATTCCGTCCTTGACCGATCGCCCGCGCATCAAAAAGCAGACGCCTGGACTGGAAAGCAGGCGGTCAAAAAACACTGACGTTGTTCCTGTCTGCAGCTAAAAATTCCGCGTCGCAGGATTGACAGGTTATCCAGCCTTGGAAAGCGAAGGCCGCAGCACCGATTAGAGCGAATTCATCAACTTGCCCGGCTGCGGCGCGAAAACGGCCAACGCCGCGACAAAATAAAAGATGTCGTGACCTTATCTTGCCCGGCTAGCAAAACTGTCCATTTTCGAGTCAAGATACGAGACAGCAGGAGAACAGAAAATGGCCGAAAGGATTAGAGTTCGGATGCTGGTGGTGGAGGACAACAGCGCCTTCAGGGACAACTTGGTCGAAGGATTTGAAATCGACCCGAATTTAGAAGAATTCAGGATTTCGTGCCTGCGCTCCGTACCCGATGCGGAGAGCGCGCTTGAAATGTTCAGCGACTGGAAGCCGGACATCGCGCTGGTCGACAATCATCTTCCCGGAATGACGGGAAGCGAACTGGGAAAGAAGATGCGCGAACTGGGAATAAACTGCCCGATCATTATCATGTCCGGCGAAATGGCGGAAGAACGCCACGTCGCCGACGGTCTTAGGCACGGAGCCAACGAATTCGTATTGAAGCCATTCGGCGCGACCGAAATCCGCGCCAAGCTGAACGCGCGGCTTCGCGACTACATGAAATCTGAAGACGTGATTCTAAGGTTCGGCGAATTCGAATTTCATCCGGGGCAAGGAATTTTGGAGCACGCGGAGAATGGATTCGAGAAGCTCACGGCAATGGAGAGCAAGATCCTGAAATACCTATTTCTCGCGAGAAGGGAGACCGTGGGGCGCCACGAACTGCTCGCGAAGATATGGGGTTATAATCCGAAGGTCGATACCCATACGCTTGAGACGCACGTATACAGGCTCCGCCAGAAAATAGAGCCGAATTCTCGGATGCCTCGATACCTCCAAACATCGAACGGCGGATACCGGTTGGTCGTCTAGAGCGATTCGGCGCACGCGGCGATGGCTTTCGGTTTTCGTCATTCGGAAAAGGAAAGCCACAGCTTCCGGGTCCTTCCGCTTCGGGCGGCCTAGCGCCTAATCCGCTTGCTCCTTGGCTTCACCGTCGCTTGCGAGCGCGATCTTCCCGGCCGCTTGCTCGGCAACTATCGGGCGAGGTCTGTCACGGCCCGCGCGACCTTGGAACGGAGGCCGACATTTCCGGCAGAAACTCCGATGCGCTCTTACGCGACCGGCGTCTCGGCGAACCGGTCGCCGGCGACCGGTTCGACGCCGCCTCTGCCTTTTCCGTCGCGCGGAAGTTCGTTTTCGCCTCATTGCCCTCGGCGGTTGTCGCAACGAAGGCGCCCACCGGCTCTGCAAGGCGATCCCAGAGTTTCCTGCATGCGCTTTCACGCTCGGCGTCCATGACGTCCCTTCCGGTCGATAGATATCCTCAGTCGGCAATGGTGGCGTGCCGGGAAACCAGATCGAAGCCGGTTTCCCCGAATCCCCTTTAACCGCAGCGGACAAGGGCGCGGGCCGTGATTGCCATTATCGACACTCCTCTAAAGCTCGAGATTGGCTTTCGCGGCGAGCGTCTCGAGTCGGGCGCCTTCGGCCTCTTCTCGCTCGCCCGGCGGAACCTTGCTCCCCAGCCAGGCGATCCGCTCCCTCGACCCGCCGTCGCCCGATAGATCCTCGGGAATGCCGGCGATTTTGACGCGGCCTCTCCGCAGCGCCATGCGGGCCCGCTCGCCGCCGACGGCCGGCCCGCCCCGATTCCGCCGTATCGATACTGCAATTGATTGACGAGCGGGTAAACCGGCTTGTCGTCATCCATTCGCCCCGCTCGTCGGAATCCTCCGCATTCGCTGCATCTGGAGGAAACCCGACGAGTTCCGGACCGGATTGCTCGGAGAGGCGCATCAGATACTGCGTGAAGGGTGCGGCGGGATCGGGCGCGAGCCCCTGTTGCGCCGCATAGTCCGCAACCAGTTTCCGAAAGCCTCTCGCTGCCGGTCGCCGCGTTGCGAAAGTGCGACGCAACCGGCTGAAAACGCCGACATGGATCCGAGAATCGCGAAGAATCCGTCCGTCGCCGAAAATCGCCGAGTCATAATCTCTCGCGCCGCGGGCCGATTTCGGATGGATGCAGAACGTTCCTGAACACCGGATTCCCGCTTTCCGGCCCTTCCGAGGGCTGATTTCAGGCTCTTCAGCCCGAAATGCGCGGGCAGTTAACCGCGAGTTGCATGAGAGAGCCTTCCGGTCCGGCTAGTCGTCTCGCTTGCCGCCCGAGTCTACTCGGTCAGGGGCTGCCGGTCCGCATTTTGGCAGGATCGATTCCGGTCTCACCGTAGAGGATGATATCTCTCCACTCGATCGGGCTGATGTGTCGAAGCAGGTTGCGGTCGTTCTCGATTGTTCCCTTGCCTGCCGGCGGATGACGCAGGCGAAGATGAGCGTGAGGCACGAACCGGTTTTCATCCGGGTCGTAGACCTCGCTCGTCGGCTAGTCATTCGTTGGCCGCAAACCTCGACCGCGTACTCCAAACGGTTTCCGCCCGGCGAATCCACTAGGAATGGCCCCGCCGGTAGTCTCGCGTCGAGTCGATTGCCGTGGAGCCGAGCAAAACAGGATGACCAGCGTTTTCGATGTCGCCGCCTACATCCTTGAACGGAAGGGGTCGATGACCGCATCCGGCATGTTGTTTTCGGATTCAGGGAAACGCTTGCTCGCGGCGGAGCCGCAAATTTCGAGGTCGAAGTCGTTGCGCGAAACATCGGGCTACGCAATTTACTTCTTTGCTCGGTTGCGCGCGCCGAGGTCAAACCGTCATCTCGTTTCAAAAACGATGCCAGGTGCCGCCGGCTGAATTTTAGGTCGCTATCACCTCGCAACCAACGACGGGCTATAATCCTCGTCGGTTACCCTCAGTCAGATTTTGCGAAAGAGCAAAACGTTGATTCCAAAATCCGAAATCCTTGCCTGCCGAAGCTCATCGCCGAACAGAGGCGTCGGCGCGCTGATTCACGATGTCGCCCATTTGTCAAAAACTTTCGCAATTCTCAATTGTATTTGCTAGCATTCGCTGGCGGTTGCGAAATGTTCCGCGCACTAGAGCGGAATTGGGGATTAGGACGATGTATGTGCGAACGTCTCACTGGAAATGCAAAACCGAGTTCGAAGAGGAATCCATAAGGCTTTTCGAAGAACTCGTGTTCAAAACGATGGAAAGCGAGCCTGACTGTCTTGCGATGCAACTTATGGGCGACGGCCAGGATCGCATCGCGGTTTCGGTGTTTTCGTCGGAAGATGCTTACCGAGCGTGGAAAAAAAGAACAGCCGATATCAAGGGAATCACCGACGCTTTTGCCCACATGTATGTGGATGGAATTCCGCCGCGTCCGTTCGACTACCGGTTGCTAGCTTCGAAAATTTACGAAAGGGTCCGAAACGGCGGTCGGGACTTGTCTCTTGCTCAGGCACCGCAACGCTGACGGCCCCATCGGCGTCGGATTTTTTCTCGACCAACGCTTTTCGGTTGTACCGTTCGTGTCGTTCGTCGAGGTGCTGCGCATTGCCAACCGCGTCGCCGACCGAAAACTGTTCGAATGGACGGTCTTGTCGGAAGACGGTCGTTCGGTGAGATCGAACAGCCAAATGGAATTCAAAGTCGACCGGGCTATCCGGGAATGTGAAAGCGTATCGAATGTCGTACTTGTCACGGGCAATGATCCTCAGTCCGAGGTTTCCAGGGAATTGGCGAATTGGCTGCGTCGGCAGAACCGCGATGGCAGCGTATTGATAGCTTTCGGATCCGCGAGTTTGATGCTAGCTGGACTAGGATTGCTTGAGGGCCGCCGCGCCACGATTCACTGGGAGTATTTGGACACTCTGCGAGAGCAGTTCCCGCGAGTAGAGGCATGCAACACGCTATTCGAAATCGACGGCAACCGTATTACCTGCGCAGGCGGGTCCGCAGTCGTAGATTGCGGATTGCATCTGATACACCAGCATTTCGGCACTTCCATCGCCATGGCAGTCGCCGATCAATACATAATTGACCGCATTCGGCACTCGACGCACCCGCAGCCAATCGGATTTCGGTATCCTCGGGTTGCGCATTCAAAGCTCGCCAAGGCGATCGATATCATGGAAAGCAACCTTGAATTCCCAATTCCGCTTAGTTCCCTGAACAGCATGATCGGAGTATCCGGCAAGCAGATTCAGCGGTTGTTCAAATCCTATCTGCATATTTCGCCGCGCCAGTACTACATTCGCTCGCGCCTGAATCTGGCGCGCCGCCTGCTTGTTCAGTCCGACATGAGCATTTCCGAAGTTTCGCTGGCCTCGGGATTTGGTTCGCTCGCGCATTTCTCGCGGTCTTTTCGCGCCGAGTTCGGATTGCCGCCTACCAAATACCGGCGCCAATGCCGCCTCGAAACCGGAACTGTGTCGCATACGCATGTCTACAAAATCAGCGAGATCGACGGCTGAGACTTTCCCGACCCGAAGCCTTTCGATTCGCCGAAATTCATGCCTGTTTCCGCACAAGCTTGTCGCTGCAAGGCAAATCGCAGGTATCGATGCGGTAGTATTCTGAAATTTGCCGGGGGCAAGCCCGGCTAGAATTTGGCTTGACCGCATTTGCAGCGACGAGGAATTGCCGGATGTTTCGCTATTGGGAAGACACCGCCATATATCCAATTGACCCCGAACGCGTGGACCTCGCGCGCGAATTTAGAAACAGCATTCGCGGCCCGCATAGCGAGGAACTTCGATTTCTGCTGCACCGCATGCGCGCGACGCAAATTCGCGGCAAGTATGTACTCGTCGTTGTTGAAACATTCAAAATGTGGAGAATCGGCCGAATAACCGAAAGAAATCAACCGATCGAAGCCGTGGACGATCGGATTTTCGACAGCTTGGACGAAGCCGAATGGGCGGTGTTCGAATTGCGTTGGCGTGATCTCACCGGCCAGGATCTGAATATATGACCAAGAGACTTTCAAGCAATGTCCGTATGCTGGGCTACTGCGACGACTGGCGAACCTCGCCGGGATCGACGCTGAATTTCAAGGTCAGTTGCGACGGCATAGGAAGCTACCGGGCCAAAATAGGCCGCGTCGTCTGCGCCGATCTGGATCCATTGGGGCCCGGGTTTCGGATCGACCATGTGGATGACATCGGCCGCGGTCCGCTGAACGGACGATTCCAACCCGTTTATCCCGGCTCGTACGCAAGAATCGACGATTTTAAAAATTTGTGCGGATTGCGCCGGTTTTCGGTCGCGGCTCTCGTTTGGCCGACACTGCCAGGCCAAGGTTGTCAATCGATTATGAGTCGCTGGGATGACGCGGCCGAATGCGGCTGGCGCCTTGAGTTGAACGAAGTGGGCGAGCTTTCTCTCCGGGTAGGAGAGAGCGAATGCGTTGCTGGCGGTTCGCCAATGATTCGCCGCCATTGGTACGTCGTGCTTGCGGCGATCGATCTGAAAAACGGAAAGTTTGAAGTCGTTCGGCGCGCATTTCGCAAGATCCCCGGAACCGATGAAACTTCTGCCGCCTCGGGAATGTTGGACCGAAGCGGCTTGGCGCCCGATGTGCCGATTCCGTTTTTGATTGCGGCTTCCGGCAGCAAAGGCCCGGCTGGCGCGGATCGATTTTTCGAAGGCAAGATAGAGCGGCCTACTGTTTTTGAGGGAGTTTCGAGCCTTGAAGCCGCCGAACGGTTTCTTTTATCCGGAAGCCGTCTCGTCGACGGCGGCAGCGTTCGAGCATCTTGGGATTTTGCGCTTCAAATGGACTCGGCGCGGATCTTGGACGTTTCCGGAAACGGCGTTCACGGCCGAGTGATCAATATGCCGACGCGAGCCGTGACAGGGCACAACTGGGACTCGTCTTCGCTGGATTGGCGCAGTGCTCCAAACCAGTACGGAGCCATTCATTTTCATGCCGACGACATCTACGACTGCGGGTGGGAGACCGACTTTACCTGGACCGTGCCCGCCGATGCTCGAAGCGGCTACTATGCCGCAACATTGGAAACGGAAGCCGGAGACCGCGATTTCATTCCGTTTTTCGTGCGTCCGAATCCAGGCGAAAGATCGGCCGACCTAGCTGTCATAGCCTGCACGGCAACCTACCTGGCGTATGCGAATACGCACGTAAAGGTAGACATGGTTGGCTCCGAGGTAATGTCGGAATGCGTCAATCAACTTAGCCAGTACGAACTCTATCTGCACGAGCATCGCGAACTAGGTCATTCAACCTACGATTATCATCAGGACGGAAGCGGAGTCTGCTACAGCAGCCGATTGCGTCCCGTTTTAACGATGAGGCCGGGTCCCTACACCTTCAACTACATTAGCGACACGCACCTGCTGGCGTGGCTGGAGCACATAAATCAGCCTTACGACGTCATTACTGACGAAGACATCGATACAAGAGGCGTGGATGCTCTCTCGGGCTATAGAGCAATCATTACGCTCTCGCATCCCGAGTATACATCTACGAAAATGTGGGATGCGATCGATTCCTTTCAGCGAAATGGCGGACGGCACCTCTATTTGGGTGGAAACGGATTTTATTGGCGAGTTGCGTTCCATGACGATTTTCCCGGTGTTTTGGAATGCCGCAAAGGCGCGACGGGCGTGCGAGCCTGGGAAGGCGAGCCGGGAGAAGGCCATATGCAATTCAATGGAGAACCGGGCGGCCTGTGGCGCACTTGCGGGCGACCGCCGCAGAGTCTTGTCGGGGTAGGCTATTCGTCAACGATGTTTGCCAGATCCACCTATTTCAGGCGGACGGAGGCTAGTTATTCGCAGCAATTCGCATTTGCCTTCGAAGGCGTCGGTCCCGACGAGGTGATCGGCGATTTCGGTCGGCGCGGCGGCGGCGCGGCAGGTATCGAAATCGATCGCTGGGATCCCGACCTCGGCTCGCCGCCCAATAGCGTCGTCCTCGCCTCTTCGGAAAATGTTGGCATCGACGGCATATTGAGTTGCGAGGAATATCCGATCGCAACGCGCGCTACGGACGGGCTTCAGCACGGCCACGTACGGGCCGACATGGTTTATTTCGAAACGCCGAATGACGGTGCGGTGTTCTCGGTCGGATCGATCACCTGGGTCACTTCATTGTCGCATAACGGATTTGACAACAACGTGGCCCGCATTACGGAAAATGTCTTGAGGCAATTCCTCTTGCCTCGTCCGTCCGGCAAAAGCGAGGGCTGAATCACGATGACTTCCCTATACTTCCCTCTTGAAGAATATCGCTTAAGATGGTCGAGAGTCGATCGGGAGATGAAACGCCGCGGAATCCAGGTCGCCGTTGTCTGGGGAAAGACGAGCGCCTCGTTCGATCGAGCAGGCGATATAATTTATTTGACGAATTATTTTTCATGCACTTCCGGGCAAGGCGGCGATATCTCCACGCACAAGGCTCGGACATTCTGCGCCGTGGTTCTCCAGCAGGGGGAGATCCCCGAATTGCATGCAGACGATCCCGAATTGCGGCCGGAACTCGTGTCAACGAATCGCGTGCGCAATCATCCCGACCCCGTAGATAGCGTGATCAACGCGCTGGGAGAGAGGGGCGTTTCCGGCCCGGTCGCCTTTGCGGGATCCGACTTCTTTCCGGTCAAGCAATGGCGGCGGCTGGTCGAGGCGAACCCGGATATACAGTGGAATATTCAGGACGATTTGGTGCGTACCGTAAGATTTATCAAGACCAACCGGGAACTCGACTGCTTCCGCGAGGGCGCGGAAATCATAAACCCTGCGATGGACATTCTGATGGATAGCCTCATTGGGGGGAACAGCGAAGCGGAAGCTGCCGGAAAGGCAATCGGCGAGCTAGTTCGCAGAGGCGGGACCTACCACAAGGTCGTTTGCTCCCATGGCGACACGATCCAATACACTTGCAGCGATCCCTTCACCGGCTACACGACTGCCGCTCCGAGTCAGGGCGACATGGTCAGGGCGTTCATAATCGGACCGATCCTGCAAGGCTACTATTTCGACCCGGGACGTACGGCGGTCGTCGGCAATAGGCCAAGCTCTCAGCAAAGAGCATTGATCGAAGGCTGCGCTTCAATTGTCGACAAACTCTGCGAATCAATTCGCCCGGGACGAACTTTTTTTGAAATTGCCGAGCACGGCGACCGCCTTGTAGCGGAGCTCGGGTCGGATAGTGGCGGCGCAGCTGCCCAATACCCCTTCTACGGTCATCCAAACGGGCTTTATTTTGAGACTCCGCCCTATCTTAGCACGGTCCACGACCATCTTGACGCCGTAGTTGAAACGAACACCGTTCTGGGAATTGAAGCATTTGTGGCGCACAAAGGCGTAGGTACCGCGGGATTCGAACAGAATGTAATTGTCGGAAATAATGGGGTCGAACTTTTGACGACGACGCCAATGCTGCCATTTTGATCATCCGTCACGGCGAGGCCGCGCTCGCTAGTTCGGGAACTATCATTTCCGGGATTCACTGATTGAGCCTTGCGAACGGCACGGGGCGGCCAATCGGTTCGGCAAGCGACGCAAATTCGGTTGCGCGGCAATTCCGCCGCACTAAAATTCTGACGCTCGCGGCCGCCGCGTTGCCTCCGATCCGCGAATTCAATCCAGTACGGCTGGCCCCAAATGCAGTTTGGCAAGGAGCTGTCGCTTAGCAGTCTTGGCAGGCGCAGAGAAAACGGTTCGACGAACCTGAAGTCGTTGCCTGGAAAATCTTCGTCGGTGGATGCCAAGACCGGCGGAACTCTTCGCGGACAGCGCCCTGCGCCGTTCTGCCCGCCTGTGGTTGGCGGGCAGTTCGTTGTTTCGCCTCAACTCGAAAGGCAAACCTTCATTCCGAACGGTATCTTCGCCTGGCGGAACTCTGACTACAGCATGCTGCGGATAGGTTCCTTAGGCGAAGGATCATAGCCGAGAATATCCTCGAACAGTTCGGCGACTTTGCCTTCTTCGACCATTTGAGCCCGAGTCGCATTAATGGCCCGAACGAGGTTAGGCTTCCCTTTTTTGACAGCCCATCCGAGCTGCGCGGGATCGATCAAGCCCGGAAGCGACCTCAATGGAAGCATCGATTTAGTTATCGCGTAGTTGGCGGCTATGCTCTCCAGAATAACGGCTTCGATATTGCCATTTACCAAGTCTTGCATCCCGTCCACGTCGGCCTTGTAGGCTTTCAGGTCGCCTCCGAGCTGCTCAACGATAGGAATAAAGGTCGATGCCGCAATAGCCCCGATTTTCTCGCCTCTCAGCTGGTCGGGCGAGGAATAGTCGGAGTCTCTTCGAACGACGACGCGAGCGCCTGTTTCGATCCAGCCGTCGCAAAAAGTCACCGCCTTTTGGCGTTCCGCCGTAATCCCCATGGCATTGCCGACAATGTCGAAGTGCTCGGCCTGCAGGCCGACCAGCATCGATTCCCATTTTACGATGACAGGCTCGTATTCGAGGCCGAGGCGATTGCAAATCTCCCCCATGATCCGCATTTCAAGCCCGTCAAGTTCTCCGCTCGGCAAGCGCATGCTGAACGGCGGGTATGTCCCTTCCGTTGCCGATTTCAAGACTCCGGGGGAAAGCAGCTCCAGATCGTCGCTGGCCCATGCCAGTTTGGGAGCAAATGCCGCCGTTGCCGCGGCGGCGCTCATTGCACCAAGGAATTCTCGTTTTCTCATTTTCTTTCTCCTTTCTTCGGTTCATGGGGATGGCGGCTAGATTTCCAAGGAATAATTCCTTTCGTACCAGGCCGCGAATTGGCTAAGAATCGTGTTCATGATCAAATAAATCAGGGCCGCGGCGATCAGAAAATCGAACGGTCTGAACGTTTCGGCCAAGGCAAGTTGAGCGAACATTGTCACCTCGATAATCGTGATCGTGGAAAGCAAAGAGGTGTTTTTTAGAGTATTGATCGCTTCATTCGTCATGGCCGGTACGACAATTCGGATAACTTGGGGAAGGATAATTCGGCGCATCATCAGAGCCGGACTCATCCCCACGGCCAAGGCCGACTCGGTTTGACCGCGAGGTATCGCCATGAATCCTGATCTGAATACTTCCGCCACGTACGCTCCGGAACTAATCGCGAGCGCCGCCACGCCGGCGACAAAGGGCGATATCCTAAGGCCGGTCGCGTGCGGAACGCCGAAGTAAATGATAAATATCTGGATAAGGCTGGGCGTTCCCCGGACAAACCAGATGTAGAGTTCAGCGGGCCAGCGAAGCAACCTGTTTCGTGATGACTTGGCAAGCGTCGTCACCATGCCGATCACCCAGCTAATTACTATCGCGAGGAACGAAATTTCGATCGCAACGACGGCGGCCTTGAAAAATCCAACAAGATAAGGGGCGAACCAGGCGACGTAGGCGGAAATCGAGCTAATCAAGACATCACCCTCAATAATGGTGCAGGACGCGATTTAGAAACTGCTTCGTGTGCACGCTCTTCGGCTCGCCGAGGACATCGGAAGAGGCTCCGTATTCTTCAATCCGGCCATTTAACAGAAACGCCGTTCGATTGCTCACATGCCGCGCGAATCCCATCTCGTGGGTTACGACAATCATCGTCATTCCGCTTTCGGCTAGCCGAGTCATGATATCGAGCACTTCCCCGACCAATTCCGGATCGAGCGCGGATGTAACCTCGTCGAAAAGCATTAGCTTCGGTTCCATCGCCAAGGCGCGGGCAATCGCAACGCGTTGCTGCTGGCCGCCGGAAAGCCTGCGCGGGTATTCGTGGAGCTTGTCCGGAAGCCCGATCAAATTGAGCAGCTCGGCCGCGTGATCGCGCGCAATTGCCGGCGATATGCCCCGTACGCGAATAGGCGCCTCCGTTATGTTTTCCAAAACCGTTCTGTGAGGCCACAGATTGAAATTTTGGAAGACCATGCCTACCGATGTTCGAAGCTTGGTAAGTGCACGCGCGGTGCGCCATGCCGATCCACTCAACTTGTAGTGAATTTCTTCGCCTGCGAGATGGATCGTGCCATCGTCCGGCACTTCTAATAAATTTATGCTTCGCAAAAGCGTGCTCTTTCCGGAACCGCTCGGTCCAATGACAGCTAACACTTCGCTCTGCGCAACCGACAGATTGATGTCGTCGAGCACGATTGCGTCTCCGAACGATTTGCGCAGGTTAGTTAAGCGAAGCAGGTCGGTATCTTGCTCTTGCGCATTCGAAGTTACGACACCCATAGTAAGTCACCCTGCTGAAACCGAAAGCGTAGTGGCACGATTTGGTTTGAAGTTGTAGCCAATGGACACCATTTTGCGCTCAGCGGCAACCCAGTTGATTCTGGTTCAGATAAATCGACCGGATTCCCTGCGACGGCGAGCGCCGGAACGGCAGCGCGCGGCGTCGCCGTTCCAAACCGACGCAAACCGAAAACGCTCGCCGCGAGAATTCTCCGCCCGAAAAAGCGGCTGAAGCCGCCTGCGACGGCTTTCGCCGGCCAACCTAGGACTAACGGCCGTGCACGGCGCGGGCATAAACCGAGAAAAAAATTTGTGCTTCGCCGAATGGTCGAAGGCAGCGAACTAGGAATTCGGACGAATGCGCGCCAATCGCATTTCAAACTCGTTCCGATTCACCCGGAACGACGCAGCCGGACGCTCCCGCGAGTTCGATTTCAGAATAGGCAAATCGACGAAGATCAACATCCGAGTTCAATAGAAGCATTTAAGGGCTTCGCTCCCATTCCGGAACGCTCCGCCCGTCAATCGGACTGTGAACCTATTGAGCAACGGATTGAGCCGCGGCCCCTTCCGTTTCAGCGGCCCGATTCCGACAGGGGGGATTCATGTCCAGTTGAATCAAAGCGCTGTCGCCTGTGAACAATTCACCGAAGCGGCATCAGATAAACATTGATCTACCTCGCGGCCAGGCGCCGAGAAATCTGAAAGCGCACATTCGACTTTTCAACTAGGCGAGCAATTCGGAAGGTCTTCTGGCATCGAAAGTCATTGGAGGTTTCCGGGCGAGGAAATTTTGGCGGAGTGTTGCGGGCGCAAATATTCATCTCAAACTGGGAGGATTCTCGCATGAACCGTGTTTTTAAAATTGTTGCGGCGGTAGCGGCATCGGTTGTCGTGGCGATACCGGCAAGCGCGCAGAACTATCGCTGGGATATGCCAAATGAGTATGCCAAGGCGTCGGGTCACTACTATGACGAAATTTTTGCGCAAAAGCTGAGGGATGCTACGGGCGGCGCGATTGACATCACCAACCACTATGGCGGGGCGCTCGGCTATAAGTCCAAGGATCATTGGAAGGTAGTCGAAGACGGCGCCGCGCAAATCGCCAGCACCTATACGGGCGTGTTTTCGGGCATTGATCCGGTTTTCCTGCTCGTCTCCATGCCGTTCCTTGCGCGCAATATCGACGAGTCGCGAGCGCTCTACGAAGCGGCTCGGCCATGGTACGAGGCCGCGTTCGAAAAGGGGAATCAAATGCTCGTACTTGCGGTTCCATTTCCGCCGGTCGGAATATGGGCCAAGCAGCCCGTCACCAATCTCGAAGAACTCGGCCAGATCAAGATCCGCACCTACGACAAGACTAGTACGGTCTCCCTTAACGAAGCCGGAGCGAACGCCGTCCAGCTTAGCTGGGCGGACATAATCCCGGCGCTGACCACTGGAACGATCGACGCGGTTTTGACGGCTGGAGAAGGCGGGGTCCTGTCGAGCTTCTATGAGCACATGGACCATTTTAACGCCATTAACTACGTGGCCGGAACCCAAATGTTCCACATCAACAAGGATTCCTTTGACAGCCTTTCGCCCGAATTGCAGGAGACTTTGCTGCGGATCGCCGACGAAATCGAAGACGAAGCGTGGGAAGCTATCAAGGAACGAGTCGACAACTCCTATGTCAAGATGGGGGAGCAAGGCGTAACGGTCGTGACCGAAGACGATTTAGCGGAGGGATTCCTGGACGCTCTCCGGGAAGCCTCAAGCGTTGTCTTTAACGAATGGCGCGACAAGATGCCGAATGGCGCGGCCGATGAGATCATGGATTCCTTCGGCGCTAAGCTGGCGGCAATGAATTGATTGCGCTTCGCATCGGGGAGGCATCGGCCTCCCCGAACTAGCGCAGGAAAACGCGATGGCGAATCGCATCGTTCCAGTCTTGGACGGTTTTGCCCGTATTTTGTCGAATGTCGGAGCCGTCGCCGCGGGAATAATTTTGATGGCGATGATTTTCCACATCCTGGCCGAAATCGTGCTTCGCACCTTCTTTTCAAGTACGACCTACGTCCTTGAGGAAATGATAGGGTACGGAATTGCTACGATGTCCTTTCTTGGATTGGGGTATGCCTTGAAAGAGGGGGCATTGATCCGCATGAATCTCGTTCTGGTCAAGCTCGGGAACGCGATTGTCAGGCGCGTTGTCGAAGTCGTATGCATCGTCGCAGCGGCCATATTTACTAGCATCGCCGCCTGGTATTTCTATACGAATTCCGTACGAGATTTCGTGCGAGGCCATGTTAGCGAAACGTTGTCGGAGACGCCCCTATGGCTGCCGCCTTCGATTATGCTTGTCGGCATGGTCATCTTCCTTATCCAACTTGCGACCTATCTGTTTCGAGTTGCGGCCGGCCACGTATCGTTTGACGAGGAGGAGCGCGACGAGCTCTGAGCCGATGGAGTTGATCGAATGGCTTGACATGGGGCCGCTAGAAGTCGCGTTCACCACGCTTGGACTTCTGGCCCTCTACCTGGTGCTCGGCGTTTGGGTTTTCGCGGCCGTGGGATTGGTCGGCCTGACGACACTCTACTTTCTGCTGGGATTCGATATCGACCGCATTGGCGCGGTCATGCGCGGAACGATGTGGAGGTCGGCCAGCACCTGGGAGCTGTCGGCCGTGCCGATATTCGTCCTGATGGGCGAATTGATGTATCGCAGCGATATGTCCGAACGGCTTTTCCGAGGGTTGGCGCCCTGGGTTGCGCGCATTCCGGGCGGGCTTCTTCATACGAATATCGCCGGATGCACGATATTCGCAGCCGTAAGCGGTTCGACGACGGCAACGACCGCCACCGTTGGCAAGATTACGACCGGCGCGCTCGCCGAACGAAAATACGACCAAGGCCTGTCCATCGGCTCGCTAGCCGGCGCCGGAAGCCTCGGCCTCATGATTCCGCCGTCTATCTCCTTCATAATTTACGGCGTGCTGTCGGAATCATCGATCGCGCGACTGTTCGCGGCCGGCGTGTTCCCCGGACTGCTAATCGCCGGCCTGTACTCGGGATACATTGGCTGTCGCGCGGTCTTGAACCCGGCTCTGGCGCCCAGGGAAACCGATTCGTTCACGATGGCGGACCGCCTAAGCGGCCTATTGGATCTGCTGCCGGTGACAATGCTCGTTTTCGTCGTCCTAGGAAGCCTCTATAGCGGCGTGGCAACGCCGTCGGAGGCGGCGGCCGTCGGATTTCTCGGCGCATTTGTTCTGGTGCTGTCGACCGGACAATTGACTCTGAAGCTATTCGTGGAATCTGTCGCAGGGACGATCAAAATCACGACGATGGGCATCAGTATTCTGGTCGCCGCGAATTTCATGTCGTCCGCAATGGCGTACCTCCACGTTCCGCAAGAGATCGCGAAATTCATCGTAGGCCTCGGCCTGTCCAAATACTCGCTTATTCTGCTCGTGGCCGTATTCTATATCATCCTCGGACTTTTCCTTGACGGCTTGTCGATCATGGTCATGACATTGCCGATTACGCTTCCGCTGATAGTCGCCGCCGGTTTTGACCCGATTTGGTTCGGGGTCTTCATCGTTATCATGATCGAACTCGGACTCGTGACACCTCCAATAGGATTCAACCTTTTTGTGCTTCAAGTCATCACCGGCCGCCCCATGAGCTTCATCGCAAAGGCGGCGTTCCCGTTTTTCCTCCTGCTTTGCATTGCGGCGGCTTTCATCACTGCGTTCCCTCGGATCGCGCTGTGGTTGCCGGACATACTATTCAACAAATAAAACGCGAAAGGAGAAACCATGTTCGCTTCATTTACCGTTTTGGCGCGCTACAACGCCTGGGCGAATCGCCGAATGCACAAGACTTGCGCAAGAATGACGGTTCGGGGCCTTATGGAGGATCGCTCAGCTTTCTGGTCGTCCATCTATCTCACGCTCGAACACATCTATGCAGCCGACCGCCTCTATCGCGACCGCTTGGAAAAACTGCCGATAAGTCTCAAATGGCCGATCGAACAGCTATTCGACGGAATCGACGAGCTCACGAAAGCGCAGTTCGATCTCGACAATTGGTATATTGAATTCACCAAGAATCTCACTCCGGAGGAACTCCAGGCCGATTGGCCGTTCGAGAGCCTCGACGACGATCCGGTATTTATCAACGAGACTCTTGGAACATGCCTGAGCAATTTATATCAGCACCAGGTCCACCATCGCGGCCAGGTCCACAACATGCTGACGCAGGCGGGTGTGTATCCGCCGCCGATGGACTATTTGCTTTTCGCCATTGAAGACCGCGGCGATGAAATTCCCCACGATATCAAGAGCCGCTGGCGCGAATAGGGTCGTCGAATCCGAGGTATTCTTGATGCCGTAGCATGCGCGGGGCACCAAGTGCTCCGCCATCGTCGGCCGGGAAGAAATATCGATTGTGCCTACAGCCGTATCGAAACCCGCGTTTTCTTCTCACTCGGCGGAATTTTATTTCCGCGCGTTGCCCTGCCCGCATCCGATCGCAAGGATACCGCTCTCGCAAACGGAAGATCGAAGAAAATTGCCGCCGAATCGGAGGCTCGCCGCGAATGGCCGAATCTGAACCGGTTGTCGCGGCAATCGAGGCTGTTCGCTTTCGGATTACGGCGCGACCCGGCCGAAAAGGCGACGATTAATCCTCGCATGGATGCGATAAACGGCGGGGCTGTCGAATTAAATCACGGTGCGGGCGTATGGTATCAAATCGGCGCCCGCATTTCGGACCATTTTGCTTGCGCCTAAGAACCTTGGTTCGGGCGATTATTGGGAGCGATGATTCCTGGCAATCGCGCTCTATCGCAGCCGCGAATCGGCAAGTCGGCGTGAAAGGCCATACCCGTCTCCGGAAGCCCGCGAGTTGGAACAGATATGCGAGATGAAATCATCATTATCGGAGCAGGACAGGCGGGGCTGTGCGCAAGCTATTGCCTGACTCGAAAGGGAATTCCGCACGCCGTTCTCGAAGCTGGATTCGCAGGTGAATCCTGGCGATCGCAGCGATGGGACAGTTTTTGCCTGGTAACGCCGAACTGGACGGTTCAATTGCCTGGAATGACTCCGGACGGCGATCCCGACGGATTCTTGCGCTGCAGCGAATTTGTTGAGTTTATCGCACGGTTTGCCGACTCGTTTTCCGCGCCCGTCGAGCACCTGACAAGGGTTCTTTCGGTGCGTCCGGCGCGAAAAGGCGCGCGATTCGAGCTCGAAACTACGCGTGGCCAGCGCCGCTGCGACAGCCTTTTCGTTTGCTGCGGCATGTATCAGACAATTCGCAGACCCGCCGCAGCCAAAAGTTTACCCGCCTATATCGAACAGATTGATGCCGTTTCCTACCGAAATCCGGAAATACTTCAGAAAGGAGCCGTCCTCGTAGTGGGTAGCGGGCAATCGGGCACTCAGATCGCGGAAGAGATTCACGGTTCCGGTAGGGAAGTTTTCCTGAGCGTCGGCAAAACCGGTCGGATTCCGCGAAGATATCGCGGAAGAGACCTGAGCCGCTGGCAATTCGATATGGGCCATCTAGAACGGACCGCGGACCAATTGGACTCGCCGGCAGACCGGTTCCGCAGCGACCCGCATGTAAGCGGGCGACGCGGCGGGTATACGATCAATCTGCACCAATTCGCGCGAGACGGAATTCAGCTCTTGGGATCGATTGAAAGTATTTCAGGCAATTCGATTCGCCTCGCCGATAATCTGGCGGCAAACATGCGTTCGGCCGACGAGTATGCGGAGGCCTTCTGCCGGTCCGTCGACGCGTATGTTCTCGAAAATTCGATAGCTGCTCCCGCGCCGGATGAAGAGAATTCGGATTTCGGCGGCGCCGTTGGAAGCAACCCGAATTCGCCTCTCGAGATCGATTTGCGGGCCGCCGGCATCAGAACGGTCGTATGGGCCACGGGGTTCGCCTTCGATTTCTCTTGGATTGACTTCCCGATCTTTGACGAATTCGGCTATCCCTATACGATGCGAGGAGTAACCGAGGTCGAAGGACTCTACTTCCTTGGACTCAACTGGCTGCATACCCGCAAATCAGGAATCATACTCGGAGCCGCCGGTGATGCCCGCTTCGTCGTCGAACATTTGCTCCGGCAAGAGAAAGTTCTCGCAGCATGACCTTTGAACCCACGCGCGAGCTCGGGTCCGCCGATTCCGCCCGAAATAAATTTGAAGGCAGGGATCGCCCCTGGTGGTGGGAATGGGTGCCGCGAGTTGAAGTTGAAATCGAAGACCTTCCCCAAAAAGCCGATGTAGCCGTCGTCGGGTCGGGTTACGCAGGCCTGTCCGCAGCGCTGGTATTGGCGCGCGCCGGACGCGATGTCGTGGTGCTTGACGCGAATGTTCCAGGCTATGGAGCCTCCAGCCGCGCCGGCGGGATGATCGGAGCGGGACATGTAGTGCCGTTCGAAAAACTGGCGCGACAGTACGGCGATCGCCGGGCGGCGGCCATATTGCAGGAAGGAATTAACGCATACAAGTTTACAAAAAGCCTTATAGAATCCGAACCGATTGATTGCCGCTTCAAGGCTGTCGGTCGCCTGCGGGCCGCTTGGCGGGCCGAGGACTTTGAAACGATCAAGCGCGATGTAGATAACGTGACCCGGTGGCTTGGCTACGATGCCGCGGTCCTTACAAAAGCCGACCTCGCGAACGAAATCAAAACCGATCTATACGTCGGCGGTTGCTTGTATCAGGGGCATGGCGGCCTACATCCGGCGATGTTTCATTCCGGGCTCATGGACCTTGCGGTGAAGGCGGGCGCGCGCATTCGAGGAAGAACCAGAGTGGTTGAATTGTCGCGGGAAGGTTCCCGGCATCATGTTGCAACGGACAGGGGAACGATAGTCGCGCGGAACGTTATCGTTGCCACCAATGGCTATACGATGCCTGAACTGCGGCCCTTCGCAAAGCGGCTTATTCCGGTTCACGCGTATATGATCGCAACGGAACCGCTGGGCGAAGAACTTGTCAATTCGTTAATCCCCAATCACCGGATGATCGTGGAAACCAGGATGCGTCGCTGCTACTATCGGCCGTCGCCCGACCATCAGCGAATCCTTTTCGGCGCTCGCGCGTCCCTGGGCCGAATCGACCTTGATCGGGCGGCCGACGTCCTTCGCAGTCTCATGGTCGAGATATTTCCGTCGCTTGCGGATGTTTCGGCTACGCATTGCTGGACCGGGCAGCTTGGATTCGCAAAGGATTTTCTTCCGCACATTGGGGAATTGGACGGCGTGCACTACGCATTGGCCTGCAACGGCACAGGCGTTGCAATGCTCCCGTACGCCGGGCAAAAGGCAGCGCTGAAAGTGCTGGGATCGCCCGAAGGAAAGACGGCCTTCGACGCGCAGGAATTCAAGCAAATCCACCCGCTCTATACGGGCCGTCCGTGGTTTCGACCGTTCATATCCGGCTACTACCGGATGATTGATCGCCGCGAAGGCTCGAATTAGCGCGCTTCGGCCGCCGGCGGACGCACTGAATTCATGACTTGGACAGTCGGCGCCGACGTGGGGGGAACCTTCACGGATTTCTATGCCGTCAATGAAATTGACGGCAGGTTCGCAGTTCACAAAACGCTTTCCACTCCGAATAACCCGGCGCGAGCAATTACGCAGGGTCTTGAGGAAATGTGCCGACGAAACGGTATCGGCTTGCATGACATCGACCGCTTTTCGCATGGCACGACGGTAGGCACCAATACGCTGATCCAGCGCAAAGGGGCCCGAGTCGCCGTGATCACGACGGAGGGATTCCGCGATCTGCTGGAAATCGGACGTCAGACGCGGCCGAAAATTTTCAGCCTTCAAGAGGACTATCCGCCGCCGCTGGCGCCGAGAATGCACCGCTTCGAGGTCGGTGAAAGGATTGGCCCGAACGGAGAAGTTATCCAGCCGCTAGGCGACGAGGATATTGCTCTGGCAGTCGCGAAAATCCGCGAAAGCGGCGTCGACGCCTGCGCAGTCTGCTTCCTGTTCTCCTTCGTCTCGGACATTCACGAGAAGGCGATCGCGGCCGCCCTAAAGGACGAGGCGCCAAGTGTGTATGTTTCGCTTTCGTCGGACATTTACCCGGAAATTCGCGAGTTCGAGCGGTTTTCCACTGCCCTGCTGAACGCATATCTTCAACCTGCGTTCGATGATTACCTGACGCTATTGGAATCGACTCTCGGCGAAATCGTTCCAGGCGCCGTGATCGGCATGAATCAGTCGAACGGCGGACTGACATCGATCGGATGCGCCCGCAACTACCCGGTTCGAACCGTCTTGTCCGGACCTGCCGCAGGTGTCCTTGGCGCAACGCGCACCGCGCTGCAAACCTCGTACCGCGATATCGTTACGCTCGATATGGGCGGTACCAGCGCGGATGTCAGCCTTATTCGGAATGGCGAGGCCGAAATCTCCGCGAGCCGCGATGTCGCTGGCTTTCCCGTTAGGCTTCCAATGCTCGATGTCCATACGATCGGCGCCGGCGGAGGCTCAATCGCTTGGTTTGACAGGGACGGGCTCATGAAGGTCGGTCCGCTAAGCGCCGGCGCAGTTCCAGGACCGGCCTGCTACGGGCGAGGCGGGAAGGAGCCGACCGTTTCGGACGCAAACGCGGTCTTGGGCCGTCTCGATTCAAACGGTCTACTCGATGGCGAAATGACGCTCGATCTCGAGGCCGCGCGAGAGGCTATCCGGCCGGCTGCGGACAGGATCGCATTCACTATTGAAGCGACAGCGCTGGGGATAATCGACATTGTCGTGTCGAATATGGTGAACGCAGTTCGCAAGATTTCGGTGGAGCGCGGCTTTGATCCCCGAGAATTCGCGCTCATGCCATTTGGCGGCGCCGGGGGTCTCCACGCTGCGGAAGTTGCGCGGATGCTAAAAATCCAAACTGTGGTCGTGCCGCGTTCTCCCGGCATACTATGCGCGCAGGGCCTGGTTGTTGCCGACAAGAAAGAAGATCTGGTCAGAACGGCCCGATGTCGCATTTCAGACGACTATCGCGAAACCGCCCGCGTCGCGCTCGAAGCGCTGGCGGCGGAGCTTGCCGGATGGTTCGAGCGGGAACGCATTCCCGAAAGCGAACGAGAACAGAGGATCGCTTTTGACATGCGGTTCGTAGGCCAGAACTATGAGCTCCGCGTTCCATTGCCGGACGCAAACATGAGCATGCTCCCTGGCAGCGATTCTCTCAAGGCTATGTTCCTCGCCGAGCATCGGCGCAGCTACGGCTTCGCCAACGCGGGGGACGACATCGAAATCGTTAATGTTCGCCTTACGGGCATCGGCCATCGACGAAACGAGATTTCGACGGGCGAAGACCGACCGGCCGCCGGCTCGCTCGAACCGCATACGCTTCGCCCCGTGTATTTCGAGTCGGGCGGGCCTAAGGACGCTCCAGTATTTCACCGCCGTGATCTTGCGCCAGGACACCGCATTTCCGGTCCGGCGATCATTAGCCAGCTGGATTCGACAACTCTGGTAGGCATCGGCGACTCACTCCTAGTCGATAGACATTGCAATCTGATTATTGATATCGCGCCGCACCGTCGGGAAATGTCATGACCGAACTGAAAATCGACCCGATAACGCTCGAGATATTATTGAATGCGCTCCGGTCGGTGGCTGACGAGGCATACAACGCGCTGACCCGAAGCGCGTACTCGACAAACATCAAGGAGAGAAAAGATCACTCGACGGCCATCATGGACGCGAAAGGGAGGCTAGTCGCGCAGGCGGAGAATTCCCTGCCGATTCACTTGTCGTCAATGGCGGGCCTCATGCACGCACTGCTCAAAAAATATTCCGTAGAGGAAATTCACGAAGGGGACATTTTTGTTTCGAACGACCCCCACGCGGCCGGGGGATCGCATTTGCCCGACATCAACCTGGCGTCGCCCGTTTTCTACGATGGAAAGCTTCTGGCGTTCGCGTGCAACATAGCGCATCACGCCGATGTCGGCGGCATGGCGCCCGGTTCGGTGGCCGGCGGGATGACCGAGATCTATCAGGAAGGATTGCGCATCCCCGCGGTGAAGCTATTCGATCGAGGAAGGCTCGTCCGCGACTTATTCGAAATCCTGCTGCTCAATGTTCGCGTGCCTTCCGAGCGGCGAGGGGACTACAACGCGCAGATCGCGGCGTGCCGGCTTAGCGAGCGGCGAATGACGGAGATCGCCGAACGATATTCCGCCGAAACGCTCGCGGCTGCATTCGACGAGATCATTCTTCGGACGGAAAGCAGGCTTCGCGCTGCGATTCTCGGCATGCCGGACGGCGCCTATTCATTCGAGGACGTAATGGATGATGACGGCTGCGAGAATTTCGATATTCGAATTGCCGCAACGGTCCGAATTTCCGGTGACCGGATTTCGTTCGACTTTGAAGGGACCGCGCCGCAAGCCAAGGGAAACATCAATTCGCCGTACAATGCCAGCCACGCAACGCTTTGCTACGTGTTGAAGGCACTTGTTGATCCGGACGTCCCGAACAACGAGGGAGTGCTCAACGTATGCGAAATGATCGCGGAACCCGGTTCGCTTGTAAACTGCGCCGCGCCCGCAGCATGCGCTTCGCGCGCAAATACCTGCCAGCGAATCGTCGACGTAGTGATCGGCGCATTGGCGGAAGCTCTTCCCGAGGCCGTCGTAGCCGCTTCAAACGGCGCCAATACAGCGGCCGTATATTCCGGTCATAGTCCGAGTAGCGGCGAACCATATGTATATCTTGAGACAATTGGCGGAGGTTTCGGCGGCAGGGCGACTAAAGACGGAACCGACGGGGTTCAGGTTCATTCAACGAATACGTCGAACCTTCCTATCGAGGTTGTGGAATCCGAGTACCCGCTGAGGGTCGCCAGATACGAGCTCGTCGCGAACTCCGGCGGCGCGGGCGAGTACAGGGGAGGTTTGGCTATCCGGAGAGACGTGATGGCGCTCGACCATTTCTGCACGTTCAGCGGACAAGGCGAGAGATTCCGCCATCGCCCTTGGGGGCTATTCGGCGGCGCGCGCGGCGAAACCGGTCGATTCGAGCTTATCAGTCCTCAGAACCGCCGAACGTCGCTTCCCGGAAAGCCCATGGCCGTAGAAGTGCCTCCGGGCGCGACGATTTCAGTGCAGACGGCCGGAGGAGGCGGCTACGGCAGCCCGGAAGGGCGAAGCCCGGAGGCGCGCGCCGACGACCTCGCGAGCGGTAAATTCTCAAGCGAATACATGAAAACGCACTATGGGCAACCATGATGGCGCGTATGGCCGCGCCGAATTGAAGATGCGAAGATGCCGACATTCTCGCCGACGTTTCGGAACGAAAACGCCGGCGGGGCGACAATTCCGGATTCCGGCGGTGACGAATCGGCGCGCTCCGCGCGCGACCGTGAGCCGTTCAGTAGTCGCCACGGCGACGGCCGGATGCTATCGCTTGTCGAGAAGCTCTGTTGCCAGGCGGGGTTCGGTATCGGCGGCGGCGTATTTGGCGAGGCGGACTGCGTGGCTCCGCCGGCGCTGTTCCGGCGGCGCGTCCCGGGGAGCCGCGAGATGCCCGCGAAGATAAGCGGCTATGCCCCGAATGCCGGCGCCCATACCCTTGAGACGCGCGAATTCGGGTTCCGCCGGAAAACAGAGCCAAGTTCTCGGATGCCTCAATTCCTCCCGAAACCCGGCGGCGGACGCAGTCCGGACGCTTGACGCAAGGGCGCACGGGGCGAGGAAATTTTCCTCCGCGGCTGCCAAGATATCGCCCCGCTCGCGGGGTTGCCTATCCTGCGGCGGCGAATAGCGTCGCATTGCCGCCGGCGGCGGTCGTGTCAATGCAGGTATGGCGCTCCAAAAGGCACTTTTCCATCAAGTCAAGCGAAGAAACCAACGGGATGATCGGTCCGGAGCGCGCCGCGAGGGCGCGTCTCGCCTTCCGCAGGTCGTCGTAGTCGCTCCACAGCGCGACGACATCCAAATGTTTCAACTCCGCCAGCGCGGAACGGGGAAGCATGCCTTGAACGGCGTTTTCGTGTTCGGCGCCGGCCGCGACGACGACAACGGAGCATCCCGCGTCGCTTGCGACCGACGCCTGCGCGACCGCGTCTTCGGGCCGCGGACCCAGGCAAAGAACGGTCCCGCGCGGGAAAAAGCGCAGATCGTTCGTCTCGCCCGTCGGCCCCGGCATCGCTTCGGCTTTAACCGCCCGGTCGGCCCGGAACCGGACTCGATTCAAGGTGCCTTGCACCTCCGCTGGATCCGCCTCCGCGCTTTCGTCAACTTGATGAAGGCGCATTTCCCCTCGCGTGAGACCGCGTAAAAACTCCGGGCCGCCGGCTTTCGGGCCGGTACCGGACAATCCCTCTCCGCCGAATGGCTGCGATCCCACGACGGCTCCGATCTGGTTTCGATTGACGTAGATGTTGCCGACTTTCAGGCGATTCGAAAGCCGTTCAACGCGTTCGTCGATGCGCGAGTGCATGCCGAATGTCAGTCCGTAGCCGCTGGCGTTGATCGCATCGACAACTTGTTCGAATTCGTTCGGGCGGAACGTCGCGACATGCAGCACCGGACCGAAAATCTCTTCTTCCAGATCGGCGATTCCCTTTACGCTGATGACCGCCGGACCGATAAAGTTGCCGCCGTCCGGCGCCGAGCATTGCTTTAGCAGCCGCCCCTGCGAATGGGCCGCCTCGATGTGCATATTCACATGCTCTTTTGCGAATGAGTCGATCAAGGGGCCAACGTCGGTAGAAACATCCCAGGGATCGTGGATTCGAAGTTCATCCATGGCGCCGAACAGCATATTCAGAAACGAATTCGCGATATCCTCCTGCAAATATAGCATCCTGAGAGCGGAGCACCGCTGTCCCGCCGATTGGAACGCGGACACGATGATTGCCTTGATTGCTTGCTCGGGCAGCGCCGTGCTGTCCACGATCATCGCGTTCAAGCCGCCGGTTTCGGCAATGAGAGGCGCGTCGGGAGATGCGGACTCGGACATCGCCTGTTCAATCATTCGCGCAGTTTCAGTCGAACCCGTAAAACAGACGCCGGATATTTTCGGGCTCGACACAAGCCTGGCGCCCAGAGTTGCCCCGCTGCCCGGAAGCAGTTTCAGAACGTCGTCCGGCACGCCCGCTTCATGAAGGCACTCAACCGCAAGATTCGCGATCAAGGGAGTCTGCCGAGCCGGCTTAGCAAGTACGCCGTTGCCTGCGGCTAGCGCTCCGGCGACCTGCCCGGTAAATATCGCGAAAGGAAAGTTCCACGGCGAAATGCAGACGACCACGCCCAATGGCGGCCGATCGCTGATTTTTAGCCCTTCCAATGCGTAGTAGCGCAAGAAATCGACGGCTTCTCGAAGTTCCGCCGTCGCGTCGGCAAGCGTCTTTCCCGCTTCACGGCACAAAAGCGCGAAAAACACGTCCGCGCGTTCTTCGTATATTTCGGATGCGCGGATCAAAACGCGAGACCTCTCGCGCGCGGTCTCGTCGCTCCAGTCGCGAGCGTTTTCCAGAAATCGATCCGCATCCTCGGCGGCAACCTCTCGGACGCTTCCGACGATTTCCGAGGTATCGGCCGGATTCACGATTTCTGCCGACATGTTCTCCGTGGCTTCCGGCACCGATCCCGTCGGCATGCTCCAGACTGAATTGCGATGCGGCGCGCGCGCTTCCTCGATTTCCGCGACCTGTCCCGGATTGTGCAGGTCCCAGCCCTTCGAATTGCGTCTCTCCGACCCGAAGATTTCCGATGGCGGAACCACCGGGCGAATATTGCTTTCCCGGGCCCTTGCCAGCGATTCAAACGGGCAGGCGGCGATGTCGCTTTCGCTGCGCGACAAATCCGCGATCTGGTTCACGAAAGAGCTGTTGGCGCCGTTTTCGAGCATGCGACGCGCCAGATAGGGAAGTAGCTCGCGATGCTCGCCTACCGGCGCGTATATCCTGCACCTGACGTCTTCGCGCTTGCGGATTAACGAGTGGAGCGCTTCGCCCATGCCGTGGATTCGCTGAAACTCGAAGGGCTGGCCCCCATCGGCGAGACCGAGAATTGCCGATACGGTGTGCGCGTTGTGCCCGGCGAATTGCGGATAAATTCGATCGGTCATTCCCAGCAGCTTTTTTGCGCAGCACAAATAGGAAATGTCGGTCGCCGCTTTTCTGGTGAATACGGGAAAATCCACCAGGCCCTCGACTTGCGCCCGCTTGATTTCCGTGTCCCAGTACGCGCCCTTGACCAGGCGAATCATGATTTTTCGATCAAGCTCTTTGGCCAATTCGTAAAGGTAGTCGATTACGTGGGGGGCCGCTTTTCCGTAGGCCTGAACGACGATTCCGAACCCGTCCCAGCCGCGCAGTTCCGGGTCTTGCAGCACCGCCTTGATCACTTCCAGAGACAGTTCGAGCCGGTCGGCCTCTTCAGCATCGATATTGATGCCCATATTCGCGTCTTTCGCCATTTTCGACAGAACCGAAACGCGTTCGACCAGTTCGCTCAGAACGCGATCCCTCTGCGTTAGCTCGTAGCGAGGATGCAACGCCGAAAGCTTGATGGAAACGCCGTGGTTGTCGCGAAAATCGGGCTTGTCGCATTTGGCGGCAAGCGTCGCGATTGCGGTCTTGTAGGCATCGTAAAACGCCTGCGCGTCCGTCGCGTTGAGCGCCGCTTCGCCCAGCATGTCGTAGGAGTAGTGAAACCCGTTCCGCTCGGCGGTCTTGGAGAGATTCACGGCTTCGCCGATCGTTCTTCCCAACACGAAGCGCCCGGCAAGCAATTTCAGGGAACGTCTGGCCGCGACGCGGATGATCGGCGTGAAAAGCCCTTTCGCCGACTTTCGCAACCCGGCCCGGAAGCCGCGTTCCGAAGACCCTTTAAGGCATGCCGAGGCCATGGAAAGCCCAAGCGTAAAGACGTTGACTAGACGCGAAGGGGACCTGCCTCGATGGCTGCTCCAGTCGGCTGCGACGAGCTTGTCCGCAATGAGGGCGTCGGCGGTCGCATTGTCCTCCACCCGCATGAGCGCCTCGGCAAGACGCAGCAAAGCGATTCCCTCGGATGTGCCTAGTCCGTACTCGGCTAGCATCGCTTCGACGAGGCCCGGTCTCGATGAACTTCGAATCTCTCCGACTAGGCTTTCGGCATCCTCGCATGCCTTCAGCCTGACCTTCTCCGGAACGGCGAACTCGGACAAAAGGTTCTCCAAGTGCAGATCCTCGTTCGTCGCTTTTGCCGACAAGATTTGTTCGCGATATTTATCGAGCTTGTCTTCCAACTCATTCCCTCCCGCAGGTCGAAACCGAAATCGCCGCTCAGCGCCGCGCCGCTATGTCTAAACGGAATCCGCGGTCCATTCCTAGCGCATCTGAGGACTAATTTGCTCCCGGCCCGCTCGCACACGGCGGTCATTGTACTTGTGTCGATTCCTAATCTGTGTCAAAAAAATGTTCTTGTATACTGGAGGAAACAATGAATTTTATCAGAATCGCCTCGATCGGAATAGCGATTGCGGCAACTGCGTTCCCGGCGTACGCAGACAAGCTAGACGATGTTATCGACGCTGGCCTATTGCGCTGCGGCGTCGTACTCGACTTTCCGCCGATCGGCTACCGCGACGAAAACAACGAGCCTGCCGGGTTCGATGTTGAGTATTGTAAGGATTTAGCCGCAGCCATGGACGTCGATTACGAAATTCTTCCGCTGACATGGGCCGAGCGCCTTCCCGTTATCGTCACAAATAGGGCCGACGTAGTGTTCGGCGGCACGTCCGATACGCTCGAGCGCGCAAAAACGGTCGGGTTCACCATTCCCTATGCGATCTACTATGCGCAGGCCATTGTCGGCAAAGACAGCGGCGTCGAGACTTTTGAAGATCTAAACGGCGTTCGGGTTGCCGCCGCGGTCGGCACCGTTCCGGAAATCGAATTCCTGAAATACGCCGAGGCGTGGGGTACGGAAGACCTTTATCAGGGCTATCAGTCGGAGAACGAAGTATTTCTTGCCGTGGCGCAAGGAAAGGCCGATGTCGGCATAACGACAAATACGGCAGTGAAGCCCATTGTGGAGCAATACGACACGATCATCGCGGGACCGAGAATGCCTTGGACAACCGACTACACGTCGGTTGTGGGCCCGCGCAAAGATGTTACGTGGCTCAACTACCTGAATCTCTTCATTACCCACCAGGTCCGGTCGGGACGCTACCAGGAGCTTTGGGGACGATTCGTTGGTGGCGAAGCTCCCGCTCTGAGAATTCCTGGCGTAATGTATTGACATAGCAGGCTACAGCAGATTGCCCCGGCGGCGTGTCGCCGGGGCGCCATAACTCCGAACTGCGCGGCCTTGGACTATAATTTTCACTGGCGCCCGGTGTTCCGGGATTTGCCGGAGTTGATCGAAGCCGGTCTCGTCACGCTTCAAGTGGCCGTCCTTTCGATGCTGATCGGAATCGTGGTCGGCATAGTTCTGGCGATCATGCGAATGAAGGGCACCGCGCCCGCGCGATGGGTCGCCGTCGCGTGGATAGAGCTGGCGCGAAACACTCCGGCACTTTTCCAGCTGTTTTTTTTCGGTTTCGGGCTAGGCGCATTCGGCCTGCATTTGTCTCCGTTTTTCATAGTACTGTCCGGGCTGACATTCAACAACGCCGGATATCTGGCCGAGAATTTCCGCGGCGGCTTCCAAGCGATTCCGGAAACGCAGATGCGGGCCGCCCGCTGCCTAGGGATGACGGCGACGCAGGCGTACGTCCGCATCATCATTCCCCAGGTTTTCCGGATCGTGTATCATCCGATGACCAATCAAATGGTTTGGGCCGTGCTCATGTCTTCGCTAGGCATGCTCGTGGGCTTCAGGGAATTGTCGGGCGAAACCCAGTTCTTCGCTTCGCGCACTTTTCGCATATTCGAGTATTTCGCGGTTACCGCGGTCATCTACTATGTGATCGTCAAGCTTATTTTGGGGTTTTCGCGCGTTCTTGCCATGCGGCTATTCCGTTATTGAGCGGAGGCGGGCATGGAATCGTCATTGAATTTCTTCACGGGGTTCAAATTCCAGGACTTGCTGTTTCTCGGCGAAGCCGCTGTCCGTACACTGCTTATTTCCGGAATTTCGATAGCGGCTGGAACTGTTCTCGGCGTGCTGTTCGGATGGCTGCTTTACGAAGGACGGATTTTCGCGTCGGCAACGCTCGCGCCCGTACTGGACGTGTTTCGCTCGATCCCATTGATTATTCAACTGGTGCTTTTCTACAATTTCGCGCCGATTATCGGCCTTTCGCTCGACCCCTTCGCCTGCGGCACGATCGTGCTCACCGTCTATACCGCTGCGCTGGCGGCGAATGTTGCTCGAGGCGGTATCGAAGCCGTGGCCATTCCGCTGAGGCGCGCGTCCCGCAGCCTCGGCATGACGTACTGGCAGGACATGATCTACGTCGTCGCGCCAATCGGCATTCGAGCGATATTCCCGGCTTGGGTGGGCGTAGCTCTCGGGGTCATGAAGGATAGCGCCTTGGTATCCGTGCTCGGCTATATCGAATTGCTCAAGGCTTCCCAAATTCTAATCACCCGAACCCAGGAGCCGTTCTTGATTCTCGCGGTCGCGGGAGCATTCTATTTTGCTCTTTCCTTTCCCGTCGCGCGGTTCGCCGACCGGCTCGAGCAAAGGTGGTCGCAATGATAATAGTCAAGGAATTGCACAAGTATTTCAAAGACCTGCACGTTCTTAGGGGCATCGATCTCGTTGTCGAGAAGGGCGTGGTCTTGAGCATCGTCGGTGCTTCGGGCTCCGGCAAGTCCACTTTGCTCTATTGCATCAATGCTCTTGAATCCATCGATTCCGGGAGCATCACGGTAGACGGCGAGGACGTTCACGCCAAAGGAACCGACATCAATTTGCTGCGCCGGAAACTAGGCATGGTATTCCAGCAGTGGAACAGCTTCCCGCACCTGACGGCTCTTGAAAACGTCGCGCTGTCGCCGCGTATCGTGCGCAAGCTTTCCCGAGCCGAAGCCCGAGACGTTGCAGCCAGGCGTCTCGAACATGTCGGACTGGGCGACAAGCTCAACAGCTTCCCAAATGCGCTATCGGGCGGCCAGCAGCAGCGGCTGGCGATAGCGCGGGCGCTGGCGATGGAGCCGAGCTATATGCTCTTCGACGAAGCTACTTCGGCGCTTGACCCCGAACTTGTCGGAGAAGTCCTTGATACGATGCGCCTTCTTGCAGAGGAAGGCATGACGATGATCTGCGTTACCCACGAGATGGGATTCGCGCGCGACGTATCGGACCGCGTAGCGTACGTCCACGATGGAACTATCGAGGAAATTGGACCGCCCGAACAGATTTTCGGCGAACCGAATTCGGAAAAGACAAGAAGGTTTTTGTCGAAAGTCCGCTAAACCCTCTTGCGCCCCCTAGAGACCAGGACAGCATTTTTGCCGGCGATAGAACCGGCGCGAACCGGAGGATGAAACCATGAAAATCACGGCGATACGGGCTTGGCAAGTCGATCTTCCCGTAAAGGAGGGACGTTACGCCTGGTCGAATGGAAAGTTCGTCGATGTTTTCGACAGCACGGTGGTCGAGATTGAAACCGACGAGGGGACCTCGGGATATGGCGAGTGCTGCCCTCTTGGCTCGGCATACCTTCCCTCCTATCCGGCGGGCGTTCGAGCCGGGCTAGCCGAACTCGCTCCTCACTTGATCGGCGCGGACCCGCTCAATCTCCACGGCGTGAACAGCCTGATGGATGAAGCCCTGCTAGGCCACCCCTACGCCAAGGCGCCCGTCGACATGGCTTGCTGGGACATACTTGGGAAGGCGGCGCGCATGCCCCTAGCCGCCCTGCTGGGCGGATTCTGCCAGGAAAGGATCGCGCTTTATCGCGCCATCTCCCAGGAAAGCCCGGAAGACATGGCCGCGAAGGTTGCCGAATACAGATCGAGCGGCTACCGCAAGTTTCAACTCAAGGTAGGCGGCGACCCGAACGTAGATATAGAGCGCATTGTTCGGTCGAGCGAAGTGCTTGAATCGGGAGACATTCTGGTTGCCGATGCCAACACTGGATGGACTCGCCATGAAGCCGCGCGAGTCGCGGCGGCGGTAAGCCATCTCGATGTCTATATCGAGCAGCCCTGCCCCTCCTACGAGGAGTGCGTTTCCATTCGAAAGCGAACCGCCAAGCCGTTCGTGCTGGATGAATCGATTGACGGCGTCTCCGCCCTGCTACGCGGAATCGCCGACGATGCGATGGATGTCATCAATTTGAAAATCTCCAAAGTCGGCGGCTTGACCCGTGCGCGATTGATGCGGGACATCTGCGTGGCCTCGGGAATTCCGATGACAATCGAGGATACCTGGGGAGGCGATATCACAACCTCGGCGATCGCTCATCTCGCATGCTCGACGCCCGAAGAATTTTGCTTTTCCGCGACGGACTTCAATTCGTACGTTTCCGTGTCCATTGCCGAAAACGCTCCGAGACGGGTCGACGGCGGCTTTTCGGCTCCGCGAGGCTACGGGCTGGGAGTCGAGCCGCGACGCGATGTTCTGGGCGATCCTGTATTCGAATACGGAAGCTGAGCGAATCGATGCGCAGCCGGAAGACGATTCATGTGATTTCCGCGCACGCGGAAGGCGAGGTCGGCGACGTGATTGTCGGCGGCGTGGAACCGCCGCCGGGCGATACGCTTTGGGAGCAGAGGAATTTCATCGCCGGCGACGGCGAACTGCGCAATTTCGTCCTGAACGAGCCGCGAGGTGGCGTATTCAGGCACGTAAGCCTTCTCGTTCCACCCAAAAATCCCGCTGCGCGCATGGGCTTCATCGTAATGGAGCCCGAAGACACTCCGCCCATGTCGGGATCGAACTCGATTTGCGTTTCAACCGTGCTGCTCGATGGAGGCATCCTGCCCATGACCGAGCCGGTAACCGAATTCGTTCTCGAAGCGCCGGGAGGGCTGGTTCACGTCTCGGCGCAATGCCGGAACGGAAAAGCCGAAAGGATAAACGTAAGAAACCTGCCGTCATTCGTCGACATAGCGGAAGCCGACTTGGAAGTGGACGGCATCGGAACGATAAAGGTGGCGACAGCATACGGCGGCGACAGTTTCGTCATCGTCGACGCCGACGACATGGGGTATTCCATAGCGCCCGACGAAGCCGGCGATATCGCAAGATCCGGCGTTGAAATAACGGAGGCCGCCAATCGCCAGCTCGGCTTCAGGCATCCCGGCAACCCTGAATGGAACCGCATTTCGTTTTGCCTTTTCGCGGGAAAGTGCGAGATCGTTCAGGAAGAGATCAGGGCTCGCCAAGCCGTTGCGATCAAGCCCGGAAAAGTAGACAGATCTCCAACCGGAACCGCCGTGTCCGCGCGCATGGCGCTATTGCATGCGCAGGGCATGCTGTCCGGGCGGCAGCGATATGTTGCGAAATCGATTTTAGACTCGGAATTTTCCGGCCGCATCGCGGGTAGGACGGATGTCGCCGGGCTGCCGGCCATCGTTCCCGAAATCTCAGGTCGCGCATGGATCACGGGAATCCACCAGCACATGCTTGATCCCGAAGATCCCTGGCCAGGCGGCTACAGACTCAACGACACCTGGGGGGCAACTCTCGAATAGCGCAGCCGTTCGGCATCCGAGATGCCCGATTGCGCTGTACAGTCGTCGGGTCGCGAATGGCGTCGCAGCGATAGGCGGGTTTACGCGCTAGGGAAATCGTATTAGCAAAGACGATTGGTCGGCGGCGGGAACTGCTCGAACGCCGGTATGATCGATTGATCTTGACATATTCGGCGCGACCGCAATAACTTTTTCCTAGAACTAAAGCGTTGGAATCGTAGACAATGAAAGCCGGAAGACCGACCGCTTTGCTGATTGAAGACATAGTTCCGGTTCTAAAGGATATCGCGATTTATTTCGAGGAGGAAGGATTCGAGGTCCTTGCCGCGTCGGACGCGCAAACCGCGCTGAAATTGGCCAGGAATGGGAATCCAGACGTTATCATACTCGATCTGGGACTGCCGGAACCGGAAACCGGGCGCAAACTTTGCGTTAGCCTCGCCGGCTTGAAGGAGAAACCGCCAATCATCGTCCTTACGCAGCACCACGAAAACCTCGAGAATTCTCTTTTGCGAGAAGGCGCCATCGATTTCGTCGAAAAACCGTTCAAGGTTTCGGAATTGGTCGCCCGCGCGCGAGCTCAGATCATCCGGCAGCAAAAATTGGGCCAGTCCCCTACGAAAGTCGGAGCGATAACGTACCATCCTCAGGACGGCCGTCTTGAATTTCCCGACGGCGCGAATGAAACCGTTACGCCCGCGGAAAAGACTATTTTTGAAGAATTCCTGAATTCCGGCGACGGGGTCGTCACCAAGCCGCAACTGAAAAGATCACTCAATTACGCGGAGAATACCGAAACAAAAACGGTCGAAACCCACATGTGGCGGCTTCGTACCAAAATCCGAAACCGGATCGACGGCTATCCGACCATCATTACGCTTCGAAACGGAAAGGGCTATCGACTAATTCGATAACGACTTCATTGCTCGCCATGACCCGGGGAAAGCGCCTTGCGGCTGTTGCGGCGATGTGCGAATGCCTGCGCCATGCCGATCAGTATCGCAACCTGGAATATCAATTCGGTCAGGCTCCGGCAGAACCTCGTCGTTAGGCTATTGCACGAGGAGCGCCCGGATGTCCTTTGCCTTCAGGAATTGAAATCGCCGCTGGAATTCGTTCCCGCAAGTGCTTTCGCAGATGCCGGTTATCGCCACATCGTAGCCCGCGGACAGAAAAGCTACAATGGCGTCGCCATATTGTCGCGCCATCCTCTTTACGATCTCGGCAGCCGAGAATTCCTCGACCGCAGCGAAGCCCGCCACGTCGCGGCCCGGATGGAAAACGGCATCGTAATTCACAATTTCTACGTGCCGGCGGGAGGCGACATTCCCGACAGGGAGCAAAATAGCAAATTCGGCGACAAGCTCGACTTTCTATCGGGAATGCGGGACTGGTTCGGCGAAGACCCTCCCAAGAGGACGATTCTCGCGGGCGATCTAAACATCGCTCCGCGCGAGGACGACGTATGGTCGCATAAGCAGCTTCTGGATGTAGTTAGCCATACGCCCGTAGAAGTGGAGTTGCTTGCCGACGTTCTCGAAGCCGGAAATTGGACCGATATCACGCGCCACGACATAAGCGAGGGGAAATTGTATACTTGGTGGTCATACAGGGCCCGCGACTGGAGCGCGTCTGACAGGGGAAGGAGACTGGACCATATTTGGGCGTCGCCTGATCTCGTCGGCCAGGAGCATTCTTCGAAAGTCCTGCGCGAAGTCAGAGGCTGGGAACGCCCGTCGGACCACGCGCCCGTATTCGCGACATTTGAAGATTGATCCCTATTGGCAATTCAACCCGCAGCAACCATATTCCCAAGATACCATGGCGATGGAACGGAAAGGCGCGACATGCTCTTAAACAAAAACCAAAACGACGCCGCCGGGCCGGAGGACAGCGTCGTTGAAGGCTCGGAAACAAATTTCGCTTCGGAAGTCGTCGAATCAAGCAAGGAACGTCCGACAATTGTCTACTTCACAGCGTCTTGGTGCGGTCCTTGCAAACAGCTGGGTCCCGCTATCGAGGATGCGGTCAGGAGCACGGCCGGAAAAGTTCGGCTCGTAAGGTACGATGTCGATGCAAACAAGCGGCTTGCAGCCCAAATGCGCATTCAATCAATCCCGGCCGTATTCGCGTTCGTCGACGGACAGCCCGTCGACGGCTTCATGGGCGCCCAGACTAATTCCGAGATCAATCGATTCGTAGGCGAATTGGCCGCGAAAGCCGGCGGGTCGCTTGAAAGCGATCTCGAACGCGCGGAGTCACTTCTCGACCAAGGAGCCGCGGTGGAAGCCGCTCAGGAATTCGCAAGTATCGTTGCCGAATATCCAGACAACGCGCAGGCCTATTCAGGCCTAATCCGCGCGCACTTGGCATTCGGCGACGAATCGAAAGCGCAAATGTTTCTCGACGGAGCGCCCGAGGAAATCGCGGGTTCGAAGGAAATCGAATCCGTTCGCGCTAGTCTCGTACTGGCGCGCCAGGCCAACGAGGCCGGACCTCTGCGCGACTTGAAGAGGCGCGTCGACGAAAGCCCTGAGGATAAGCAATCGAAATTCGACCTTGCCGTGGCCCTGCACGCGTCGGGCGACATCGAAGGCGCCTTGGATGAGCTGATAGACTTGTTCAAAATCGACCGCGAATGGAATGGCGGCGCCGCCAAGGAACAGCTTTTCCGTATATTCGATTCGCTGAAGCCCAACGACCCCGTAGCTCTCAAGAGTCGTCGAAAACTTTCCTCGATCATTTATTCGTAGAACGCGCCCGGATAAGCGAAGTCAAGAATGAGAGGCACCGGAACCGGACAATGCGCAACGACGGAAACTCGTTCCGCGCGACGATAGCGTCGAACGAAAAGAATTTCGGCTAGCGATATGACCGAGAAGCCCGCATTCGACAGAAAAATGCTGGAGATACTGGTTTGCCCCGTAACTCACGGCCAGCTTGTCTACGATGCGGAGAACCAGGAACTTATTTCGCGCGCAGCGCACCTCGCCTACCCGATCCGAAACGGTATTCCTATCATGCTGCCGGACGAAGCCCGCGAGATTTCCTAGGCCGGTTTCGAATTTAGATCGTACCCGTTCGCATGAGCGACGGAAGTTCGCCGGCTAGCCCCGCGGCCTCGCGCGCAAGCCGCCTGCGCACCATCGGCAAGCGATTTATCGCAGCCATTCCCGCCGATCGAATAAGCGAAATGATTTCGCTGTCACTCGAAAAAATAAAATTGGCTCCGTGGGTAACGCCGATAATCGACGCGGAATCGAATCTGCGCCATCTTTCGTAGCGGCCTAGTACGCCGGAACTGCCGATGTCTTCGCCGCGGCGCCTGGCCAATACGACGATTTCCGCTAGCGCAGCAGCATCGCGAAATCCAAGATTCAGCCCTTGACCGGCGATCGGGTGGATCCCTTGCGCGGCATCGCCCGCCAGCGCAACCCTTCCTGCGACGAAGCGTTCTGCGACCGAAAGACTTAAGGGAATGATGCGGCGCGCGCCGCACAGTGCGATAGAACCCAGAAAATCTCCAAATCTGGGCTTAAGCACTTCAAGGTATTCATTGTCGCCAAGAGCGTTGATCCGTTGGGCTAAATCGGATTGTTCCGTCCAAACTATTGACGACCTGTTAAGTTGAAGAGGCAAGATCGCCAGGGGGCCCGATGCCATGAAGAACTGGTAGGCCGTTCCCGAGTGATCGAGCTCATGTTCAATGGCGCATACCAGAGAAGCCTGCCGATAGTCGTGAAAACCGCGTTCGATTCCGGCAAGCCTCGCTACGGCGCTACTTCGGCCATCGCATCCCGCGAGCAAGGCAACCGATAGAGAATCCCCGTTTGCCAGGGCAACTTCAACGCGATCGGAGCGATCTGAATGCGCTTCGACACGAGTCGGACCGAGCCGGCAAATGCGCGGTTCAGATTCGATTTCTTCCAGGAGCGCACGACGAAGAAACCGGTCTTCAACCATTCTGCCGAGCGGCCAGGTCGCGGCGTCCCCGCGACCGAATTCGACTACGGGGCCACGCGGGCCTTCGCATGGCCGCCCCTCGAAAACGCGGACGGATAGTATCGGCTGGCCGAATTCAATCAATTGCGGTCCGAGGCCAAGCGATTCCAATAGCTTGCAAGATGCAGCCGACAGCGCGTAGGCCCTGCCGTCGAAGTCGTCCGCGACCTGATCGATCTTCCGATTCTCGTCGACTAGAACGACCGCTATGCCGCTGCGGGCGAGCGCAATGGCTAGAGTAGTCCCGACAATGCCGCCGCCCGCTACAAGTATTTCCGCATCCAATGCCATGGCCCGTATAAAGCACGGCGATGTTCCGATTGTCCATTGCGTCGCTGATGCGTACGATATCCCTGCCTCGCAATGGAGATTCGTCGAATGGCAATGGAATGGCTGACCATGACGGCGTCGGAGCTAGGTCAAAAAATCGGCTCCGGAGACATCAACCCTGAAGAATTGACCGAATGCTACCTTTCGGCAATCCGAAATTGCGCCGAAGCCCCTAGGATTTACGCGCGATTGACAGAGGATCGAGCGCGAATTGAATCTGCCGCCGCGGCCGAGCGAGCCCGGTTGGGCCTCCGGCTTTCCAAACTGGACGGCGTACCTGTTTCCTGGAAGGATCTATTTGATACCGCGGGGGTCGAAACAAACGCGGGGTCGGCGCTTCTAGCCGGTCGCACACCCGAATTCGACGCTCGGGTCGTTCGCAACGCATCGGCGGCCGGCTTGGTCTGCCTAGGCAAGACCCATATGTCGGAACTGGCTTTTTCCGGACTCGGATTGAACCCGGTAACGGCAACGCCGCCCTGCATCAACTTTCCGGACTCGGTTTCCGGAGGATCATCGTCGGGCGCCGCCGCGTCTGTTGCCTTCCGCCTCGCTCCCTGCGCAGTGGGATCGGACACGGGAGGGTCAGTGCGAATTCCGGCGGCGTGGAATGACTTGGTAGGACTCAAGACGACTTCCGGATTATTGCCGCTGGAAGGCGTTGTTCCTCTTTGCCCAAGCTTGGACACGGTCGGTCCCCTTACTCGCTCCGTCGAAGACGCGGCAGCGCTCTTGTCGGCGTTGGGAGGAAGGCCGCCTCCGGATCTAGCCGGAGCAAATCTGCGCGGCGTTCGTTTGCTCGCGCTGCAGAATATAGCTCTGGACGATTTGAGCAGCGCCCCCGCGGAGGGTTACGAACTCGCGCTGCGACGACTTGAGCAAAACGGAGCGAGAATCGCCGATATAGAGATCCCGGAGCTTGGAGACGCACTCGATCTCGTGGCGTGCCTCTATTGCGTAGAAGCCTACGCGACTTGGAAGGAAGAGATCGAATCCTCGCCCGGTCTCATGTTCGACAAGATCCGCGAGCGGTTCCAACGGGGAGCGAATTTCAGCGGTGTCGAGTATGCCGCGGCCTGGTCGAAGCTCAAGAATATTCGAAATGCGTACCGCCGCGCCGCAGCCGGAAGCGACGCCGTCGTTATGCCCGCTTCGCCAATTCTGCCTCCCAACTTGAGTCGTCTCATGGATCAACCGAGTTACTATGAATCGGAAAACTTGCTGGCGCTGAGAAACACGCGAGTTGCCAATTTGATGGAGGTTCCCGCACTTACAATCCCGGCACCTGTCCCCTCGACGGGCATCATGTTCCTTGGGCACTCGCATGAGGAAGGCAGGCTGTTAAGACTCGGCAAGGCCGCCGAGGCCGCATTAGATCCGAACCGAATCAACTGAGGAATTCCGCGAAGTATTGTAAAAAGGGAACACTTTCGAAAAGTACCGCGAAAAATCCTCGACTTGCCCGCATTTTGGCGCTAGGAAATCGGGAAAACAGGGCGGCACGACCCTGGTAGTTGAGGCACATAAAGCAGATGGAGTTTCCACAGCGATTTTCGCCCCTTCCGGCATACGCGTTCGCGCGTTTGCGACGCTTGCTGCATGGTCGAAAACCCGGCCGCACGCCCATCGATCTGTCCATCGGTGAACCGAAGCACGGATTTCCTGAATGGGCTGGCGCAGCAATCCACTCGCATTCCGAGGAATTCGGAAGATATCCATCCAAAAAGGGCGACGAGGACCTGCTGAATGCCATTTCCGAATGGTATCAGGCGCGGTACGGCGTATATCTCGACCCGCGGACCGAGGTAATTGTTCTCAACGGTTCGCGCGAAGGCCTGTTCAACTCGTGCCTTGCCCTGACTCCCGAAGACAAGCTCGGCAAGAGGCCGCGCGTTATCATCCCCAACCCCTTCTACCAAGTCTACGCCGCGGCGGCATATGCGTCGGGAGCGGAACCGATCTATGCGGACGCGATTGAAGAAAACGGTTTTTTGCCGAATTTCGACGCGCTGGGCGAAGATGCGCTTTCCAGCGCGACCGCCGCGTATTTGTGCTCGCCCTCCAATCCGGAAGGCGCGGTCGCCTCCAAGGAATACCTCGCCGCGTTGATCCGCCTGGCGGAAAAATTCGATTTCTGCGTTTTTTCGGACGAATGCTACTCGGAGATTTATCGCGACTCGCCGCCGCCCAGCGCATTGGCGGTTGCGCGCGAAATCGGTGCAGACCCTGAAAGAGTGCTGGCGTTCAATTCGCTCTCCAAGAGATCGAATTCGCCGGGCCTCCGATCCGGTTTTGTCGCCGGCGGTCCGATTTGCATTGGACGCATTCTCCAGTTGCGGGAATACGGGGGAGCGCCAATACCATCGCCGCTTCAAAAAGCTTCGGCGCTGCTCTGGCGCGACGAAGAGCACGTCGAAGAAAGCAGAAATCTATATCTCGAGAAATACAAACTCGCTGACGAAATCCTGTCCGGCGTCAACGGTTTCCGAAGCCCTGAGGCGGGACTTTTCCTTTGGCTGAAATTTAAGGACGGCGAATTGGCCGCCTCGGACCTTTGGGCATCATACGGCCTAAAAGTCGTGCCAGGCGAATATTTCGGCCGTGAGACCGAGCGGCCCAATCCGGGATCGGGTCGCGTTCGCGTGGCAATGGTGGCTCAATCCGGCCAAATGCGAACGGGGCTGGAACGCATACGCGAGTATTGCACGATAGGGAGAATGTAGCGAATGGCTTATCATGCAAGGCATAGGGAGCCTCTTATTGACGGGCAATGGCAGCAGACCATCGAAAAGCGCGTTCTTGAAATCTTGGGAATTACCTTATTCGCGACCGGCATCGCGCTCGCATTTGCGCTCGGCTCATACACGCCCAACGATCCCGGACTACTAACCGTAACTTCCGAACCGGTGAGAAATATTCTAGGCCCGACCGGAGCGGCGATCGCGAGCCCGCTAATTGTAACGGTCGGTTTGAGCTCGTGGTGCGCCGTCGTTTTCCTGGCCGTCTGGGGCATTAGATTCTTCTTCCACTGCAACCCGAGAATTTTTCTCAATCGCGTCATGCTTTTGCCGATTGCAACCGCATTCATCTCGGTTTTCGCGGCAACGTTTCCGATACCCGAGTTCTGGAATCACCATTTCGGAATTGGCGGCATGTTCGGCGACTCGATTTTTGCGGCCGTTACCTACTCCTGGCCCTGGGACCCGATTACCGGAAATCAGCTTATTGTCGGCACCGTCATCGCACTAGGCGCGGCATCGTCGATCGCGGCGCTGGGAATTTCGGTTAAAGATTTTGGAACCGGCTATCGCGCGATGCGAGCGATTGGGCGTCTATTGCCGCGCCCGGCAAAACGGGTGAATCAAGGCGACGCCGGGTCCGCCAGGACAACTTCCGATGGATCGGAATATGCTTCGGGGCCGAATAGCGCGCGAACGGAAACGGGCTCTTATTTCGGCGCGCGGGAAGAGAAAAAGGCGCCCCGAAAACGATTCCTGAATCTTTTCGCCTCATCGCCGAACAAGCAGCGCGGCGGAACCCAAATTACGGAAAAGTCGAAATCGCCCAGAATTGGCGCCGCTGAACCGCCGCTGACGCGTACGTCGCTTCCCGGGTTCGACACGGTCGCTCCGCCGCAGGAACATGCGCGGCCGCTGGAAATACCCGATTCTCGCGTGATGCACCCAAAGGCAAAGAAGAACAGACCGAGCCGAAAGGCCAAGGCCGAGCAAAGTCCCGAATTGCCGCTAGGCAATACAACCGACGGCTATACCGGTCCGCCTCTCGTTCTGCTGCAGGAGCCCGACCCGAAATTTGTTCACAGCCATAGCGAAGCAGGGCTGGAAGCCGATTCGGATCGATTGGCTACGGTGCTGTCCGACTACGGCATAAAAGGAGAAATCGGAACGATTCGACCGGGTCCGGTCGTCACGCTTTACGAACTGCTACCGGCGCCGGGGCTGAAGGCAAGCCGCGTCATCGGGCTTTCCGACGACATTGCGCGTTCGATGATGGCGCTGTCAGCGCGCATTTCCACCGTCCCGGGCCGCTCGGCAATCGGAATCGAGTTGCCGAACCCAAAGCGCGACAAGGTTTATCTTCGGGAAATCGTATCCACCACGGAGTTCGGCGACTCGAAAATGAACCTTCCCATCGCGCTCGGCAAGGATATAGCCGGTGATTCTGTAATTGTCGATCTTGCGACGATGCCGCATCTTCTTGTCGCCGGCACAACCGGTTCAGGAAAATCCGTCGCGATCAATACGATGATCCTGAGCCTCCTCTACCGCCTCTCGCCGGAAGACTGCCGATTGATAATGATCGATCCCAAAATGCTGGAACTCAGCGTTTACGACGGTATCCCGCATCTTTTGTCGCCCGTCGTAACCGATCCCAAAAAGGCGGTCGTCGCATTGAAGTGGGCGGTAGGAGAAATGGAGAAGCGCTACCACAAAATGTCCAAGCTCGGCGTGCGCAATATCGGGAACTACAACGAACGCGCCAAGGAAGCGCTGTCGAAGGGAGAAAAGTTTTCCAGAACCGTTCAGACGGGCTTTGACGAAGGGACCGGCGACCCGGTGTTCATGACCGAGGAATTCGATCCCGATCCAATGCCGTACATCGTCGTCATTGTTGACGAAATGGCGGATCTGATGATGGTTGCCGGCAAGGAAATCGAAGGCTGCATCCAGCGCCTCGCGCAGATGGCGCGAGCATCGGGAATCCATTTGGTCATGGCGACGCAGCGGCCGTCCGTCGACGTAATTACCGGGACGATCAAGGCGAACTTTCCGACCAGAATATCTTTCCAGGTAACGTCAAAAGTCGATAGCCGGACTATTCTCGGCGAGCAGGGAGCGGAACAGCTTCTTGGCATGGGCGACATGCTTTACCTGGCCGGGGGCGGACGGATTTCGAGGGTGCACGGCCCCTTCGTGTCCGACGAGGAGGTTGAAGCCATCGTCGCTCATTTGAAGACCACCGGAACTCCGCAGTATGTTTCGGAGGTCGTCGAGGAAACTGCCGACTCGAAATCCGCCTACGGAGGCGATTCCGGCGATGCCGAGTACGACCAGGCGGTTGCCATCGTTCTCAGCGAAAGAAAATGTTCGACTTCCTATATTCAAAGGCGTTTGAAAATCGGCTATAACAAGGCTGCGAGAATTGTCGAGGAGATGGAAGCGAATGGCCTGGTCGGAACGGCAAACCATTTGGGGAAGAGGGAAATTCTTGTCCCTGAAGGAACGTGAAAATTACTGCGGGACGGACTCGATTTCTTTGATCCGCGCTAGAGAACTGGGACGGCGCGGATTTCTCGCCGCCGCTGCGTCGTCTCTAGCCGCCACGGCCTTCCCGCACGGAGCGGCGGGGCAGCAAAATTCAAACCCGAAAGTTTCGCTTGGTCAGATTTCGAAATATTTTGAGAAGCTGATCAAGGCGCAGGCAACATTCCGGCAAACCAACTATGACGGTTCGTGGGCGACCGGTAAAATCTACCTCCACAGGCCTTGGCGCTTTCGCCTGGATTACGATCCGCCTGCTCAGCTACTTCTTATGGCGGCAGGCCAGCGAATTTTCATATTTGACCTCCGGTCGAATACTGGACCGGAAGAGTATCCGCTCAAATGGACGCCCTTCTACCCGCTCCTGGCGAAAGACGTCGACCTGAACCGGAGCGATCTGGTCTCGGGACATTTCGGCAACGAAAATGTCACCTGGATAAACCTGAGAGACCCGGGCGGAAAAACGAACGACTACGTATCGGTCGTATTTCGCAACGAGCCGCTGGAACTGGCGGGATGGGAGTACCATGCGAGCGACGGCACTACTACCGTTGTCGTCCTGAGTGAATTGAGAATATTGGATGAATTGCCGCCGAATCTGTTTGTTCCCGAATTGGAAAAACGGCGCCACTACGGGAATTAGCAATCGAACATCAACAGCTTCGTAGCTGTCGGGCGTATTTTCTTTCGCGCGGCACGAGGTCGTTGGCTACCGAAATCAGCCACTGCTTGCTCCGGTGATTGCCGCGGCGATAACCCGCGTGGCCTTCGTGATACGCAAGGTAGTTTTCACGAACGTTTGTTTTGCGAATTCCGAGAATTCTTTCCGAACGGTCAAGGTACCACCCGATAAAGTCCGTTGCGTCGCCGAAGTCGTCGCGGCTGGCAAACCAGCGATTGTTCGCGTCGCGGTATTCGTCCCAAGTGCTGTCGATAACTTGCGCATATCCGTACGCCGAAGTCACTCTGCCGGTCGGGATTATGCCCAAAAAGTACTCTCTGGGCGGTTTCGCCCGCGACACGAATTTGCTTTCCTGCCAAATGATCGCCATCTGAACCGAGGCGGGAACTCCCCATTTCCTTTCGGCTCTCCGAAGATCTCTTTCCCAACCCGGTTTTTGCCTGAAAATGGAACAAGCGTTTTCAAGGTCGGTAGGAGTCGATTCCTCGAGAAGCGAACACGCCGCCAGCAGCAGCACGAAAGCGAATTTCGCTACTCTTTTTAGATTCCGCGCTCGTTGCATGGACTTGCCCCTAACATGCCTAGCCTAGAATTTGAACCAAAATACCGGATTCGCCAACTGTTCTCCTCGATCGACTAATCGAAATTCGGGAATTTGGTAAATCTTCTCGAATGTTGACGCAAATCACTCCACATTTATTGAACTTTGTCCGCGAATCTTCCCAGTATTGCACTGGACCGCACTTGGAGTTGCAATACTAGAACCGAATTTCGTCGCGCGACCTTAGCGACATGCTGCGCGTGCTCGGCTAGCGGAGAGTTGGTCGGTCCCGCACAACTACGCCTGCCGAAAAAGGAAGCGCCGCGCGGCTGAAGTCAGAGTGATGGAGGTTCATACCCCCGGTATAAGCGCGGGCGCAGATATGGGCTGCCGATGCGGCGGTCGCTCGGCACCTAGCGGCGGCCGTTGCCGCCAAACTTGTCGCCGCTGAAAGCACGGTTCAGCAACGCCAAGCGTGCGGAGGACTTGCTCTTTCCGCACCGCCTGAAGCAAGAGCGGAACGGGAGCGCCGCGTGGTGGCTACAGTTGCGTCTTCACGATATCCGTAACTTAGTAGCGGCCATTGCGATCGGCGAGTTTGCAAATTGCGGCAGGCCCAACGGTTCGGGTAGCCTCGCACGTTTCCTCATCAACTAAGACGGCCAGTAGGTCGCCGGCTAATCCAGGCGTCGATTTGGACAACTTGAAGCAGGTGCCGGAGTCGCTACGAGCGCTAGCCATTATCGGCTTGACTTGTAGCTTTCGGCCGTTGGGAAGGGTCCCATCCAAACCCGCCGACCCCTTGTCCGCCTTGACCATGTCCAACTTTTCTTCAGCCCGGATTTCTGCTGCGGAGGCCACGGTCGAACCGTCGCATTCACGCGGCTTCCTATGTGCCAAAATAGGAAGATCGCGCCTTTCCGCTTTCGCTCCACGATTCAGTTGAACGGCAGTCCGTTACGTCGTTCCGGAAAAACTAGAAAGGCTTCCGCCGAGAGTTGGCCGCCTTTCGATCCACGCCAGATTAACCGGCCGGCGCTTGCGGTTTAATAGGATTCTAGAGACCGCGAGTTCGCGATACAGGATTCGCAATCGGTTTCAACTCTGAATTTTTCCTTTGCAGAAGGTTCCGGCCTGCCATCGTTCGGATAGTGTTCGGCTTTGGCTTTTATTCCCACGTTTATTGCAATTGCGTTCGGCAACTTGCCGCGAAGTCGTTCGGTATGGTTGGCTGGTACGGAATCCGCACGTTGAATAGCGCCCTACCCAGGTCTACCGGGTCGGTTTCCCTTCGCTTAATCGGGACAAACTAACGCACTTGCGCACCAGTCGTTTTGACTTTCCCGCGGTTTCTCCGTCGAAGTCGGCAACGAAGTCGCTAGTCCGGGACGGAATTCGCAACTACTCGGCAGTTTTCAGTTCAGCATGACGTTAAGAGGCAATGCGAGCGCCATCGACTCGAGATCGCCGTAAACAGTGAATCTGAAATTTTGCATTGTGAATTTCTTCAAAGCGGTAAAGATTTGACTTTGGCTATCGGGAACCGTCATCCTACTTAGCCGGAGAATCGCAAGTTCAAGCTGCGTCTGCCAATGCGTCGACAGCTCGAGCCTTCATCTCCACTCGATCCGCGCTCTCGGAAACCAAATTAAAGGCGTCTCGGTTGCCTTAGCCGGTTCAGTTTTTTTCTGGTCCGCTTGCTCGGTTCGGCGTTTGCCACGACCGCAGTTTCTCAGCGAAGACACGCGAGGCCAAATGTATGATCGCCAATGTCGCGACGCCAGCGGTGGCTAGATATCCGATTTGAAGAGATGCCATCGAACCGAGACGATTAATCAAGACTGGGCTAATCGAAAATGAAAGCAATGCGATCCATAGCGCATGTTCGCCAGAAGTACTGAAACTGGCGATAGTTCAATGCGTATTTGGATTAGGAAATTTTGGACGAGCCCGGCCGGGTCATCCACTTTTCGAAAGACCAATTTGCATAATAGACAGGGAAATTGCCAGTTTGTTGTTCCGGGCAATGCTTAGTTGGAAACGTTATGCGCAATTTCTTTTGTGCATAATACGAAATTCGACAAAATTTTGTTCAAAATCAGAAAATAATATAAATATTACGCACGATTGGAGGTAGCAGGTTGCTATACAAGATTGAAATCGAAAACTTCTACTCGATCAGCGAACACCAAGAGATCGATCTACGCGCCCGGAAGTCCGTCGTTGACAATCTCGGTAGGCTGTCGCCAATCTTTACGGGTTCTGAAGACCGCTCACCGAACGTAGTAGCTTTGTTTGGGCCAAACGCCGCGGGTAAGTCAAACCTACTTCGCGCAATTGTTTTCGCCGCCTGGTTTGTAACTAGGAGTTTCGAACATGACCTCAACCAACTATTGCCTTACCAAAAATTTGGGAGCAATGAGAAGATATCCGAACCGACACGGCTCGCCTTTTCGTTCTCAGGACCGGCCGATATCCTTGGCACGCCTTCCGACGGGCGTCAATGCCCGTACTCGTACGAACTCGTACTCTCGCCTAGGGGGAATTATTCAGACTTCGTCATTCTTGAGAAACTCAGCTACAAGCCGACGATATTCGGCAAGTCTACAGCGATAATTGAACGAAGAGAAAATGGCTTTGTGAGATTTGCTCGAGGTTTCGTAGCTGGTAGTTTAGAACGGGCTTTGAAGGCGGTACTTCGCCCAGAAGCTAGCGTAATCTGCACTTTAGCTCGATTGAACCATGCTAAAGCCAAGACTTTCGTCGAAAGTATCTTGGGGATAAAAACCAACATTTTTTGGGAGGGATCGGAGGGCGATGAAAGCCTTGCGACGCTGTGGTATGCTTCTAATCCCTCAGCATTCGATCAACTTCGGTCGATAGGGAAGCGAATTGACTTGGGAATTGATCAGATCAATGTCGACAACTCTTCTGCAGAACCTCAACTGAAGTTTAAGCATTCCGGACTTGACCAGATTATTTCCCTCCAATTGGAAAGCCATGGGACTCGACAGCTTATCAAAATTCTTCCGTTTATTCAGATGGCTCTCGAACAGGGTGGCATGGCCGTAATCGACGACATTGATTCCGCAATTCATCCGCTCCTATTGCCCGAAATTATCCGTTGGTTCGGCGACATAGACCGGAATCCAAAAGGCGCTGAATTATGGATGACTTGCCACGCGGCTAGTTTGCTTTCCGAATTAACAAAGGAGGAGATACTGTTCTTTGAAAAGGATTCGCTAGGACGAACGAATGTCTTTCGACTGGTCGATATCGAAGGCGTGCGACGCGACGAGAACTTCTTTGGAAAATATATGAGCGGCGAGTACGGTGCAGTTCCGATTCTCGGCTAGTCAGCGCACACCAAATTATTCGACGCCGAACTCGTATTTTTGTTGGATGCGAGAGTGAAAGCGAAAGGGGTTATGCGGCCCTGTTGCAGAAATTCGCGAACGAGCGAGATTTGGCGGTCCATATCGAAGCGAAGGTTCTTGCAAGGGCAGGTGACCCATTGGCGCTGGCAAAAAAAGCAGCTGTTTTGATTGAACAAGGATCTCGCAAACCCAAGTCTCGGTATGCATACCGATTTTTGATATTCGATACAGATCGCCTGGGTTTGAATCCGAAACGCGATTTCAAATTTATTATCGAAGCAAAACGAGTTGAACTTGTACTCATCCGGCAAAACAAGTGTTTCGAATCCTTTCTTCTGCGGCACTTTAATGGTCACGAGAATGGCCACCCTTCATCCAGCTCAGATGCGTTGAATCGTTTGAGGCAGGTCTGGCCCGAGTACAAAAAAGGGTGTTCAGCTCTGGAGTTGTCAAGGCATTTCCAGCTTTCTCATGTCCAAAGGGCTTCGGTTAATCCGTTGAATGCCGATTACGCCAAACTACTTGAATCTCTAGGCATTCGTGTTCCTAAGGGTACGGTCATCTAAAGGAAACTTTTTGGCAACTTGATATTTTTACTCGCCTAGGCGACTGAGTCTTTTGAGGGTCTTCCGTTGAGATATGCGTCCTTGATCTGTTGCCGCCCGGTTTCTAGGTTAGCTGCTGGTTTTCTTGAATTATAGCGTTCAGATCAAGTGCCCAGGCTTTGTCCGACATGCGGGTGACCAATAGCTCTCAGGGAGAGAAGTCGCGCCAGTCGGCATAGCCATCAGGTGCATCGGCCTGACGACGGGAGATAGGCTGGTATCGGCGCAAAATGCTAGGGCGCGACGATAGGCCTAGCGTCTGCGTGCGGGAATTCGCTGGTGAAGGAAGGCGTCCGGAACAGGGCAAAGATTGCACAACGAGCGAGGATCATCGCGCAAACGCGGGCGACCGGGCCAACCGCCGCGATGCGCATGGGTCGATCGGCCGGAAGAAAAACCGCGTTGCGGACTGCCGCCGATGCTGGACGACCGCTGTAGCGCGAGGGTCGGGCGTAGCCGGGCGGGCCGGACCAATTCCCCGCCAACCGAGCTAGCGCAGCAAGATTCGCGGGATGCGTGGTCAATTGTCGGATTTGGCATTGTCGAGCGACTTTGAATTCTTTCAAGAAATTGTAAGCGTCATGCGTAGCAAAACGTTTCGTTCCCGGGACGGCTCGCAGACCAAGCCCTTGCAATTGAATGAATTTACTCCTAACTTCTTCTTGCGTGCTTTACCGCTCAAAATCAGCCTGCTTCCGGTGCGCCATGCTCAAAGCCAATGCTAAATTCGAAATAGGACAGATCGTTCGGCACCGCCTCCATCCGTTCAGAGGCGTCATTTTCGACATCGACCCCGAATTTGCAAATACGGAAGATTGGTGGAATGCCATTCCCGAAGAAAATCGGCCAAGCAAGGATCAGCCATTCTATCATCTTCTCGCCGAAAATTCCCAGTCATACTATGTGGCATACGTTTCCGAGCAAAATCTGGAAGTTGACAAATCGGGCGAGCCGGTCAACCATCCCGAAATAGGTTTAATTTTTTCGAGCTTGTCGAATGGCAAGTACCTGATGAATGTAAGCTTAAATTAACTCTTTCTTGTCGCCCGAGCAGTAGAATCGCCTCATTTCCAAGAACCGCGTTCTGCCGCTTGCGCCGTCCCCTCCTCCCCTACTGCGCAAGCCAAAACGCCGAATTGCGCGGCGCGCCCGGAATCGCAAGAATAGTTTTCTTCCGCGCAGCGGCGGGAAGCGCAAGGCGGCCCTAGCCGACCGATAGTTGCGCTCGTCGCCGGAATTTATCTTCGATCCAATCATCGACAGTCAATTCCGGGAATTCCGGGATCCAAGCGACGAATGAAGCGCCGATACGGTTCAAACGAGAATGCGGGAGTTCCGGGAACGCAGCATTCGAGACTTGCACGGAAAATTTAGGCGTCGCCGGAGCGGGAGAACGGGGAGGCATCCACGGCTATTCCAAGAATACCGCGCCTGTTCGCGCTTTCCGAAGGTAGAAATGCAGGCTGTTCCGACCGGCGGCAAATCAATGCGCAATTCTTACCGGAGATGCCTGTATCTCGATAGCCAAGTGCGCGGCCAAATTTATGCTTGACTATCGAAACACCAGATGTTTACAATTATCTTATGAATGAATTGCTCTATTACGATCTTAAGGATACCACGGGCGTTTCGCCTAGCTTGGCGACACAGGTCTGCCGCGAGCTCGGTCGAAGAATCGTCGGCGGCCATCTACCCGAACACGCCCAGATCGACGACGAGTCAAAGCTGGCGGAAAAATTCGGAGTCAGCAAACCCGTCATCCGCGAAGCGGTGAAACTGCTGGTCGGCAAGGGGCTGCTCGAGGTGCGGCGAGGGAGCGGAACGCGGGTCAGGCACCGGGGGAGCTGGGCGTTGCTGGATGACGATGTGCTTGCCTGGCATCTGTCCGTCGACCCAAAACCGGATTTCCTGCGCCAACTCATGGATATTCGGCGCATGATGGAACCGAAGGCTGCGGGATGGGCGGCCGATTTCGGGCTGGACCAGCAGCACAGGACCATATCCGAAGCGCAATCCCGGATGGAACAGGATGCCTTGTCCGTTGAAGATTTCGTCGTCGCCGATGCGCAGTTCCACCGCGCAATCCTACGGGCGGCAAACAACGAAATCCTCCGGTCGATGGAAGGAGTCATCTTCTCGGCGCTGCTCAGTTCCATCCGGCTCACGAATTCCGACCCGCGGGAGAACAAGTCTTCGATCCCGTTTCACAGGGAGGTGCTCGAGGCGATTCTTAAACGGGACGCGGCGACGGCCGAGGAGAAAATGTCGCGACACCTCGACGATACCAGCGAGCGCCTGATCGCCGCGGTTGAAGGATTCGCAACGCCAGCGCGAATGCGCGCAGAGCGGTAGGTCGCGGAGAAGGCTGCGAGAAGGACATTTATCACACGAATTCGGAGGGTGGCCGAATTAGTGGCGGTGCCAAGATCCGAACGGACAACTTGGCGGCACCAAGACATGCCAGAGCGGCATTCAACCACCAGTTCCCGGCGCCGAAGGTCGCCGATTCATCGATAAGGAGGTCATAATGTATTCCAGTCTCAAGAAAGTGCTATTGGCAGGCTCCGCCTCGGCTGTCTCTTTGGCAGCCGCCGGCGGCGCGCCTGCCGCCGATATGGTTGCTCTGCTTTTGCCAGAGAATGTGAACCCGCGTTGGGAGCAGCAAGACGCGACAGCGTTTGTCGCTAAGATGGGGGAAATCGCTCCCGACGTGGCTGTCGAGGTGTTTAATGCGAACAACGATACTTCGGTTCAGCAGCGCCAAGCCGAGCAGGCTCTAACCCAAGGGGCCAAGGTGCTCATCGTCATTCCGATCGACGGCGAAAGCTCGGCCATCATCGCAGATACAGCCGCCGAGGAAGGCGTACCAACGATCGCATATGATCGCATGGTCAACTCGGCGAACACGACTTTCTGGGTGCAGGCGGACCTCGAGGGTATGGGTTACGACCAGGCAATGCACGTTATTGAGAATACGAAGGACGGCGATACGCTTGTGCTGCTGAAAGGATCTCCAACCGATCCCAACGCGGCCGTCATACACAATGGTCAGCTACGCGCCTTGACGCCGCTGTTTGAAAGCGGAGCTCGCATCATGGGCTACGAAAATTGGACGCCCGGCTGGGATCCGGCAATCGCCCGCCGCTCTATGGATCAGGCTTTGACCCAGCTCAACAACAATGTGCAGGGAGTAGTGTCTTCCAATGACGGAAACGCGGGCGCGGCCATAGCTGCCATGGAGGAGCACGGCTTGGCCGGCACGGTGCCGGTATCGGGACTTGATTGCACGGTTCAGGCGCAGCAGTTGATGTTGCTTGGCAAGCAGACCCAGTGCGGATGGCGTCCGCTCGCCGACATGGCTGCCGCAGCCGCGCAGGTTACCGCGCGTCTCGTGAAAGGAGAGGATTTCTCGGATCTCGCGCCGCAGACGGTCGTTAACGGCGTTGGCGCCGAGGTGGCCTATGTTCCTGTCGGTTCCTATTCAGCTATCGGCGCCGAAGGCGTATCATACGTAATCGAGAACGATCCCTCGATAACAAGGGAAATGGTATGCCAAGGCGAAGCTGCAGCAACCGACTTCTGCCAGTAGGCAAAGTCCTAAATTGACGGGCAAAGACTCAGCGGTGGGGCGTTCGGCCCCACCATCACATCTCCGGGTCTACGGTGTCCATAAGCGATTTGGCGGCGTGCATGCCCTGCGCGGAGTCGATTTCGAAGTTGCGCGGGGCGAGGTAATGGCGTTGGTCGGCGATAACGGCGCGGGCAAATCGACGCTGATGAAAGTTATCGCCGGCGCCCATACCGCCGACGAGGGCGAGTTCTGGATGGATGACCGCCAAGTGACGGTCAACAGTCCGCACGATGCCGCCGAACTGGGCATTCAGGTCGTCTATCAGGACCTGGCGCTTTGCGAGAACCTGGACGTTTCGGCCAACCTTTCACTCGGAGCCGAGCCCGTAAGTTCCGGGTGGCGCATTCTCCCCCGGATGCTGCGCCCGATCGACGACCTGGAAATGGAAGTCAGAGCACAGAAGGCCATCAACCGGCTGGAGGTTCGTACGCTTAAATCGGTTCGCAGCAATGTTGGCGGCCTGTCGGGAGGGCAGCGTCAGGCTATTGCGATTGCGCGCGCGGTAGGAACTGAAAGCTCGGTTGTTCTACTGGATGAACCGACCGCGGCGCTCGGCGTCGCGCAGACCCGGCAGGTTCTTGACGTGGTCAAGCGACTGCGCGACACGAACCACGCGGTTGTTTACATCTCGCATAATCTGCGCGACGTATTCGAAATCGCGGATCGAATCTGCGTGCTGCGCCATGGCGGAAATGTCGCGACTTGGAGCGTCAAAGACACGGCGCCCGATGAGATCGTCGGCGCGATGACGCGTGGATTGGACGTGAGAGACGGGAATGCTGCCTGAAACAAACCGCACTATTGTCGACCGGTTGCGCGAGTTGCGCCAGACCCGGTTTGGCGCATTCGTACCCGTGCTTCTGGCACTTGCGGCGATCTGGTTCTATTTCGGAGTCGCTGTGCCGCTTTGGGACTTCTGGTCCGACCCCGATGCCACCGGCATTCGGTTCATTTTTCTGAGCCCGCGCAACATCTACAACCTGTTCATGCAGTCTGCAGTGATCGCCACCTTGGCGGTGGGGATTACGATCGTTTTGCTTTTGGGCGATATCGATCTTTCGGCGGCGGCTACCGCCGGAGTATGCGCCGCATTGCTGGGCGTACTGGTGCTTGCCGGCGTGCCGGGCTGGCTGGCTTGCCTGATCGTAATGGGGGTTGGAATTGTCATGGGAGCGGCGCAGGGCCTGCTGGTCGCTTACGTCGGCATTCCTTCCTTCGTCGTCACGCTGGCGGGTTTGCTGGGCTATCAGGGCCTAATGCAGAAGATTCTGCCGACCGGCAACCTGAACATCGGCGACCCCTTCGTCCGGTCCATTGCGAGAGTGCTGATCCCCGATTTTTGGGGGCTTGTCCTAGCAACGGCTCTGGTCGCGTTCGTTACAGCTCTGGCGCTTCGCCGCCAGGCTCGCCGGAAGGCAAGGGGGCTGGAACTGGACAGCGGGCTTGCCATCTGGGGGCAGGTCGCTTTTTTCGCCGTGCTGGTTTACGCGGCCGTAATCACAATGAACAGCTACCGTTCACTGCCCCTGATGATCCTCTTGCTCGTAGCTCTGACCGCTTTGGTTGGCTGGGTCACCACTTCCACGCCCTTCGGGCGCTCGATCTTTGCCGTGGGCGGAAACGCGGAAAGCGCTCGCCGGGTCGGGATGAATGTGAAGCGCATTCGGGTTGCCGCCTTCGGCATCGTCGGCCTGATGGCGGCGATCGGCGGGATTTTCGGCGCATCGCGTTTCGGCTCGGTGTCGTACACGGCATTTGCGGGAGGGTCTCTGCTTCTCGAAAGCATCGGGGCGGCCGTTATCGGAGGCACCTCGCTGTTTGGCGGGCGCGGGTCGGTGTGGAACGCGATACTAGGCGCTTTGGTGATCGGCTCGCTCGGCAACGGCCTGGATCTGTCGGGAGCAAGCGCTGCGGACAAGCTGATGTTTTCGGGCGCGATTTTGATTCTTGCCGTTGCGATAGATTCGATTTCCAGGCCTGCCGGCGGATCGCCGAGATAGGGGCGAATCCATGGTAACGGGCGAGAAAAGGCAGCTACTTGATCTCATACTGGACGAATTGGTACCTCCTAGCGCGGACGGTAGAATTCCGGGAGCGGGCGAAGCGGGTGTCGCCGAGTTCCTGCCCTCGTCGGAATCGTACGTTCCGAAACCCCTCGATGCGGTAAATTCGGTACTTTCCAGCGTATCTGCGAAATCCGCGGATTTTTCCGCTCTGGATCGGACGGAGCGCGTGTCGGTTTTGAAGGCGGTGGAGGCCGACAAGCCGGAATCATTCGAAACGCTCGTCCGCCTAACGTACATGGGCTACTACAGCCAGCCCGGAATCCGCCCGCTGTTCGGAGTCGGCGCACATCCCGTTCATCCCGAGGGCTACGCGGTGGAACGCGAGAGCGACGAGCTACTGGCTGAATTGACGAAATCGGTGCGTTCGCGCGGTTCGAACTATCGCGCCTAGGGAGCAGCCGAGGTGGAAGATGCATGAGTAACGATCCGGTTGATGTTTTAATCATCGGCGCAGGAGCCTCCGGTGCCGCATTCGCCTGGTCAATAATCGACACCCGCATGCGAATTCTGTGCCTGGAGCAGGGTCCTCGAATCGCCGACAAGGAGTTTCCGAGCCGCCGAGACGATTACGAGCTGGCGCGGTACGCGGAATTCTCGTGCGACCCGAACGTGCGGAGGCTTAAGCAAGACTATCCCATCAATTCCTCCGATAGCTGCATCGCGCCGGTGAACTGGAACGGCGTCGGAGGTTCCACGATCAATTTTCTCGGCCATTGGGTGCGGATGAAGCCCTCCGACTTCAAAGCGCGGTCGCTGGACGGCGTGGCCGACGACTGGCCGGTCGACTATCCTACCCTGGAGCCATTCTACGAATTGAATGATCGCAATACCGGGGTATCGGGGCTAGGCGGCAATCCAGCCTATCCGCCCTACTGTCCCGAACTGCCTCCGATTCCTATCGGCAAGCTAGGCCAAACGCTGGCGAATGGGTTCAACAAGCTAGGCTGGCACTGGTGGCCCTCGGACGTCGCGATCCTCTCGCAGGATCACGATGGCCGCCAGAAATGCGTGAACGCGGGCACCTGCGATTTGGGGTGCGCCGCCGGCGCAAAGGGAGGAACCAACTTCACTTATTGGCCGATGCTGGAGAATGCACGGGTAGAATTGCGCACGGAATGCAGAGTGCGAGAAATCCTGGTCGATCAGTCTACGGGCTTTGCCACGGGAGTGCTCTACCACGGACCGGACGGACAAGTGCATGAACAGAAGGCCGAACTCGTCGTCCTCGCCTGCAACGGCATCGGCACGCCTAGACTCCTGCTTAACTCGACATCCAGGCTTTTCCCCGACGGCCTTGCTAATCGCTCGGGGAAAGTTGGCAAATTTCTAATGTTCCACCCGCTAACCGGAGTTGCCGGCGTATTTGACGAACCGATGAGGGGCCACGAGGGGCCTATGGCTTGCGCGATCCTGAGTCAGGAATTCTATGAAACCGACCCGAGCAACGACTTCGTTCGCGGTTACGGATTGCATTCCGGCCGCTCAACCACGCCGATGACCTACGCGCTTGGCGGCTATGGAATCGACGACCCGATACCCTGGGGCGAAGCCCACCGCGAAGTCATGGACGGCCAATATCCCTATCTTGCCGGCTTGACGGTCGTAACCGAAGACCTGCCGGAAGAGCGAAACTGCGTAACGCTTGATACAGGTTTGACCGACAGCGACGGTATTCCGGCGCCCAAGGTAGCGTATCGGATAAGCGAGAATACGAGGAAAATGTTGAAGCACGGCGAGGAAAGATCGAAGGAGGCTCTCCTGGCGGCCGGGGCAAAAACGATTCTTGCCAAGAATGGCGATAGCGTCTGGCGGCGCGCGGGATGGCACCAGATGGGCACGTGCCGCATGGGGAAGGATCCGGAGACTTCAGTTGTCGATGGCTGGGGCCGCAGCCACGACGTAAAGAACCTGTTTATCGTGGACGGTTCGATATTCGTAACTTCCGGCGCTGTAAACCCGACTTCGACCATTCAGGCTCTTGCGCTCTACATCGGCGAGTGCATTAAGTCCAATATCGGTAACCTGTTCGATTGAAGCGAATGACGGACTTTCCGGTAGGGCAGAATGAGTGCGGCGCGGCTGCCTGCACCGGCATTGCTTTTCCGCAACCGATCGCCAATTGGCATTTGGAGCGAATGAACCCGGGCGAGCGACGCGAATTAGTTCTTGCGAACGCCGCCTTCAAACATAGCCGCATCCGCTGCGAGTCAAATAATGAGGCTCGCAATTCCTGCGATAGATTCCTCGGTTGCGAGCGATCCGGAAGATCCAATTGCCATTTCGTCCTTCCGCATGGCGGCTTCGAGAAGTCGGGGGACGAGCGAGTTCGGGAGAATCCCGAACCGAGTTTCGATTTTGCAATAAGCTAAGGAGTCCGCGCCTTGGACCGAGAGGCCAAATGAAAATTACCAGCGTAAAGAGTCACGTTCTGCAATACGACATGGCCGAGGAACTGGGCTATTCGCAGCAGTTTTACGCCAAGCGTAGCGCGCATCTCGTCGAAGTGACGACTGACGAGGGAATCACCGGCTGGGGAGAATGCTTCGGACCCGGCAATGTCGCGATAGCCAATAAGGGGATCGTAGAGCGCGTCATCCAGCCGATGGTGCTGGGCGACGATCCTTTGGATCGGGATGTCATCTGGCACAAGGTCTACAACCTGTTGCGGGATCATGGCCAGATGGGGATGCCTATGCAGTCGCTTTCGGGCGTGGACATTGCGCTGTGGGATATTGCCGGCAAGGTTGCGGGAATGCCGCTCCACAAGCTGATCGGAGGGGCCCATCGGTCTCGCGTGAAAGCCTACGGCTACGGAATGATGCTGAAGCGCGAAAGCGTGCTCGATCATGCCGCCCGATTTCGAGACGAGGCTGCCGCCATCCGAGAAAAGGGCTTCGCGGCCGCCAAAATGAAGGTGGGGCTGGGCCCTAGGGAGGATGTTGAACTATGCAAGGCGGTTCGACAAGGTGTCGGCGACGGTTTCAGGTTCATGGTCGACGCAAACCACTGCTACACGACCTCGGATGCATTCTATGTTGGCAGAGCGCTGGAGGAGCTAGGCGCATACTGGTTTGAAGAACCCGTGGCTCCGGAAGACCTTGACGGCTATCGCGAATTGCGCGCGGGGCTCAAAGTCAATATAGCCGGCGGCGAAGCTGAGTTCAATCGATGGCGCTGGCGGCAGATTCTTGAAAACCGGGGTCTGGACATTGCCCAGCCGGAAGTCTGCGCGATTGGCGGAATTAGCGAATACCTCCGCATTCTAGCCCTTTCCCACGCCCATTTCACCCCGGTGATCAACCATGTGTGGGGCTCCGCAATAGCCATGGCTACCAATTTGCAGCTGCTGGCGGCTATGCCGTCATTGCCCGGCGGGATGTTTCCCTGGGAACCGCTTCTTGAATTCGATACTACGGAAAACAAGTTTCGCGACGACCTTCTCGACGATCCGTTAAACGTCCAGCAGCAAGTGAAATCTTCCAACGGATATGTTGAAGTTCCGCAAGGGCCCGGAATAGGCGCGGAGCCCGATCTAGATTTTCTGAAGCACTACGAAATCGACGTCTGAACTGTCGAGCGAGCGCCTACGCCTGCCAATGAAGGCTTAACCACTGCGGGCAGGCGAGCGCGGCGCGCAGCAGTCCGCAGCGTTTTCGCTGAACAGAAACGTTGGCGGGAAGCCTCCTGGCCTCGAGCCAATCTCGTCGAACAAGCGATATTCAATGAATGATTTCGCTCGGGCGATATTTCGCTCGATTTACAGAAACGCGGTTTAGGAACGCCTCGCCTATTCTTCGACAAGCGATCGGCACGCCTGGAAATTGGCAAGCATATTGCATTGCCGGGCTGCGCAACCCACAAGGCGAGTTCTCTGCGAACGCCCGGCAATGCTACGCTATGCGGCGGAATCTGCTAAACTCGCTACATATGAAGTTCAAATTCCGAGCATGCATTCGTTAATTGCGCGGGCGGTTGGACAACCGTTAGTTCGGCGCTTGGGCGGGCCCAGATAAGCGTTGCCGTCAATAGCGGCTTTTAGTTCAAATTCAGTTTCGCAATTGATCATATTCAGCCTTCAATGCAGCCAAAGAAGGAATTCATGCTGTGGTTTGCCTTCAATTAACCGAAGAAATCATTCCAAATTAAAGATAGAGTGAATCAAGAGATCGATTCTCGGCTTAAGTCAAGGGCGGCGAATTTTGTCCAGTATCCGGAATCAAATTTCCATTCGCGCCGGGGAGTATGGGTGTCAGCCTATCGGATACAGCGCTTTTTTCCTGCGCCATTGCCGCCCGATCCTCCGGTAAATTCCGCCCGGAAGTTGCATATGCTTCTTTCCGAAGCCGACGCGGCAAAAGGCCGACTGGACGGTTCAATACAGACGCTTCCGCATTAGCATTTGTTCGTATTGATGCTCGTCCGATAGGAAGCCGCGCTTTCAAGTCAAATCGAGGGCACTCGAAGTTCGCCACAGGATCTTTGCGCAGCCGAAGCCAGTATTTTTGCGCCGAATCAAGCCGGAGACGTGGACGAAGCGCTGCACAGCGTCAAAGCCGCGAAGCACGGGCCAAGAAAATTATCTGAAATTCCAGTCTCCGCTCGACAGATGCGGGAAAACCATTCCGAGCTTCCTCAATGTAAGCGAGATTCCAATCTCGCGCCGGGAGAGCTGCGAACTCGCCAGAACTGGATTGGTCCGGCCGGGTGCGCACTGCATGAAGCGCCCTTGGTTTCGTCGCCATTTCAACAGGTCGCAAATGATATGCCGCTACCGGAGCGATTGATTCACGCCGATTCGAAGTCGCCCTTACCGGTCAAAATCGGACCGGCCCAATTCCAGTCCGAAACCACTCGCCCCTTTCTGCACGGCGCCGTTCGCGTCGGGCCACTGCTCATCACGCTCTTGCAATGCGAGCAGGGCGCGTTGCAAAATCGGTTCTCTGCCCATCCCGGTATTTTAAGCAGAATAGGCGGCGGTATAGCGAAGAATTGCAATCGGTTCGCGATGCCGGAACTTGGGAGCAGTGGCTCGCCTTATTCCCTGAAGGAATCGTGTCGGCAAGCGGACAGGCGGTCGATACGCGAGAAGAGTTCTCGTCCTTCGCAAAAAAATCGTCGCGTAGTCACGGGCAGCTTGGGGTATGCCGCCGCCAACGGCCATCGTTTGCCGGAGTACGTATTTGTCCGTCCGATCATGCCGGTAATGGACGCGCAGCAGCTGGCAAAAACTTCTTTCGCAACGGCCAACGATCTGGTTGCGCGGATGGTCAAATTCGGAATCTTACGCGAAATCGCCGGCCGATCCCGCAACCGGAGTTTCATTTACCAAGATTACGTCGGGCTATTTCATGATTCCCTGGCGTTGAATGACGAAGGATCTCCCGTTTCGAATCCCAAGAAATCCAAATTTCGCAGCGCGCTGGAATGCCGGACAAGGTAAGCCGGTTGCTGTTGCAGGAGCGACGGCAGGCGCCGAAGGTAGAAGCCGAAACCAAAAGGGCGGCTGATTCAGAGAGAATTGACAAAATTGCGAACATTCGCGCCCTTAACGGCAATACCTGAAATTCGGTTGGCCGCGCGAGTCGCGCAGCCGTTCCGGGAGTTTTCGAAAAGACGATTCTTCAGGTCGTGTCTGCGTGACGCGAAGCGCGCCGGATTGCCGCCTATCTGGCGCTGAAAATTTGGAACCGAATTTCGGGGACGAGAAACTACGCAGGTGATTTGCGGGCGCCGGAAATCCACGCCTTGTCGCGTTTGAAATCGAATTTGGATTCCCCTTCAATTATCGACCGGGCCGTTTGGTGGCCGGAATAGACGGCGGCCTGAATTATTCCGGGGACAAGACAGTCTCCCGCCAGATTTATTCGATCCGCGCCGATCGCAGCTTCAATCTCCTGCCTCAGCCCATCGACCGGTATCCGGGCGCCGACAAATACCAGGTTCCGCGAACCTATTTCAGATATTTCGCCCGTTAGACAATTCGTTAAAACCGAACTGCCGCCCAGTTTCAAATTCGGCCCGAGAGAGACGCCGGTCTCGTCCAGCCTTTCGATGATCCGCGATTGCTCGAGCGTGTTGTCGGTCCAGGTGGCGATTTGCGGCAACGGCGTAACATAGGAAACCCTTTGCCCGGCCCTCTGCAGCGCCTCGGCGATTGCGCTGGCGATATAGAAATGGTCATCGTCGTAAACAATCGACTCCTCGAAAGCCATTTCTTCAATTCGGCCTTCCAGAATGTCGTCCGGAGTAAAGACTCGCCGCTCGCCAAAGTCGCGTTTTTGGAAATTCGTCGCGCCCACGCCGTCGCCGCGCCATTTCGCGCCGGTCGCGAGAACCACCGTGTCCGAACCGAAATCCGCGATATCCGAAGCCGCCATGGAACTGTGAAGGTACAAGTCCGCATCCGGGCTGCGCTCAATAAAGTGCAGCCGATAGTCCCGAACTCTCCGCCAGGTAGCCAAGCCGGGGAGGCGCGCCTCTTTCGCAACCCGGCCTCCGGGCTCGCTCGAGGAATCCGCGATCGTTACCTTCTCGCCGGCAGCGAGCAATACACGCGCGCATTCAAGTCCGGCAGGACCCGCGCCTATAACAAGGTGGGAACGTCGACGTTTCGAAATCAGAGGCATTTCGGGATGCCAGCTACGGCGCCATTCCTCGGAAACTGTCGGATTTTGCGTGCAACGAACCGGAAGGCCGTAGCTATCCATGCTCACGCAGATATTGCACCCGATGCATTCCCTGATTTCTTCGATTCTTCCTTCCTTTATCTTTTTCGGCAGGAACGGATCCGCGATCGAGGGCCGGGCGCCTCCAATAAGATCCAGCCGCCCATTTTTGACCAGCGAAGCCATGAAATCGGGAGAGGTAAATCGACCGACGCCGACTACGGGCTTCGTCGTAACCGACTTGACGAAATCGGTGAAAGGCAGCTGGAAACCTTCATCGGAAAACCTTGCGGTGGCGCTGTCGCTGGACCACCCGGCAATATTGACATCCCAAAGATCGGGAAGTTCGGACAGGGCCTCGACAACATCCCGGCCTTCGCCGCCGCTGGTCAGGCCCATCGGCTTTCCCGGCTCCGAAACGCTGAATCTCAGAGCGACCGCCCGCTCGCCTGCCGCTATTTCCAGCGTGTCTTCCAGAACTTCGCGAAGCAGCCTGATTCTGTTGTCGAAAGTGCCGCCGTACTGATCGGCTCGTTGGTTCGTATTCTTCGACAGGAAATGGCTGAGAATCGACAGATCGTGAGCCGCATATACATAAATTATGTCGTAACCCGCATCCTTGGCGCGTCGCGCGGCGGCTCGGTGCGATGCTCGGAACGCCCTGATTTCCGATAGGCCCATGCCGCGCGCCTGGCACGGAACCTCGGGCCTGAGCACGGGCAAATGGCTCGGGCCGGCAACCGGCAACCCGGTGGTCATGTTTCGGGCGCGCATACCCCCATGCGCCAGTTCGATCGCCGCTAGGCTGCCATGAGACTTAATCGCTTCGACCTGGACCGAATGGCGAACGATGTCGCCGTCGTCCCAGATGCGTTCCATAGGATGATTTGCCATATCGGAATCCGGCGCGATTTCCGTCATCTGCACGGCAACGGTTCCCCATCCTCCCTCCGCCTTGATTGCCCTAAGCGCAATGGCGCCGCTCGGTTGCGTCCAGCCGTGCCCCGTTGCGTGCGGAACTGCGTAGAAGCGGTTCGGAGCCGTCAGCGGGCCAAGCCCAATCGGCTCGAAAAGTATGGCATGACCGGGATCGGTCATTCGACTCTCGTTGATACGACACCTTCGGCTACCCAAGCATCGAAAATTTCAAGCGCGGCGTCCGCAAATCCCCGATCGTTAATGTGCGCGTCGATTTCAACCAACTCTGTTGGCGGCGCTATCGCCTTGCGGGCCTCGTCAAGGAACGCCTCCAAGCCTTCGGGATCATGGGCCGGTTCGCCCGGCTTGTCCCATTCTTCAATGCCGCGCAATGGAAGAATAACTTTGACGGGCCCCGACGATTCGGAGAGCCTCGCCGCCATCTCGCGCGCCGTTTCTCTCCGCTCTTCATTGTTTAAAGCCGAGCTCTTGATAAGGCGGTTGTGCGCATGAAACGGCCGGTCGGCGTATTGTTCCGGAATTTTCTGCCAGCCGGCAAAGTCTATAAGGTCAAGGCAACCGGGAGATACAAGCTGGGGAATTGCCGCGCGACCGGCATTCTTCAATCGATCCGCGCCCGCGTTGACGACGGAGCCCGCGAGCAGGTTGCCCAGTTCGGGAAGCGCGAAATCCATCGCGCAGCAAAATCCCCTCTGCGAAGCGATCTTCTCGAACGCCATTCCTCCCATGCCGGTGGCGTGAAAGATCGCGACCTCGAAGCCTCTTTTTTCAATTTCGGGCTTGAGGTGCTTCATATAGGATAGGCAGGACGAGCCAAGCGACGTCATTCCTACGATCGGTCGGGACCGAGTCGGCCTTTCCGCGGCCCTGGCGGCCCCGAGCACGGCGCCCGCGGCCTGGCTGAGAGAAGACTTGCAGACGGAATTGAGTCCGTAAAGGCCGCCCGCCCAAAGAATCATTTGCAGATCGGGGGAAAGTCGGTCCGCCGGAATAAGAGGCGAAAACGACACGGTCGAGACTATGAATTTAGGCGTTCCCAAGGGCAGCGCCTGGCAGACATCCAGCGCAAGATCGGTCCCCATCGTTCCGCCTAGAATAATCGCGCCGTCTATCTCGCCTTGGGCGTGCATCGCCGCGGCCAGCGAAGACGCGCCGCGCGCCATGATCTGCATGGCCGTATTCTCGTCGCCGCTCGCTATCGCGGATTCAATCGAACTTCCCGCCGCTTCGGCGACGCTATATTTTGAAACGTCGCAGTCATTTTCCGTTTCGCCGAGTACGCTGACATCCATCGTGATCGCGCCGCCGCCCTGAGCCGCAATCTGCTCCGCCATGTACGAAAGCTCCGGGGACTTCGTATCGTAAGTTCCAACCACTAGTATTGTTCTATCTGCCATGATGCGTGATTCCCTTGGTTTTTCGGCTGAGCCAGATTCCGCGAATGTGCGCGGCGACTACCAGAAGGATAATCAGGAAAAGAATGAACGCGATAGGTCTGCTGATGAAGTCCAGCGGCGTGTCGACCCTCATCATCGATGTCCGCAGCTTGATCTCCATGATGCCGCCCAGGACCATTCCGAGAATTATCGGCACGATGGGAAGTGAAAGTCGCTTAAGAACGAATCCGAGAATTCCGAACCCGCCGGCGATTGCGCAGTCGATCGCGCTGTTGCGAAGCGAGTAAACCCCTACGAAGCTCAATGTTAAAATCGCTACGCCGAGAAACCGCGTCGGAATCTCGATCACGCGCAAGAGTTGATTGGTGGAAACCAGCAAAAACGCGATGACGAGTACATTGAGAATCAACAGCGCGATATACAGCGCGATTACAAAATCCATCTGGGTCTGGAATAGCTGCGGGCCGGGCACGACGCTATGAACGTAGAATACGCTGAGCATCATGGCCGTCAGCGCCTCGCCCGGAATTCCCAGAGCCAATAGCGGGATCATCGCCGCGGCGGGCACCGCGTTGTTCGACGCCTCCGAAGCCACGAGCCCTTCAGGCGATCCGTTTCCAAATGTTTCCGGGCTCGAGGACGTTCTTTGGGCGTACGTATACGAAAGAAATTGAGCCGTGAATTCGCCGACGCCGGGAATCATGCCCATCACGACTCCGAAGCTCGACGAAACGGCGGCTACGCGCTTGTGTCGCAAGAGCTCTTTAAATCCGACGAACAAGCCGCCGCTGATTCCCTCGGACTTGTTGGCCTTGTCCGGCTCAACTAGCAGCAGAAACGCCTGGCTTAGCGCGAACAGCCCGAGAACGACGACGATCAGGTCCACGCCGCCGGCAAGCCAGCTTTGCCCGAACGTATATCGCTGCGAATATTTGACGGGTTCGAGCCCGATCGTACCGATCCATATGCCGAAGCTAGCCGTCATTCCCGCGGCAAGCACTCGCCCCCTGTGTGCCAGAATTACGAGGATGATCCCGAGAAGAGCCGCCAGAAAAATTTCGCGGCTCCCGAACATCGGAGCGACTATTGCAAGAACCGGAGAGAGCGCGATAAGGCAAATGACCGAAAACACGCCGCCGCAGAAGGACGCGGAATACGCAAGCGAAAGCGCCCGCCTCGCTTCTCCTCGACGCGTCATCGGCGTGCCCTCGTAAGTGGTCAAGGCGTTTACGGCAGTACCCGGAACGTTGATAAGGATAGCCGGAATCGCGCCTCCGTACATCGACGAACCGTAAATTCCCAGGAGAGCTGTCAAGCCCACGATCGGATCGAGCGAAAAAGTCGCGGGAAGAAGGATGGCTATTGCTACGGCAGGTCCGACCCCGGGTATCGCCCCGATAACAACGCCGCCGACAGACCCGACAAGGAGCGCGAGAACGACGTCCCAGCGGGCGAGGATAGCCAGAGATGAGAAAAGAATTTCCACGCTAGAAATTGACAGTCATGAAATTGCGCAGTCCTCCGGGCAGCGCGTCGTATATCGCCCCTCCGGGAATTTTCACCGACAGGAATGTCTTGAAAATCAAGACAACGCAGAAACCCGTGACGACCGCGCACGCAAGCGGCCGGACGGTGCGGTAGCCGACGCGCGCGGCGAGAGTCGCCGCGAAGGCAAGCGTGGCGACAAGGTAACCGATCAATGGCACGATCCATACGTAGGCCATGAACCAAAGGAGGAATTCGAACGCTTGAAGCCAGACGAAGGCTTCTTTCGCGCCGCCGTGCCGGCTGTTTCGCTGCGCAACAAGATGAAGCGCGCCGAACGATACCATGCCTATCACGCCCACGGCGGGCCAAAACGACGGCCTCGTAAATATCTGGCTTCCGGGCGACGGCTTCGTTTCGGCCCCAAGCTGCGAAAGTAGAAACGCCGAAAACGCAACGAATATCAACGCGAACGCAAGACCGCCTGCATGGGGCGATTCATCGAAAAAGGGGGCGTTCTTGCTCACGCGTTTCAGGCCTTCCAAACCGAAAGGGGCTCGCCGACGGCGGCCCCTCCCGCCAAGCCGCTATTCGAGTATGCTTGCGATGCTCGCCAGAGTCGCGATATCGGCCTCGATTTGCGCCTCCGATGCCTCGGCATCCATCCAATAGACCAGCGCTCCGGTATCTTCGGCAAGCTTTTGCGCTCGCTCCGACATTACGGTTTCCTTCGCCACCGCGATTATTTTTTCGCGCGCGTCTTCCGGCGTATCCTTGAGCACGAAAAGGCCGTTCCAAAGAGCGAGATTCAGCGACTCGTCAAGCTCGCCGAGCGTGGGCGTGTCCGGAATCAACGGAATTCGCTGATCCGTAATGGAAGCGAGGAACTGAATGTCGTCCATGCACGGCAATACCAGCTGCAAGGTTGTGTTCACGACATCGGCATCGCCGGAAGCGAGGCTGTTGCAGTCCAGCATGTCGAAGGCCGCTTCCGATCCCCATTCGAATCCGGCGTTCTTCGCATATGCGAAGGAAGTCCTGGTCGGTGCGAGCGCCGCGCCGAAGTGGCCCAGCGCGACCTTGTTGGTCCTGGCGTATTCAGCGAGTTCCTGCATCGACGAGAAGGGAGCGTCCTTCGAAGCCGCGAGTACGAACGGATAGGTTAGAAAAATTCCGAGAGGATCGAATTTCGCGGGCTCGAGCTCCGCAATGCCGATCGAATGCCCAATCGTCGGAACGGCGATCACGAATGACCCGATCGTATAGCCGTCGGCCGGTGCGTTGGCCACGAATATGGCGCCGGGAAACGGTCCGCCGCCGCCGCCGGGCTTGTTTACGACGGCTGCCGCGACACCGTAGGTTTCCTGCAGATCTTCGGCAATCATTCTGGACAACACGTCCTCCAGGTCTCCCGGGGGCCACGGCACGACGATGCTGATCGGTTTTTCAGGATAGTCCCCGTATGCTGCTCCGGCCACTGAAATTGCGATCGCGCTTGCAATCGCGGCAACTGATTTTTTCATATCTTGATCCTGTAGTTGAGCGCTGCTGTTGCAGGTTGGATGAAATTACCTGCCCGAAACCGGAATAGTCAACCGAAGGCAGCCGTCGATCGATACGATCGGAAGTTCGTTCGGTTCGTCGGCGCGCTTAACTCGCGCGGCATCCGTCAGGAACCGGGCGATAAATGTCGAGACGACGCATCCGCCTGCCTTAGCCTTCTTTTCGCGCATGGACTGAATGAATTTCCAAAGTGAAAGCCATTTTGCATCGTATGTCCAGTCGGTATCGCATGGCGGAGGGGAGAAGCGGCGGAGCAGGCGGAACTCGCTCGGAAAAGGCTTCAGGGTGAAGTTCTACATTCATGCCTGCCGGGTTGAAAGAATTGATCGCGTCGTCGCGCCTTGTCCCGCAAATGCGGAAGAAACGCCGTTGATACCGGAATCATAGAAGGCCGCGGGGGATGGCGCGAAGTTTATTTACATATTGGCGCCCGATTTCGTCCCGCGCGGCAATGCGAAATTTCCGAAGGCAAGCGGGTCGCAGGATGACGAACTTGACGGTTGGAGTACGATTGCCGATCAAGAATGTTCCTTTGGTAAAAGGCTTCGACAAATCGGAAGTTCTCGGTCGAGCGGCAAGGTTACGACCTGCCGGGTACGCGCTGCCTGGTATATTGAGCTGGCAAGTTCAATCGACCGTACGCCGTCTTCAGCCGTTGCCGGCGCCGCGCCGCGGCCGTCCAGATGTGCTCCGAGCGCTTTGAACAGCCCCGCATAGCCGCCTTCAACCTTTCCGACGCCTTCAACCGCGCGGTCTATCGCTTTTTGGTTCTTGCGGCTTCGGGCGGTGAAACGCCAGCCCCATTGGCCGGGTTCATATGCGGACGTACCGCTTTCCGCAGTCGCGTGCTCGAACACAATCCTTAGGCGCGACATATTTCCAGCGGACCCGAGTGTTACCGAGCTGGTGAGAAGCGCGCCGTCGTCGGCCGCAAGGCAGACCGCGGCGCAGTCATCCGTTTCAATCGGGTTGACCCGGGTGCCGAGCATCGCCGCAACCTGTTTTACAGGGCCCACGATCTCGGTCGCCAGATCGTGGATGTGGACCGCATGCCCCAGCACGGCGCCGCCCAGTTCGCTCCTCCAGCGCCCTCGCCAGGGATTCGCGTAATAGTCATTCGACCTGTCCCAGTGAGTTTCAAGTGTACCTGCCAGCGGCCTGCCCAAAAGACCGTCTTCCTTAAGGCGAATGAGTGCGGCAAATCCGGCTCCGTACCGGTATTGGAATACCGGTACGAATAGCCGGTCGCTTTTCGTCGCCGCAGCCGCGACGCGCTCGGCGTCGGAAACGCTTCCGGCAACGGGTTTCTCGCAGATCACGTGTTTTCCGGCTTCAAGAGCGTTCAATGAAACCGGAACGTGGAGAGCTGGCGGCAGGCAGATGTCGACAATGTCGACATCCGCAGCATCAAGCGCTTCGCCAATTTCGGAGACGACGCGCGGATGACCTGCTTCGGAGGCGAGCGCTTTGGCTGCCGCCGCATCGGAATCGCAGATGCATGTAACTTCGAATCGATCATCGAGCGCCCGATAGCCCGCCAAGTGCCTGGCGCCGACCCCGGAACCGAGAATTGCAACTCGGTGCCGCATCAACCTATTCGAGATTCCCGAGGCGTATGGCTTTCGCTTGCGCGATCAATGCAAGTTCCGTCACTTGGAAACAGTGCTCCTGCGCCATCGCGGTTTCGGTTCTGTTTACAACATCATAGGCAAGGTTTCGAAAATACGGTAGGTCGCATCCGCTGGCATCGATATGCTCGCACCGGGTGTCGTTAACCAGGAATATGTGGTCCTTGCCCGGCCGGCCGCTTATATCAACGTATTTTCGCAGTTCGATGTATCCTTCGGTGCCAAGGATGGTCAGTCGTCCGTCGCCCCAAGTCGGGAGCGCATCGGGCGTATACCAATCGACGCGAATATAGCCCTGGCCGCTGTCGCCGCGAAGCAGGACTTCGCCGAAATCCTGCAAGCCCGGTTCATCCGGGTTAGCGAAATTTCCGACGACGGCGGACACTATCCGTACTTCCGACGATCCCGTGAAATGGAGGAACTGGTCGATTTGGTGCGACGCGATGTCGCACAAGATACCGCCGTACTGGTCTTCCTGGAAGAACCAGGGCGGTCGAGTCGCGCGATTTAGGCGGTGCGGGCCGAAACCGGCGGTCTGAACTACATTCCCGATCGCACCGTCGCGCACTAGCTCGAAGGCTTTCGTCACCGCGGGCACTTCGAATCTTTCCGAAAAGTCGACCGACCATATGCGGCCGGTTTCGGCGACAGTCGCGCGCAGGTCTTCGAGCTGTCCTAGCGTAGTGCATCCCGGCTTGTCCGTCATCACGTCCTTGCCCGCGCGCATTGCTTCGATGGCCCGGCAGGCGCGTCGAGCGGGAATGTCCGCTATGAGAATGAGGTCGACCTCGGGGTCTTCCAAAAGATCCCGCCGGTCGTGAACTCGCGGAACGCCGGGAAACCGTTTGCGGAGTCCCGCTACCTGGCGGGGGTCGCCTTCGGTCCACCACCCCTTGCAGGCGCAACCGGCCTCGAGCATTCCGGCAAGCTGGCCGTATATGTGTCGATGATCGACTCCTATGATGCCTATTCCCAGCATGCGCGGTCCTCAATCCATCTCGGGCAGAGCTACTCTGCAGCCCTGCGCGGATGAACGGATCATCGCGGCAATCAGGCGCTGAACGGCGATCGAGTCGCTTCCCGAAATCTCCGGGGCTTCGCCGGCGCCGACTCGATCGACGAATGATTCAATCAGGTCGCGATGCCAATCGAACGGAAATGCCATCGGGTCGGCGCCGGCGCCTGTTTCTGCTTCGGAACCAAACGTCTCCGTGCCGCCGGAGCGCCAGCGAACGGTCAGAACGCCGGCTTTCAGCAGCACGCCGGCCTTGTCGCATTCAAGGGCTATGGATTCCGCTTCTCCCGGAAAAGTCGCTGTCGTCGCCACTACGGAGCCCACGGCGCCATTGGCGAATTTGAGGCCGGCGCAAGCGAAATCCTCCGATTCCATCCTGTGAAAGGCGGTGGTCGCCGCCACGGCCTGCACCTCCTGCACGGGTCCAGCGAAACTGAGCATCAAGTCGAGCGTGTGGATGGCTTGGCTGATCAGGACTCCGCCGCCGTCCCGGGCAATAGTGCCGCGTCCCGGCTCGTCGTAGTAGGCCTGGTCCCGCCACCAGGGAACTTCGACCCGCGCAACCCGAACGTCTCCAAGAACGCCGTCGGCTAGTAGCGCCCTAAGTTGGCGCGATGCGGCCCGGAACCGGTGCTGAAACACGATTCCGAGCTCGACTCCGTTGAACCGGCAGGTCGCCGCTAGTTCCTCGGCGGCCGTAACGGTTCGCTCTAGGGGCTTTTCGCAAAGGATGTGCTTGCCGTTGGCTGCAAACAGATTGATCAGGTCCGCTCTCGCATTCGGGGGAGTGATTATTATCGCCGCGTCGACCGACGGGTCTTCCGCAAGCGCCTCCACGCATCCGGCCGCGGGAAGCCCGAATTCTGACGCAAACCTATCCCGCCGTTCCGCCGTGCGCGAATACACGCCGATAACCCCGGCCTTTTCGGAAAGCGCCTGCAATGCTCGAGCGTGCGGCGGAGCCGCCATTCCGGTTCCGACAACAGCAAATCCGAATCGTCCGTTCATGCGGGCAGTCCGTTGACAATCGCCTGCCCCTGGGCATCAAACAGATGCAGTTTGCTTCGGTCGATCGACAAATTCAGAGATTCGCCTTCTTCAACCGGAAGCTGGCCGATCTGATGCACGGTGAGCTGCGGCAGTCCGTCGGCGGAACAGTAAATATAGGTTTCGCCGCCCAGCTGCTCAAACGAGTCGATAGTGACTGCGATATCGGCCTTTTCCGAACCGGTTATCCCGATGTGTTCGGGACGAATTCCCAGGGTTACTTGCCGATCAGCCTCCAGACCGCCGACTCCGTTGACGCCAATCGAACCGGCTCGGGTTACCAACGTACCGTCCTCAACGCGGGCATCAAGCAAATTCATGCGCGGAGAGCCAATAAAGCCGGCGACAAACATGTTCGTTGGCCGATTGTAAAGTTCGAGCGGCCGACCCACCTGCTCCACGATGCCGCCCTGGATAACGACAATTCTGTCTGCCAGCGTCATCGCCTCCGTTTGGTCGTGCGTGACGTAGATCATCGTCCCGCCGATTTTCTTGTAAAGCGACGAGAGTTCCTTGCGCATGGTTACGCGCAGCTCGGCATCCAGATTCGACAGCGGTTCGTCGAAAAGGAAAGCCTTAGGATCGCGCACGATCGCTCGTCCGATGGCGACGCGCTGGCGCTGCCCGCCGGACAGCGCTTTCGGCTTGCGCTGTAGGTACGGCGTAATCTGCAGCATCTCCGCCGCGTCCCGGACGAGCCCGTCGATTTCGGCACGCGAAAGTTTCGCGTTCTCCAGGCCGAACGCCATGTTTTTGTAGACCGTCATGTGCGGGTAGAGCGCATAGGACTGAAATACCATCGCCAGCCCGCGCTCTGACGCGCTAACATCGTTGACGGTCTCACCGTCGATCAGAACCTCGCCGCTGGTAACTTCCTCAAGGCCCGCGATTATCCTCAGCAGCGTCGACTTGCCGCATCCCGACGGGCCGACAAAAACGACAAACTCGCCGCTGTCAATGTGCAGATCGATGCCATGGATTACTTCGACATCGCCGTAGACTTTGCGGACATTCCTTAATATGATTTCCGTCATGTGGTCTACCTCTCGGAGGAAGCAGTAAACGAATTCCAGCTAGACTTGAACAAACGCGCTGCGAATTAGAGCCTGCGCTTCAAGAATTCCAAACCAAGGCGGCTTCATAGCATAAACGATCCCCGCCACAATGACCAAAAGACGCAATCAGGCGGGGGAGCATTCCGGACTCTTCCCGAAACCGACCGGAATCGACCGGGAACTTCTCTGGTCTCTACTCGGCGGGCGCCCCGGCCCGGTTTCCACGCTGAACTGCCGCGCGAATAGAAGGTGGACGCATTCCGGCATCGACGTTGCCGAAATAGACATCATATCCGGGCATCGCCGCATCCCCGCCTATCGCCTGTCCCCTCGGAATCAGTCAGCGGCCAGGCCCGGTATTGTCTACGCCCATGCGCACGGGCACCGCTACGACATAGGCAAAGCGGAAGCCGTAAGCGGCAGGCCGTCACTGCTGGAGCCGCCGCCGGGCATCGCCCTGGCGCAAGCCGGATTCGTCGTAGTTTGCCCGGACATGCCGGGATTTGGAGCTCGGCAGCTGTCGCAGTCGGAGGATGCGCGAGCGAAAGCCGCGTGCTGGAAGGGCATTACGCTTCTTGGAGAAATGCTTATCGATCTGCTAGCCGCATTCGAGACGCTCTCTATGGATCCTCTTGTGCGGAATGCCGGAATCGCCAGCTTCGGAATGTCCATGGGCGGAACGCTCGCTTACTGGCTAGCTGCGCTCGAACCTAGAATCGCGGCCACGGCGCATTTTTGCGTTCTTGCCAGCATCGAGTCGCTGATCGCCAAAGGAGCACACCACCTGCACGCACCTTACATGACCGTTCCCGGGTTGCTTCGCCATGGGGACATGGGAGATGTTGCCGCCTTGGTTGCGCCGCGCTCGCAGCTCGTTTGCGCAGGAGCAACTGACCCGCTCACGCCTCCGGAAGCTTTGGTTCCGGCAATCGAATCCGCACGCCGGGGATACGCCGCTGCCGGAGCGACCGACAAGCTGGAGGTGTTCATCGCCCCAAATTCGGGGCATGCGGAAACAAATGAGATGCGCGCGCGACTGGTCGGATTTCTCCGCGCCGCAACATCTTGATCCCGTTTCGGCCGGCGCCGAGCGCATGGGCTCGCGAAGGAAACCGCGCGAACGCGTTAGTATTCGTTTGACAAATGATTACTCCGTGAACTAGTTGCCGCCTTGTCCAAATTTAGAAAGGAGTAAATAATATGCGAACTCGCAAGACCACGTTCATGTCCGCCGGCGCCCTAGCGCTTGCCATGGCCGCAACATCCGTCGCGGCAGAAACCAATCTACGGATGACGTGGTACAACGACGGCATAGAAGGCGAGGTCATGAGAGACCTTCTTGACCGATTCGAGGCCGACAATCCCGATATTACCGTTACATTGGATGTCGTGCCCTACAAGGCTATACTAGAGAGCCTCCCGGTTCAGCTCGCGGCAGGCGAAGGACCGGATTTGGCGCGGGTCACCGATTTGGGCGGCCTGTCCGAACATTATCTTGATCTTACGCCGCTTATTTCCGACCCGGCTTACTGGGAAGACAGTTTCGGACCATTCTTGAAATGGCTTCGCCAGCCGGGCGACGATTCGAGCATTTCCGGATTCATGACGCAGCTCACGGTTACGGGCCCGTACGCGAACCGTACGCTTTTCGAACAGGCAGGCATCGACCTTCCCGGCGAAGGCGCCACCTGGGATGACTGGGCGAAGGCGGTCAACGAGGTCGCCGATGCGCTCGAAATACCGATCCCGATGGCCTGGGACCGTTCCGGCCACCGCGTTTCGGGACCGGCGATCTCCATGGGCGCGATGATGTTTGATGCCGACGGCAACCCGGCGCTTGTCGACGATGGCCTCAAGGCCATGACGCAACGCCTGTACGATTGGCATCAGGACGGGACGATGGCCAAGGAACTCTGGGGATCGGTCTCGGGGTCCAGCTATCTCGGCGCCAACGAAGATTTCGCCAATGCCCAGGTCGTAATGTACATGAGCGGGTCCTGGCAGATTCCGCAGTTCGCGGGTACGATCGGCGATGCCTTTGACTGGTGGGCGGTGCCGGCGCCCTGCGGCCCGGCAGCATGTTCCGGCATGCCGGGCGGCGCGGCCCTAGTCGCCATGAAGGATACCGAACACCCCGAGGAGGTTGGCACGCTCATGGACTATCTTTCCAGCGAGGATGTTCTCGCCGAATTCTACGGCCGCACCCTGTTCATTCCGGGGCATCTCGGCCTCGCGTCCGGCGGGGTGGAATTCGATACCGAGGATCCGCGCGCCAAGCATGCGCTCGAAACCTTTGCCGGCGCAGTCCCGACCATCTCGTCCATCGCGTTTGATCTCCAAGGCTATCCGAGCAATCGCGTGATGTTCAATGCGCTCATTTCTCGCTTGGGCGAGGCGATCGTGGGCGAGATTTCGCTTGAAGACGCCTACGATAGGATGGAGCAGGACATCGAACAGCAGCTCGCCGAAAAGGCGCGCAACTAGAGGCGAATTCTAGCCTGGCCGGGTTCGGGGCCGTTCCCGCCTCCGGGCCTGGCCGCAACCGATACTGGAGATGCGCCCGGAAACGCACCGGTTGACCGTCGGCGCAGCTGCCGCTGCGCCGATGAACCTGCTCGGTTCGCTGATCGAGCTTCCGTTCAAGGCAATCCAGCGCTTGGTCGGAATTCGAGGAATGCCCTATATATTCCTCGTGCCGAACCTTGGATTTTTCGGCATATTCGTTGTCATTCCGCTTTTCATAAACTTCGCTTTCTCCCTGACCGGGGGAACCAATCTTTTTCTTTCGGATCGGGTCTACACCGGCACCGAACAGTACGGATTCCTGCTTGACTGCGAAAACTTCGCCGACTCCGGCTCGTGTCGCGAAGACCGGTTTTGGCGCGGAATTTACAACACCATGGTCTTCGTTGTATTTCAGGTTGGCTTTCTCGTGCTTTTTTCCCTTGTTACCGCGCTTATCCTCAACCGCAAAATCCGCGGACGAGGTTTTTTCCGCGCCGTCTATTTCTTTCCGGTACTTCTGTCCCCGGTCGTAGTCGCCCTGATCTGGAAATGGATTCTTTTGCGCGACGGCATCCTGAACGCCTTCCTCGTAACCATCGGGCTTGAGAAAATCCTTTTTTTCGTAAGCCCTCAGTGGGCGATGTTCTGGGCGATCTTCGTCTCGATCTGGGCGCATATGGGCTTTTACACTCTGATCCTGCTTGCGGGCCTGCAAGCTATCCCGCCCGACCTGTACGAAGCGGCGGAGATGGACGGAACCAGCAAGGAACGAATCTTCTGGCGAATTACGCTCCCGCTGCTCTGGCCCAACATGTTGGTCGTGATCGTCCTCGCCCTGATCAAGGGCGTGCAGATATTCGACGAAGTGTATGTATTGACCGGAGGCGGGCCGGGAACGGCCACGCAGTTCATCGTGCAGTATATCTACAATACAGGTTTTACCAACCAGGTTCAAAATTTCGGGCTGGCCTCAGCCGCGTCCGTCATCCTGGGAGCAGTTCTTTTCGCCCTTACTCTCATGCAGCTAGCGGCAGTGCGCCGCAAAGACAGTGCCTGAAGCATTCGCATCAAGCCCGCCCCCGCGAACAATCGCCGGCCTCCTGACGGCGCGCCGCGGGCGCGGGCGGCTGCACTGGACCGACGTCTTCTCCTATGCGTATCTGGGCTTGGGGGTTCTGCTGATGTTCGGCCCGGTGGTCTGGCTGACGCTTTCCTCCTTCAAGACCGCCTCAGGTCTGCTGGAGTTTCCGCCGACTCTCTTTCCGCTGGGCCAAATCGAGGTCGAAGTGGAAGGATACGACGACCCGTTGCCCCTCTACCGCGTTACCGAAGAAGATGGCACGGCGCGGGAACTTGCCCAGATCCGGCGCATCGGAATAATCGCGCAGATGGTTGACCCGGCCGATCCGGACACCACCATCAAGGTTCCTATCCGCCAACGCGAGGCGGTTCGGGAGTTTCGCGTCGCCTGGGAAAACTATTCGGCTCCCCTGCAGCGATTCAATTTCCTGACCTATCTCCAGAATTCAGTCGTAGTGACGGTGGCCGCGACAATCGTGACCCTGCTTATAAATTCAATGGCCGCATACGGGCTGGCAATCTATGAATTCAAGGGTCGAAACGCGATCATGCTGTTCGTGATCGGCACCCTGATGATTCCGATCACGGTGATTCTGGTGCCAGTTTACCTGGTGGTGACGGAATTGGGGATGATCAACTCGCTCTGGGGCGTCATCCTTCCGGGGGCGGCGACTCCTACGGGCGTTTTCTTGCTCCGCCAGTACATGCTGACAATTCCAAGAGATCTCATCGAGGCGGCGCGCATGGACAAGGCAAGCGAATGGGTGATCTACTGGCGAGTCGTGCTACCGCTGGCGACCCCGGCAATCGCGGTGCTGGCGATCTTTTCCATTATGTGGCGGTGGAATGATTTCCTTTGGCCGCTGATCGTACTCAACCGCAGCGAGGTCTATACTCTGCAAGTCGGTCTCAACGCCTTTCAGGGCGAGCTGGATGTCCAATGGCACTTTGTCCTGGCGATGACCGTTGTGACCTTGATCCCGGTCGTCCTCGTCTTCGCCTTCCTGCAGCGTTTCATCACCACTGGAATTGCCAGCACCGGAATGAAATGATGGCGGACGGCCATTTAATTTTCCTGGATCCCCATCCGCGAACCGAAGCAATCGTCTACACTCCGGATGCAGCTCGGCGACTCGCTGAAATGGGCAGGGTGGTGACACATTTCGGATCACGGGCTCCGAACGCGCTCGTCGACGAAATCCTGCCGGACGTCTCCGTCATCATAGGACAGACGGCCATGCCGAGAGAACGGCTGTGCCGAGCTCCGAACCTACTTGCGATACTGAACGTGAAGGCGAACTGGGAACCGAACATCGACTATGCCGAGGCTCACGCGCGCGGCATTCATGTGCTTTCCGCCGCCCCGGCGATCGCCCCCGCCGTTGCGGAGTACTGCCTGGCCCAGGCAATCGCCCTCTCGCGCCGTTTCGGAGAGGGCGACCGGCTTTTTCGAAAGGGCGCGGAAGCCTACGGCATAGCCGGAAACCGGCTAGCCTACAGCCTTTACGACGCCAAGGCGGGTTTGATCGGATTCGGAAACGTCGGACGGGCGCTGGCGCCGCTTCTGAAACCATTCGGATGCATAGTGAGCGCCTATGATCCCTGGGTTTCCGACGAAATCCTGAACGCGCTCGAAATCAGGCCGGCCGGCCTCGACGAAATTCTCTCCGAAAGCCGGTTTCTGTTTTTCCTTGCCGGAGCAACTACCGAAAACGCGGGTTTCCTCGATCGACAAAAGTTGTCCAGGATCCAGGACGACGCCTGCGTGATTTTGGCGAGCCGTGCCGAGATCGTGGCGTTTAGCGATTTTGTTCAACTCGCCGCCGCCGGCCGGTATCGAGCCGCTATCGATGTCTTCCCCGAGGAGCCGGTCGCCGAACGTTCTATGCTTCGCGATGCGCCTAACATCCTTTTTACCGCCCACCTCGCCGGCGGAATTGAGGCTTCGTACCGGCGAATCCGAACCATTATGCTTGATGATGTCGGGCGAATTCTTCGCGGTTGTCCGCCGCGCCGGATGCAGCCCGCCGATCCGGATCGCGCAGCGAGGATGCGAAGCCGATAATTCCGCCGGAAGCTGCGAATGGCGTGCGCTTGAATATTTGTCTAGGGCCGGTGCTTCGCTTTGCAATGCATGCATTTTCAATGCCGATTAGGTGCTTCCCCGCGTTTCGAGCTACGCCATCCGGATGCAAACACTCGGTCGGAACCTCTTGTCGACGGCAGCAAGATCACGCTGCCCAGGCCGCTGGCCGTGCGCGGCGCCGAGCAGGAGCTCTACGTCGCCTTCTCCCTGATCGCCGTCTCGCGGCTGTTCGCCAACCCGTGCAAGGCCAATACCGATTGTGGCGGCGGCGACCTGCCGGACATGCGCGCCAACTTCAAGAACGGGATGCGTCTGCTCGGCCGCGAGATCGAAGCGATGTTCCTCGCGCACTGCGCCTTCGTCTCCGAATCCGTCGCGCGGATTACGGCCGGGCTTTCCCGCCGCCTTAAGACGACTAGCCGGGACAGGCCTCCCGACTGCCGCGGAAAGGCCGGAATCAGGGGCTTGCCTTACCCGAACGGCGAATATCCTAAACCGAATGCCGTTGGGCGGCGGGTCTACGAGTACGTCTAGGGCTGGGCGCAGCCCCATAAGCGTTAACTAGTTTGACATAATCCGATACTCTGCCACTATGCCGCATCCTGGGCCTATCAACCACTCACTCTTCACTCCGTCGTGATTCCGTGCGAATCGCGGGGCCATGCAAATCGGACTTCGCCAAGTATCGTCGGAAACGGTGGAATGGTTCAAGGCGGCCTGCTCGGGCAAGGTCCCGGGGCCGCCGTCGCGGACTGCGCTGGCGCGCGAACTGTGCGAGCGCGAGGGGTAGCTCGATTCGCGCGGCGAGCCGCGCCGCGCCTCGGCGCGGAAGCTCCTTCCGAGGCTGGCGGCTTCGCTGGGCTCGGACCTTCCCGCGCCCCGTCGCCGTCCGCCCGGCTCGCACCGCCGCCCGGTCGCGGGCTATCCCGACAGGGCCCTCGCCTGCGGCCTCGCGGCTCTCGGCGAGGTATCGCTTGAGCCGGTTCCCGAGGGCGAGCGGCGGCGCTGGGAGTCGATGGTGGAGAGCCACCATCCGAAGGGCTGGCGCCGCGCTCCCGGCGGCCGGATGCTGTACTGGATCCGCTCGTCCCGGCGCGGAATCCTCGGCGGGGCCGCCTTCGCGTCCGCGGGCTGCCAGCTGGCCCGGCGCGACCGCTTCGTCGGCTGGAGCGCCGACGCTCGGCTGGCCAACATCGGCCTGGCGGTATGCAACAGCCGCCTCCTGATCCTGCCCTCGGTGCGGGTCCGGGGCCTGGCCTCGCGGGCGCTGCGGCTGGCGGCGGCGCGGATCGCCGGGGACTGGGAGAGGAAGTACGGGTCGCGCCCGGCCCTCGCCTACAGCTTTACCGGGCCGGGGCATTCCGGGCCGGGCTACAGGGCGGCGGGATGGATCCGCTGCCGCGACGAGACCTCCGGCCGCCGCTCCGGCGAGAGGCTGGCGGTGTGGGCGAAGCCGCTTGAAGAGGGCTGGCGCGAGCGGCTATGCAGGGAGCCGAGGCGCGTCCTCGGCCGGGCGCCGCCGCTCTGGTGCGAGGGCGAATGGGAGGACCGGGAGTACGCGCGCGGCAGCCACCCGGACGGCCGCGCGAGGAGGCGCATCGCGGCGATGGGCGGGGCCTGGCTGGAGCGGCCCGGCGAGGAGCTGCCGAAGATCTTCCCGGGCAAGGCGGAGCAGCAGGCCGCCTACCGCCTGCTGTCGAGCGAGAGGGTGGCGATGGAGCACGTTCTGGATTCCCGCTTCGAGGCGACGGCGGAGCGCTGCCGGCTGGAGAAGCTCGTCCTGGCCGTGCAGGTTGCGACGACATTGAACTGCGACGGGCTGGAGGCGACCTCCGGCCTCGACGACCTCGGCGGCGGCGGCAAGGGCGTCGACGGGATCCTGGCGCACTGCTCGGTGGCGATCAACGCCGCCGGCCGTCCGCTCGGGCTGCTGGCAATCGACGCGAGCTTCCGCCGCGCCGAGGAGAAGGACAGCGCCCGCCGGGTCGCGGGGCTGGACCGGGCGCGCGAGCTGTCGGCGGCCTGCCCGGACGCGCGGGTGGTGAGCGTCTGCGACCGCGAGGGCGACTTCCGGGCGCTGCTGGCGAGGGCGAGGGAGACCGGCGCGGCCCTGCTGGTGCGGGCCAGCCGGTCGGCGCAGCGGCGGGTCGAGCTGCCGGGCGGGAAGACGGAGGATCTCTGGACGCGCATGGGCGAGGCGCCGTCCCTGGGCGCGCGGAAGGTCGAGGTGCCGGCGCGCGGCGGCCCGCACCGGCGCAAGGAGCGGACCGCCCGGCTGACCGTCCGCTGCGAGGCCGTCGACCTGGTTCCGCCGAAGAAGACCGGCGGCGAGCCGATCCGCATGGCCGCGGTGTCGGCGAAGGAGGAGAGGCCGCCGCGGAGCGTCCTCCGAAAGAAGAAGGACGGGCCGCTGCACTGGCTGCTGCCGGCGACCGAGGGCGGGCCGGACGCGGAGACGGCGAAGACGGCGCTGCGATGGTACGAGCTCCGCTGGCGGATCGAGCGGTTCTTCCACGCCCTGAAGGTCGGCACCCGGATCGAGGACCGGCGCCTCGACGACGCCGACGATCTGAGGAAGTGCCTCGCCTTCGACGCGATCACCGCCTTCCGGGTCTGGGATCCGGCGCTGCTCGCGCGAGAAAGGCCGGACGACCCGGCGCGGCTGCATGTCGCGAAGGACCACGTCGGCATGGTCTGCGCCCTCGCCGCGCGGCGAGGCTTCAAAGTCCCCCGGGGGCCGCCGGAGATGGACATCCGGACCTTCGTCGTCCTCGCGGCCGGCCAGGCGGGGTTCCACCCCTCGAAGCGCCAGCCGCTTCCGGGCGCGCAGAAGGTCTGGGAGGGCGTGAGGATCCTCTGGACCTCGGTAATCGGCCACAGCGCCATGCGCGAATGGATGAAGGACAACGAAACGACGGATTCAAGTACGATACATTGATAGGGCCAGGGCGCCGGAGGCCTCGAACATCAGGCAGCCGAGACGGCGGCCGGAGGCGTCGGCGACGAAGTATCTCATGTACTGCCCGATCGGCGAACTGTAGCCGAGATAGTGGTGGCGGTCGACCAGCTCGGTCCATTCCGCCGCCGCCGCCCTGTCGAAAGCCGGCTCCGGGGAGATCGGCTCCAGATCCCTCAGGTCGCAGGCGACTTCCGGCCCCGGGTACGAGCGCGCCGCATGCGCGGGCCGCTTCCGGAGCCCGCCGCGCTTGCGCTTCGCCGGAAGCTCCAGAACGCCGAGCGCCTCCAGCTACTCCAGCACCCGCAGGGCCAGCTGCTCGCGGTAGCCGCCGCCCCGCATGCGCCAGTCAAGGTGCTCGCAGATCGTGCGCGCCAGCTCCCGGCGGCTGTTCTTCGGCAGCAGCTCGACGGTTTCCTGGATCTGGGCGATCGCGCGGCGGGCCGGCCTCTTGCCGAAGAACGTCGCGGACTTGAGGTCTTCGATGCGCGGATCCATCGCGATTCTCCCGTGGCGCGGACTAGCTCGACCCTTCATGCCCGATTCGCGCTCGTGAGTCAACCCCCTTCGGCATCGGCCCGCCCATCCGGAAAAGCATTCCGGATCAACAGGTTGCCGGCAGACAAATAATCCGCGTTCGATCGCCTGAGACTAAAGAAATGCCATTGGTGCGAGGGAGGCCCCTCAGCACCTCAGCCGCGGCCGATGCCATCGGCACCGTGCGCGCACCCGTCTTGCTGTCGCGGAGCCGCATCTCGCCAGCGTCGAAGTTCAGGTCGTCCCAACGCAGACACAGGATTTCGTTGCGCCGGCAGCCGGTCAGCACGAGAAGACGGATTGCCGCCGCCGCGTGGACGGACGCCAGGCGCTCGGCCGGTGCCGCCCGCAACGCTTCTCCGAGCCGGTGGAGCTCTTCGCGAGTCAGGAACCGCTCGTGCTTCTCGACCTTGGAGCGGGCTACGCCCCGGCACGGGTTGCTTCCGGCGGGACGCCATCCCCAGCCATCCGCCAGATTGAACATCTTGACCAGGATGTCAACGGCGCGGTTCGCCACCGTGGGCATGTGATGCAGCCCGTTGTGTAAGCTTAGGATGTCCTAATATTCCACGTCCGCGACGAGGCGGTCGCCGAGTGCCGGCACGATGTGCTTGCGGAGCATGAGCCGATAGTGCGAGATCGTGGCCGGCTTGCAGTGCATCTCGACGTATTCGCGCTGATAGCGCTCCGCGAGATCGGCAACGGTGGGAACCGGCGCCGGCTCCGGCGGAACCGGGGGCTGGCCCTTCTTGATTCGGGTGATGACCGCAGTGGCGTCCTTGCGGGCTGCGTCTGGAGTGAGCGCGGGATACCGGCCGAGCGTCACGCGCTTCGACCGACCGAACGCTCGGGTCTGGACGACGAAGACCTTCTTGCCCGACAGATAGACTCGGATGCGGAAACCGGCAAGATCGCGGTCCCAGAAGATGGCATCCTTACCATTGACGGACAGGCGGTTCACGACCCGTTTGGAGAGTGTGCGGAACTGGGCTTCTGCCTTGATGCGGTGCTCCTACGAGGCGGATCCGACGGGTCTCGATCGTTTTCGGTACCGTAAGCGTCTGGGTAGCGCGAGGGGGTCACAAATGGGGTCTAGATGCGGTTGAGCGAGGGTGTTCGTGTCGAGCGAGATATATCCTAGCGGGCCATAAAACCGCGTCAATACAGCGAGTTAAGTGTCACATGCGCATCCCTGTGGGCGCACGCGAACTAGGCGATTAGGTTTGAGTTACCTAATCGACACAAACATCGTCCGACCGATCGAGTCTAGGGCCACAGGGTGCTCTCGGCGAGTGGCTGTTGCAGCCGGTCGATGGGCCGCACGTCGATCCCGTCCCCAGTACGGATAACCGCTTGCCACTGTCGACCAGGACGCGCCGCGCTATTCCTGATGCGTTGACCGGCGTGCTCGCTACCGCTTGCGCCGGTTCGTCGAGTGGCTAAATAACGGCGGTAATCGCGAGTCTGCACTTCATCAGCTGGACGAGCGAACACACCAGTGCGTCGGCTTGCCGTTCTGGACTGCCTGCAGTAATGGGTTCCTCCACGACGGCTCGGGGGTCAAACCGAAACTCTCGTTCTGCCGTTTGCGACGGCTCGTCGAGTTGCTTTTCGCTGGCGATTTTCTGCCTGATCAACCGTGAGCAGACACACATAGGCATCGGCTTGCTGCCTAAGTATAACCGCGGCGACGAGATTCTTGAAGAAGGTGAGGGTATCGAGCCGGATTCTGCGCCGTTCCATGTGCGCATTCTAATCTCGCTGTTCACCGATTGGGAACGAGCGATCCGATTCGGATCCGTTCCAGCAGGCTGGCGGCCTTCAGGAAGTGGAAGACCCAGCACCGCATGGGCTTATGTCCGCGATCGCGTGCAGCGAGTGTGCGATGCGGAGCGATCGTCAGTCCCGAGACTCGCGCTCGGCGATGCCGGAAAGCTCCACTGGCGGCCGGTCAGGAAACCTAGCGATGAGCGACAGGCTCCCGCCCATCGCCTCGACCGTCCTGCGCAGCGTCGAGAGCAGGAGATCGCTGCGCTGCTCCATCCGCGACACGGCGTCCTGACTAATGCCGAGCTCGCGGGCGACGCTGACCTGGGTAAGGTGGCGGGCCTTGCGCAACTCGCGCAGTGTCATCTCCTCGGAGATGAACTCCGCGGCCAACTCCTCGACCTTACGTCGCTCGGCGGGATCGAGCCCGGCGATCACGTCTTCGACATTGAGACCCATCACGATTCTCCTTCGTTCGGGAGCCGGGCAAGGTGGCGGTCGAAGCGCTCGTCGGCCTTGCGCAGTAGGGTACTGTAGAAGCGCCTGGCACTGCCGCCCGACTTTTCGCCCGCAACCAGCAGGATGGCGTTGCGCGCGGGGTCGAATGCGAAGGCGAGACGCCATTCGCCGCCAGCCGCGCTGAACCGCATCTCCTTCATGTTCGCATGCCGCGACCCGTTCAGCGTGTCCACGCGCGGCCGCCCGAGCTGCGGTCCGAACTCGCCCAGCATGCGCGAAAGCGCGAGGATCGTCCTGCGCACCTTCAGCGGCAGCGCGAAGAACTCCTGTTCGTACTCGTCGTGGAACTCGACCGCCCATTTCATCGCCAGAATATGTATTTGTAGTCATATGAAGTCAAGTTCATTGCGATAATCTTCCTGGCCGGCCGTGGTGAACGGAACACGCCACGACGCCGTTCAACGTGCGGATGCCCTTCACGCGTTCCTACAAGACATCATGGCCCGCGCTCGCAATCCGCCGTGATTCCAAGCCTACGGACACCGCGACACCGATCAATCAACCTCACACAACGCGGGTCTCGAACACGAGGTCCCCGGCACGGCCTCCTCGATACGGTTCGCGGAACTTCGGTGGCGCGGATCGGTAAGCGGCTAATCTGGGACGTAGCGATTTGTCCGAATTTCTCCGGCTTCGGGTTCCGTTCGGGGGATCGGAGGCGCGGAATTCGACTCCGGTTCCGAGGTCCGGCTTTATCGGATCGCCGGCGAGCGAACCCTTCCTCCGCCTCGGTGCGGGTTCGCCGACGCGGCTCGACGGGTGGACCGAGACCCGCCGGAGCACGTCCTCCAGGCAGGCGCACGTGTCGACGCCCTGCGGCCGGCAGGTCGCGACCGGGCTCCGGGCGATCCCGACGGCCTCCGCTCCGACCTCCGTACGGCGGAGAGGTTGGGCTCAACCTTTCCGCTGCAATGTTGAACGAACGGAAATGTCGAGTCGCGTGGCCCCGGCCACGCCCTGCAAGGCGGCAGGGCCGGAATCGCTCAGCATTGCCGCGTCGCGCGCACGTCTTTCGGAATTGCCGGAAGACGGTCGGGAGCGTCTCTGAACCCACCCCCGGCGATCGTCGGAGGCCGGTTGCCGGCCAGGACGTCAAGCTTGCCGACGGGGTCCGCCCGCAGGTAGACTTCCGCGCTCTGGATGCCGGCATGGCCGAGCCATAGGGAGGCCATTCGAATGTCGCCGGCGGCCTCCGGGACGCGCTCCCTTTTCCCCTTGCCCATGACGGGGACGCCGTCGAGACCGGGCTGGCCGAGATCCCGCATCGTCGCGCCCGCCGGTTCCGGCACCCGAAGGCCCGCTGTATAGCCGAGATGGAGCATGGTCCGGTTCCGCAGTCCGGCTGGCGTTTTGGCATCCGGCGCGTCCAGCAAGACCCGGATCTCCTCGCGATCAGGGTACCGGACGACCGCCTGGCCATGCCTCTTCATCGGGATGGCATGGAACTGCCGGGCGAGATCGAGACATGACGGCAGGCGATACTCGAGATACCGGGCAAAGGACTTGATCGCGCTCAATCGAACATTGCACGCGCTGGCGCGGTTCCCCCGGTCCGCCTCGAGATGGTCGAGGAAGTTGCGGACCGCGTCCGCCGCCAGCGGCTCGACCTTCTCGGGGGCGATGTAGCGCGGCGGGGACGCCAGCCGCCGTGCGATTGCGGCTGGAACGGCATCAACCAGGGACGGCGACCGGATGCCGGAGCCATTCCTCGAACTGCCCCGTCGCCGAGTCCGTAGCCGGCTCGGGTGCCATGTTCTGAACGGACGCAGCGCCGGTCTAGTTGAGATGATGCAGGAAGGACCGGACCCGCGACACCGGGCGGGCGCGGCGCCGATGCGAGTTCCCGCGCATCCCGGGACAGACGCAGTCATGCTGCCGGAAGCGCTCCGGCGTTCCGGCATCAACATCCGCGATTGGGATGCGTGGCCGATGCGGCCAGATCGGGAAGCTGCGGCAGCCGCTCCGACAGTTGCGGATCCCTTCCGGTCCGTAGCCTTCTTCTCCGCAACGGGCGAAAAAGTCATCCAGATGACGCAGGCTGACCTCAAGCTCTCCGGGATGAGCAGCGTCGCCGCGATCCTCCACGAACTGGATCAGCCTCGACGCGCCCGCCGGGAACGCCCGTTCGTCGGAAGCGAACGCCTTCCGCCGCTCCCCTTCCGTGCCGGGGCATTGGCAGTCGCGGCGACGGAATGCGCACGGCGCGGCGCCATCGACGGACCCGACGGCAATCCTGCGGAGGTCCAGCCGGATCGGGAACTGCCGCGCACCGCGCCGGAGACGGCGGGCATGTTCCGCGCAAGGGCCCGCTGTGCGCGGGTCTGCGGAGAATTCGCCGAAGATGTCCGCCGGCAGGCCGGAGCTCGCTTCCGAACCCGCAAGGCGCGAAGTTGGATGGTTCATGCCTGTTCTCCCGTCAGTTGAAGCAGGTGAAGGAAGGAGCATATCCCAATGTCGGGCGATTCCGGCCCTGCCGCCTGTCAAAGCGGGGCGGGGGCCACGCGACTCAACATTGCCGTTCGCTCAACATTGCAGCGGAAAGGTTGAACTCAACCTTTCCGCTGGACGGAGGTCGGAGCGGAGGCCGTCGGGAGGTCAGGTCATCCAGATGATGCGGAACTGGATGCAATCAGAATCTGATCTGGATAAAAATGACTTCGAAACAAGGAGCTATCCCCGCCAGGTTCCGAAAACGCGGGAAATCGGAACGTTCTGATTTCCCGAGCTTTTTTAAAACCGTCGACATGCCGTCCACCTGCGCCCTCTCGAGTTCGAACGAACCGGACAACGGCTTGAAAACGCCTTCGAAAACCCCCTTCCCAGTCCAGCGCCGAAAGCGAACGAAATCGCTGTTCCAGTTGCCGAATTCCGATCGGAGATCCCGCCTCGGCAATCCGGTTCGAACCCGCCAAAGCACCGCTTCCAATAACAGGCGGCTGTCGGCCGCCGTCATTCCCGGCGAGCCCTGCCTTCCGGGAGGCATGTCCTTGATCCCTTCCCGCATTCGGCCGGCCGGGGCAAACCTGCTGGATTTCGCGAATATGCCTCAATTTTCCTGCCTCGATTCTTGCCTTTTCGGCTATTGTAGGTGAAAATTTCCGGACTCGAAGCGTCGAATCAAGCCCATTCGTCAACTGGCCCTAATGCGGCACACGCATTGGAATTGCGCAGCAGGCGACAAGAACTAAGCTCAGTTACAATGGCTGCAAATTTTCCTTTAGGCGGCGAGCGAGAGCTTGAACATCATTGCCCCGGTCCCAGGGGTTGCCGGCTTTGGCCGCGCTTCCGGTTCTGCGCCTGCCCAAGTGGACGTACCTGTCGTCCCTATCGAATCCTATTGCCGGAAATGCCGGGCTGTCCATTGTCTTTTTTGCGATTGCCGAGACGGGACCGGCAATCGGTGCGCCGATATTTCACAATCGCGCTGGTTCAATACACAATTGTTCCCGCCTTCGTCGCCGATTCGACCGTGCTGCTCAGCGGGATCATGGTCCCGGCGATGCTGATCCCGCTAGGGTCGGCGCTAGCGCGGCTGAAGGTCCGCGATACCGAATGCTGGCATTGCTTGCGGGCGTATGGCCGGCGGTCGGAATCGCGACCGGCCTGACGCTGGGCGCGATCTTTCTCCTGTCGGTGATTCCTATATCGTTGAACTCCTGTTTGACCGCGGAGCTCTTTGGTCGCAACGCGAAGCCTCTAGCCGGGATTGCCGTCAACTCGCCGTTCTAAAAGTCACTTACCTGCCGTTCTTGATCACGGCGGCAATCTATGCGACCGGACTGCAAAGTCAGGATTGCGCCATCCGCGAAACGGCGAGAAACACCGCCGAATTGTCGAGATCGCTGTCTCCTGCCTGTTCGGCGTTCTCCATCACCTCGAGGTAGCGATTGACCATCGGCATGTTCCCGTGCCCGTTGCGCACGGCAATCTCGCGGATCAGTTTGAAATCCTTTTGAGACTGTGCGATCCGGCCGAGTGGCGAGAAGTCGCGCGCGACCATCATTGGACCCTTCGCGGTCATAACGTCGGACCGCGCTGCGGAACGCATTGCTGTTTGCAGGTAATTCGCTGGGTCAAGGCCCAGCGCCTCGGCGAAAACAAGGCCTTCGGCGACAGCGACCCGGTTCAGCCCGAGAACGCAATTGATCGCCAGTTTGGTCTTGTTCCCGTTGCCAATGGCTCCGACCCGTTCCCGATTGGGCGAAATCGCATCGGCAACCCTTTCGAAGGCGTCGAGCCCTGCCGGGTCGCCGGCAAGCAACAAGAGCGCAGTGCCTTCCAGAACCTGACGGCTCGTGCCCGAGATCGGGGCCTCGACGAGCACGATTGAACGTTTTCGGGCGGTATCCGCCAATTCTGCGATCTGGTCTGGGTCGCAAGTGCTCATCGCGACGAGCACGATGTCGGTGACGTCCGGCGCGGCCGCAATTATGTCGGCCAGTTGGCCACCGCTGAAAACGGCCGAGAGAATGATATCGCTTTTCCAGATCGCTTCGGGATCCGCGGGCATCCCGCCCTTTTTCCGCAGTAGCGCTCCCCGCCCTTCGTCTACATCGTAGCCAACGACGCCATGACCTGCCGCCAGAAGCCGTTCCGCCAGAGCCATGCCGATCAGCCCCAGACCGAAGATCCCGACGGGCTTGGTCACGCCGCCCTACTCCGCCGACTTGATGTCGGCCAGTTGCGCGATCGAATAGTTCGACAGCGGCAGCGAGACGGGCTCGCCAATCTCGGCCGACAAGTCTGCGGCCGAATACGCTTCCATGACCAGCCGCGCATGGGTCGGATCGACCATTGCGGGGCGGTCCATCAGCACTGCCTCGAGGAAATGGATCGTCTCCGGCCCCATCTGCCCGGCAAATACGTGATCCACGTGTTCACCCGGCATGGTCGACATCGAAAACTGCGTGCCCCCGGACACCGTGTTCAACCAATGATCGCGCGCGGTGTCATCTAGGATCAGCGCGCCCTCGGTCCCCGTAATCTCGATCCAGGTCCCGCAATAGTTTGGATAGCTTGGCGGCAAGTTCCAACCACCGCCAATGACGACTAGCGTTCCGTCATCCATTGTTACCGTCGTCCACATGCAATCATAAGAACCGTTCAGTTCCTTCATATAGCCATATGCGCCTTGAGCGTAGATCTTGACGGGCTTGGCGGGTTCCAGCAACCAGAAGACAAAGTCGAGATCATGCGTGGATTCCATCGCTGCAGGCGATAGCTTCACCCGATTGGCGACCTTTTTGCCGAGGTTCCGCGACACGTTGCGGCTTACCAAGACGTTTACCACTTCGCCGAGTTTGCCTTCGGCAATGGACTTCTTGGCATAGGCGATCTTGGGGTTGAAACGCTGTGAATAGCCAATCGTAAATTTCAACTTGCCGTCTCTAGACAGAGCGATCAATTCATCGGCTTCCCAGAACTCTAGCGCAACCGGCTTTTCAAGGAGAACGTGCTTGCCCGCCTTTAGGCAGTCACGCGCGATCGGGTAGTGGGTCTGTTCGGGAGCCGTCGAGATGTAGACCACGCGAATGGCCGGGTTGGCGACGATGTCCCGATAGTCGAGCGTTGCCGTCGCCGGCCTAGTCAGCGCACGAACCTCTTCTAGTCGTTCAGGGCAGATTTCACAGATATGCAGTGAGTCAACCAAAGCCGAATTGGCCAGCGTCTCCGCCCTGATCCCACCGCACCATCCGGTCCCGATGACCGCCACCTCCGTCGTAGGCATTTCGTTCCTCCCGTCTTTTCGAAAATGCGGGCGTCCTGCCTCAGCTATCCTGCCGAAGACCAGCCCGCCAGCAATAATAGTTAATGCCCGCCATCAAACAAGTCCATCGAGTTGCCGCCTGAAATGGGCCGGCGGATCCCCGCCAGCGTGAACGCCACGGCTAACCTCGGGCGCTGTCGAAAAAACTGGCATTCCGCACCTTCGAATCCGGCAATCCAGATCAGATCTGTTTCATCCGCTTGGCACTGATCGTGGCGAGCTTCCTGATGTTCAGGGCCGCCTCGGCATTGATCGGGCCGTGCCAAGAGCTGTTGGCTTGCCATGCGGCATCTCGATGCCGTTGATCCTTCCCGAATGCGCTTTCGGCGCCTGCGTCGCGAAACTACCGTTGTTCGACATCTGGATCATGTTCGCGACAAGCGTGATCGGCTGGCTGCTCTGGGCCTTCAAATTTTCGGTCGGAATAGCGTCGCCGGGTGCTATACTCGCCCCGCTCGCAGATGAAAACTACCGATGAGCGCTTTTGTGTTCGAGGACAAGATGCTAGGCTTCGTGCTATCGCAAAGGAGCGGATCCTTTCTTATGCTGGCGGCGCTTTTCGTCATGATCGAAGGGATGCTCCGCGTCTATTCAAACGCTCGGGCAGGTCGCGAGACCGGCTCCGGACGGGCGCGACCCGAAAAATAAGAGAGAGGAGCGGACATGCGCGATCGTAGCGAAATTGGTCTGGCCGTCGTCGGCTGCGGGACTATCGGCCGGATCCGGGCAGTATTGGCCCGAGCATATCCCGGTGTCGGCTGGATCGGCCTTTGCGACGTGAAGCCGGACATCGGCGAGCGTCTGGCCGAAGACATTCAGGCCGATTTCCTTACGAACGATTATCGCGAATTGCTACGGCGCCCGGAAGTGACCTCGACCATCGTCGCGACGGACGAGAACTTCCACTTCGACCCGACGATGAACGCCATCGAAATGGGGCATTCGCTCTTTATCGAAAAACCGCTAGCCACCGACGCCCGGCAGTCTGCTCAGATCCTGTCCGCGGTCGAAGAAGCCGGTCTGGACGCCGTGATCGGATACACTCAGCGCTTTCGCCGCCGGTTCCTGGCCGTCAAGGAACGGCTCGCTACCGGGCAGATCGGCGAAGTCCACACTGTCGTGACCCGCGCCTTCATGAACCGAATGGTGCCCATCGCAACCGTCCGACGCACCCAGGACCGGACTACTCTGACGCCGATGGTCGTCTCGGGCACGCATAGCCTCGACATGTCGCTGTGGCTGATGGAAGGGAAGACCCCCGTAAGCGTCTATGCGCAGTCCACGGACAAGGTCCTGAGCGAGTGGGGCACCCATGACTCCACCCTCGGCGTATTTACGATGGATGACGGCTCGATATTTTCGATGAACATTTCCTGGGCCTTGCCCGAAGTGTGGCCCGGCGCGGTCTATGGGATCGAGATTGGGATCGTCGGCAGTCAGGGCGTGATCGATATCGAGGACACGCACCGCGATCTTGTAATGGCAACCAATGTCGCGCAAGGCGCAGGCTACGCGCCCGAGGGCTACGAAGCGCCCGAGCGGCACGTCGACTTCCTGACGAGCTATCCGCCGGGTGATCTGCATGGCGGCCAGCTGTGGGGGCCGATGCGCGAGGAAACGAACGCCTGGTATCAGCGCCTCTATACCGGGCAGGACACGCCCCATGCCACGGCGGCGGAAGGTCATCGCAACCTGCTGCTAACCATGGCAATGGACCTGTCGGCCAAACGCAGCGAGCCTGTCTCGTTGCCGCCCGATCCTTCGGAACTAATGAACGAGCTTACGTGAAGATGCCATATCGTTTGAATTGAGAATAGGCGGCTGCCAAGGGGGCTAATTCGGACTCGCCGGAATGCCTGGCAATTTCATTCGTTAGAGTCTGTCGCCGTTCGGATTAGCCCCCTGGACACCGGGGGTTTGGCCCGGGTAGTCGTTCTCAGGCGGCCTTTCGCCTCATCCACTTGCTCTTCGGCTCCATCGAAACCCTCGGGTACGATTTCCCGGGCCGCTCGCGCCGCAGGCAGCGAGAGAGTCCGGCCGTGATACGCGCGACGGGTTCGGCGGCGAAGGCGCCGAGCGGGTCCGGGCCGGCATCGTTCTCTCGGGACAGCCCGACGAGCATTTCAATCTCGCCGCGGTCGCCGAAGGCCGGCCAGAATCAGGCCGTCCCGGATGGGCGCGACCATGCCCCATCCGTTTGCTTCAAGGCGTCCCTCCGACTCGCGGAGGATACTCGTCATTCACATGCGCCGCTGCCCAGTCAACAGCAAATGATAGCGGTCGCGAATCCAGGCTTCCAGCATGTCCAGCTCGCGCTCGCGGCCGAACAAGCCCTCCCCTCTTGCCGAGCAATCGGTAGACGATCCCAGGCCTGGCACCGATCAAGAAACTTGCTTTGCGAAATTAGATTGCGAACGTGTTGTCCACGAAATTGTCGTCAACCGGTTCGTTGCCGGCCTACCTGCCCCCGATCGCATCATTCCGTTACGAGTACTCGTTCGCGCTCCCTCGGCGCGGCCAAGAAGCCCGCCATTCGGACACAAGTAAGGCTCGCCGAAGTTCCGAGCAAATAACGGGCTTATACGCCAAGATGCCTTAAGGCGATTTCGGGCGTCAGCTCTTCGAACGTGCCGGTCCATGCGTCTCGCCCTCGTTCCAGCACGACGCAGCGGTCGGCAACCTTCGCCAATTCTCGCGGTGATTTATCAACCAGCAGAATCGTAAGGTCCCTTCCCTTCCTTAGCTCCGCAACCGCCGACCAGATTTCCTTTCGCACGAGCGGCGCCAGTCCCTCCGTGGCCTCGTCCAAGAGCAGAAGCCGCGGATTAGTCATGAGAGCGCGCCCTATTGCGAGCATCTGCTGCTCTCCGCCGGACAGGGTCCGAGCCGACTTGCCCTTCCGGTCGCGAAGCTGCGGAAACAATCGGTATACTTGCGCCAGATTCCAATGGCCCGTCCTAGCGGCGGCGACCAGATTTTCCTCGACCGAGAGCGTCGCAAAGCACCTCCGGCCTTCCGGTACAAGTCCGATGCCGAGTCGCGCCGCGCGATGCGAGGTCAGCGGATCCAGGTCCGTGCCGCAGAATAGAATTTCTCCCTCCTTGTGCCGAATCATTCGGCAAATGGTCTTGATCGCCGTCGTTTTCCCGGCTCCGTTCCGGCCCATCAATGCGACGACTTCGCCTTGATGCACCTGCAGACTCAGTCCGTAAAGCGCTTGAGATCCCCCATAGAATGCGGTGACATTCTTCATGGACAGGAGCGAATTCGTCATTCGTCGCCAAAGCCGAGATAGGCTCTTCGCACTTCGTCGCTGCGCCGTATTTCCGCAACGCCGCCGGTCGAAACCACCCGCCCGCTAACGAGAACGGAGATTCTGTCAGCCAAGGCGAAAACGGCATCCATGTCGTGTTCAATCAACAATATCGGAGATTCTTCTCGGATTTCGCTTAGTAGTTTCGTCAGTTCTCTTGTTCCCTCGGCTCCGACGCCTGCCATGGGCTCGTCGAGAAGCAGGGCCTTCGGACGCATAGCCAATGCCATTGCAACTTCGAGCCTGCGACGTTCCCCGTGCGACAATTCCGAAGCGACGGTACCCGACCGTGCGCTTAGTCGCACGCGATCGATCTGCGCGGATGCGCGCCCGGAAAATTCCGAATTCGACAGCGCGCGCCGGAAAAACCGGTAGGTTTTTCTTTCTGCGCCCTGAACAGCCAGAAATACGTTTTCAAATACCGTAAACTCCGGAAATATCGACGAAACCTGAAAACTCCTGGCTAGACCGCGGCTAGCGCGTTCCGCGGACCCGAGAGCGTCGATGCATCGGCCTTCGAATTCGATCGATCCGGAATTTTGACGGAGCTCGCCGACAATCAGCTTTACCAACGTCGACTTTCCCGCTCCGTTAGGTCCGATAAGCGCGTGTATTTCGCCGGGCCAGAGGTCGAGAGAAACACTGTCCGTCGCCTGAAGCGCCCCGAATCTTTTGGTCAGGTTGAATAGTCTAAGAATCGGCTCAGCCAAGGCGACGGTCCAATACGGCTCCGATCAAGCCGCCTCGCGCGTAAAGCACGACGCATAGCAGCAGCAATCCTAGGAATATTTGCCAGTAGTCGCTCACTTCTCCAAGCGACTGCTCGAGTATAATATAGAGAACCGCGCCGGCCACGGGTCCGAATAGTCTTCCTGCGCCTCCTAGAATAATGAATACCATGATTTCACCCGACATATGCCAGCTCAGCATCTGCGGACTGACAAATCGGTTGAGATCCGCGTAAAGCGCTCCCGCAAGGCCTGTGATGGCTCCCGACAATACGAATGCGGCCAATCGCAGGCGAAAGACCTCTATGCCAAGACTCGCGACGCGGCCGGGATTTTGCCTCGATGCGCGCAGCGCAACTCCGAAGTTCGAATTCCGCAATAGGGAGAATAGAGCGAGCGCAATGAGCAAGACCGCGTACGAAATCAGAAAGAATTGTACCGGATCCAGCGTATTCAAGCCGGGAAAACTGTTGCGGACATAGACTGGCAAGCCGTCTTCGCCTCCGTAAGCCGGCCAGCTTACCGCGAAATAGTAGAGCATTTGAGCGAATGCGAGCGTTATCATGATAAAGTATACGCCCGTCGTACGCAGGCTGAGAAGCCCTATTAGAAATGCGGCCAATCCGGCCGCAAAAACCGCAACCAGCCAAATCGTCGGCATAAACGTAGTCCCGCCAAGTTCAAACGGCCAGTCAAGTATCGCCTGCCCCTTCAGAGCGTGATTGGCGAGTATTCCTGCGGCGTATCCTCCCAGACCGAAATACGCGGCATGCCCAAACGACACCAGCCCGCCCAATCCAAGCGCGAAATTCAAGCCGACGGCAGCTATGGAAAGGATGGCAATGCGCGTCGCCAGCGTCAAATAGTAAGGTTCGCCCATGTACGCCGCGATCAAAGGCACGGCCAGAAGAAGCGATGCCAGTCCAAAGTTGAACCCGCGTTCAGGCGCCGACATTGCCGAACAGTCCTCGAGGTCTGAACACGAGCACGACCGCCATCAACAAATAGATCAGCATGGAAGCAAGAGCTGAACCGATCGAAGTTGCCGAGGATGCGTCCATAAAGGCCCCGAACAAGACCGGAAACAGGAACCTTCCGAGAGTATCGGCCAATCCGACTAGTATCGAGGCGACAAATGCGCCCTCTACGGACCCGATTCCACCAATGACGATGACGACAAACGCCAGAATCAGCACGGGCTCGCCCATGCCGACCTGCACCGATTGAATCGATCCAACCATTGCTCCCGCCAGACCGGCGAGACCGGCCCCCAAGGCAAACACCAGCGTGTAAAGAATTCCGATGTTTACGCCGAGAGCGGCGATCATTTCCCGATCGCATTCGCCAGCTCTGATGCGTATTCCGAGCGTCGTTCTTCCAATGAGCCAGAACAGCCCGGCCGCTACCGCGAGACCTGCGACGATTATCGCCAGGCGAAACTTGGGGTATTCGATTCCGCCGGGCAGTACCACCGTTCCCAAAAGCAGTTCCGGCGGATTCAAATAAAGCGGAAACGAGCCGAAAATCCAACGCGTTCCTTCCGAAAATACCAGAATGAGCGCAAACGTGGCGAGCACCTGATCAAGATGGTCCCGCCTATAAAGCCGCCTGATGACGGTAATCTCCACAATCGCGCCGGCGGCGGCGGCGGCCGCCAATCCCGACAGGAGTCCCAGCCAGAATGAACCGGTGGCCGTCGCGACGCCCGCGCAAGCGAATGCGCCAATCATGTAAAGGGAGCCATGGGCAAGATTGATAAGGCCCATCACCCCGAAAACAAGCGTCAATCCGGCGGCCATGAGAAATAGCATGACGCCTAGCTGGAGGCCGTTCAGGATTTGCTCTGCAAATAATATTGCCGACATAGGAAGAGATTTAGATTGTCCGCTCGCCCTTCAATTCGTGTAACAGGCTATGGAAACCACGTAGGCGCACTACATTCCGGGTACGCTAGAAATCCAGACCGGCGCGAGCCCGCCGAGGCTCTCGCTACTGTACGAACAATCGATAAATGCGGCAGGAAAATATGCGGGCCGGGATCGCCGACCCGCTAGGCGTTAATCACATGGAACAGTCGCCGACATAGGCATTCGATCGATCTTCCATTGCAAGACCAACGATACGGTTGGTCAAGACCTCGCCTTCCCTGACGACTTCCCTAACGTAGATGTCCTGCACGGGATGTTGGTTGGTATCGAATGCGAAGCTTCCGCGCACGGAATCGAATTCCGCTTCGCGCAACGCCGCCCTAAACGCATCCGCATCCGATACTTCCGCTTTCGCCATTGCGGATATCAAAAGGTTTGCGGTGTCGTAGCCCTGGCTAGCATACAAGGACGGCAATCTTCCGTACTCCGCCTGGAACGCTTCCACAAAGGCCGCATTCGCTTCATTGTCCAAATCCTTGGACCATTGCGAGGTGTTTATGACGCCTAGCGCCGCATCGCCTACGGCTTGCAGGATTCCTTGGTCAAACGAAAAGGCCGGCCCGAGAAGAGGAATATCGATACCCGACTGCGCGTATTGCTTTAGGAATGCGATACCCATTCCCCCCGGCAAAAAGAAAAAGACGCTGTCGGCGCCCGATGCGCGGATAACGGCAAGCTCGGCCGCATAGTCGTCCTGGCCGAGCTTGGTGTAATGCGAATTTGCTATTTCGCCTTCAAAGAATCGCTTGTAGCCGTTAAGGGCATCGATTCCGGCCGGGTAATTCGGCGCGACCAGGTACGAGTTCGAATATCCGGCCGAATTTGCGTAGGCGCCCGCTGCCTCATGCAAATTGTCGTTCTGCCATGCGACATTGAAATAGTTTTCGTGGCAGAGTTCGCCGGCAAGCGCCGACGGCCCGGCATTCGGCGAAAGATAGAATTTTCCTTGCTGGACTGCGCTTGGCACGACAGCCAATGCAAGATTCGACCAGATTATTCCGGTAAGGACATCCACCTTGTCGGACTGGATCATCTTGTCCGCAATTTGAACCGCTATGTCGGGCTTCCGCTGGTCGTCGTCGACGACCACTTCGATTCCCGGATCGTTCGCCTGCATGACGGCAAGCATGAACCCGTCGCGCACGTCGATACCAAGCGACGCGCCTCCGCCGGAAAGGGTCGTAATCATTCCCACTTTCAACGAATTCGCGGCGGCGATTGCCGGAAAGGCTAATCCAGTTATCGTCGCCAATACTAGAGCGATCTTTTTCATGTCTCCGATTCCATTCAATTGACTCAAAAGTCGCGCCGAAAAATGGCGTTCGACCGCGAGCATAGCGGAAATTCGAACGTTCGGAAAGACATTATGGCTTATCGACAAGCCGCCTTGAGGAGCGGCGACCGCGAGCGCGGCGCTTTGCGGCTGCCCCGCAGTCGAATTGCGGCAAATAAAGCAATCAAGCGCAGGCTCCAAGATGACGGGGGCTCCGCGAAATAGTTGCCTTTTTCCTTGCTTCGGAATCAATGGCGCGCTTACCCGTTATCCATGCGCTGCGTTGATAACTCGAGACATCGTTGAGGTTTTCCCCTCGCCGAAAACAGCGCCTTCGCGCCACGGTGGTTTGCTCGCCGTCCTCATTACCCAATTTGGCGGTCGCAGCCGAAGCGAATGGGCGGCGCGGCGGGCACGGCCCATGTTCCTTGACTATTGACGGGCGAAAGGCAACGTTCTTGGCGAGTCGTCGCTCGTTTCCCGCCCAGGCTGTTATATTCGTCCGTATTTGGACATGAAGAAATCCCCGCCAACAGTTCAACCGCGCATTCCGGCAGCAGCGCTCGAACCCAAAATCTTGGCGATTCCGGATACTTTGCGCACACGCAAAAATTGCTTCGGCAACTTGAACCAGCCAAATCGGAAATCTACCTTCGGCCAAATGAACGCGAAGTAAAACAGAACCCGATTCCGAGTTACACTGATTTCAGAAGCCAGCTGATTTGAGCCTCCCGGTATCGGGGAAGGCTATGTTTTTTCGCAGGCGGCATCGATCAAAAGGAGCCTGTCGCCGCGAGGAAATACGGAGCTTTTCCTCCAGCGGACTAAGGAATGCAATCTCTAGTCGCTTTCTCGCAGCATATTGTGGCTACCATCGCAGATCGGTGCGGAAGCCGATTGCTTGCATCCGCAAAAGAAAACGCGCCTATCTTCCTCGGAATCGAATTTGACGGGAACTATATCGGTGCTCTTGTGGCTTCCGTCGCAGAACGGTTGATTGCCGCTCCTTCCGCAAGCGCACCAGAAATAGGACCTGCCGGATTCTACATCTATTTCGAAAGGCCCTTTCTGGGCGACTACGGGGTCTGTCATGGCGGTCTCCTAGGTAGAGTTCAATTCGAAAGGCTAGAGGCGTTTGCCGAACCACATGCGGCGCAGTAAATTGTCCTTTAAGACAAGCTGGTGGTAGAAAGCCGCCGCAATATGGAGCGCGATTAACGCCAAAAGTAGTTTAGAAATAATCCCGTGGGCAGCCCTCTGCGGCAAAGTTGATAGTTCGGACGGTAGCGTATCCGCCGCGCCGAGATAAACGATCGGAAATAGACCAGCGCCAATTGCCGTCGCGAGACCGGTCGCTACCATTCCCGCCAAAAGCATGTAGAAGCCCCAATGAGTAGCGACGCCGATTCTGTCGAGAACTTCATTGCCAGTGCTGGCGCGCGGAGGATGTTGGGTGCGCAAGCGAGTTGCAAGGCGCAAAATCAACAATGCTCCAATCGCCATTCCGAAAGCCATGTGCCCGCCCAGACCCTGCAGCTTTTGGGCGCTGTCGGGAGGCATGTTGGCAAGAAACACGCCGCCCGCCGCAAGCGACAGGAGCACCATCAGCGCCATCAGCCAGTGCAGCGCGACCAAAAGGGGGTGGTATCTTTGCATCGCGAACACTCCGTCCATTCCGGCCGGCACTAATTGGCATGGCCCGCTAAACGGCGCAAGTTCTGAAACGCAAGCAGTACGCGCTATTCCGCCAAGTCGATGTCGGTCCGCGATTAGTCCCCGGCGCATTGCCGGCGCGATTGAAGCGGATCATCTTGCGGCGCGCGGTGCGTTTGCCCGCTAGTGCCGGCATAGCGATTCAATCGGGAGCCCGTGCCGAAAATTCTGCATATGGCTCATCACGTGAAATTCAATCCGAGACCATCGTTCGATCACTTTGTCGCGCCGACGCAAGCGGAGCCTTCCGATAGCCCGCCGAGTTGCTGCCATATTTGGCGCGGCATGCGTTGCCTGGACGCGGCCGTTGCAGCTGAAACATTCGGATTCGCCGATGATGCGAGTTTCAGTCGAATATGTGCTGGAATTTGCTAGCGAAGCGCAACAAAGCCAAGTTCCGTGCATCGGAACTGAGGCCTTAGGACAATGAGCGGGCAAGCCATTTGAGGAAAACGTCGCCAAACCCGTTCCCCGAGGTAAAAGGGCAATGCTCCCGACCGATGAAACCTTATCGACCTGAAAGCTATCGTCTCGGCGCCATGCCTTTCTTGGCAAGCTCCGCGATGGCTCTGGGCGTTTTCTCGAGATGGCTCAGACCCATGCCTTCCAAAACGTGATCCGCTTTGGTGAACTGGATATCCGTATAGGTCGTGAGTTCGATTCTGTTGCCCCATGGATCGCGAAAGTCCGTAAACGGGCCGTCAAGCAGTTCAATCCCCAATTCCTCTAGGCGCTCGATAGCGAGCGGCTTGTCGTCGACGGCGATGCCGAAATGCCGTTTTTGGTCGGGATCCCGATTCCGTCCCGCCGAGAAGTTGATGAATTGATCGCCGAAATAGACAAAGGCTGCCTTTTCGCTTTGCGAGGCGACTTCGAAATCCAGAAAGCGCCGGTAGAAATCGATGGCCTCCTGAATGTCGCCGACCTCAATTGCAACATGATTGATACCCACAGGTTTTGCCTTGCGCTTCATTGCTCCCTCCCAGGATCATTCATGGTTGCAGGTCATGGATTGGCTCTTCGGCAACGTCAAGTACGGCGGCGCGACTCTGCGATCATTGGAATCGGGCGGGCGCGATTGTTTTTGATTGGCTGCCTCGCCGGCTCCCAATTGCGCCGTCCCCTAATTAGCGAAACGATCCGATAAAGCGGCTCTCCTGCCGGCCAGCACTCTATGAATTCGATCATTCGTCCGGCTACGCTGCCTCGACCTTGGAATATGTTCCGATGCGCGCATCAATCGCTTGCTAATCGTCGGCTCGACAGCGTTCTCTATCGGCGCCGCGGAATTCTTGCCGAGAAATTAAAGGCATCGCTTCCGGTCGCGTCTTAAGCGTAGAATCTCGTCGACTAACCTCGGTTGCTGCCGGATTCTTGGAGACACGCCGCAAGTCGTTTCGGTAGAAGCGCGAAATCCGGGCCAGAAGGCGTCGCCGGATTTATGATGCTCGGCAATGCCAATCGTCGCCTCGAGCACAATTCTACTAGTCGCCGCGGACGCGCCGCGACCTTTGTTCGGCATGCGCGGCGCGCGGCGATATGGGTGCCCGGCCTAGCGTGAGCCAGCTTGCGCAACAAATGCTTCGATCTCTAATCTCGCTATTGAAACCGCAATTCAAAAATATGGAATGCGAAGGCAATCGCCGCTCGCAAACCGCTGTTTTCAGGGATTACGGTGCGGGCATGCGGGTCGAACCGAAACGCTAGCCGAAACCGAACGGTTAGAAGCCAAAATTCAGAATTCGGCCACGATTCGGCGACCCGAGCGATATTGCGGTCCTGGAGCACGGCTGCAGATGACGAGCACGACCCGGCATTCGCTAGGCGAATTCAATAGCCAATGGCGCAGCCGTCCTTTCGGGGATCGGACGCGCCAAGAAGAACCCCGGTATCGCGATCGATCCAGATCGCCTGGCCGCCGCCCAGGGGCGTTTCCGGCACAGTCGGCATATGCCCGATTTCCGCAAGCCGCGCGCGAACTTGGTCGCTATAGCCTCGTTCCATTTTCAGTGCGCCCGCATCCGGAAAACTTCTCGGGCCGTCGATAGCTTCCTGCGGGTTCATGCCGAAGTCTGCGATATTCGCGACAATTCGAAGATGCCCAGCCGGCTGGTAGTGCCCCCCCATGACGCCGAAAGGCATCGTCACTTTTCCGTCGACGGCAAGCATCGCGGGAATTATGGTATGCAAGGGGCGCTTGCCCCCTCCGGCTTCATTCGGGTGCCCCTCCTCCAGGGCAAATCCGGATCCCCGACTTTGAAAATTGATTCCAAATTTCTCGGACGCCAGGCCGGAGCCGAAGCTGTGGAATATAGAATAGATCATGGAGACGGCCATTCGGTCCCTGTCGACGACGCAAAGGTAAACTGTCTCCTTGTGCACGGCATCTGCCGCTAGACCGGGCCTTTCCATGGCCCGTCCCGGATCGATAAGAGCCGCGAGCCTGACGGCAGTCGCCATCGACAGCATGTGGTCCAGATGATCGGTATGGTCGGGGTCGGCAAGGAATCGATCGCGGGCGTCCATGGCAAGCTTTACCGCCTCCGCTTCCAAATGGGTCCGTTCGGCCCCGAACGGTTCCAAATCGCCGATACTGAACTGAGCAGCAATTTTGGACGCCAGAAGCGCTGCGGCTCCTTGGCCATTGGGCGGATGCTCGAATATTTCGAATTTCTTGTAATTCTCGGAGATCGGCCTGCCGTAATCGCAGCGCGTGGCCGCAAAATCTTCCAGAGTGTGAGAACCGCCGCTAGCCCTCAGGCTTGCGACCATGTCTTCCGCAACTTCGCCGTCGTAAAAGGCCGATCGCCCGATTCTTGAAATTCGCCTCAGCACTTCCGCCTGGCCGGGCGCGCGAAACAGCGAGCCGGGAGTCGGAGGCATGCCGTCCAGCAAATAATGCCGCCGCGCCGCGCCCTTTAGGGAATCTGCCGCGCGGATCCAATCGAAAGACACTCTAGGCGCGACGGGCACGCCTTCTTCGGCGTACCGAATTGCTGGCGCAAGGCTGGCGTCCAGTCCGCTGCGGCCCCAATCACACGACAGTTGGCAGAATGCGTCGATGGCTCCGGGAACGGTGACCGATTCGACCGAGTCTTCGGATATGCGTTCAAATCCCTTTTTACGCAGCGAAGCCGCGGAAAGAGCGCCGGGAGCTCGTCCCGAACCGTTCAGAGCAATAATTCGTTCTTCGCCCGGAGGGCTGAAAAGAACGAAGCAGTCGCCGCCTAATCCCGTGGACTGAGGCTCGCAGATTCCAAGTAGGACTGCAGCCCCGATGGCCGCGTCGACGGCGTTTCCTCCGCCCTTCAAAATATCGACAGCCGCGGCGGCGGCGAGCGGATGCGACGTCGCGCACATTCCGTTTGACGAATATACTGCAGATCGACCAGGCAGCTGGAAGTCTCGCATTTGCAATCCTTTTCTGACGGCTCAGCTCAGCTGCCGCCGATTATCGAAGCCCGCACAGGAATAGCGCCTAGGCAAAAAAATTGGTATGAAGGCGCGACGACGAATTGACCCATCCTCGCAATTTACAGGCGGAACAGTTCCCTGATCAACAGCCACGCTGTGCGGCCGGCGCAAGCGCGATAAAATTGTCGCCGTTAAACGCATTCGCGTCTTGCAAGCTTCCCGATTCGTATCCTATATTTAAAGTATGAGCCGGTTCCGCCGAAACGCGTTTGCGATCAACGATGCAAACCGGGATGCCGCCTGCGGACGGGCTATAGTCAATTCCAATATTCATTCTCGAACCGCGAATCGGTCGCGCGTTGAAGCTTGATTCGCGTTTGCCAGGCAAGTGAGCAATCGAGCGGGAAAAAAGTGGAGCTACATGAGCCAAAACAATTCAATTGCCCAATTGCGGCCTTCGTCGCGCGACAACGGCGACGCGCCGCCCAAGATAATCAGCTTCGATCGCCGTGAACTATTCCTAATTCTGAACACCTACGGCAGAATGGTGGCCGCGGGTCACTGGCGAGACTACGACATTTCCCACATGGAGGACTTCGCCGTGTTTTCCATATTCCGGCGAACCGCCGAATACCCGATCTACCGAATTGTAAAGCGTCCGAACTTAAATTCGAAACGGGGCATGTACGCCATCCTCGGCATGGACGGCCGCATTCTGCGCCAAGGCATGGATCTCGGGCAGGTCCTGAAAATGTTCGAACGAAAATTGATGCGAGTGGTCAACTAGATCCGGCGAACGCCCAGAAAAGGGTGGCTTTCGAGCGAATCGATCCGCTTCCTGACTCTCGCGAACGGTTCAACGGCAACGTCCATCGTATGAGCCGTCGCATGCAGGATGGTGCCGGTATCTAAAAAAATGCCGACATGCCCTTTCCAAAACGCCAGATCGCCGCGCTTGCCGGATTCGCATTTCGCGACCCGAGTGGAGAATTCCCTTTCCTGCAGATCGCTGTCTCGCGGGCATTGGAGACCCGTTTCGTGCATCGCCAATTGAACAAGTCCGGAGCAATCGATTCCGAAGCAGGTCTTGCCGCCCCATAGGTACGGAGCGCCCGCGAATTTCTCCGCTACGGAGACGTAGTCCGTTGGCCGATCGATCAGTTCACTCGCCTGCCTCGACGGAATAAAGCCCTGGTTTTCGACTTCGAGAAAACCGTTCCTTTCCGCTACCGCGCGTAATTCTCCGCCAAGCGTCGGACCCTGTCGGACGGGGCTCCTGAGATCCGGCGCAGAATAGAAATGCGACGACAGGACGGTGATTCGATGCGTGCTTGACTTTACCGCGCCTAGGAATTTCGAAGGCGCGTACCCGACGTATCCGTCCCTCGACAGCTGCCCGAACGCGCGGCCGCCCCTGTCGTCTAGAATCCGGAAGCGCTCGCCGAAAAGAGCCTGCGTCGCCGTTTCATCGCCGGAAAGGCTTGTCAGCGGCGTGAAAGGCCCCGTGAATTGGCCCTGTTCGCCGTCGACGAATCGCTTGGCCTCGACGATGCCCCGAAGCTCGCTGGCGGCGACTTCGCCGTTGCATGCGAAAAATCTCGGATCCCTCACAGCGACAGGACTTCGGGAAGCGCTTCGAACACGGCGCGTGCGGCCTGGCCTACGCCGCCTTTAGGACGCCCAGGCGCCTTGCTTGGCTGCCATCCGTAAATGTCGAAATGCAGGAACCTGCTCGTGCGCGTCGCGAAACGCGCGAGAAACATCGCGGCGGTCACGGACCCGGCCAATCCGGAGTCCGTGGCATTTGCGAGATCCGCGACTCCAGGTTCAATCATTTTTTCATAGGGCGGCCAAAGCGGCATTCTCCAGATCGGATCGCTTACCAAAGCAGATGCTTTTTCGAGGCATGCCGCCAGTACGTCGCTGCTAGTGTAAAAAGGTACGATGTCGGGTCCCAGCGCGACGCGCGCGGCTCCGGTCAGGGTCGCCATGGACACTATCAAATCGGTGTCGCTTTCGTCGGCATAGGCTATGGCATCGGCCAGAACCAGCCGACCTTCGGCGTCGGTATTCGCGATTTCGACAGTCAGCCCCTTTCGCGAACGCAAAATATCCCCGGGCCTGAACGCTCCTGCGGACACCGAATTTTCCACTGCCGGAACAAGAAGGCGCAAATTGACCGGCAGGCCGCTCGCCATAATCATGTGCGCCAGCCCCATTGCCGTCGCCGCGCCGCCCATATCCTTTTTCATAAGGCGCATCGGTCCGGCAGGCTTGAGATTCAGGCCGCCGGTATCGAAGCATACGCCTTTTCCTACCAAAGTGACTGCGGGATCATTTTGCCGGCCCCAGCTCAATTCCAGCAGCCTCGGGTTCTGGTCCGAAGCCCGTCCGACGGCATGAATCATCGGAAAGCCCCTGCGAAGGAGATTTTCTCCCCTGACTGCCGAAAATCGAGCGCCGAACTCGCCGGCAAGATCCGAAAACATTACTTCCAGCGCTTCCGGACCCATGTCGGATGCCGGAGCGTTGATTAAATCTCGCGTCAAAAATTCGGCCGCCGCGATGCTCTCGAGCCGCGGTGCGTCTATGCCGTCAGGCGCGACGAGTACGGCCTTGTCGGTAGCGGCCTCATTATACCGGTCGAAACGGTACTGGCTAAGCAGTGCCGCCAATGCGATTTCGTCGCTCTCGCCCGACGGGATGCTGCCGGTAATTTTGTAGATGCCGCCTGGCAATTTCGCCATGATGTCGGAAAATTGGAATCGCCCCGCTTCGCGCGACTTGCGATCGCCCCATCCGGCGATAACGCTTTCAATCGAGCCATCCGGGCGGGGCATGAGCAAAACCTGTCCGAGATCGGCTCGGAATTCATTTGCCTTTATCCAGGACGCCGATGGGCCGGGCTTGCCGGTCCACTCCGCGAGCCCTTCGCGTTCGACCAGGCGAATAGCCTTCGCTTCAGTCGAATCCGATGCAAACTTCGGCTTCATGGGATGATCCAAAAACCTCGCAAGGGAAATTCCGCAATTCCCGGATGCGCGAATTTGCGCGAACCCGCAATGCGAAGGGGTATAGCGATCCGGATACGATTGCCAGGGAATACGTCTCTCATCAAAAAAAGCCCTCGCATTATCGGGCGGCGAAATCTTCGCCAAATCGGACGCAACGCGCGCGACTCGGCGGTCGCTCGCGCCGCGTTTTCTTTCACGCGTAATTTGGACAAGTAGGAGATTCCAAGTTGACGCCCGCCGGTCGCTACTCGATCCCGCCTGCCCGGCCGCAGCGGCGAGGCAGGCGTTGACTTTAGGCGGCCGCGATCTCCCTTGAGATACCCGAAGATTCTATCTACTAGCGATGCGTCCGTCGGTATACGGCTCGTAGGGGCTGTTCGCGGCCAAATAGTCGGCCACGACTTCTTCGAGATTCGGCCCGTAGTCGTAAGCGTTTTCGGCGGTCGCGAACATATCGTAGCCGTCCCCGCCTTGGCGCACATAGTTGTTCGAAACAACCCGGTACACGGCATTGGCATTGATCGGCGCCCATTCGCCGTTGCTTAAGACCAGCACCTCCTGGATTCGGCCTTCGTTCGGAGCGACGCTTGGGTCCCAAGTATATTTCAACCCGGAAACTTGAGGAAATCGTCCCTTGACGCCCTCGACCTGGCTTACGCCGTTTTCCAGAGCGTCGACAATAGTTTGTCCCGTAGCGTCAAAGGTCGCCAAAGTGTTCTGGAACGGCAATACGGCCAAAACGTCACCCATAGTGATTTCGCCTTCGCTGAACGATGCGCGCAAGCCCCCGCCGTTCTGAATGGCGATTTCGCCCCCCTGTTCCATGACGCTAGCCAGCATCGCATCGGCCACGAGATTTCCCATTGCGCATTCTTCGACCCGGCAAACCGACCTGTCACCTTCGACTTTCGAGGCTGCGGAGGCGACAACGAGGGACTTCAATTCTTCAATCGGCCCGGCCAGTTCCGCGACTCTAGCGACGATGTCCGCGTTTGGTTCGACCGAAGCGTCCAAAACCAAAGTATCGCCTTCGGCGCGGAGCAATGCTCCTTCGGCATCGAATTCAAGAATCAGGTGGCCGACATACTTCGAATAGGCAAAGGCTTGGACGACAGGAATGCGATTCCCGCCCGCCGACTCTACCCAAGTCGGATATTCTCCGTCGGCATCGGGATCCGACGATGAAAGATACGTGTGGGAATGCCCGCCTACGACCGCGTCGATACCTTGGACAGCGGACGCAATTTCAATGTCCACCGGCAGGCCGACATGCGTAAGGGCAATAATCTTGTTGACGCCCGCCTCCTCCAGCGCGGCGACATCTTCGGTCAAGCTAGCGATTTCATCGTCGAAGCCCACGTTCGGACCGGGCGAAGAAGTTTCGCTGGTGTCGGTCGCCAAGGCAGAAACTATGCCGATCTTTTCACCTCCCACTTCAAGCACGACATGGTTTTCGATTCGGCCGCGCAGCAGTTCGGAGCGATCCAAATCCAGATTGCCGGAAACAACGGGAAAACTGACCATGTCGACAAACTCCGCCAGCGCCTGCGGACCGTCGTCGAATTCGTGGTTGCCAACCGCCATTGCGTCGAATCCGATTTTCTCCATGAATTCCGCTTCGGCGGCTCCCTTGTAGGTCGTGTACATCAGCGATCCCTGGAACTGGTCGCCGGCATCGAGGACGATGTAGTTTTCGCCAGCCGCCGAAAGGGAGTTTCGAAGTTCGTCAATTTTTGTCGCAACGCGGGCAACGCCTCCGAAACACTTGCCTTCGGCTTCGGATTCGCTGTCGCACGATCCGTTGAATCGCGAAATCGACTCGATTCTGCTGTGCAGGTCGTTGATGTGGATAATGTTCAGCTTGTACTCTGATGCTGCCGTCTGCGTCGAAATCGCAAGCGCAGCAGCAGCAACGGATATGTTTCCCAAAAATCGCATATTTGTCCTCCTGCGATTGGTAAGCCGAACGGATTCGGTTCGGCTTCCGCTTGCTTAATTGGCAAGTCGCCAATCGGGTCGGGCGACCCGCTCAGCCTTGCCTCAAGATACGGCGGCCGAATAGTTCAGCTATTTGAACAGCATTCAGCGCCGCGCCCTTCCGCAAATTATCCGATACGCACCATAGGTTTAGTCCGTTGGCTATGGTCTCGTCCTGGCGTATCCGGCTAATGTATGTCGCGTATTCACCTACGCAGTCTCGCGGAGTGACGTAACCGCCGTCTTTTCTCTCGTCGACTACCATAATTCCGGGTGCTTCGCGCAGTATGCTTCTGGCGTCGTCCGCGTCCAATCTTTCTTCAAATTCGATGTTAAGAGCTTCCGAGTGGCCGAAAAACACAGGTACTCGCACGCAGGTCGCGGTCACTTCAATTTCCGGATCAAGAATTTTTTTGGTTTCGGCCGACATCTTCCATTCTTCGCGGGTGGACCCGTCATCTAAAAAGGAATCAATGTGGGGAATGACGTTAAAGGCTATCGTTTTCGGATAGACCTTGGGCTCGACTGTTTTGTCTTGGGCGAAAACGGCTTTGGTCTGCTCGAACAGCTCGTCCATTGCCGCCTTGCCCGATCCGGAAACGGACTGGTACGTGGACACGACCACCCTTTTGATTCTGGCTCTGTCGTGCAGCGGCTTCAACGCAACGACCATTTGAGCGGTGGAGCAGTTCGGATTGGAGATAATGTTCCGATTCCGGAATTCCTCTATCGCGTCCGGGTTTACTTCGGGGACGATTAACGGAACGTCCTGTTCGTATCGGTAGAGCGACGAGTTGTCGATTACGGTGCACCCCGCGTCCGCCGCTTCAGGTGCGTACGTCCTCGTAGCCGCGGACCCGACCGCGAAAAGCGCAAAGTCCCACCCTTCGAAATCGAAACCGTCCAAATCCTCGGCGTAGATCGATTGGTTCCCGAACTCGACGTCGGTTCCGACCGACTTGCTTGAAGCCAGCGCAGCAACCTCGTCTACGGGAAATCTTCGCTCGTGCAGGATGTTGAGCATTTCACGGCCGACATTGCCCGTCGCTCCCGCCACCGCAATCCTGTAACCCATATCTTCCTCGCAACTGAACCTTAATCGCGCAGTTCCGTTAATCTAACCGCGATACAATTGAAACTTCCAAGATTCAAATTCGGAGTGAGCCGAGAATTGTATCCTACCGGCTACAGACCCCGAATTCGATAGGATCGCTTGGTCGGAGTGAGAGGATTTGAACCTCCGGCCCCTGCCTCCCGAAGACAGTGCTCTACCAGGCTGAGCTACACTCCGATCGCCGCAATGCCCGAAATAGCCTTGCGTTCGACAAATGGCAAGCGTTTTGGAATCCGCCTCGCCGCCCGATCCCGGCGCGCTGCGAACTCGAAAACCACGGGGAGCGGCTGCATTTGAGGGAACGAGGCCGCGGCGATCGATAGCCTGCAAGGCATCGTAAACGGCTCGTTCCAGTTTCCGACAGGCATTGTCGGGCATCTCGGCTAGATGGCTGCGGCCGCGCCTGCGATTCGTCCTTGCAGGAAGCACGGCGTATTTGCCGGCCTAGTCGCTCAGCGATTCTTCTAGCGCGTCCAATACGCAGTCGCCTACGTCCGAAGTCGACGCGGGTTCCATATCCTCGACCTGAAGGAGGTCGGCGGTGCGGATTCCCATTCCAAGAACGCTTTCCACGGCATTCTCGATGCGCGCGGCTTCCTCGCCTTCGTCGAAGGAGTACCTGAGGGCCATGGCAAGTGAAAGAATGCAAGCGCATGGATTCGCCTTGCCCTGGCCGGCTATATCGGGAGCGGAGCCGTGAACGGGCTCGTACATCGCCTTCGGCCTTCCGTTCACGCCCTTGTCGCCAAGGGATGCCGATGGAAGCATTCCCAGAGATCCTGTCAGCATCGCGGCGGTATCCGACAAGATATCGCCGAACAGATTGTCGGTAACGATGACATCGAACTGCTTGGGCCAGCGGACAAGCTGCATTGAACCTGCGTCCGCATACATATGCGACAGCTCAATCTCCGGGTATTCCCTATCGCCAACCCACTGAACTTCCTCGCGCCACAGAATCCCGGATTCCATTACGTTCGCCTTTTCCATCGAACAAAGTTTTCCGCTGCGTCGCTTAGCCAATTCGAACGCCGAACGAGCAACACGGCGAATCTCGTTCGTCGTGTATCTCTGGGTGTTGACTCCGATGCGCCCGCCCTCGTTGTCGTCAGTAATTCCTCGCGGTTCGCCGAAATAGACGCCCGAAGTCAATTCCCGCACGATAAGAATGTCCAGGCCGGCGACGACTTCCTTTTTCAGCGAGGAAAAATCCGCAAGCGCGTCGAAGCATATGGCGGGTCGGAGATTCGAAAACAGATCCAGTTCCTTCCGCAATCTCAGCAGGCCGCGTTCCGGCTTGACCGAAAATTCCAGATTGTCGTATTCGGGCCCGCCGACCGCCCCGAGCAGAACGGCATCGACCGACAATGCCTTGGACAGCGTATCGTCGTGCAGCGGAACGCCATGAACGTCGAAGGCTGCTCCGCCGACCAAGTCTTCCGTTACGTCGAATGACATGCTGCGCTTCGCTTCAAGCCAATCGATCACTTTTGCGACTTCGGCCATCACTTCGGGGCCAATGCCGTCGCCTGGAAGAATCAGTAAACTATACGCGCCCATCTCGCTGTCTCCGCAATTTTCGATATGATTTGCCTAATCACTTGCCGAATTGCGGTCAAGATCGACATGCATTTTCGCCGGCCGCGCCGTTCGACGGCAGTCTAAATTCCCGCTTCAAAAAATTGATATCGGGATAACGCCGCATTCCTGGCGGCACTAGCATTGCGGGGGTGCCAAACTACGATGGAATCCGCTACTGTCGCGTTTGAAAGGCAATCGAGGTGTCGCGCCAATGATAGAAAGCAAATCCGGGGATCTTTTAAGCGACGACGCGGATGCGCTGGTCAATGCAGTAAACTGCCAGGGCAGCATGGACGGAGGAATCGCAAGGCAGTTTAAAATCAGGTTTCCGGAATATTTCCGCGCCTACGCCCGCTCCTGCGAACGAGGCGAAATTCGACTGGGCGAAGTAAATCTCCATGCGATCGGCAATCCCGAGCCGCCGTTCTACATCGCTAGTTTTCCCACAATGGCTCTACCGGGGCAGAAGGCCAGAATCGAGGATATCGATAGCGGCCTTTCGGATCTCGGCCGCAAAATTCAAACGAAGAGGATACGCTCTGTAGCCATTCCGGCGCTGGGCTGCGGCATCGGCGGGCTGGAATGGAGCTCTGTACGCAAAAGCATAGAAACCGCGCTCGGCGACATAGACGGGCTGCGGGTTTTGCTATTCGAGCCGCGATGAACGCAGCAGGCGGCGGGATTTGCGGAATCGAACAGATTCGCGGGGAAGCTATTCAGGACACGGGAATTTTGGGATCGTCGAGTCGAAGAGGGAACGTTCTCGGCGAAAGCGCCGACTGAAACCACGTAATAAATCCGTGGACCGAAAAAACGGGCAGGCCGGTTTTCTTGCGGATATCCGCCGCGTACGGCACCATGTTCGTGCATTCCAGTATGATCGCACCAAGGTCGGAGTTGGCCTCCACCAGATCATCCGCGGCTTGCAAGAGATCGACCCTGCATTGCGCGAAGTCGATTTCCGGCGAATCCCGAATAATTTTGCGGGCGAATTCCTTGCCTCCCTCCGTGCCAGCTACGGGAGTCGCTTCGGGTACTCCGGCGGCGCTCAAATGCTCGGGCGACAGGTCCTTTTTTGAAATCGTTAGGACACCTGCCCTCTTGCCGGTCGGCAGCAGCGAATTGACGAACGGCACCTGCATCAGCGGCGAGGCGGCGACCGGCACGCCCGCAGCATCCTTGATTTTGTCCTGGAATAAAGACAGGTAGCCGCAATTCGTCGTCAAGCCGTCGACCCCGTGCGCGACCAAGTCCTTGGCGGCGTCAATGAATGCACCTTCGAGGCCTTCCGCCCTTTGGCAAATGACTCGTTCCGGCGACGCTCCGCGCACGATTCTGAATTGAACCGGAAAAGGCCACGTATTCGCATTCGCCATATCGCCGTGGATTCTGGGAAACCTAGTTTCCAGCATCAGTATTCCGACGCTAGCTCCGTAAACGGATTTCCCGCCATATTCGAGTGTCATGCCAACCTCTGTTCGCGACGCCGATCCTTCCGGAGCCCGCCCGCTCGCAAGCCCGGTCTCGAATCCGGCGCCGGCGCGCAATGATCTCCAATTGACTTTCGTTTCCTGAAACCGATCCTTGCCGGAATTTTCAAATTTGTCCATAAGAGTCTCCTGCCGTCAAATACGTTTCGCGGCAATTGAACCGTTCCTGCGCCTGACTGCGCTGTTTCGATAGGTCTCCCAGGAGAATTTCATCATGAGTCACGCGCCGCCAAACACTTTGAACGGAGCCGAATCCTTCGTGCGCATGCTGCAAGCCTACGACGTGACTCACATTTTCGGCCTGTGCGGAGACACTACGCTTCCGTTCTACGACGCTCTGTATCGACTTGATCATGGAATTAGGCACGTTCTGACGCGCGATGAGCGCACTTCCGCCTATATGGCCGACGGATATTCGCGTATTTCCGGCAAGCCCGGAATTTGCGAGGGGCCATCGGGAGGCGGCGCCACCTATATTCTTCCCGGCCTCATCGAAGCCAGTGAATCGTCGTCCGCCGTCCTCGGCATCACGACCGATATCTCCGTAGCGTCGTACGGTAAATATCCGCTGACCGAAGTCGACCAGTCCGCGCTAATGCGTCCCTTGACGAAATGGAATACCGTAATTGCCCGCGCGGACCATATACCTCGAATGGTGCGAAAGGCATTCAGGGCTATGACGACCGGGCGTCCCGGCGCGGCTCACCTCGGGCTTCCCTACGATATACAATACGACGCGGTGGACTCTTCGGATATCTGGGCGGAGCCGAGCCACAAAACTTATCCCGCGTGGCGCGCCGCTCCCGAGCCGGGAGCTGCCGAGGCCGCCGTCGACGCGATATTGTCCGCAAAAAAACCCTTGATTGTTTGCGGCGGCGGCGTCGTGGCATCGGGAGCGACCGGCGCGCTCGATCAATTGGCGTCCATGCTGGACATACCGGTTGCAACTTCGATTTCCGGTCAAGGCAGCCTCGCCGACGCGCATCCAAACAGCCTGGGGGTCGTTGGATCGAACGGCGGCACCGAACCGACCTGGGAATTCATGCTGCAATCCGACCTCGTGGTCTTCATGGGCTGCCGCGCCGGTTCTACCACAACGGCGCGATGGGAGGCTCCGCCGCCGAATGCGAGAATTGTGCACTTCGACTGCGATCCTATGGCGATCGGCGCAAACTATCCGACGGAAGTCGCGGTCGTGGCCGACCTCAAACTCGCGCTCGAGGCAGCTGTCGCATATTTGGAATCAATTTCGGGTCGAACCAAGAGATTTGAGGGCGCAGCCGAGATTTTGAAAGCCAAGAGCCGCAAATTCGAAGAATTCGATCGTATCGCCGACAGCGGCGAAAAACCGATCAGACCGGAAGCCGTGGTCAAGGCGATGCAGCGATCGATTCCGGAAGACGCAATTATCGTTTCCGACCCGGGAACATCCTGCCCGTACCTCTCGGCATACTATTGCCAAGCTAAGCCGGGCAGGCATTTCATTACAAACAGGGCGCACGGAGCTCTAGGGTACTCGCTCGGCGCAGCTCTCGGCGCGTGGTTTGCCTGCCCTTCCCGCAAGCCGGTCGCCGTCATGGGAGACGGTTCGTTCGGATTCACTTGCGGCGAACTCGAAACGGTAGTGCGAACGAAGGCGCCGCTTGCGATCATAGTATTTTCCAACAGCAGCTTCGGCTGGATCAGGGCGAGCCAGCATGATGACTGCGGCAGGCGCTACCACAACGTCGATTTCGATCGAACGGACCACGCCGCTGTCGCATCCAACTATGGAATCAAGTCCTGGCGCGTCGAAGATCCCGCCAAGTTGCATTCGACCATCAGCGAAGCGGTAGAACGCGACGGCCCGGCGCTTGTCGACATCGTGTGCCAGCCGCTTGAAGAATCGAACGCGCCGGTGCGCAGATGGATGGGATAGGAGATCGACGCGATTTGGCTGACAAGCCCGGCGATTTCAGAGTTTGTCCTTGAATTCGCACCTGTCGCCGTCGTCCCGCCGTCGCGACGTCAAATCAGCATGGTGACAGCAAATCGACGGATAGCTTCGCCTCATGCTCGCGGTCTGAAGCTCCTGGCCCGTCGCGGCCGAGCATGCAGCGATTTCGAGTTCGACCGATTCCCTGCTTCAACGCGGAAACAACGATCGATTTCGATCGAATTGCGGCCTTCGAATTGTCGTGGCTCGAAACGCAACCGGCTTGGAACTACCGAATTTTGCTTTTCACATTTTATGTTCCCGAAATTTCAACTATTAGGGCGCTTATCCAACCATCCTAGGAGTAAACAAATGACAATCGTACGACGCTACTTGCTTGCCGCTTCGGCGACAGCTTCAATTCTCGCGGCTTCGCCGTTCACGCTTGCGGACGAGATGAAGTACAGCCTTTTGCCTGGAAAGCCCTTTGAAGGAACCACGCTCAACATTCTTTCGGTTGTGACACCGCAGTTCGACGGTTTAATGCTTCGCGATGACGAGTTCACGGAATTGACCGGCATCGAAACAGAATGGACATTCATACCCTTCGTTTCGCTTCAGGAAAAAGTCGCGGCCGAAGGCATCGCGGCGACCGGCACGTACGATGTTGTCAACTATCTCGACAGTTGGGGGCCCGCGAATAGCCACTGGCTGGTAAAAATCGACGAGTTGATGGAGAGAGACGGAATATCCATGGACCGCTATCCAGCCGCGTTCGCGCGGTCGGCGCAGTTCGAAGGCGAAACTCTCGGTTTTCCCCTTAGAGCCCATCCGCAGCTTCTCTTCTACCGCAAGGACTTGATTCCCAACCCGCCCGAGAGCTGGGAAGAAATTATCGAGGCCGGAAAGGCTCTCAAGGAATCCAACCCGGATATTGCGCCTCTAGCACTCTACTACTTTAACGACGGCAACCGCCAAAACCTGTTCATTTGGCTTAATTTCCTGTGGGCGGCAGGCGCGGACATCTTCAACGAAGACTGGTCCCCCGCATGGACGACCGAGGAAGCTCTCAAGGCGACCGAAGACTACATCGCCCTGCATACCGTCCACGGAGTCACCAACTCAAATAGCGTGTCCTTTGTCGAACAGGATGCGCGCCAATCCTTTATGCAAGGCAACTCAGCGATGATTCCCGTATGGTGGTGGGCCTATTCCGGCTTTTACAACCCGGATGCCTCTACTTTGACGAAGGATCAAGTCGGCTTCACAGGCATGCCTACGTATCAGGGAAAAACCAAATCCTACGCCATTTCTATGCCGTTCTCGATTTCGGAATATTCGAAGCAGCAAGGCGCGGCATGGGAGTTCCTGAAATGGCTTTCAAATCCTGAAATGGACCGGGCAAACGCCATTGAGCGGGAAGTCAAAGGAAAGAAAATCGTCAATAACGTCGTGACCCATATTTCAAGCCTGACCGACGCCGAAGTCAACGCCGCAAACGACGGTATTCAGTCCGCGGCATGGGAGTCGCTGCGCGATTCCGACATCATGCCTCAGATCACGGAATGGCCGGAAGTCGGCGACATAATTTCCGCGGCGATCGCGCGCGCCGCCGCCGGAGGCGACGTTAGGGAGCTGATGATCGAAGCCGCCGAGCAGTCCGAACGCATTCTTCGCCGTTCAGGACGAATCGAATAGCGACCTCAAATTGTTGAGCCGCCCGGCGCGAATCGATCGCGCCGGGCGGCGCGCGCGACTAAGGTGCCGACATGCGCGACCGAACGCTGAAATACTTGCTCGTGGCGCCCTCCATAGCGGTTGTTTTCGCGACAGCGATTTGGCCGCTGATCCAGTCGTTCAATCTTTCGCTCTACCTTGGGCTGCTAACGAAGCCGAAATTTCCTCAAGGATTTATCGGCATCGAGAACTATGAATGGGCTGTTCTCGAGGAACCTGCGTTTTGGAATGCTGTCGCCGTTACCGGCATCTATACGCTCGCCACGGTTTCATTGACCGTTGTCGCTGCGCTCGGCCTGGCGCTGCTTCTCGCTCCGGGAGGGCGCCTGCGCGCCTCCGTTCAGACGCTTCTGATACTGCCGTTTGCGATGTCGCCGGCACTGGTGGGAGTTTCTTTCCGGTTCATGTTCAATCCCGAATTTGGATTGTTCGACGCATTTTTCGGCCTGATCTTTCCGCCGCTCGCGCACTTGAACTGGCTAGCGGATCCCATTCTCGCATTCTGCGTTTGCGTCATGGCCGACGTTTGGGGATGGATCCCCTTCCTGACTCTTGTGCTGATTGGCGGGCTGGCGACAGTACCGCGCGATACGATCGAAGCCGCCCAGGTCGACGGCGCGTCGGGATGGCGAGTGCTTAAGGATGTAACCCTTCCGCAGCTACTCCCGGTGCTCGCGGTAGTCATCATCCTGAAATCGATTTTTTCCCTAAAGACATTCGATCAGATCTACATGCTCACAAACGGCGGCCCGGGCACGGCAACGCAGACGCTAAGCCACTACATTTACTTTAACGGATTCAAATACGGCCAGATCGGGTATTCCGCATCCGTTGCCTGGCTGATGGTTGTTCCGATGATTTTCCTGACCTACGCCTACGCCAGGCTCGTTTTCAGAAAGCAATGACCATGTCTTTCGGAAACATGCGAAAATTTTGGAAAGCCGTACAGGTGCTCGCGATCCTTTCCGCGGCGGCGATCATGCTGGTTCCTATCATCTGGATATTCCTAGCCGCTTTCAAAACCCACGTAGACGTCTATCAGCTCAAGCTGTTTTTCATTCCGACGCTCGAGAATTTCGGAACCGTGTTTTCCGACCCTTACCGTTTGGGCGACAAGCTGTTCAATTCGACGATCGTCTCACTGGTAACTGTCGCTATCGCGATACCGGTGGCGACTTGCTCCGCCTATTCCTTTTCGCGATTCCGGCTGACCGGCGAAACCGCAATGCTGGTCATGATCCTGGCGACGCAGTTCGTGCCCGCGGTGGTCATCGTTCTACCATTCTTCATCATGTTCAGGGATATTGGCCTGCTCGATACTCGTATCGGCTTGATCCTCGTGAATCTCGCCGTCGTGATGCCGTTCGCGGTTTGGATGATCAAGGGATTCATAGACGGCATTCCGCTTGAAACGGAAGAAGCCGCTATGGTTGACGGCTCGTCGCGACTGCAGGTCATCCGCACAATAGTGCTGCCGATGGCGGCTCCCGGTTTAATTACCTCAGGAATTTTCTGTTTCATCATTGCATGGAACGAGTTTCTTTTCGCGCTGATACTGACGAACAAGGAAGCGGTTACTCTTCCCGTAGGCCTCGCGCTTTTCAAAGCGGAGGAAGGCGATCTGTGGAATCTGCTGTCCGCCGCGGGCATTATCATCATGGTTCCGATGTTCGCGCTAGCGCTTATCATCCGCAGGCATTTCGTTCAGGGCATGACTATGGGAGCGGTCCGCTAATGTCAGAAATCCGGCTTGAGGGCATAACGAAAAGATGGGGTTCCTTTGTAGGCGTCGACAACCAGAGCCTGAGAGTCAAGGACAAGGAATTTCTTGTTCTGTTGGGGCCGTCCGGGTGCGGAAAGACCACTACCATGCGCATGATCGCAGGCCTTGAAGAGCCGACAGAAGGGGAAATCTGGATAGGCGACCGCATGGTAAACGACGATTTGCCGAAAGACCGAAATGTTGCGATGGTGTTTCAGAACTACGGGCTTTACCCGCACATGTCGGTTTTCGACAATATAGCGTACCCGTTGAAGGTCCGGAAATCTGAAAAGGCGGCCATTCGCGGGCTGGTGGAAAAGGCGGCGGAGCGTGTCGAACTTTCCGATTTTTTGCTCCGGCGTCCGAAAGAACTATCGGGCGGCCAGCGTCAGCGCGTGGCGCTTGCTCGCGCCATCGTACGGACACCCAACGTGTTCCTAATGGACGAGCCGCTTTCGAATCTCGACGCGAAACTACGCGTTAGCATGCGCGCGGAACTCAAGCATTTAAGCCACGAACTTAAGGTCACGACCGTCTACGTAACTCACGACCAAGTCGAAGCGATGACGCTCGCCGACCGTGTTGCGGTAATGAACCATGGGCGCATAAGGCAGCTTGGCACGCCGGAACAAATCTATAACGATCCTGCGAATATATTTGTGGCGGGCTTCATCGGTTCACCGGCAATGAACTTGATCGACGGCGAAATACGAGGAGGCAAGTTCTTAAACGAGAGCGGCCAAATCCTGGCGGCGACCGGCTGCGGCGATCGGCCTAGGGCGATCCTGGGCATTCGACCTGAAGACATCGAGGTTGCGTCCGCCGGGACGACAGGCGTCGACGCGGTCGTCTACGCCTGGGAGAACACGGGCGAAAGCGTGCTCGTCACCTTGACTATTGGCTCGCAGAAAATCACGGCAAAGGGCGACCGCTACCTGAAAGTGGGCATGAATTCGACGGTCGGGCTTAAGATCAACCCGGATCATGTCTACCTATTCGACCCGGATTCCGAAAAGCGAATAAGGCTGGATTGAAGTGCGAATAATTGGAACCGCAGCTCGAAGCGAACAGCGAATATATTGAAATCCGATCAATTGGCGAGATTGCCCGGGCATAGCGCCAATGCCGAGTGCCGGGTCATTAGCTTATAAATTTCACGAAGGCTGCCGTAACGATCAATCCGGGACGTAGAGTCCATTTCCAAACTCGGATCCGGCGCCGATCGCCGATACAGTTTTCGTCCGCGTTTCGAAGTAGCAAACTATGGACTCGGTTAACTCTCGTTTCTTGGAGACCCCATGTCGATAGCGGAGAACGGGCGCGGGATCCTGGCGATTCGCCTCGCTATTGCGAGATCGTATGCTCTTCCCTTTGTTGGAAACTTGATGTCCGGTTCCTATTTTCTCCGTCGCCCGCGTCCGCGCTGCCCGTCCTGCGGCCGAGGCCCTGGACGGACCGTTTCCTGCAGGTCCCTCTTATTAGCAGTGATCCGCCGTTCTTCCGCTGTTCCGCAAGTCTTCTCGGCTTTTCTGTGCGCGGCAGTTTCGACTTGCCGATCGACTTGGACGCGAACATCTTCAGCACCGCCGGTCGGGGACATCCTGTCCCTTACCCCTACATGCTCGGAAACCTGGGCCCGCCGTTCCACTCGGTCGGAATCGCCCGACAACGCCTTCGCCCGCCCGGCGATGTCCTTTCGGAGCCGCCATGCCGCGATCGAGGCGGCGCAGCGCTCCTCCCAACCATTCCGGCCTTTCCGTCGACCGCTCTAGGAACTCTCCAAGCGACGATTCTTCCGGGTAAGGCGGAGTTTCGCTTCCGGGTGTCTCGGACTTGCGCACCTAGCCGGAGACCTCCAGCCGGTAGTATCGGCCAATAGTTGCTTCCGCATAGACGAGCGTAGACAGGAGTTCGAACGTTGCGCAATCGAAGTCCGGATTACCCAGAGTTCTCCCGATAGACTCGCGGAGATCGTCCCGAATGGAAGCCGCGAGAGCGAGGCTGCCGTCGTCCGGCAGCAACCGGACGAGGAGGTACACATCGCCGCGGTGCCTTCGTACGTGGCGGCGATCCACGTTCTCGCCTTCAGCCTTGCGTAAGGACAAGCCAAGAAACGCGCGCGCCTTGAGCGGGATGAGAATTCCTTCGTCGACAAGAACGATGTCGGCGACGATGCGGCGCGTCTCCTCCAGCGCTTCGAAATATTCGTCATCCACGTGGATCGCCGAGAGGCTGATCACGTCATTTTCGACCGGAATACGTGCGAGCGCGGCGGCGCCGGAAGACGAAGGCGCATCGAGCCGGCGCGCGAACGGTTCGATCATTGCCGGAAACGATTCGTCCGACGGGCGGTAGAAGAGGTAATACTCCCGTCGCGCCGCAGAGCGTTCCCCGGCCTGATTTCCGCCCGCTTCCGGAAATCCTGCAATGGAAGTTGCGAACTCGGAATTGACCATCTCGACAAAGGGCACGACGACGAAGTCCCTTGCGGCCAGGAACGGAATCCCGATTTCGCCGAAGCGAATATCTCAAGCCGGTTCGCCTACGCGGTCGAAGAAGCGGCGATTCCCGAACTGGGACGCCTTGCGCGTATACTCGGCCAGATCCGATCATCGTGATTTGCCCCGCGCCAAGCTCAGCGACCGATGGGATCGTGCGCACTGCATTCAAAATCATGCCGATCTCCATTCCCTCGATATCGCGAATCCGGGACATCCGGATGCTGAACGCACACGGAATCGGATATCGCCCGCCGCAGGGACAATCCGAAAACCCCAATGTCGCCGCCAACTCATGCGAAAGGCTCAATCGTGACTCGCCGAGCCGCGGACGAGCAGAAAACCGAAGGCTGCGCAACCGTCCCGCCATGAAACTGCAAAGCGGCTTCGTTCCATGAAAGCGATCGCGTTTTTCTCCCCTCGCGGAAACAAGGAGATGCGAGGGCGCGCCGGAAGTTCCGCGGACGAAATGGGCGACTGATCCGGAAACTGCGCATAGCTAGGCTTCCCCAATTTCGCGTTTCCCGAATACGGTCTCATTGCTTGAATCCTTTCCGAAGAAACGGCTGGCAAAGCGCCCGGCGACGGCATCAATCAGATAGGATCCGATATGAATCGAATCTAGCAGGCAGTTTCGCGCAATCATCGCGTTTTTTTCCGCAAGCCAATTGATGAACATATGGAGCGATTGTAAAACTGCGCTGCGGAAACGCTTGGTCCAGCGCCGGCGCAGCGAGCGAATTCGAAGGCGGGCATCTCAAAAAAAGTGGACTATTCAGCTTGTCAAATAAACGGCACCGGGGACAATATTACACTAAGGGAAACCCGTTCGATCATCCCGCTTTCTTCTCGTGGGCTAATCGCTCCGATTTGAAAAACGAAAGAATCCTGGAGCCGTTTGCCGGAGCCAACAATCTGGTTCGGCATCTCGAAAACATGGCGCTCTGCCGGTCTTTCGCATCGTTCGACATTGAGCCCGCCGACAAGCGCGTCAAATCACGCGACACATTGAATTCGTTTCCCGAAGGTTATGCCGTGTGCGTAACGAACCCTCCATGGCTTGCCAAGAATAGCGCTACGGTTCGCGGCATGCCGTTCCCGCCATGCGAATTTGACAATCTCTACAAGTTCGCTCTTAGCAAGTGCCTCGACCACTGTCCGTTCGTAGCCGCGCTTGTTCCGGAATCATTTGTTCGGGCGAACCTGTTCAGCGATAGGCTTACAGATTTCATTTCGCTGACGGCCAGACTGTTTCCGGATACGGGTCATCCTGTCGGGCTCGCATTATTCGGCTCGGAATCAACGGAGGATGTTCTGGTCTGGCGAGGCGGATCATGCATCGGGCAATTGTCGGAACTTAGGCGGCTTCGCCCCAATCCAAGGCGCGACGGCCCCGGCGTTCGATTCAATGAAGCGAACGGAAACGTAGGATTATTCGCGCTCGACAACACCGTTGGACCATCGATCCGATTTTGCGATATCGGCGAATTGGAAGACTATGAAGTTAAGCCGTCGGGGAGGCACGTTACAAAAATCCATGTCGACGGAGAGCTCAAAATCGCCGATTGGAATGCTCGGCTGCAGCAATTTCGCGCAGCGACTCATGACGTATTGCTGACATGCTACAAAGGGATCCGAAAAGACGGGAAATATCGACGACGGCTGGACTGGTCGGTCGCTCGCGGAATCGTTCATCTTTCTTGAATGGCCGATTGCGCGCACGATATTTTACCGAATAACTGGCGAAAGATACGAACGGAAAAACTGTTGAATTGCCGCCGGAGCTTTCTCGAACTTGTCTACGGAGCCTTTGAATTTCGGCGTACTTCGCCACGCATTGTCAATGTCTGCTCGCTCGTCGGCGCCGAAGCGACCGCGGCCGCGCTATCGGCACTAGCTCGCAACCGCAGATTTGGAGAAGCCGCGGCTTGACCATGGCGCAGCGGGCCTATGGCCGATCAATGGAACCTTGTCCCGGGAGCCGGTAGCGCGCAGCCGCTGTCAAGCCAGCCAGTAGATCGCAAAATCGATACGCGCTTTCGCAGTCAAATTCCTCGATACAGCGAAAAAGGCCTCGCCTCAAAGCCAAGGCCTACCGGATTTGTAGCTTTTTTCGAATTCGTCGATCGCACCAGCTTTCTCCATCGTCAGCCCGATGTCGTCCAATCCTTCCAGCAAGCATTTTTTCTTGAACGGGTCGATTTCGAATCGGCAGGTTTCGCCCTTCGGATCGGTAATCGTCTGCGACTCGAGATCGACCGTGATGCGCGCGTTCTCGCCGTTCTGCGCGGCATCTAGAAGAGCCGCAACTTCGCTTTCTTTCAAAGTCACGGGCAGGATGCCGTTTTTAAAGCAGTTGTTGTAGAATATGTCGGCGAATCCCGTCGAAATTACGCAGCGAATTCCAAAGTCCTTCAGCGCCCATGGCGCATGCTCGCGGGACGACCCGCAGCCGAAATTATCGCCGGCAACGATGATTTCCGCGTTCCGCCAAGCCTTCTTGTTCAAAACGAAATCGGGATTTTCGTTACCTTCCATGTCGTAGCGCATTTCATAGAATAGATTGATGCCCAGGCCCGTGCGCTTGATCGTCTTCAGAAACTGCTTGGGGATGATCATATCGGTGTCGATATTTACAAGCGGCATCGGCGCCGCAATACCGGTAAAATGCTCGTATTTTTCCATCGAAGCGCTCCTAGACCAATTCCCTTACGTCCGTCAGCTTGCCTGTAACCGCCGCCGCTGCCGCCATCGCGGGACTGACCAAGTGAGTCCTTCCGCCGCGTCCCTGGCGACCTTCAAAATTCCGATTGGATGTCGAAGCGCAGCGCTCGCCCGGTTTGAGCTGGTCCGGATTCATTCCCAAGCACATTGAGCAGCCGGCCATTCGCCACTCGAATCCCGCTTCAACTAATTTGTCCGCGATTCCTTCTTCCTCGGCCTGCTTGCGCACTAGGCCTGAACCAGGAACGATCATGGCGCGGACCCCGTCTTTTACCTTCCGCCCTTCCATGACCTTTGCAACTTCGCGCAAGTCCTCAATTCTGCCGTTGGTGCAAGACCCAATGAAAACGGTTTCGATTTCAATGTCGGACAGCTTTGTCCCCGGGTTCAGCCCCATGTACTTGAGGCTTCTTTTCGCGGCCTCAGCTTTCGCGTCGCCGAATTCGTTCGGATCGGGAATGCTTCCGGTTATCGGAAGCACATCTTCGGGGCTGGTGCCCCAAGTTACAACCGGAACGATCTCAGCCGCATTCAGCGTGACTTCCTTATCGAATTTCGCGCCTTCATCGGTAAAAAGCGTCAGCCACCATTCCATCGCGGCATCCCAATCGTCGCCTTTGGGAGCATGCGGTCGACCACCGACATATTCGAAGGTCTTTTCGTCGGGGGCGACCAAGCCCGCTCTCGCTCCCCCTTCAATCGCCATATTGCAGACTGTCATGCGACCTTCGATGGACAAGTTCCTAATCGCGCGGCCGCAATATTCTATGACGTGCCCCGTCGCTCCGGCGGTTCCGGTCGCGCCGATAATCGAAAGCGTGATGTCCTTTGCAGTAACCCATTCGCCAAGTTCGCCAACGATTTCTACTTTCATGTTTTTTGATTTCTTTTGAATCAATGTTTGCGTCGCAAGAACATGTTCGACCTCGCTCGTGCCGATTCCATGCGCAAGCGCTCCGAACGCTCCGTGCGTTGCCGTATGGCTGTCTCCGCAGACTATCGTCATGCCTGGCTGAGTCCAGCCTTGCTCAGGTCCGATTATATGGACGATTCCCTGCCTAATGTCGTTGACTCCGTAATATTCGATGCCAAAGTCTCGGGCGTTCGCCTCCAGTGCCTCAACCTGAATGCGACTTTCCTCGTTCCTTATTCCCTTGGCTCGGTTCACGTCGGTGGGCACATTGTGATCCGGAACGGCGATTGTCTGCTTTGGCGCGCGCACTTTGCGACCAGCCAATCGAAGACCCTCGAAAGCCTGCGGGCTTGTAACTTCGTGCACCAGATGCCGGTCGATATATAGCAAGCAGGTTCCATCGTCGGATTCGTGCACAACATGCGAATCCCAGATCTTGTCGTATAGTGTTTTCGGAGCGGACACGGTCACCTCCCGTCTTCAAATGCAAACCATGGATGGAATAACCACATGGCGCGCTGCGAGGAAGTATTTGGCCGAAAGTTTCGGCATTTGCAACTCGCATTAGCAGCAAGGAATTCCGTTTCATTTGAGGGCGATCGCGGTTTTATCGCTAGCAGCATGTTCGTGCGCCGCTAGTTCGTCTTGTCCGGGCATATCGGAGCCTAGTCGCCGACGCAGTCGTTCCGGTTGAATAAGAGCGAAATCTACGTTCGGCGCGACCGCCCGAGTATCGATTGCGGAATCCGATTCCGGTTCTCTTCGGCGAACCGGGACTGAGATTCCCCAACTCCGCTCTCTATATTTCGGTTGCCATCCCTCAAGAAGAAAGTGGCGGGCAGGCGCAATTCCGGACAAGGGTTGAAACTCGCCTTCAATAGGAGAGTTCTGTGTCCTTTTATTAACGGCTTAAGCGAAGCAAGCATGAGATTCGCCGCATCTTTCGTTGGTCATCGATTAAAAAAAGTCTAGCTTGTCCGATGGACGCGGTTTTGTCATTTATTTGTCAGCCTTCCGTTCGCGATCTGCGCTTTACCTGCGCTAATCCAGCCTCTGCAGGGAATCTGCCGCTGTTTTTCGGCGATCGCGGTCGAGAAACGGTCGTTCGGAAATTGCCGAGCAAGAACGAAGTTGAAAACTGCCGTTAGGCTGAAGGAGGCCTCTAACACCGCCGCCAATAAAATTAAGTTAGGAGTTGCGAGACGAGAAGGAAACGGCATCCTCGAAGCATCTTGGTCGCCAGGCCAATGCGTGGCCATTCGATTTTAATCGCGCATCGCGATTCCCAGCGAAATGAGTGCCGGGAAAGCGGTCCCGGGGTCGCGCTTTTGAGATTAGCCCTAGTCTCGAGAAAAGATATTGACCGAATTGTCCTGCATTTCTTGCCGGAATTCAAAACGGTTTGCGACATCGTTGATTTTGTATGCGAATCCAATTCGGCGCAGCACTTCGTGTCCGACGAATCACCGGAAACTTCTCCAATTGACGGCGATTCATCCAAAATCTAACCATGACGGGAAATAGAGATGCAAGTCCAGGTCCGCATCGAAGGCAATTGCTGCGGCGCGAACGGTCGGGAGATAAATCGTGACCAATTCGCGGTATCGTTCAGCAGGCATAGCGCCCTTCGCCCAATACAAACGGTCTTGGCCGAGATGCCGGGTAGCAAAGACAAAGAATCGAAAGGCGCCTTTGGTCGGTAGGACATGCGCGATTCGGACCATATTCCGGACGACTCGAAATTGCTCGCACTGTTCAAATAATTTCGGTACGTCTTTGTCGGGCCAAAACCGCGTATCAAGCTTTTGAATCTATTCGACCCAGAATTGCGCCGGACTGGCAATTGACGAACGAGCTATTGGCAAGCTAATCGAGTTTCGAGTCCTAGACTTTACGAATCGTTCTCCCCGGTCGATGCTTGGCTGCTTGCAGCTCGTAGACCGAAAGCAACGGGCGTGCTCGAAGGAAAACCGAGTCGGATAAAGGAAAATGAATTGCGTACTATTACACCAACAGTCAACATTTCGCGATTTTCGGCTGAGGCGCATTATGCTTCTCAATTTCAAATTAAAATGACTTTCGCGCACTTGCAAAATTCAGGAGAAATCGTGCAAAATGCCGCTTGTCTTTGTCACTCGAGCCGATGCGGAAATTTGGCTAAATATGTCTAACTGGAAATCTTTTGTCGTAATCTTGGCGATCGCGGTCGCAGCGAGCATGTCGCCGGCCAACGCGCAAGAAAAAGTGCGGAGCGTCGCGGTCGAGAAGGATTGGAGCGTTTTCGAAAACGACGAGCAGTGCTGGGTGTTTTCCGCACCCACGAGCTCGGAAAATACGCGCGGCGGAAGGCCCGCCGACGTAAGGCGTGGTGAAATCGGCCTATTTGTCGGGGTTCAGAAGGGCGCGTCGCAAAACGCCACGGTCTCGTTCAGCGGCGGCTACCCGTTCCGCAAGGATTCGGTAAGAGTTTCATTGGGTTCGAGCAGTTTTACATTTTTGACCGGCGAAAAGGGACTTGCCGTCGAATGGGCGTGGCCGCTTCCGATCGACGAAGAGAAAGTTATCGACGGTTTGAAAAGAGGCAACAGGGCGATCGTAACCGGGGTTTCGCAGCGCGGCACGAATACAAAGGATACGTTCTCGCTATTAGGTTTTACAGCGGCGCTGGAACAGGCGGTTAGTCGCTGCAAGTAGGCTCGATGCGCTACGTATGTTCGCTGTCGACGAACGCATTGAACCGCGCATAAGAATCGCCGGATTTCAATCGACGCTTGGCTCCGGATCTACCGAATCGGAAGAAACGATGCCAAAATCCAATTCCTCGCCGATACCCGCAAGGGCCGATGTCAAAACATTCCCGTTGGCTGCTCCGAACCGCGGCAGAGTCAACCTCGTAGGAATGACCAGGCCGACAATGCGCAAGGCACTTGTCGCCAAGGGAACCCCGGAAGCAAAAGCAAAAATGCGAGTCGCGCAAATCTGGCAATGGATCTACCAAAAGGGGGCGCGGGAATTCCAATGCATGACAAATCTCGCGAAAGAATATCGCAATTTCCTGCAGGAAAATTTTTCGATTGCGGTGCCCGAAATCACCCGGCGTCTCGTGAGCTCGGACGGAACAAGAAAATACTTGCTCAGAATCACCGATGGCAACGAAATCGAAACCGTATACATACCCGATGTCGACAGGGGAACATTGTGCATCTCTTCGCAGGTGGGCTGTACTCTAAATTGTTCGTTCTGCTACACCGGAACCCAGCCTCTGGTACGCAATCTCGCGCCCGCCGAAATCGTTGGACAGATTCTCGTAGCCCGCGACGATCTCGATGAATGGCCTGAACCGGGCCGCCATCCAAAGAATGAAACCCGGCTGGTTTCCAATATCGTGCTTATGGGCATGGGCGAGCCGCTGTACAATTTCGACAACGTTCGCGATGCCGTGCTCATCGCGATGGACAACGAAGGAATCAGCTTTTCAAAGCGAAGGATTACGCTGTCAACATCCGGTGTCGCTCCGATGCTCGCCCGGGTCGGCGAGGAAATCGGATGCCGCCTCGCAATTTCCCTTCATGCAACGACTGACAATGTCCGCGACAAGCTGGTGCCAATCAATCGAAAATGGAACATTGAAGCTTTGATGAAGGCAATCAGGGAGTATCCCGAACTCTCGAATTCCGATCGCGTGACATTCGAGTATGTCATGATCAAGGGCGTCAACGATTCGCTTGATGACGCGCACAGGCTTGTAAGGATGATTCGCGGCATTCCGAGCAAGGTTAATTTGATACCCTTCAATGAATGGCCGGGAGCTCCCTACGAGCGCTCCGACCCCGAGCAGATTCGTAAATTCGCGCATGTCGTCTTTAGGGCTGGCTACGCCTCGCCCGTAAGGACGCCGCGCGGCGAAGATATCATGGCCGCCTGCGGCCAGCTAAAATCGGATTCGGTGAAATTGCGCCGGTCTCTGCGGACGGCGCGAGAAGACCGTCAAGCTCTTGCAAATTCAATGCGGCCAAACTGAGCTGCCGGCGTCTATTTCGGCAATCGCATCGACACGAATGCCGCAAGTCTGAATTAGAAGATTATTTCGGCAAGTTGTTCAGCGGAGAGGACGAAGGGCCGAATTTCCGTAGCTGCCGTTGTTGCAATTGCATGATGTTCAATCTCATTGAATAGAGACGGCAAGCAGTTGCGGGCTACGCCACCGAAACTGAATTCGCGCAGTGAAGTCGGAGATTCTGGAATCGATCGCGCGGCGCGTGCGTCGGCCGACTGCCGCCTTCATTGTAGACGAGAGACTTAGAGGAGGCTGGGACTTGAGCAATTGGAAAGCAGTTATGCCAGGAGTCCTTATGTTTAAGGACAGCTGCAACGTCTACGCGGTCGAAGGGGAAAATGCCTGTGTCGTCATCGATGCCGGCACTGGAAAATGGCTTGAGCACATCGGCCAACTGCCGCAACCGCCCGGCGCGCTACTGTGCACTCATTTTTTCCGCGATCATTCGGCCGGCGCGGCGGAAGCGGCTCGGCGCGGCATTCCGGTTTACATACCGGAAGGAGAACGCGAGTTCTTTGAAGAGCCGCAAGAACATTTCAGAAGGCGCGAAACCTATATTATGTACGAAAACCTGTGGGATCTCTTCGCGCCGCTCCAGAGCCTGGAAGCCGACGGCGTGCTTTGGGACTACGACAAAATTTCGCTTTGCGGTCTGGAGTTCGAGATTTTTCCCTTGCCCGGCGCGAGCGTTGGGCAAATCGGGATCTCCTGTCGAGTCGGGGCTAGCGGGGCAAAGGCGATATTTTGCGGAGAAACGATACACTCGCCTGGAAAAGTCCCGCGAGTGGCGCCCTATCAATACAACTACCTCGACTTAAACGGCGGATTTTCCGCCTACTACAGCCTTAACGAGATATTGGTCGGCGGATTCGACGCGGTTCTTCCGAGTCTCGGAATTCCTTTACTTGCAAATGTCGAGCACGCAATTCAAAGCACCAAAAGAAATCTAAGTAATTTGCTTTGCGCGGTTCCGCACGAGCCGGCTAAATTCTATTGGGAAAGCGTACCCGATCGTTTGCACAATATCGACAATCCCAGACCGTTGATACGCGTTTCGGAAAGCGTTTGGCTGGATCAGGATTCATCGTGTCGAACGTGGTATATTCGAAGCGAGCGCGGCAAGGTCCTTTCAATCGACTATGGCTACCACAATGTGGCGCTCGGATTCGTCGAACGCAGCGCACCTCAGAATAGACGCGCTCTCCTGCATCACAAAAAGGCACTGATCTCCGAATTCGGCACAGACGCGATCGACGTAGTGCTAGTAAGCCATTTTCATGACGACCATGTCGCGGCGATACCGATACTAAGGCGCCTGTACGGAACTAGGTGTGCCGCATGTTCAACCTTTTCGCACTTGCTTGAAGAACCGGAAGCTCACCGCTTCCCATGCAATTGGCCTCGCGCCTGCAAAGTCGATCACAGCTATTCCGTGGACGACGTCTTTCGATGGGAGGAATTCGAGTTTCATTTCGCGCCGATGAGCGGGCATACCCGTTTTTCCGCTCTGATAGGATTCGAAGCCGACGGTCTCAAATTCGCCCATACGGGCGATCAATACGGATTTGCCGAAGAATACAATTCTATTCCGCCGGGGCGATCGCTGATTTCCAAGCATGTCTATAGGAACGGCGCGCTAAGGAATGGATTTCACCAAAGCGCAGATTGGCTGCTCGGATTCCGCCCCGATGTGATTCTATCGGGGCATTGTTCGCCGAAATTTACCGATGATGCCTTCTTTGAAGAAATCCGGAAGTGCGCTGAAGACTATCGGCAGCTTCACGAAGAACTAATGCCGCTCGGCGAAAACGACGCGCATTTTGACTTGGATAGCATGGCTGGCTGGATTTGGCCGTACAGGTCGTACCTTGCGCATCCCGGAAAGGCGAAAATGCGGGTTCGCGCCCGCAACCCGTTTGCCGATCCTTCGCAACTGGAACTTAGGCTCGTGGATGCCAACGGCAATAGAGGCGATCCGGAAATTGTGGACGCGGCGGCCAGGCAGGAAGTCGAGTGCACTTTGGAAATCGAGGTCGACGACGAGTGCAAGAGACGTGTTGTCGCGGTCGAATTAATTGTCAATGGAATTGCATTCGGTCAAATCGCCGAGGCGATGATAACTGTCGGAGGAAAGCAATTCTAACGATTTCATGGGGCAAATGCTCCAATTCCAACCTATTCGCTCTGATTTGGATGTACGCTGACCAATTAGCTAAGTGCATTTGATGACGGCATCGAATATTTAATTGGCTCTTGTCGAATTCTCTCTGCGCAATGATGGGTGCGAAAATATGCACAAGGCAATTTCTGGAATCCGGTTTGCGGCGGCGACGGATCACGGACCCGGGCGCAATCTGGACGATTCGGCGGCGGGCTGGGGCGATCGTGCGACATCGGGCTGAGTGCCCGAACCTATCGCGCGGGGGGATTCAACAATCGGCGGAGGTCGAGGCATGGCGGGAAAAACCTCAAAGCCCCAAACAAGTTCTATGGCGACGGCTACGACGCTTTCCATAACCTAGCCATCGGCATTGCCGATGGCGAATTCATGGTGCCGGCGGGTCCTTCAGGATGCGGCAAGACAACTGCGCTGCGCATAATCGCGGGCCTGGAAACTATCTTGAGCGGCGAACTTCAAATCAGCGGTCAGGTCACGAACAACGTCGAACCGAACGAACGTGATATTGAGATGGGTTTTCAATCCCATGCGCTCTAACCACACAAGCCCCTGCGCGAAAACATCGCTTATCCTCTTAAGATTGCCGGCGTCGCCAATGCAAAGTCAAACACCTAGCGGAGGAAGCGGCTGGTACGTTGGAATTGTCCGACCACCTCCGCCGCAAGCCGGCACAGCTGTCCTGCTTAGGCGGCCGCCAAGACAAAGTCGAAGCGACCGTGCCAGATTTTACCGTTCCGTCTTAAATCAATTAGCAATCCCTCTCGAAAGATAGAGTCTCTTTCGTTTAATTCCTCCAGATCGGGAAAATAGAGTTGCGTGGTTAGCATGCGAGTAGACTTTCCTTTAACCTTGACGTGGATATGCGGCGTCCGCCCGGAATAGCGCGTCGGGCGAATCGTCGTAAAACGGAACGCGCCCGATGCGTCGGTGAATTGGTGGCCTCGATAGCTATACCCGGCGTTGTCGTACCTTCCCCGCTCGTCGCAGTGCCAGATGTCGATAATTGCGCCTGCGACAGGCTTGCAATCGCGAGTGAGAATCAATCCCTCGAGAATGAGGGTTTCGCCACTTGATCCGGGTTCGAGCAAACTTGAACGGCGCGGAGTACTTGGCGTATAGTACGGCCCTTCAGTCTGGCTCAGCGTGCCGGGAGTACATTCAGTTGGAGGCGCGAGGCCTAGTTTTCGATCGGCCGCCGGACCAGTAAACTCGTACTGCATTGTAGTCGACCATGCCCTGCTCAGTATCGGATACGCCGAAACGCCTGCGGCCGCGGCGGCCATCCCGGAAAGTGCTAGTCTTCGGTTGACTGAAAATTTCGGCATCTTTCAATTTTCCGCAATTTTTCCTAGGCGACGATTCAAAACGAGATGTTCGCAGACGTTCCCTAAGTTGGTGCGATTTAGCTCTAATAGTTTATACGCAAAATACTGCCTGGTGTCGACCAGATCCTTAGCAGCCGTTGATTCCGCAGCGAGGTGCATTTCGCTTTGAACAAGTTGGAAGATGGTCAGGGGCCTTCGATTGGCGGCCAGGCAAAATTCCGAAATGCTGTTAGCTCGGTCGCCAACCTCTAAGGCCTTTCCTCGAGCTGCCTAAGGAACGGCCACTTTGCATCGATGCAAATCGCCTGCAAACGGAATAAATTCGATAACCTCCGCCGAGCCGAACTCCAGAAGCGACGCAAGGGCTAGTTCGCAAATGATCGCACCGGTCATAATCGACATCCCGGCGAGTCCGAGCATCCCGCGCGGGGCAGTGGCTGAGTAAGGTAGGCCCTTGTCCTAGAGCCCGATCATGGCTTCTTTCACTGCAATCGGAACAATCAGCCAGATAATGAACGGTCGGCGCAGGGCATTGAGCGGGTTGATCAAGACCAACAATATGACGATGAACGTTAGGAGCAGCTTTCACGAAAGGCTGAATTTCGAATTGTCCGGAGTCTCGAACTCTCGGCGCGGCGCCATCCGGCAACACGGGACAAACAGCATTTCCCTTGCCGTTCTGGGAAGCTGCGGCATGAACTCTCGCGTCAGTTGTTGCGGGTTGGATATCGATGGGGCCGGCACGCTTGGCGGACGCCCCCGCTGGCGAACAAACGTATTTTGCACTTCGTAGACGATGCCGTCGATCAACTGCTGAAAAGGCGCATAACTTTCGACCTCGGTGAAAAGACCGTTCAGTCGCCTAGCCGGAGCCGGGAATCGCATAGAAAGCGCACTACAATTCGGATCAGTCGCTCGTCGCTCCGATGTTATCCCGCCCGGATGCCATCGATTTCGAATTTATGCATGCATACGATAACCGAGCGAGCAAATCACTCGGATCGCGCCCGAACGCTGAAACAGGAAGGCGAGATGACAAGCTCCCCTTCGCGCTAGGCGTTGAGCGGATTTAGTCAGCCCTCCGCTGAGGAGGATTCTGTGATCGCTTCCGGACAAACAGGCTTCGATCGGACCGCCGCCGCAGATACCGAACACTTGGCTCCATGAAAGTGCCCCGCTCGCCGGGAAACTTCTACTGCCGAAGACTCGCTAAGGCGGAATCTTATCGGGAGTCCTGAGGCCGCCTGAGCTATTTGGCACTTGATTTGCTGGCCGATTTGTCAAACCGGGCATACAATGCCCAATTTCGTGTTCCGGAGGCATCTCTCGACGCCGCGGCTTCTGAAGGCTGCCGATTTGGCCAATATCCTCGACGGCCCTCAACCGAATAGTTCGACGCTGGGGCAGTGCATGAACGCGTTTCCGCAGGTTAAAATTGCGCATGCGCCTTAGGAAGGGATCCAGGCGTGCCCGGCAAAGCTCGAGCTTCGCAGAAATGCCCGAGGCCGCCGAGCCAACCAACGACCCAAGCGAAATTAACTGGCGACGAAAAAGCCGGCTTGAGGGCGATAAAGTCTTAGAGTTTGTTCCTAAAGTAGCAATTGGCCTCGAGCCATGGTATTCCATCAA
>JAPPFL010000035.1 GCA_028823855.1 Albidovulum sp.
TCGGCTACGACGGAATCGGCGTCGACGATCTGGCGGAAGCCCTCAGGGGCAAGTCGAGCCGCGACTTCCTGTACGAATTCTCGGCGGGCGGCGTTACGTTCGGCGTGTCGGCAGCCGCGGGCGGCGACAGTTCCGCAATGGGGATCAAGTATTCTCTCGATCCTGTTTCCGTCGGACTGGGCTATGCGGCCGAGGGAGGCGAAAACGTCGTTTCGGTAGGCGTTGGCGCCGGCCTGGCAGGCGTATCCACGAACATCATGTACTCCAGAAAATCAAACGGCGATACGGCGGCCGGCATGGATGCCAGCTTCGCCGCCGCGGACAACATGACGGTAACCGTTGCGGGAACCTCGAACAATATAGGCGGCGAGAAAGCAAGCGCTTTCGGTCTCGGCCTGACCTTCGACCTCGGAGGCGGCGCTACGCTCGGAACGGGCGTTGGCTCGGTCAATGACGTTACGAAGGCCGATCTGGGCTTGAACCTCGTTTTCTAGCACTGGTCAAAAAACCTTGGAAGAGCGGGCTTCGGCCCGCTCTTTTTTTTCTATCCCGAAATCAAATTTGAAATCAGTCGAAACAGCTCAGGAAAATTCACGGCCGCGATGCCCGCGACCACGAATGTCGCGCCCGGGCCGAACGCCGCTGCGGAGCCGTCAACAGTCGCGGCGTTCAGAAGATACAGGCCCCTGGCGAACGCTATGTATCCCAATAGCCGGGCGATCAGCGCGAAACTCTCGACCGCGCTTCCAAAATTCGGCTCGTAGGACTGCCCGGAAATAATGTCGCTATAGGCGAAAATCGCCGACGGGTCGGAAACCGTTCCGGAACCGAACAGAGTCTCGAGTCCGACGGTTACCGCGGTTGGGAACGCCAGGAACGCAGCGCCTACGATAAGTCCTGCGATCGGCGAAGCCCAGCTTCCAGACTGGATTCCAAGCTCGGATCGGCGAGCGGCTCGAACAATGGATTTCAGTACGAATACCAGTCCGAGAAGGTAGCAGATCGCCAGGAGCAGATTTTCCGGGTGCGGAACGGCCTCGGCGATGCTTTCCAATAGCGCGCTCAATCCGTCCGTCCGATCCGCGTCTTCGGCGGCATCCGAATTCGAAAAAACGGGAAGAGCGGGCGAGCCGCGATTCTCCCGCTTTCGCCGTTTCGCTCGTCCGCGGCGCAATCGCGCCAGGAATGAGATTCCTCATGCGGACGCGCGGGAGGCCGGCGACCGGAGCAATTTCCGTTTTTGATCGAGGACTCGGCAGCGCCGGCACCGGCAATCCGCTCCGCCAAATTCGTTTCCGGACGATGCTGAATTGCGATCGTTGGCAACGCGCGGAAGCGCCCTTCCTTCCTCGAAGTTGCTCCATTTTCGGTTGCCGCGATTTCCCGGGCAATCGCCAAATTCCTTAGCCCGATCATTCGACCGGCGGCATCGGTTTCATCTGCGGAGTCTCGCCGCTCCTCATCGCTGCCTGGGCCGTCAAAATGAATTGCCGCGCCAGGAGCCTTCGTTTCGCATGCGGCAACAATTGCGCCCGCGCCGCCAGTCTTTCGTCTATCCTGAAGTTTCATTCGAAGCGAACTATTTGCGACGGGATCCGGCGCGCACCCTGCATGCTCAAGGCCTCCCGCAAGATATTTTCCCGCCCAAGTCGGAAAAATCCGATCTTCCGCAGCCTTTCCAGCATTCGCCGCAACCCGTCCTGTCCGACGCGTCTTCGCTCAAGTCCGCTTGGCTCCATTATTTCGTCTCGCTTCAAATTCCGCCCGGTTCGCTCGCCCCGGTTCCGGAGGCGACAGAAGCAATGCGCCGATCGAACGCCCCGCCCCGAGCGAGATCGCCGGTTTCGAGCTCGCCGTCGAATCCGGTTCGGTTTCGATCTTGCCGGCTGCGCCGCCGATCCCGGCGAACAGGCTCTCTCGAATGCCGGGCTTGTCGTAGACGATCGCCGGGTTCCCTCCGATTTCGATGACGGAACGGCCGGGTTGCGACGCGTGCTTTGCCAGGTCCGCTACGAACGTCGCCGCCAGTTCTCCGCCGAGCCCGCCGGCGGCGAGTCGCCGATGTCGCTTGCGACCGCCGCGGACGCTGCAAGCCCGTCGATCGCGACGGCGTCGATTTCGCGGAATTCGCCCGCCTTGCCGGCGAAGCCGCCGGACCCGGATAGAGGCCCCTGGCGCCCGAATGCGTCGAAAGCCCGCCGACGGGCCTGGACTCGGCCAGCGGGCCTTGCGCGACGACGGCCGCTGCCGGCGCCTGCCTCCGCGAGTCGACCGCCGCCGGCGTCTCGGCGTATAGCATCTCCCCCGCCGGGATTTTCAGCGCGTCGGTGGCTTCCGCGCCGATCGATTCGACGCTGCCGGGAATTTTTTCCGAAACTTCGGCGTCAAAGGGACGAGAATCGGGAGTCTTCAGCTCCCGGCCGGCCGGAGCGGCTATGGACATGGCTCCGGCCAGCGCGTTCATCCGGCCGGGAAAGAGGTCGGGATACGGGCTATCTTCAACCTCGACCGGATCCTCGGCACCGACGCTCGCGGGCCTCTCGCGCGAGCCGGCCGCATTGATGCCGAGATGCCGGCCCGGCCCTTTTCCCGGCTCGGGTTTGCTTTGCCCCAGTGCAGGCTTTCCCGGCAGCCCTCTATTCCATGGTGCGTGCTCTTTCGCCGGAACGGCAGCGAGTTCTTCGAGCGTCGCTTCCGGCGTGGAAATGAAAGAGTCGCCTTTCTCTTCAGCCGCGTTCGCGTTGATTTCGTTTGCTGTTTGCAGAGTTTCGCGGTAGCGGTCCGACTCTCGCTGGCGCTCGCCGCCCGGCGTAGAGTCGAGAAATGGAACTCTCGGGAGACCCGAGGGAGGCATTTCGGCATCCCTCCACGCGAAATATGCCGACGCGCCTGAACCGGCCAGCACGACGGCAAGTAGAATAGCGGTTCTCGGCAAACGCCGGCCGCAGCGATGTCCTTTAGTCTGCCCGGGTTCGAATCGCTCGAATTCTTCGCTTGGATTCGGTCTTCCGGCGTTTGCAATCGATTTCCGGACGGTCGCGAACAAGTTGCGGTCTCCCAAGGCGGTTCGACATCGGCCCGAACGACCGCGCCGCCTATCGAAAAAAGGAGCGCCGAGCTTGCCGGAAGCCGGTAGGCGCGGATTCCGCTAGGGGCGGGAAGCGGTTTCGGTCCAGGGCGGGGATGCGAGCGGATGCGGCGACCGGACGTAGAGGCTGTCGCCAAGCAGCCAGGCCGATGCGGGCGCGCCTTCGACGGGAACGCTTTTCGCGCCGCTCGGCATGCCGAACCCTGCCAGCGCGGATTGAAGCGGGTCTTTGCGCCGCGGCGAGGGCTTTTCGATTTTGGGTTGTTCGAAGCGCGCCATGCGCAAAACTCTTATGTCGTGCCGATAGTGCGCCGACTTCCTGTCGACGACAATCCGGGCAACGACGGGCAGCGGCTCGTTTTCGAGCGCGACGACGAGGTTGGTCCATCCCACGCGAACCGCAGGCGAGACCGCAAGGGAATTCGTACCTTCTCCGAAATCGAAGATGCGGTAGTCGTCTCCGTTTCCAACGACATGCTGCCTGATCGGCCAGGGATTTCCGTAAGCATCGAAGAATCCGATTACAGAAGCTATTCCCGGCGCAACCCGCAGCGACGGCGGCGGATCGCCTGGCGCCAGTACGACCAATTCCGAGTCCACCAGCGGTTCAGGTTCCGGTATTTCCCCGATCGCTCGTTCGTTTTCTTCGAAAATTTCCCGGTATTTGCGCACCATGTCGGGAGTCATGGGAAACGCCTTCTTCAGGGCTTCCTTAAATGCTTCCTCTCTTTGATCGGCGGCAGTCGCTCCATTCGGCAAGGATGCTTGCGCCAAATCGACCCGCGAAACGGGTTTCGACCTCTCCCCGGCCGCCATCCTCCTAGCCGGGGAGACTTGAAGCAAGCATGCCCCTTCTTTCTTGAAGGCGGCATCGCAGGCTGCGTCGCCCTGCCCTCCGGTCTCGGCCGAAAGGCTTCCGCGAGCTTCGGCAATGTGCATGGCCGAGGCTGCCGCGACCGCGGCGACCAGCTTGGCAGCCATTCGACCGGAAAAGGAGGGTTCGGCGCAATCGGGACGAGTCATGCGATCAGTCCTTAATACGGCTTGGCCGAACGAGAATTCGCGTTACGCCTACCGCGTTCGGCGTCTGCCAGGTCGGCTGCCTGGCGACGACGATTTCGGCGAGCAGATTGTCTCTGCTGACTTCGCTTGACGATTCGTAGGTAATCGTAAGCGGCACCTGAAGCGTCCAGCTGTAGCGCTTCCGGTCGTCGAGCCCGGAACTGGCGATCACGGCGCCGTTGGCGACGACCGTCGATACCAGCCTGCGTTCGCGGATATAGGCAAGCATTCCCGAACTTTCGACGGCATCCAGAAAATTGTTCCATCCGGAAGGATGCTCAAAATATTCCGCCGCGTCGGACAGATCGCTTCGCCAATTGGCAAAATCTATAGTCATGGCGCGGGTTGCCGCTTCGACCGCGAAATTGGTGACCTGGCCGTCGGTTAGGAACGGACGGGATACTGCAACCAATGGCAGTATCCCTCCGTCTTCGCGAGCGGCGAAATATCTCGGTTCCGGCTTGGAATGCAGGGACCACGCCGCGATGAAAACGGACACGCCGGTTACTGCCGCCATGACAAGCACGGCCTTGGTCATGAAACCGTGGCTTCTCTGCCAGGTTTCGTGCCGCAGCCTCGCGGCTTCCGCCGCGCCGTATCTCTTCGAAGCTGCCACCGAGTTTCGCGACCTCTCGCGTTTGATGCGCTTTCGCCGGGTCGGCGCAAGCGCGCCGCCCGTCGTTCGGCCCATCGACGGGTCGCTGCGCGTTTCGAGGGAGAAGTCGCTAATTTGCGCAGCGGCCCTGTCAATGGACCTGATAAGCAGTTAAGCGCGGCGCGCGCAACAGCCTAGCGAAAACGCAAGCCGATGCCCTTTAATGGGCCTGTTCCATGCGGATAACTTTTCAAGGCCTATCGACGCGCGTTCGAAGAGGTGCGAGTGAGCGATTTCCTGTGAATATTTTGATTGGAATTGAAGCGAGCGTGCGCCAAAACGTAGATTCATGCCCCGACTGCCGACTGCCGCGACTCGTAGACAGCTCCCGGCTGCATTTCTGAGAACTGCTCATGGCGGCAATTTCGGCGGGAAGCCGCAGAATTGCGTGGAATGTCATTCTCCCGATATCAAGTTCCGCAAAATCGGGTCCTTCGCCAAGGAGTTCGCCGAATGCTGAGCCGGTAATTCGGATTCATCTCGGGTCCCGCATCGCGTGCGGCGGCGTCAATATGTTGTTGAATGCCAGCGCTCGTCGGATCGAAGCTGCAAATTTATTTCGGAAAATCGCTTGAACTAGCGCGACATGCCGACATTTCGATTTCGCGAAGAATTGGCCGCGCGGAATTTGCCGTCGGTCCGGCCATAGAGGATTGGAATCGCTGCGTCCTTTCCGGCGGGATCGGATAGCGCTCTTTCGTAAAGTTGCGAGTTTTACCCTGTCGCCATAGCGGCGACGGAAATTAAGCGCATAGTCAATCAGCGATCGGAACTCCGGGCAGCGCGTCGCGACCGACAAATCAGCGAAACTGCCCTAGCGTGCCGGCTTGAACGGCCGGCCATGCCACGCTCGGAGTTTGTCATCTCTTGGACTCTGGCAATTCCAGTCGGGAAGGGTCGATTTAATTCTGCATCAGTTGTGAAATGGCTGGATTCGTTGGATTTGGCGAGGCGGAAGCTATTGCAGCGGGGCCGAATTGCATATGGATGATTCTTTCAGGTTCGCAAAAGTAATATATTGCCGCGCTTTTCCGTTTGGCTTGCGCCTCGACGGCGATACGCGCTGGCGTCGGTGCCGGCGGGCGCGGACGCGACGCGGCTCGAACGGAATGCGCTCGCCGCTGGCCGGCAGAGAACGCCGGAAGGCAAAACCGTTCACCGAATCCAATTCGCCGACACCTTGCTCCAAGACAGGATTCGATGAACCGCCGCGCCATCCTTCATCGCCCTTAAAATTTGTCACGGCATTCTAGCGCCTTGGCGGCATGGCCGCGCAACGGTACCGCGCCGCCGGGCGGCGGCAAATCCCATGAGACCTCGACCGGCGGCATCGCTCCCGTCGCTCGAAGAAGCGGCGCAATCCATAGGTCGCTTCCGCACGGCCGCGTCGAATTGCGCGTACGCCATAAGCTTGCGCCGATTCTCTTCGAGAACGACGGCCTGTAGGGCGCGCGGGCGAAGCGCGCGACTCCGGTCGGCACCGCCTAGGTCTCGGCAGCGCGAAGGCCAAGGCCGATTCAAAGAAAACCGCGGATGGACTGCCGGTACGCGGCATGCCCGCGCTGCTCGCCGACCTCGCGACGCCTGCGCTCAACGATTTGGATCTGCCGGCGTTTCCCGAGCGCCCCCGGCCATAGCGTTGCGACCGGCGCAACCGCAAATGCGTGAGTTCGAGTTGCTCGGGACTTATCCCGCTAGGACGGTTGCCATGAAATTGACAGGACGGAGAGGCGAAATCTACGCGATTCGGGCCGTAAACACTGAGGTTTTCTTAATTTCATTTCCTTGAAGCTCAGCCTAGCGATTCGAGTCGTTGGCGACGGTCGCCGGATTCTCTGCCGACGGCGGCTATTCGGGGCCGAAGTCGCTGAGAGCGCTCGCGGTGCGCGGTTGCCCGGACAGCTTGGAAACTGGAAAAATGAGCGCGGCTCGGATTTCGAAGCGCTTGCGCGGCCTTATCCTCGGGAAAGCGAAAGGTTTTCCGAACCTTCGCACGGCGCGTGCCTTGCGGGCGATTCCCGATAAATTATTCCAGTTTCGGATTTCCGAACAAATGAGTATAAGCGCGGACGCGTGGCCAGGAAGCCTCTCCCGAAGGATTTCGGAGATTCGACGCCCCGTCGCTTCAAGGGCCAAGCATCCGAAGGGAGTTGGAAATGAGCCAGGAAACGACAAGCGACACTTCTTCGCCCTCCTACGCGATGGGCTACGGCGAGGAATTTCAGAAACTTCTGAGAATCCGCAGCGCCGAGCGCAATGCCGCCCATCTGCTGCCTCATCTCGAACCGGGGCAGCGCATTCTCGATTTCGGATGCGGTCCCGGAACAATTTCAATGGGACTCGCCAAAGCCGTCGAGCCGGGCGAGTTGCATGGTATCGATACAGAAGAATCGCAAATCGCGATTGCCCGCGCTGCCGCGGAGGCCGGCGGTCACGGCAACGCCAGCTTCCGGCGCGGAGACGCGACCGATCTCCCTTTCGACGACGACTCGTTCGATGTCGCCCACTGCCACGCCGTTCTCAACCATGTTCCCGGCACCGCCGCCGTCCTTTCCGAGGTCATGCGCGTTCTGAAACCGGGCGGGCTATTGTCCTGCAGGGAGATCTTCGTCGATTCTTCGTTCTTTGAACCCGACGTCGGAGAAGGATGGGTGATCTTCGAGAATCTGCTTTCCGCCGCGGGCGGGCATCCGCAGATGGGAAAGCAATTGAGGCATGCGCTCGCCGAAGCCGGTTTCGCCGATGTTTCGGCATCCGCTTCGTTCGAGGCGTTCGGCACGCCCGGCGGCATCGATTTCATGCACGACTTCGTCTCCGGCTGGTTCTTCTCCCCCGACATTGTCGAAAAGGTCACGAAGTTCGGGCTGGCGAGCACGGAAGAGATAGAAGAGTCGCGTGGCTTGCTTGACCAGTGGCGGCAGCATCCCGGAGCATTCGCGGCTATCGCATGGGGCGAGGCTCTTGGCCGCAAACCTCTGCCCGCCGCTTGACTTCCGAATTTCCGGGAGAATTGCTTCCGCGGAGTGGAATCTAGGCGTCGGGTCAAGCACGCGTCCGAATTGGAACGGCGCAGCTCGGCGGCGCCGGCATGCCGATCGACGCCCGGAGGAAGCGCATCGAGCACGGCGTTGATTTGCCTATTGAGGCATCCGGCGATCTGATAGCGCATGAATTTGAAGCTGCGCCAGGCGATGCGAGCCCTTCGTTCGAGCCAAATCGTATCCCAGGGAGGAAACGGCGGCCGCGTGGGCGACGAGCTTGTCGTCGTTCGGCGGCATCAGCGGTTTGCCGTGCAGCTACGCCTTGATTTTGTTGTTGTAGCGCTTCCGAAGATGCCCTAGGTGCGCGAGCGGCTTGAACCGCTTGAATATGAACTTCGCCTGCCATCAATGGCGGCACCATTCTAGGACGGCCGCGGGCCGCGAATCCTTCATCCGGAAACGTGTTGAAGCGGATGACGCGTTTCGCGCATTCGAGAGATTCCTGCTTTAGCTCCCTTTCGTTTCCTCCGGCCTTCATCCGAGTCTCGCACTGCGCGATTCGAATGGCGTCCTAGGACTTCCCGGCGCGCGCAGGCTCCCTGGCGCCGCCTGCTGCCGCTCGCAGGCGACAAATGGATTGGATGCCGCGACGCCGGAACGGATCGGGACCAGCGAACCGGCGTTGACGCGCACTGCAACGCAGCGGCCGCCGCGCAGGCGATCTCCCCTGCCTTGAAATGGCCGCCGTCGGCCAGAACGAAATCCCCTGCCCGGATCGGAAATCGCTTTAGGGACTCGCCGGAGCCCTTTCATTTCGTCCGCGCGGTCCCGTAGTGGCCGCAGCGCAGAGAGGGGAGATTTACGCTGCAGTGCATGCGCCGGAGAGACCCGGTCTTCCCGATCTCCTTGACCGTCGTCGCGTCGATTGCTCGAACCTGGAAGCCCGAGCCGTCGGCCGACAGCTCCGTTCCCCGTAAACAGCGGTATGCGCAGGCCGTGAAGCCAGCCTCGCGCCGGATTTAGGTTCTTCATCGAGGCGATGTCCGAAAGATCGGAAAGACCCGCTTGGCGCGTGCGAATTGCCGTTTCCCGAATGGAATGGCAGTAGCCTATATTCTTCGGAAGAATTGGAAGAAGTTGTTGTTTTTTGGGCTGATTTGATTCTGATGCCCCGGATAGTTTCGCGTGTTTTGGGACAAATGGTCCCGCGTTAATCCGTTCTGGCTGGAGGGAGCTGCGCCGTCGCGGGTCGCGAGCATGTCCACGGGCTCGTCTCCTCCATGCAGCGAGAGAATATTGTCGCCGCCGCAAGGATAAGCCAAACAATTTAGCGCTTTTGGGTGCGTACACGGCGCGCCGCTGCGACGTCGACCTGAAAGCCTTTCGGTAGCGCAATCGCTTCGAGTGATCCGCCGTAGAATGCACCGACTCTCGCTTGAAGGAAGAGTTCGACCGTCGCACGCGCGTTCGGCGGCGCGGACGTATTCTGCCCGCCCACGTTTTGGGTCGTGGACCTCGTTGTCGATCAGGCGTTGCGACATTCCAGCGAAGCGCGCCAGACCGGGTCCGGTGGGTCACCCAATGACGACCTGCAGGCGACGGCGCAAAGAGGCATGGCGAAAAGCCGTGCATGTTCAATTAATGTACTGTTCGTGAACATCCGTTTGGCTGAAATCGCCGAAATTTACCTTAATCGCTCTCGATTCTGCTATCGCTAAAATTTGCCAGCCCGGAGTTTCAAAATTTGATCAGGCTGCAAATTTGGATTTCGAATGGGTAGTACTAGGCATTAGACCATATCATACCTAGAAACAGGCGGCTTTGCCTTATTCGTCTCCTCGCGCATGCTATGCTAGTTTTGCTTCAGCAACCATGACAACTCGCATCGGTCCATTCGACGTCAAATTCGAACAATGACAGCATCCGGAGCGATCGTTTTCTTTGGCCAATACCTTTGCGTTAAGCGAAAACAGCGATTTCAGGAGCGGGAAAGGCCTGCGGCTATGAAAGGCGCAAGAAAGTCTTCAAGGGATTTCGGATCTTTCGTTTTGGAGGCATTGCGCCGGGATCACAGGCTTCAAAAAGATAATCAACGGGCTCTCGCTGCAGTCTTCGGCTGCGCGCCGGTATTCTCGGTCCGTTGATCCAGGCGCGCAGCAATATCGGCAAATTTCCCGGATTGATGCCGCGGGTCTCGAGCTGCCAGAACACGACCGCGGAAACGGCGAGCAAAACAAGCGTCCAAACACGGAAATGCAGCAGCGCGAGGCCAATGAACAGCACGATTCTCGCGTCGAAAACCAAAAACAATGCCGGCCTTTGGGTTTCGCGCCAATAATTGGTGTCGCCGAATTTCATGCATCCTCCATTGCGCTTTCGTCGATGTCGCCGATGAGGCGCGCAGCATCCCGCCGGGCGATTGCCTTGGACTTGAGCCGATCCAGAACGGCTCTTCGAAGGCTCTGACGCAATGGCCGGTCGGCGCCGCCGGACTCGATGGCATCCTTTATTTTCCGAGGCCATTCGGAAGGCGGAACGCTAGCCAGCGATTCTCGGAATGGATCGTCGAACGAAAGATATTCGCGAACCGGTACGCGTCCGCTTCCGCCGCTCTTCGCAACCAGGTGCTGTACGGAGAAAAACCTCAGAGATGCGGCAAGATCGCCCGCCCTCATGGCCCTTTCCTTGGCCGGAAATACAGCCAGCAGGCGCCTGACTCCCTCCGCGACGGAACCGGCATGGGTTGTCGTATATACGAGGTGGCCGGTAAGGGACGCTTCGAGAGCGGCGGAAACTGTCGGGAGATCCCGGGCTTCGCCCACAATTACGATGTGGGGCTTTCTTCGCAGAGCGGAGCGAACGCCTGCGGCGAAGCTTTCCACATGGCGTCCTATTTCCGATTGCCCGACGATAGAAGGAGAACCGGACCGAATGGGTGCGATATCGCAGAACGCGTATTCGATCGGAGCCTGAAGATCGACGATCTTCACGGGCCTGGCCGAGTTTTCAAGGTGGCGGCGAGCCAGAGCGGCGAGCGTCGCGGATTTTCCGCTGCCCGTCGCCCCCGCGACGACGACGAGTCCGCTGCGCGGCGACATGGCTTCCGCCTCGGCTTCCGATATATCGGCAAATGCGAGGTCGGGCGTCGTTCGAGGAAGAACGCGAAACGTAATTTCGACTCCGAAGCCGTCGAAGCCGTGGACGCCGGTGGCGTTGACCCGAAATCTTTGCTTTCCTCCTTCGCCCAGATTGATCTCGTAGGAAAAGTCCAGAATGCGGAGCCCCTTGATTTCCGCCGATGCGTTTGGCGCCTGGAAGGTCTCGGCGAGAACGGCGTCTACTTCCGTAGGCGACCACGGTCGCCGACCGACCCGGTGCAGCAGGCCCGAAATTTCCGCGCGAGGCTGCTGATCGGACTGGATCGTTACGTCCGACGCGCCGGAATAAACGCAAGACATCAGCAGGCGCTTGAAGTCGTCCAGCGAGATTCGCGGCGGCTCGTTCGGCAAGAGCAGGCAGCCTCCGTTAGACGGGTCGATTTCAAGCGCGCGGGCGCGCCTGGCTTCATTTGTCACTTGAGCGTACGCTCCATTGACGTCTCTTCGGATAGCGATGCACGCGCGCCGGACGAATTTTTCGGATCGTCGATCCGGAATCCCGCCTGCGCGACGATTCGGGCAGTGCGCTCGCCGGTTCGCAAAATACTGGAATCCGCGGAATAAGCGGGACCGGTTGATTCCAGGGCAAGCTTTTCGATATTTCCTCTTTCAACCAGCCTTTTGTAGCGCAGCATCCCTTCGAAATCCTGTCGCAGCTTGGACAGTCTCGCTTCGAGTTCCGCATTCGCTTGCTCGATGCCGGCCTTCCATCCGAGTTCGAGCCAATTGCGGAATAGGATTTCTTCTTCGTCTCCGACGGGCTTGAGTGATTCCGGAAGCGGGACGGGAGATTGCGGGTAGAACAGAACATAGTCGCGCCAGGTCGGCACCATGGGTGCAAGCTGGCCCCTCCTGGCGATCTCGTATCGCTCGTCGGCGGCGAAAGCGATGTTCGAGGAATCGGTTCGAACCAAGTTAAGCGAAACCGAGACCGCCGGAGGAACGACGTACCCCGTACCCGACGGCGCGGGTTCGGCGACTTGGCGGAAATCGTACGCCATTGAGAGTTCGCGTCCTTTCCGTTCAAGGATGCCATGGATTTCCCAAGCCCTGCGTATGTACCCGTGCTGGCTTCCGTATGCTTGCGCCGCGTCTTTCAAGGCCCGCAGGCGCAGTCCCGCGAGTTCGTTCGAAGGATCGGTTTCCGCGCGTTCGATCGAGAGTTCTTCCGGTCTTGAGGGAGGTTCGGGTCCGCGTCGCAGATATTCGGCCGTTGGCGAAGCTTTCGCCCGCTCGAAAATCGCCGGGTCGAGCGTCCGGGAAGAGAAGTCGCATGCGGACGCGAGAAGCGAGCCGGCGCAGAGCAGCAAGGCCGTTGTCGCGGTTCGACTCCATTTACTTGCCATAGTCGAGAATGATCCTATTTTCGACTGGCGAGAATTCGATTTCGCCGGATTCTGGCAACTGACCCTCTAGTTCGCGAATGATGTCCGCGATTTTCGCTTGGTAGACGTAAAGCGCGACATTCACTTTAGAGCCGCGAGCCGCGCCGCGAATTTCGAGGCCGGCATTCATGCTCTTTGCAAGCGCGGTAAGAAGCGGCTCGATGAGTCCGTTCCATTCGATCGTATAATTCAAGGTAATTTGATCGCCGGATGGAGGAATTTCGAGCGTTTCGATTTCTCGCGGAGGTGGCGGCGAATATATGGGAGTTTCGAGCGCATGGCTCGCTGCCCGCTTTGCCTCGGTCGCTGCTTCGGCGGCTTGCAGGATGGCCGCTTCGGAAGGATCAGAGTCTTCGTGGCTCGGCTCGGGTTCACTCGGTTGGGCCGCAAAGCAAGAGGCGGTCGCCAGAACAAGAATCAGCGCTTTTCCCATCCGCGATTGGGATAATGCATTCATGGAAGCCCCGCGATTCGCGCCAGGCGGTTCGCCCATTCCCTTCTAATTCCATCCCGTGAATTTTCTTCGCCGGTAGGGAGCTAAATTCGCAAATTGCCGGTGGAAAACTCGGCAAGTCGCCGGAATCCGGAATTTTGCTTCGGCAAGATTCAATTCTCGGAAAAAGAAACGCGGAATCTATTGCCTGCTTCGATTTGAATGGCGATTCGGAGTTTCAAAGGAAATGGGAAATCAGGGCGAACTCGGAAGTCCGGCATCCGGAATCAACAGATCTGCAGCTTGCCTTGAATCGCTGCTAGGCCAAGTTTTGTCCCGGGCCGACGCCAGCCATGCCCCGCATTCACAATAGTGCGCAACGACGGTGCTCTGCCGACGATTGAATCCTTGGCCACGCCTAGGATTTACGTCTCTTTCCTTGAACCTGCGCGTTCGATTCCCTGCCGGACCCGCCTTGGCTTCCGTTGCAAAAATTTGAAAGCATGCGGCGGCGTCCTAAGAAATATTGCAGGCTATGGCGGAACAATCGTTGCAAATCTCGTGAAAAGTATTCCTTGTATCCTGAAGTATATTCGTCATTGCAAACCATTAAACGGCTGATTCCATTTGAAGTGAATTTCCGTCGTCCCGAATAAAGCAAAAAATTAAGGGAAATATTTTCTGTAGATCATATTGGTAGACTTCTAGAAGTTCTGTAAATCGCGTAGGAATTTCAACGCGGATATCGTTTCAATGCATATGGAACGATTTTCTTGCATCCTGTTTAATTCATTGAATTAAAATAATTAATCGTTTCGAATTCCGTGAAACGATTGCGTGATGCCCTAGGCTGCGCAATGAGCCGAGAAGAATATTCTGGCAAAAATTATATGAGCTGATTTCTTCATATCCAATAAGATATGAAATGTTATTGGCGTGCTAGTCGCCTTGCGCTCCAGCCAAGCCGACTAATGCCGATATCCGAATGAGACATCCTCGACCAAATCGCCGCGCAATCGAGTGCGCGACGGGAATATTTCAAGCGGAATGCCGTCCCCGGCGCCATCGGAACCGCAGTCTGGCGGGCCCTCAAGCGTCTAGTGGATTGAAATATGCTAGCGGTCTCCAAAGAGGGTCCGGCTACCGGTCAATGCCTGGCCGGAGCTGCTGTCGGCCGCGCCAAGCTGGCCACGCTGTATAATCTGAGAAGGCCGGTTGGCTACAGCATGGATTTCATCGACAAATGCGTAATCGGAAAGACTTTCTAACTGGATGCCGCCAACCGACGGCGGCTGAGAAATGCCGGCGCGCCCAAGTTGCCGCCCATGCGGGCGGGCACGTACGCCCGGCGCATCCTTGTATCGCTAATTGCTGACTTGCCATGGTCGCCATCGCGAATGGAAGGCAACGCGTATTCGATCCTTGAAGCCGAGCGTCCGGTCTGGTTTGGCGGCGAGGCCTCCGGCAAGAACCGAGAGGAAGCGCTTATGATCCTCAGCCACGAGAAAGCGATCCAGTATCTTGCGGAATCCCTGGAAGATGTCGCGATCAGCCGACGCGACCCCGTCAACATTCATGCAATCCTTTCTGATGGCCTTTTCGCCGGCGCCGCCTTGTCCGGCAGCCTGCGCCGAATGCCCGTCGGCATTGCGCATTCAGGCTTCAGGCCTTCCGTCTTCCCGGCGACCGGTTCGTAATCGAGGAAGAGTTCGCCAAACTCGTCGAAAAGGCGGCCGCCATCGGCGGTCCGATCGAACTGTCTTTCTTCCTGCTCGCCCGAATCGCCTATTTGCAGGCATTCGATGATGCCAATAAGAGAATGTCGCGGGTCGCCTCCAATATCCCCTTGCGGAAGGCCGAACTTGCGCCGACGCCGTTTCCGACAATGGATGACGGAGATTGCATCGACGGGCTGATGGGAGTTTGCGAACTGAACAACGTCGCTCCGCTGCGCGATGCCTAAAAGGAAGCCTTTTTTGCCTCGGCGGATTGCTATCGCTGCTTGCGTGCCGGGCTGGACGCGCCCGAAAGAGCCGCGCTTGCGTATCGCTCCTTCGTCCGAGAGGTTGTTCGCCGCTGCGCGCTTGAACGGAAAGAATTCAATCCCGCTCTTCCGGAGGCCATGGCCGGCGAAGCCGGCATTCCCGACGCGGACCGCGCGCATGCCGTCGATTGCATAGGGCGGGAGTTTCGAAGCCTGCGCGAAGGCAATGCCATTCGCTAACGGTTGCGGGCTTCCGGTCTGGAAGCCATCGGTCGCAAGTAGGCGGATTATCGCCCGAACAAGATCGCCGCGAAGACGAGGCCGCCCAAATGCCGCCGAGAAACAGTCTAAGCGCTCGCGCGCAGGTCCTCCGCCAATTTGGATCCTGACTTGCCGCGGCGGACCAATCCGGCCTTATCCCGGCCAAACTAGCCAGTCCGAATGCGCGTGCATTCTTTGCCGATACCGTCCGCGCCGACGGCTGTCGCTGCGCGCCGCGATGCTCGGAAATGGGGTTCAAGCCGATTCCGGCTCCAGCCCGTAGGCCTGGCAGGAATTCTCGGAACAAAATAGAGCGGCCAAGGCGACGGGACGGAAATTGGTTTTCAGAGTCTTGCGCCGCGCAGCCCCATGAGCATTTCGCGATGAATATTCCTGCTTCGTAGCGTTTTGGATGGGGAGGGCTGCGGGCTCACGAGTTCCAGATCGGCGCGCATCATTGAGCGTTTGCAGGTGCCAATCCAGGCGGTTTAGCGAAATTCTCGAATAAGGGTAGTCGGGCGCGGCGGGGGCAAAGCGCCCGCCGCTCATTCAATCACGCGTTTTAGCGGCCGGAGATTGCCCGGCTGATCGGACCGACGGCGGAAGGATGCCGAGCTTGAGATGCCGACTGCGCGCGTTCCGATAATATATCGCGCATTTAAAATTATCCGGACGAACCGGCAGTCTCGAAATCGATGAAGAATTCCCGACGACTCCCCAATGCTTTTTGCCCATTTCCTTCGCGGGATCGAATTCCGTTTCGACGTTTCCCGCGCTTTGGCGCGGCAAACCGCGCGCGTTTCGATACAAAAAAACAAATGCTCTATGTTGGTCAACTGCCTCTCGGGTTTGTCGCGGAAAAGTTGTCCGCTCTCGAATCAATTTTCTTTCGCGCGCGAGAGCTTCGATTTCAGGAAATGAATTTATTCTGGCAATAGACACTGTTCGGGATTCGACCATGCCCAAGAGCGTAGCGGCAAAACGCGCCGATTTCGCGCCGCCGCCCGGCGGCATCGGCAGCGAAGCCGATAGCCCGCTATCCCTGCTGAGCGATTTTCTGTGCCGTCCCGATTCTCTCGCGATCCTATTCGTCACGTGTATCGCGAGCGCGGCGCTTTTGCCGGGCGCATGGCTTTTTTCCGTTCCGCTAGCCCTGATTGCCGGCGTTTGGGCAACCACTCGCAAATACAGGCTTCCGTTTCGACTGCCGAAATCCTGGCCCGGGCCCGATTTCGGCAACGAGGTTCCCGGCGGGAAGGGCGGATACAAGCGGGCGGAGGGCATTCTATTCCTCGGCAACGACATGGCCAGCGGCGAAGAATTATGGATCTCCAACGGCGACGCCAGGCGGCACGCCTTCATCCTCGGAACAACCGGCGCGGGAAAGGCTCTCCCCTACGACGCCTTGGTTCTGACGCCATCCGGCTGGAGGAGGAATGGCGATCTCAGGCCGGGACAAAATGTGATTCACCCGTCGGGCGGACGAGTCAGTATCCTTTCCGTTTACAGGCAGGGGCGGCTTCCCGTCGCGAGGCTGCATTTCTCGGACGGGCGAACGGCCGAATGTTCTCGGGATCATCTATGGAAGGTGCGCATTGCCAATCTGAACTCGTCGGGAAGCGACGAATGCGAGGACGGCTTCGCGGTTCGAACGGCGGCCGATATCGGTTTTCAGCTTCTCATGCAAAGAATTCGCGGCAGTGAAAGGCCGTCCGTGAAATTCTGCATTGAATTCGCCTCGCCCGCGACCGGCCCGCTGCCGGGAAGGATTTTGACGGCCGCCGCCGCCCGAGAAGCAGGACGGTCAAGCCTGGAGCGTCTTGCCTTTATGCCGTCCCTCGCCGGCGAACCGATCGACCGCTTGAAATGGATGGGCGAATTTCTTTCCGAAAGGCGCAGCAAGAGGGGGCTTGGCTTCGAAGGACGATGGATCGTGGCATCGGCAGCGAGCTCCGCCGATGGATGGCGCATGCGCCACTTGGCCTGGTCGCTCGGCGGCGCGGCTTTCGCGCTGGAAAAAGGAGGCGGCCTCTTTGTTCGAATGCAGTTTCCGCGGCAGGAGCATGCTGTCGGAGACGCTGAGCCCTGCGACCGCAAAATGTTCGAGGATGGGCTGGAGATCGTCGACGCGGAAGGTTTCCTGAGCGACGAAGAAAACATGGAATTGGGCAAAGAATCGGACGAGAACGCCTCGGGCGGTCTCGAAGCGACGCACCGATCCCTGCCGATCCTCGAAAAGGAAATGAGCTGCATTCGAACAGATGCGGAAGATGGCCTCTTCGTCATGGAGAACTATCTCGCGACGCATAATACGGAACTCCTGCTAGGGCTTGTTTCGCAATCGCTCATGTGGTCGTCCGGGTTTCTGTTCATCGACGGGAAGGGCACCAGCGAATTTCATGCCAAAGCCTGGTCGCTTGCGTGCCGATTCGGCAGGCAGGACGACTATAGAATATTGAACTTCACGGACGGCGGCGGCGATAAGGGTGCGCCGGCGGGCGGGCCTAGCGTCCAGTCGAACACCATAAATCCCTTCTCGTCGGGTTCTGCCGACCAGCTTATGAATCTCGTCGTGTCGATGATGGGCGACACCGGAACTGGCACGAGTATGTGGCATGAGCGCGCCATGTCGCTCGTCGCCTCGACGATGAAGGCGCTGTGCGAAATGCGGGACGCGGGAGACATCCTGCTGGATGTTCAGGCAATCAGGGACTACTTGCCGCTGGGAAGCGGCGTTCGCAAGGAATTGCTTGAAGGAAAAACTGTAAAGTCGGTATCGGACGTCCCTGCCGCCGCATGGACCGAAATGCGCAGCCGGGGCGGCATGATTGAACTCTATCTTCGCGCGCTGAACGACGAATTCTCAGACGACTCGCGATTGGCTCTGAAGGGCTTTTTCGATACGCTTCCCGGATTCTCGCTCGAGAAAGCCCTGAACGGCGAGAGGCAGGACGGCAAGGCGGCGGAGCAGTATGGATTTCTCTCCATGCAGCTGACAAAGCCGCTAGGATCGCTCGCCGACGAATTCGGGCACATATTTCGCACGCCGTTCGGCGAGGTCGATATAGAAGATATCGTACTAAACCGGCGCATCCTGGTCGTTCTGCTGCCCGCCCTTCAAAAGGCGCCGGAACAGATGCGGAACTGCGGAAAGATCGTTGTCGCGCTCCTCAAGATGATGATGGGCAAAGCGGCGGGGTCGGAAATCGAAGGCAGCAAGCTCGAGTTGGTCGACGCGAAGTCGACGCGCTCTCCGGTTCCCTTTGTCGCCGTTCTCGACGAGGCTGGCTACTACATGGTGAAGGGCATCGATACGATGATGGCACAAGCGCGTTCGCTTGGATTCATGATCATTTTGGCGGGCCAGGACATGGCCGCAATGCAGTCCGTGTCGCCGCAGATCGCTGAAACGGCATCCGCCAATGCGCGGCTAACCGCGGCCGGCGCGATGGAGGACGCTCAAAGGACGTGGGAATTCCTGCGCAGGAAGTTCGGCCGGCAAAAGACGGCCGTTTCGACGGGCCGAGTTGCGCGCGACGGCTTTTTCAGAACTCGCTGGGTTGACCGGCCGGATGTCAGTTTCACCGAAGTCGACCGTGCCAGGATCGGCGATCTCCAGAAGCTCAAGGAAGGCGAATTCTACTATCTATTCGAATCGACGCTTGTAAAAACCCGCACCTTCTATATCGGCGAGAAGTGGGTCCCATGGATTTCGTCAAACAAGTTTCTGCGGATACGCGGTCCATGCGACAGCGCTCCCGGGCTCGATCAGACGAATGACCGCGAGTTCGTGGAAAGCTATCGCATGCTTTCAAAGTCATTTCTTGACCTGGCCTCTCTTGGGCGCCGTGCTTCGGATCTGCCCAAAAATCCGGCGGACGAACTGGCCCTCAGGATATTTGAGGCCGAGCGGCGCCTGAATCAGGAAAACCGAAAGAAGACCCGGGCGGCTTCCATTCGCGACGCCTACCTGTCCGCATTGTGGGTCAACGCTTTCGACAACGAAAATATGCCGTATTGAGGGATCGGCGGACTATCGGCCTTTGGAATTTACCTGTGAAGAGAACCTCCGCCACGCACGCGGACAGTTCTCTATTTATTTCGATCTTGCGTCTTGGAGCTATAGAAACATTTCAGTTTCGTGCGTCCGGAATTTCATTGGCGATTCCGGTCAATAATTCCTAAGGTGGCATTTTTTTTAAATTTAGGTCAGTTTGCCCCAGATTTGCTTACGCACCGATGCCGGCCTTGGCACTCTCCACAACTCCCGAGACAGCTCTTGACTCGTCTCCGTCTCTGTATGCTCTAAATACTCCTGGCAAAAAAGCGACGGTTACCACGGTCATTGATGTGATTGGAGACACGTAGGCGGCTAAGAGGAAAGATGCAGGGAGATGCGCTGAGTGATCCCTAATTCCTTCGAGAAGTGTCTCGTGAACTACGATCGTGAGCAATGCTAACATGATGGCCATTACCACCATGCATATCACCAAAGCCCATATACGATGACGTCGTCTTTGGACGGCATCGCGATTGATGTTTTCGATCCTCTCGGTTTCTGCGGACAAACGCCTGAACTCAAAATCGTCAACCCGATTATCTGCATGCGGCTCCTGCCGATCAAAATCGGAAACGTCAACTGGCATTCGCGATTTCCCGCTTTTCAACGTAGTGCCGCTTGATAAGCTCGTTTGGAATTTCGGAATAAATCCCGCCGAACTTTATGGATGAATCCCAAGGGCCTCCGGCAACATGGGTGAGCTTTGATAGCCGCATTGGCGGCATATCTCCGTAAATTTTGTATATCTGTTCGAGGAAACGTTCGCAGTCGCTATCCAATACGCCCGAATAATTTTCCAAGATTTTGGTTGGTTTGATTCCCTGTTTCCGGAATGCAGCATATACGTCAGAAATGACCGGCCCATACTGCCATGCTTCGATCCTGTTGTGGAATAGGGGCCGATCATAAATCTCAAGATGCCACCCCTGCGCAATGTAGGAAAATTTTAGCAACGACATGATCGACAAGCCGCGACCGTCTTGATTTGCACGTCGGACAAACCAGTTCGCAATCTGCCGCGCATCGTAGGTCATGTTTGCGGGTCCCCTGGGGTCACAATAAGTTTTGTTGTCAGAAACATCAATCTTTTGAATAATCGAGGAACTTGCGAAAATATATCCGGCAAGGGACTTGTTGCCGAAATCGGTTAATCTCAGCCCGTCGCCTGGGCACCATCCGGCGAATTTTTTTTGGGGGACACAAATTCAATAGTTGCTCCATGACCCTTAACCATTCTATTTGCGACTTGCGACACAGGATTCAAGTGGAACTTTCTCCCGAATCGGCTAACGAAGTCGGTCCCTTCGACTAAAGGCCAAGGCGGTCCGGGACATTCCGACGACGAAAAGCCCGACCAACCGGGTCGCGGCGGGCCCAATCCTGCGCCCCCTCTGCGGACAGCCGCCTCTAAGCTTGGAGCGCTGCCTCGCTCTCGCCACAGAGGTCAACCGGCAGTAGTTTCAATTCTCCGTTTCCAGATATCGAAGGCTCGGCCAACGAGGTCGGAGGCGGGCTCGCGTTCTTCGAGGAATGCGCTCAGGCGGCTGCAAAGAGACTCAACGCAATCGCTAGCCTCTTGCGAGCTGATACCCATCGTTTTGCCTGCACGAAAAAAATCCTTGGACAACAACCGGTTCCGCTTGCCCGCCAGCGAAAGCGCCAGATCCTTGTCTTCGAAGCTTGGAAAAGCACGTGCCGTCACTGCATCGAAGGTTGGAGCGAGCCGGACGGACGAGAAGTTTCGCGCTCCATCGGGGACAACTCTAAGAACGGCCATATTTTTCAAGTGGAAATCGCCATCGGCAATGAGCCAGGCGAAAACGGCTCGTCCCAGCGACGCGGCGACATCCGCATCCGCGTCGCTGGAAACGCCTCGCAACGCCCGCGCAGCCTGCTCGATGGAGCCCTCGTATTTGCCTGAAGGCGGCACGCCTCGAACCGACGCCATATCCTCCATGGCGATCTTTCGACGATCGTTTCGATCTTGCCGGATATCGAAGCGTTCGACCAGTAAAGCGTCGGGCAAGTCGTTCGGCATCGAGACGATCGCGTGAGCAGCCGTCTCGAACCCGCACGCCCGAGCGGCCGCCAGACAAGCAGCCTCGACCCGAGGAAGGTCCTCGAATCCGGCGCCTGGCGATGGTTTGAGAGTATGCGTAAGGGCTCGCCGGTCCAAGGCCGACCGCAATATTCCGTCATGCGAAAGATTCATCGGCGCCTTGATCTGAACGCCCGAAAGTCGCGGCGTCGCCGGCGACGCATATAATCGGGCTTTGCGGTCTTCCAGCGTTTCATAGAGAGTTGGCGCGGGACCGGCGTAACCGCCGGCGAAAGCCCCCTCGCTAGTATAAGCTTCGAGTCATCCCTCCAGCACGTCGGCAGGAAGAGCCTAGAGATCGTCTTCGTCCTCTGAAACGACGATGTTCGACATACAGCGCTTACCGGCGGATATGCGTTCCCGATCCGACCTCGGCTTCAAGACCCGCTCGAGACAGCCTTCCGGCAGCAGGTTTTCGATGAAAGGCGGCAGGCGGCCCGGTGCTCCGGACCGAACCGGAGCGGCGCCTTCAGTGGCGGTCGGCTTCCAGCGCCAGGCCGATCCATCATGACGGAGAACTCGGATCTTCTCGCCGTGCCAACCGACATGAAGCGGCGAACCCTGCGCCTGCGCCTCTCTCAGCGGCGTAGCGAAGAATGCTTCGGCCCGTTCCGCCTCAGTCCGCCATCGGTTGGCCTGGGCCAATCGCCAACACTCGATAATTGCCTCGCACTCACCACCTGCAACCTCGACGAGACGCGCGGCTATATCGGCTTGCATTTCGATCGGCATAGCCGCGCCGGTTTCGCTGCGCCTCCGGAAGGATTCCAGGTAGCGGAAACGCAGCGTCGAGCGCCGGACGCTCAGGCCGCCCATCGGGTCGGCGGTTTGGGCGGTCTCCGTTTCAGGAGAGTCGGGAGCTCGCGTTTGCACGATTTCTAGGCTGCGCAGCCGCGTTCGCGCATTGCGCCGACCGCTCAGGAACAGGTGCCCGTCCGAAGTAGGCGCGAGATTCTCCGCGCTCGCCCCGCAGAGATAGGTATTCGGGTAGAGATAGGCGACGATTCGGAGCGCGTGGTCGAACAGAACAGCATCGGCGTAGGCCTCTGCGCCGACATAGTTACTTCGCAAGATCCGGACGAGATTGCCGTTCGCCGTGCCGTATTGAGCCCGGTGCTTGTCTAAGGTCTCGCCAACAAGATGCAGCATTTCCGACCTTCTCCGACTTTAAATCAGAGAAAGTAGTAAATCGGCCTTGATCTGCCAAGAATTCCTACTTTTTTTCAATCCTTACATTTGTAAAAGCCGGAATCGAGCTTCACCCATCGACCATGAGGACTCCGCCGTTGTGCTCTGCGCCAAGAGTCTCGTAGCATTTGCGGCGCAGTCATCGTCCGGGCCGACGTCACATTTCGTCAAGATCCAAGCTATATGGCCGCGCCCCGGCCGCCTTTCAAAGTCGGCAGTTCCCGGTTCTTTACTTGCGCGCCGAGGCCCTTCCTCTCCTTACTCTTTGCTGGTTGCTCCCCGCGTTCGCATCGAATTTTGCCAGCTCGAGCGGCTTCCGCAGCCTTTTCCGACGCCGACCGCGCTTGCGGAAACTGTGTAGATTGCCTTGCGCATCGCCGTCGACGACAACCGGGACGGCGCGACGGGCAAGGTCGGCCATTCCCAATACTTCGAGTGGTTCGCGGCCCGGCCTTTGTCGGGGTTGACCTGTGCATCGACCAGCCGAATTCCGATTCCGAGGGCGGTACGCTCGATGGGACTGGTACGCATGTAGTCCAGAACGCCAGCGGTCGGCTCATATCCGACACCGAGACGGGCATAAGCTGCCATTTTGCGACGATCCAATTCCGTCCCGTCCGCCTGTCAACATAGGCCCTGATCGTTTCGACTATCCGATTCTATATTGTCGACACTTGATCGGAACGCCAAGTTCCGACGGACAAATCGCCTTGCCCTTCGAGATTCAGCGCACGCGCCCCTGACTGGATGGCAGCCGCGCGCGTATTCCGGAACCTCCCATTTGCACTTGCACAATTCGCGCGCCTGCGCGGTCCGAGGCGGCGGCCCCGCGTCCTTGACGAGGTCGACCTCCATGAACCATTCGTATCCGACGATACTTGGCGAAGTCCGATCCGCGTGGCATTGCGATTTGCATGAATCCGCGCCGGAGTTTACTTTGAGGCTTTGATAGTCTCGGGACCCGTCGCGGCTACTCGAATCTTGTCCGAAATGTCCTTGTAATTTCGGACAAAGGAGAGGCCGCAATGTCGACCGCGAAGGCCGTTCGAGCAGCAATTGGCAAGCTGCCGAGAGGCAATCCATTCACCTGCGCTTGCATTGCGAAGCAATGCACCCGCGGTGCCGTTGACCGGATACTGTCCCGCCTCGTCGGCGAGGGCGAGATTCGGCGTCTTCGTTCGCTCGAAAACGAGCCGGTTTGTCGGCACCGCCTTTCCTGACATTCACGATGTGGTCGAGGCCATCGTGCGCCGAAATGGAGAGACGGTCCATATCCACGGCGCCGAGGCCGCCCGCCGGTTCAGGCTTAGCGCCCAGGTGCCGACCGCGCCCGTGTAACACGCCAGCGTCTCGACCCGTGCGATCTAGGTCGCACGTATTGCCGTCAGGTTCGTTCGCACCTCGAACAGCCGTCGGCTGCAATTCGCGGGCGAGGCGACGGGAGCCGCGCTCTCCGCCCTTAGGTATCGCGGCAGGCACAACGCGACGTCGGAGACAGTCGCCATCTCCGGGCACTCGGCCGTCATCCTGGAAAGGGACATCCGGGTCTGCTGGGTTATCAAAACGCCGTCCTCCATGACTTGCCCCCTTATTGCCTTCATGGGCGGCACGTCGCTCTCAATAGTCTACGGCGTTATCGATCGGTTCTCGGAGGATGCGGACATCACGCTTGGCTACCGGGCATTCGACCCTTTTGTTGAAGGTGCAAGCCGAGCAAAGCCCCGAATGTTCAGCGAATGCCTCGATCCCCGCGTCGCAAGCTACGTCCGCGAGATCGCCGCGCCTGCTGTCGACGCCGCGCTTTAAATCACGCTTCCGTTCTTTTCGGTTACCGTCGGTACTGCCCGCGAAGAGCAAGGCGTCGCGATCAGGTTGAAGGAAGCGTAGAGGTCCTGCCCCGCGCCGCGCTCGCTGCGGGCGCGGAAGATCTCGACCGCCATGAATGATTTCGAAATCGTGTAGATCTCCTCGATTTGTCTTCTTTCGAAATACTGCACCTGCAGAGCAGCGGACGGGAACCGATCGCGGTCGATCAGCATCGCGCCCAAGGCGAAGACGGCTAGGTCCGCATCGTACTCGGCAGTTGCGCCGACACTATGCCGCTGTCCGAAATTTGCATACAGATTTCGGACGATTGACTTGCGATCTGTCCGATATAGCGCTACAAATTTCGGACATGCCAGACGCTGCACCAGACTTGAAAACCGCGATCCTGATGCGCATCGAAAGCGGCGCGGAAAGTGGAGTCTGGACGCCGCGGGATTTCCTCGATCTTGGCGGGCGCGACGCGGTGGACAAGGCATTGCAGAGATTGACGCGCGCCGGAAGATTGCGGCGGGTCAATCGGGGGCTCTACGACAAGCCGTCGTTCAACAGTCTGACCGGAAATAGCAATCCTCCCGACCCGCGGCAAGTCATTGAAGCCATCGCACGACGGGATCGGATTCGCGTACTTGTCGATGGCATGACGGCGGCTAACGATCTCGGACTCACGAATGCGGTACCGGCGAAGATTGTCGTACATTCCGATGCGAGGCTAGGGCCGGTGTCGCTCGGCCAGCTGGAGATCACGTTTAAGCCGACGGCCGCAAGCAAGCTATACTGGTCTGGAAGGCCGGCCATGCGCATAGTTCAGGCGCTGCATTGGCTACGGGACACTAAGGGTCGATTGGATGATGACGCGCTTCTCGTCAGTCGTCTGAAAGCAATTCTTCACGATCAGGAATACGGGCAAGCTCTCCGGTCGGATCTGGCGGCGGGCTTGTCGTCGCTGCCGACCTGGATGCAAAACATGTTGCGGCCGATGTTAAATGAACAGGCAGGCGCATGATGAATTCCGCATACAACCGGATCATCGCGGCAGATGACGAGACGCGGTTTGGGCCTGTTTACGGTAACTGACCAGCGCCTCGGAACGACGCCCAAGTATGTCGAAAAAGACTTCTAGATTTGCTGGACCCTTGATGCGCTCTTCAATGGATTAACAGATCGGCCACGCTTGCTATTCAAGGGCGGTACGTCGCTCTCCAAAGGATTCGGGCTGAAAAAGCGCTTCTCGGAGGATATCGATGCCACGGTATTCCGTGACGATTTGGGAGAGGCCGCCTCAATCGAAGAAATAGAAGCATTAAGCGGAAAGAAACGTGGCAAAGTGCTCGATGCGATCAAAGCGGCCTGCGAAGAATAAATCAACGGCAGGTGTCTGCTGGAACTTTCCGCGATCGTCGGCGAAACCGCGAAACGCAATGGATTGGGCGCCGAACAGCTTCGCATTTAACCTGACCCCCAAGACGGTCGGGCGCTTTTTTTGCGCTTCCCTACGGCAGCGCCCGAGGACGTCCATATCGGCAATGACGTAAAGATCGAGTCGGGCGCGAAGTCGGCTTTCGATCCAAATAGGGAACGCTAGATCCGGCCATACCTGGATAATGATATTCTGGCCTCCGACCTGCGTGTCGGCAACGTCGCCGCGGTCGATGCGGAACGGACCATTTGGGACAAGGTTGCGACCTGCATGGGCTTCGGCGCTGGTTCGAAAATCGTGGCGAACTCAGGGGACATGGCCAGCGGGTGTCGCGCCACTACTATGACGTATACCGGTTGTGGGATTCGGATGCCGGGCGAAGGGCGCTGGAAGATCGCGAACTGGGCGCCGACTTCGTGGTGCGCGCACGCATGTTTTTTAGTCGCCCGGCCTTCGATCTCGCGACAGCAACGCCGCCCACATTCTCCGTGTGCCCCGTATTTGGGATGCTCGACGACCTCCGGCGCGACTATCGCGCCATGTCGGGCATGATCTTCGGCGATGCCCCCGAATTTGAAGCTATCATCGAGGTTATTGCGGAACTTGAGACGAAGCTGAATGCTCCGGCGACAGGAGAATGAAAGCGTTAGACAGATCTTCAAAATTGGCCTGTCGTGCCCCCGGGAGCGCCGTCAACGCGCCGCTGCGACATCCTTCGAACCAATTGACTTGATTGCATTGCACGTAAGATGTTTTTGACACGGTAGGCAGCAAGTAGCGATGCCAGCAGTTCTCAGACCTACAACCTGCTGCCGCGCAATACGGCGGATGCGCATTGGATTTGCCGATGCTAAGGAAGCGAAGCCGAAATCAAAGCATTCGCTTCAATGTTCCGTGCCCGTCGAAGAACTGATGCTTCAGCGCGGCTCCGGCATGAATCGCGACAAGCGCCAAGAGTCCGTAGGAAGTAAAATAATGGATGGATTCCGCGACATCTCTCATTCGATCGGTAACGGCAGCTACGGCCGGGATTTGAATTAGCCCGAACATCTCGAATCCCGATCCGGAAGAGGTCGACAGAAGGTATCCGGAAACCGGAATGACAAACATGGCGCAGATAAGCAGAATATGGGTCGCTCGGGCGGCAGCGCGCTCCCAGGGCCGAAGTTCCGCTTGCAGCGCCGGCGAAGGCGAAATGAATTTCCAAATCGCGAATACCGCCGCCAGCGCAAAGACTGCCATTCCGATGGAGCGATGCAATTCCAGCGCTCTCATTGACCATGCGTGATAATAGTCGAGACCGACCATCCACCAGCCAAGCCACACTAGCGCGATCATGCACATAGCCAGAATCCAATGCAACAGCTTGCTCGCCCGCCCGTATTCGGCCGCTCGATTCTTGGTCAACGATTTATTCCCGGTATGGGCGCCCTATTGGCGAATGGCCTCGATAAACAGTTGAACCTCGACAGTCTCGGCGCCCGGACCGAGTCTGTAGTTCATACCGAATTCTGCAGGCGTCACAACGTATTCGCCTTCGAATCCGGCTCTGTAGCCACCCCAAGGGTCGTTTCCTTCGGCGATCTTTGAAACGTTGAATGAAACGTTTCTCGTCACGTCCAGCAAGGTCAAATCTCCCGACAGCACGCCTCCCGATTTATCGCCTTCATAGCCGGTGCTGACGAAAGTCACTTCGGGATGCTCGTCGACATTGAAGAATTGCGGACTTCGAAGATGGCGGTCTCTTTCCGAATGATTGGTGTCGAGGCTCGCGGCATCGATTGTGATTTCGATTGACTGGTACGCCTGCCCGGCGTCGGGGTCATATGTCATTTGGCCTTCGAAGCGGTTGAACCTGCCGATGAGCCAGCTGATGCCAACGTGCTTGGTGCGAAACTGTATGAAGGAATGCGCAGGATCGATTCTGTATTCTGAAGCGGTAGCCGTATTCGGCGTTCCCGCGAACGTCGCGGCAAGAATCGCCAGCGACATCAGGCAAGTTAACGGTCGCAAGATCATGAACTCCTTTTGCTGTTAGGGCAGATTACCCGACTACCCGGCTTGTTTTCCGTAGAATTCGGCGGCAACCGGCCGTGGCGGCCTTCTACCGCTAGTTTACGCCGCCAGCTTCGTTGCGGCGACGCGGGCACTTCACGCAAACGCGGAATTTCCGCCTTGGACTCGAGTCTATCAAGGGCTCTCCCTAGCGTCTAGGCTGCCGGGCTAGCGAAAACCGGCTTGGCTGCGGTTGCCGAGCTAAAGTCAAGGGACTAGCGACTCGATGGCCTGCTCTGACGACAAATGCAATGCATCGGGAATAGGCCGCGTTTCGTTTGGACACTCGTTCTACGGCGCGAAAACTTGCGAATCGGAACGAGAATGGTTGCCGAAGATTATACGGGAATCGCAATTGAATTTCTTTCCCTACCGCACGTTAATTGCGCACTGAAATGATCAACTCCCGGACTCCGGTAATTGCGCTTGGGAATCCTCGCAGAAATTTTCCGATTGGAGATTCATATCTGCGAAGATTCGCCGAAATTGAATTTGCAGTTCCTTCCGCTTCCAAACAAACCGATCGGTCCCAGATCGGGCCGATGGCGGGCAATGCTCGCACCGACTTCGCCTTGAATCCCCGACCGCAGTTCATGCCGGCATTTTAGGAATATCCGCGCCAGGCTATTCGGGAAGCAAGTTCGACGTGGATCCGTCGGTCATCATGCCGAGGATAGCGGCTAGCACCACCGTGTTCCGGTTCTCCAATTCCAGGCGACGATAGCCTATGCGCGCATTTAGCGACATGATGTCGATGACGTCCTGCAGAAGCGCGCGCTCGGTCTTCGCCTGCCTCTGGTCCAGCGCGGCTGGCTTGGGAGCGAAATATGAAGTCGTTCGTATATCGAGTTGCTGAAGTTCGCTTATCAGGTCGGGTATCGGTTTTCCGTAATGCGACCGCGCCGCGATCGTATTGAAATGTTCGGACGGAATTCTCGGCGCCGCAATCGAAAGCACAGATTTGAGAGCGGCGATGGCCGCGTTGTTTCGCGCCGAAGTAGCTTGCCGCTTCAGGGATTCCGCCAAGCCTCCGGGGGTTTCCAGTTCGGCGTCGGTCAGCGGGCGGCGCGGCTCGGGCTCGACCGTGTTGGCAACTAGCCTGGCGATGCTTGCTTTGACATCGGGATCATCGAGGTCCGCCGTGGGTCTATCGAAAACCATGCCCCAGTCGGTCGTAGCATCGTCTGATCCGCCGGAGTCGGCGAGTTCCCGTCTTTCCCGAGCAAGCCAGGCGGCAAGTTTCGTGCCGTGAGTTCGAATCACGTCCCTGTCGCCGGACGCCCAGGTCGAAGCTTCAACCGCCGCCTGCAACCCCGGATTTGCATCCTTCCTTGAATTGGAATTCGCCTCGGACGCGTCGAACAGCAGGCAGTAGTCGGGATTGGGGTCGAAGCGGCCGCTTTCAGCCTCGGCTCGAACAATGTCGCGAATTCTCATGGTTGCGTTCTGCTCTTGCCCGTCCGCAATTCGCTTCATCGCTTCGACCTGCCTGTCCAAATAGCGGCTGTTCTGACTTGAGTGTTTTCGGATGCCCTCTACAACCGTGCTGGCGGCATCCCTGGTCTGGCGGGTTACGTGGCTGCGAGTCCCGCTATGAAGGCGGCTAACGGTCGCGCAGTCGCAGCCGACCGGACCGAAAAACGCGCTTGCGCGAATCGGGAACAAAAGCAAAGCGCAGGCTGATGCTGCGGCCAGGAGAATCGCAAACCAGACAGGGCGCCGAGGATCCATATTATTCTAGCCTCCGTAAAGAGATTTCCAGATTTCGTTGATCAGCGTCGACTCGGTATTGGCGCTGCCCGTACTCCCGTCGCCGGGCATAAAGTACTCGCCGGTCCGAGAACCGTAGCCAAGCTCGTTCCCGCCCGCGGGATCGTACCCGTTCGCGGCCGAAGCTCCGCCGCTCAGTGCCTTCGAACCTCCCGAATTAAAGCCCGATGCATCGCCAGCGCCCTGGTCGTTCCGCCGATAGTCTTTCACCGATGCGCCGGAACCGTGCCGTTTCGGAAAATTGGCGAGCCCGAACCGGGAAATGTAGTCGGGCGGAATGGCATCGCCGCTTTCAAATCCGAATTCATCGAGAGGGCGAGTAACTTCATTCCAGCTTTCTTGCGCGAGCGAGCAAATCCTTTGCGCAGCTTGCCCGGGCAGATTTGCGATTCCGTCCAAAGCGTCGAAAAAAATGCTGTTTAGGCTTCCCGTCGGCGCGAATTGGTCGATGCGCGTATCCATCAATCTGTCAAGGCACGAAAGTTCGCTCACTGGTTCTGGGGGCTGAAGCGACGCTTCCGCCCGCCGAACGGAAAATTCGATTTGCCGCCTGGTCCCGGCGGCAACGCGAGATCGAGAATAGTTGCTGCAGGATGGCTCAAGCGCGGATTCGATCCATCCAGCATTCCCGGGCCGTGGGAGCAGAAGAATTGCGATTGCCGCCGCTGCGAGAACTGCGTTCATGACGTTGTCCAGTTGGAAGTCGATTGCGTTTCCACGAAACGATGAATCCGCGAAATTCCAAACCCTGCTTCGGGCGGATCAAGCGTCGATGGCGGAACATGCTGTGGACAACTTTCCCGCGTATCTGAAATGCGGCAAATAAGCGCTGACGGAACTCTATTGAGGAATAGCTGGTCGAGCCGGACCGGCCAGCTCCCCGTCAACCGAGTACCCGCAACAAGCTTTTCGGGGTGCGTGTTTTAGTTTCGGTTCTGTCGTCTTGTTTCGTAAACGGGATATGCCGCCCCGAAGATCCGCATCATGCTATGGGAGCAAATTTCCATGTCGCGGAAATTCCGGCAAGCTCCCGGACTACGCCTTGCGGCCGTACTGGGCGATGGCAGCCGGCGGCCGGGTTCAACGTCGGTCTGTTCGACAACGAGGCGGCGCCGTAGAAGTCCCGGATGCCCAGGAGCATCGCGGGAGCCGGCAAGATTTCCGGCGCCGCGCTGCGTCGTCAAAACCGGCACTTTCGACGACTTCCGAGAATGCTGGGCGGATGCGAAAAGGGCGGCCCGAGGAACGAATCAGACCCGCGCGGGAGTCTGAATTGATTTCTTGAGCTGCTAATTTATGACACGATTGAGGACGATGGAGAATCTCGGCCATCCGCAATTTTCTAATTCCGATGTCGCGATCGCCGGCAAGTGGACGCTAACACATGTTTTTTTGCCTTGACGCTCCTCCGATAGTTAAATCAAGCCTTCGGAATTCTTGGTCTCTTTGTCAAATCTGCGGCCTGGAAGATTGGGTCAAGCGCTATTTATGTTGTCGCGGCGTCGCTGAGAGATTTCGGCGCAAATTGCATTCCGGGTCGAAGAATTATGGAATGTGAAAGTAGATCGGCCCGGGCAGCCATTCGCCGACCATCTCATTCCGTGAGATTCAAAGGTATTTCCGAATAGCCTTATCCATCCAACTTTAGCCGATTGTCGGCAATGGACGGTAGGGGACAAGCGCTTCTGGATCTAGGGCGGAGCGCTTGCAGATCATCGAACGAGGGCGATATCGCGGCTGGCCGCGAAATCGCCCTCGTTTCTCGCATTTTTGAAATCAACTGCCAGAAGAACTACATGCGGTAGGCGCGGCCGTGCAAAATGCCGATTTCGTCGGCGCGCTCGACCAGCATTCGTACGAACGCTTGATGGAACGGATGCTCGTCCATGAATTCCTCAATTCTAAGGCAGCTGTTTTGCGCCGTAGTATGGTTGTCGCGGTTCAGCAATTCGGCGATTTTTTTGAACGAACGCCTGCTCGTGCAGCGGAAAATGTATGCCGCCAGATGCCGGCAGAAGACGATGTCTCCCTCGCGCGAGCTTCCGAGAATTCGCTCTTTTGCTATGCCCGTCGCCGAGGAAACGACATCCAATACGGTTTTCGAAGTAGCGCATGTGCCGAAAGGCCGGGTAGCGACATAGGTGCCTTTCTCGATGAAGTACTCCGACTTCCTGATCAGCTCGGAGGATTGCTGGCGAGTAAGGTACGAAGAGTAGAGTTGGTACTCGCGCGAATCTTCTCGGGCTGCGAGGACCCAATCCAAAGCCTCTTTCGCCGTGCATCTCAATTGCTTCGTGTTCACCAGATGCTCCATGAATGACAAGGATGCCTCCAAGTGCATCTCTTTCCCGAATTCGGGGCCTCTGTCGGAAATTTCGCGGCAAGGGCAACCCGGCCTCGTCGCGAACAAGGACGTATCGTAGGTGCCGATGCAGCATGCAAATCGGCCAAGCAGGCCAATGGCGACTTCCTGTTCGGTTCTAGTTTCGCTGGTCAATTTCCCATTCCCTTCCAATTGAGCTGCGGGCGCTTTGTCGCATTCTCCGCACTGCGCATGGACAAAAGTTACAAGTTTGATGCGCGTATCGGCCGGAAAAGTAGCTGATCTAAACTGTTCGCACTTGATGCATTCCGCATGAAACGGGGCTAGCACGCATTTGCAATCGAGCCATACTCCGAGCGCCTGGACCGGCTTCTCGGGCTCGCTTCGATCGCGTTCATGGCACTGTTCCGGAGTATCGCCGACAATTAGCGGCGCGACGATCAGAGGGCACGAGCCGATGAACGGCAGAGCCACGCCCCTGCGCGGGAATTTGGCCTTGATTTTCTTTGCCAGCTTTTCAAACTCGGCGGGCTGCGAAATCGGCTCGCAGGCCCATTTTGGACCGGAAGCCGGATCGACCAACAGCAGATGGATCATTTTCGAAACTATGTACATTGAAATTCTCTCTTTTGAGGGCCCGGGTAAAAATCGGGCGATTACAATTAGCTTCGGAAATCAAGCCTGGAACGCGGGAAAGTTTCCGAAGCGGGCAAATGACGAATCGAAATTCGCAGTTCTGAGAATTTCGTTTCGTCGATCTCGGCGAAAGCTTTGAGTCCCGGTCCCTTGCGGGGCGGGGGCCGGATTCAAATCCGGCAAATCCCCAATGCCTTCCGCCGAAGAAGCATCTTCGGTTTGGATGCCGCCTGCGCCCTTGAGCGGTACGCTTGACGAGCCTTGTCGATCTATGTCTACTCGTGCCGGAGTGCCTGGCGGAGCATCTTGCTGCGTCGGCAAACGCCTGGCCCTTATGCTGAGCGAAACCTCGGCTCCCGAGGCAAGAATCTTGTCGGCTGCGGACATTGCCGATGAAAGAAATCTGCCCAAGCAGCCGGATTCGTTGAATAGAGAATTGTCTTGCGCGCTAAGAGTTTGAATCATAAGTCATTGTTAATAAATCCTTTTTTATCAAGGACTTA
>JAPPFL010000007.1 GCA_028823855.1 Albidovulum sp.
AACCCCTGACCTCGTCATTGCGAACGACGCGCTCTCCCGACTGAGCTACGGCCCCTCGTACGCCATTTCCCTCAAATCGCGAACAATGTCAATCGGCAAAAAATACTTGCCTACATCCATTTGGGCAATCGCTCGAGGCGCAAATCACTTATTCAGCCCTTATTTTACGGCGCCTCGAATTAATTTCTTCCCGGAGTCCGGATTGCGGGAATCAACCGCGGCGTTACAAACGCTCTTGATGAGGGAAATTCCGATTCGCCGGCTTCGTCATCCTCGCAGGTGGGCATTCCGACACGACGGGCACCGAAACCCTCTCCTCGAGGATATCGGCATGCTCTATTGGTTATTCGTCTGCCAAGCGCACGGAGGCGTTCTAGTACCCCCTACCCCCCTCGAGAAGGCCTTGCGCAATCGGGCCGTCGTCAGCGAAATTGGCCACCTCGTCAGCCGTTGGAATTTCAATAGCCAATGGCGATTTCACGAAATTTTTTTCGCGGCATTTTGAGCTAGAATGCCTTTTCGGATTCGCCGGGCGGACGGTAAATGGAGTTAACTCGAGAGCGAGAATCCGGCTTAAAGGGTTGTACCATCCGCGTACGGGAGAATCGCGATGAATCTGCGCTTGGAAGCCCTAATATTCATGACGATTTTCGGCAGGAAGCTGACGCGCCGCAAGATCGCCGGAATCCTCGACGCCTCTAGCGAAGCGCAACCGTCCTTGAGCATCCGCGCGCAATCAGAGATCGCCCAGGATGGCGCGCTTCCGGAGGTGACGGCAGTGGCGCTGCCGCATCTGATTCGTTGTCCTTTTGCGCTAAGCCCTATTTGGATTTGAACCGGCGCACAGGCTATATGCGGGGGCTCAAACCGACACTATTGTTCCATTAACGTATCTTTAAACTAATTCGAGATACATTTACGGAACACAAGCGTTCCAACCCGCTTGAAATCCGCGAGGATGTTTTATTAGTGAGGCATGGTCTCTACCTATGATCAATTTATTGGAAAGAGCGATAGCGAATCCCGAAAACTGAAGCTATGCCCGTGAAGCCTTAAAGCTTCTTAGGCTGATGATCCGTAGTGCGCGCATCGAACGGGTCATCACGAACGCCGATGTCGCCGAGCGCGCCGGGATTTCGCGCGGCCTCGCGCTCCGCATCGAGAAATGCGAAATGGGATCCGCCATCGGAGAGGCCTTCGAGGTGGCCGCCATCCTTGGGCTGTGCTTGTTCGAAGCCGAAACGACAACGCAGGCGCGCCATCTGCGAGGAAACCGCATTGACCGAAGTCGAACGCAACTTGTTCGGCTAGCGCTTCTATCTGAGTGACTATATCTTCGAAGGCATGGCGGAGGACCTGCGGTGATGGAGACCCTATCGTGGCGGTAGCGGAAGCCGAAACGACGGAGATATATCGTCCCCTAGCGACCGAGCGCCGAAAGAAGTTACGGTCTCGTTCCGCTCGACATGCAGAACGTTATCGCCGGTTTCCACCGGACGCCTCCGCTCGGCTTTAGAATCTTGAAGCTGCGCATGCGGTAGCGCGGGACTCCTGCAGAACGGTTCGGAATCGCCTATCCGGAAGACAACAAACGCTCCATCCGCCGCGCCGAAGCGTTGTACGTTTCGATCGCGTGCGGGCCTAGGGGGCTCGCTGGCGTCGCTATGGTCAGCCGGATGGCGAGCATAGTTTCGATGCGGTTAACGAAGAAGGAGCACTATCGGGCGGTCCCGTTTCGGCCGCCGCTCGAATGGCCGAAGCCTGACAAAGCGGCGTCGTTGATATGTGCCAGGCGAAGGACAGGCAAGGAATGTCAATTAAATGGGCGGGCCCGGCGAAACTTGCATTTTAGCGAAGGCTGCCGGTGCGACCGATCGAATCGGACCCTTTCCGCGAATCTCCAAACCGGCCGGCAGCGCGGTGAGTCGCCGCATGGAGAAACGGATTACAATTTGGCACCCGATCGCCCTGCTCGGCGCTTTCCAAGACAATGCTTGCATTCGAAGGAGCGTACATGCACGTCGAAATTCTAAAAATTTTGGCTTTCAATCGTCCTTGAACTGCCTCGACAGGAGTCGGAATTCAATGCTGTTCGCATGGCAATTCCCAAATGCGATTCCACTGAGCGCAGTCGGGCGCGGTGGCGTTAGCCGGACATTTCACGATGACGGGAAGCTTGAAATCGGAGTTGCTTTCGCGGATTCGCCTAGTGTCCCATTTGCCGGGACGACTCGACGTCACGGTTGGCTGGCTTTGAAGTTTCCCGCTGCCGGTTTCGATGCCGCAGCTGCAACCGGGGACAGAACGGTATCGTTCAAATCAGAATCTGGCGAAGGGCAGCCATTTTTCGGTCGTTCCAATTCGGCATTGCCAGTTGAAGGGGTGTTGCGTATGGCGCGATGCAGCCCTTAGGGTAAACGCGCTTCACTGATTTTTCGAATTCAAGGACAATTACGGACATGGCGACAACTTCGAACAGGCTTCCATTCCCGGTTCCAGAACTCTGTTTTGGCACGGCCCCGCTTGGCAACGCTCCCTCGACCTACGGACATGGAGTTTCAATAGATGAAGCGCTCGCGACGATTCGAGCGATTTTCGACGAGCAGGATTCATTCATAGATACTTCGCGAAATTACGGGAACGGCCTCAGCGAAGAACTGATCGGCGAAGTGGTGCGGGAACGGGGCGGGTTCCCCGAGCATACGATCCTTTCCACCAAGATAGACAGGGACTTCGAAACTAGACATCTCGATGCCGCTCGCGCACGGCGATCACTGGAAATCAGCCTGACAAAGCTGGGCGTCGATCGAATAGACATCCTCCACCTGCACGACCCCGAACACTGCGCCGATCTCGACGAGATTGTCCGGAAGGGCGGTGCAATGGATGAATTGTTCAAGATGAAGGATGAGGGCTTGGCGTCGGCCGTGGGCCTCGCTATGGGGAGCGTTCCGCTGATGTCCGAACTCCTCCCGCGCTGGGAGTTCGACGCATTGATCAACCACAACCGCTGGACGCTTTTGAACCGCACGGCCGACCGGATGTACAGCGATGCGCACGATCGGGGAATCGCGATTCTCAACGCGGCCCCGTACGCTGGCGGAGTATTTGCCAAGGGTTCACACCGATCCAATAGGATTACCTACCAAGTCGTAACCGACGAAGCGATGAGTCCCGTTCGGCGGATAGAAGAGATTTGCGCCAGGCATGGCGTTCCGACCGGAGCCGTCGCCCTTCAGTTTTCCATACGGGACCCGCGCGTAGCTTCTACAATCGTCGGCGTTTCAAAACCGGAGCGCATTTCGCAGTCCCGGGAATGGGCCGATTTGACTGTTCCGGATGCGTGCTGGAACGAGATTCTGGCCTTGCCGGTCGGCAATGACGACCCCGAAGCGGGCAGAGACATCAGGGCTTAGTCCGTTCGCCAGCCATCGAAGCCGCGCTTCCGCGGCGCGAAGGCCGGCGCCATTCCCAGTGCATCGGCTGGACGAAATTCGAGTGCCGGCGGGCCGGTTCCGTGTCGGCAAGCCAGGATACAGCTCTCCGTGAAGTACGGTTCCAGTCGCAGACCGAACCGGTGAATTGACAGCCGGTTCCCGCCGATGCTCGGCGCGGCGGCGAAATGGCCCCGATGCTAGAAAGTGCGCTTGCGTTCGTCTTGCTCGTTGACCGCGGCGGCGAACGCATCCGCCGTCCAACCCTCGGAAATCGCTTGCCGCATGATATCCTGCTGGCTCGGCGGCGCCATTCCCGACAAGGGGGAGTCCAGATCGAGATTGACCGGAAAGGGGTATCCCTCGGCGGTCGCGGCGACCACATTGTCAATTTGCCTGTGCGACAAGGCGCCGGACGCCTTCATTTCCGCTAGCAAGGGATAAACCTGCTTCGAGATGCGGCTGCGGTCGACAATCTCCGTTGACCTTCCATAGGCTGAACCGATTTGCATCAGATTGGCAATCCGTTGGATGTCGCTTGTGGTGTTGTCCCCGGCGGCATGGAATGTAGCCGGGTTAAAGAACAGCAAGTCTCCCTTTTCGAGTGGCAACTGGACGAAGTGCTCCTCGAAATAGGCCCGGAATTCCGGACGAAGAACGGCAACATAGCCTGCCGCATAGCTCTGCGAATAGGGCAGCATCTTGGTGGGGCCGGACTCGACCGGCATGTCGCAGTGGGCGATGGCGCCCTGCAGCGTCAATGCCGCCGACAACAAATGCTGAGAAGCCGGATAATCCTGCAGCACCTCGGCCGATTGGAAGCCCATGTGGTAGTCGCGATGGGCAGTTTGCGCCTTGCCGCCCGGTCGGACGACGTTGACCTGGGTGGTAATCTGATAGGCTGGGCCAAGCCATGATTCACAAACTCTGCGCAGGATCTCGCTGGAATTGTAGTGGACGTATAGTTCCGGAGCTCGCATGCAGAGTTTCTCATGCGCATTCCACATTCGGCTGTTTGCGCCCGCGGCGGCAAAGTGGTCTCCCCTTCCAGTACCGGCGGCCTCTTCTTCATCGATGATCGCCGTCAGATGTTCCGTAACTGCATCGATCAGCGACAGGTCGGCGTAACCTTCCTTGATCGCCACGATTCCCGGACCCGACCGAAATGATCTGTTCATCTCGGCCATTACCGCGCGCGCGTCGTCTTCGTCGGAAAACAGCTTGTCGAGCGCGCGGCCGTCGTATACCGGAAGGTTCCCGGTGATTTCGGCTGCCGACGGGTAATGCTCGAGCAGGGTTTCTCGCTCTGCATGGCGGGCGAATTCGGCGATGTCGCAATCGCCGTCTTGAACCCAGACGGCTTCAAGCGAGACTTCTTGATCCAGCATTCAACACCTCCCATTTGCACGTTCAGTTCAGAAAGTCGAACTACATTACATCAAAAACAGAGCAGGTTGCATCAGAAAATCTTCAGGGCCGATGCATTCAATCGCATCCCCTTCAATGGCGCATTTCCGTCGCCCCGGCTTGGATTACCGAAATCGACCTGAACTTCGATGGAAAGACAGCCGCCATTCCGTTCGGGTCACGCTGTTACGCAGACGACGGAACCCGCAACCTGGCACCAGGACAGAGCGAATGAATTTAGCCCGGCTATTCCAAGCCAGTTGCCTCTTCGACCGGTTTCAAGCGTACGCCGTCTCGCCAGATCACGTAGTGCCGACCTGCCGGCAAATCGATCCATTCGCTGGTTGCGCCATCCGGCCACATCACCCGCAATCGGACACTTGCCCGCCGCCCGAGACCGAAATGTTCATATCCCGCCTGGCCACCGGCGTGCCCGCCTCCGACCTGGATTTCGCGGAACTTGTTCAGGCTATCGGCTGCAATCTCGATTTTGGCTCCTACGGCATTCACGTTTCCGGATTGCTGTCGAAGGCGAACTTTAAGCCAGTTCCCGGTTTCCAGACTCTCATTCTCATAGACGACTAGCGCCGCCCGGCGCTGCACGACAACGAGGTCGAGCAACCCGTCACGGTTCAGGTCCGCCAGCGCTCCGCCGCGTCCGCGCTCGGTCGATGCAACGCCGGCAACGAAGCCAACTTCAACAAAATTACCGTCGGGAAGCTGCATGAGCAGGTTGTCCGGATCGCGCATTGCCGCGTCGGCCATCTGGTTGACGTTGCCTTTCGCGATAAAAAGATCGTCCAACCCGTCGTTGTCGACATCGCCGAACTGAACGTGCCAACCCGTGCTCGGTCGGCCTTCGTCGCCGAAATGCGGGACGTGCGCTGTCGTTCCCCTCTCGTAGGCAATCGACCTGAACGCCGCGCTCCCGGCCCGCGCGTCGCGAGTAAACAGCTTCTGGTCGGCCATGCTCGTCACGGCAATCTCGGGAAGCGCGTCACCAGTTATGTCGCGGGATGCGATTCCCATCCCCCACAGTTTCTGGGTCTGCCATCCGTCCTTCAACGAATATTCCCTCAGCGCGGGAGAGATTCGAAACAACTGCTCGCGCCCGTCCCGGACATAGTAGTGTCGATCGTTGCTGATCCACAGATCCTGCCGTCCGCTCCCGCTCCAATCCGTGAAAAGCATTGACAGAGCGCAGTAGCCCGGCCCGATCGGTTCGGTCGGTTGGTAGCCGCGCTCCGCGGGCCTCAGCAGTTGATGAAGGTCGCATGTTTCGAATGGACCATCCGGATCACCGCGATCGACATAGTTGCCGACGGCCAATGTAGGCCAATCCTCGCCCTGTTCCCAGGTGGCTGAGAACGCCGTCGTCCACGCATCGCCGGCGTCGATTCCCCACGAGTCTTCAACCCGCCGGAATCGGCAATCGCCAAATCCGCGGAAAACCGCATTTCCCCCGACCCTCAGAACGAAGAGATCGAGAATTCCATCTCCGTCAATGTCCAGCGGGTAGGCGCCCGTGACGCCGGTGAGCGCCAGTTCCCTATCTTCTGAAGCCTCGAACGCGAGAGAAGATTCGGGCTGGCGCGTCGTGTTTCGGAACAGCGCTGCCGGGTTTGCGCCGCCCGCGACATAGAGGTCGGGAAAACCATCCGCATCGCAATCGAGCAGCGCGAGGCCGCCGCCCACGAAGTGCTCCCAGCCCCCGTCATAGGTGTGATCCAGAGAAATGCGGCCAGTCAGGTTCGTGAATGCCGGCTCCGCCGTCCCCTGGATCGCGATAACCGTCGCAAGTGAAATGAGAGCAATGCACCTACGCATTCTCGTCGGCAAGTATTCCCGGCGCGTAGGAACCGTCAGGTCGCTTGCCCAATATGATCATCTGCAGGACTTCGTCCTTGTCGGTCTCTTCGGTCGAACCCGTCCACACATGGCGGCCGTTCTTCATGACCGAGATCCTGTCCGAAAGGTCAAATACGTCATGGAGATCGTGCGAGATCATGACGAGGGCGATGCCTTCGCGCTTCAATGCGCGGATCAGGTCGGCGACCATCTGGGTTTCCTGGGGACCGAGGGCGGCCGTAGGCTCGTCCATGATGATGATTCGGGCGTTGAACTGCAGAGCCCTGGCAATGGCGACGGATTGTCGCTGACCGCCGGAAAGGTTGCGAACCGGGTCATGAAACTTGCTGAATGCGGGATTCAAGCGCCGCATAACCTGAATCGCGGCGTGCTCCATCGCCGCTTCGTCAAGGGCGCGCCAAGGCGTCAGAATCTCGCGACCGAAGAAGATATTGGCGGCAGTGTCGAGATTGTCGGCCAGGGCCAGGGTCTGGTAGATCGTTTCGATTCCCAGATCCTTGGCATCGATCGGATTGCTAATCTGCGCCGGCTTTCTGTCGACGAAAATCTCGCCTGCATCCATGGAATATGCGCCCGAGAGCATCTTGATGAATGTAGACTTTCCGGCTCCGTTGTGGCCGAGCAGGCCGACAACCTCTCCAGGATACATGTCCAGGCTCATGTCATCGACGGCATGAATCCCGCCAAAGCGCTTGTAGACGTTTTTCATTTCCACGATGGGTTCCATGACCTTGCTCCCTATCGGCGACGTTTCTGGTAGATGACATCGAACCAGACCGCGAATATCAGCACGCCCGCCATGATCATCTGCTGCGGAGCACTCTGCACGCCAAGCAGGACCATGCCGTTCTGAAGGCTCTGCATCAGCACCGCTCCGATAAGCGCTCCCAGTATCGTTCCGATCCCGCCAGAAAGCGATGTGCCTCCAATTACCGCGGCGGCGATGACTTGCAGTTCAAGGAGTTGCCCAATGGACAGCGGCGCCGCGTTGAGGCGCGCAGTCGAGATCACCGCACCGATCGCAGTCAGGCCGCCTATCAGCATGAAACTCAAGATGACAACATGCCTGGTGTTGATGCCGGACAACTCGGCTGCTTCGGGATTGCCGCCAAATCCATAAATGTACCTGCCGAAACGGGTCATGTTGGCGATGTATATCATTACGCACACGACGATGATCGTGATCAGAACAGGAGCCGGAATTCCCCGGCCAATCTCGCTCCTCGGCAGGTCATAGGAGTTCATCGTCCAGACGAAGGCCGCAATCAGTACTGCGCTGATTGCGAGAATGGCAACTTCAACCGCAATCGGCTTGACCTCGAAATCTAGCGACATGCGCCGGCGGCGTTTCCAGAAAGATATCGCTACCAGGCAGACAAATCCCACCACCCCGACAATCCAGCTATACGTTTCGCCGATGAATCCGCTTCCGTAATCGCTGTAGGTCGTATCGAGCGGCGTGACCGTACGGCCCTGCGTGAACAGCCAGCCCGCTCCGCGCCAGAACATCAATCCGCCAAGGGTTACGACGAACGCCGGAATGGTGAAAGCGGCGATGAGCCATCCCTGGAGCGCTCCCGCCAGGCAGCCAACGATAACCATCAGCAGTATGGACAGCCACCAGGTGTGAGTTCCCTCGAGCGGAAGCAGCTCGGTCTGGGCAAACCCGCCCAGAATTCCCAGAAAGGCGAGCAGCGAACCAACCGACAAATCGATGTTTCGCGACACGATGATAAGTACCATGCCGGTTGCCAGCAGTGCAGTCACGCTGGTCTGGACGGAGAGATTCCACAAATTTCGCGGAGACAGGAAGAGACCGCCCGAAAAAACGTCGAAGAACAGCCAGATGCAGATTACGGCCCCGAGCATCGCTATCAGGCGGGTATCTAGCTGGAGCGTGTTCGCTAGTGCCTGGTACCGGGCACCGAAGCTCTTTCGGTCCGCTTTGCCGGAATGTTCCAATGCAGCCTCCTCAGCCAAAACCCTGTCAATCGATTCGAGTTGCGCAAAAAGATTGAAACCGCTTTGCTTCTGTGTCAAGTTTCATGTGTTCTTGTCGAGGCTCTGGCGGCCTTTTCGAGAAAACTTTCATATTCCGAAGGAGAAAGAGAATGAGGAATAGTAGATTTAAGGGCCTTGTGGCTCTCTCGTCTGCTCTTGCGCTTGCGGGCGGCGTCGCTGCGACATCGGCTCAGGCCGATGTTACGGTCGGCGTAAGCTGGTATAAGTTTGCCGACGAGAGATGGGCGATCGACGAGGCGGGCATCAAGTCGGTGCTCGAGGAGGCGGGTGCCAAGTACATTTCTGCCGATGCGAATTTCTCGCCCGAGAAATCCGTCGCCGACATCGAAAACCTGATTACTCGAGGTGCCGACGTGCTGATTGTCATGTCCGGCGTGGCCGATGCTGTTGGCCCTGTTGTCATGCGCGCGCTGGACGAGGGCGTTCCGGTTGTTGGCTACGATCAGCTGATCGAGGTGCCGGGCGCGTTCTATGTTTCCTTCGATGCAAGGTCGGTCGGCAAGCAGTTGGCGGCAGGAATGCTGGAAGTTGCTCCTGCCGGCAACTATGCCATCATCAAAGGCGACGACGGCGACCCGAATACGCACCAGATGTTTGCCGCCTACCAGGAGGTCATGCAACCGAAATACGATTCCGGTGAAATCACCGTGGTCGGCGAACAATTCGTCGACAGCTGGAGGCCGGAACTTGCCAAGGACACAATTGAACAAATCCTCACCGCCAACGAAAACAACGTCGATGCCGTAATGGTGATGAATGACGGCATGGCAAGCGGTGTTGCGGAAGCACTCGCAGAACAGGGGCTGGAGGTGCCGATGTCCGGACAGGACGGCGCCCCGGGCGCACTGAACCGCATCGCGCGCGGCCAGCAGACTTTCACGATCTGGAAGAACGCCTATGAACTCGGCCGGGCCGCAGCGACTGTTGCGCTGTCCCTGGCGAGTGGCGAAGAGGTTGAAGGCAAGGGGATGTTCAGCGGCGGACCCCAGGGCGTTGAACTCGATGCCATCTTGCTCCCGGTCGACCGGATTGACCGGAATAATCTCGACAAAACGATCGATATCGGATGGGCCACCCAAGAGCGCGTCTGTGCCGGCGTGACCGAAAACCCGCCCGCCGTTTGCGAGTAATCTCTCCGATTGGCGAGAGACAGAAACTGGCGCCACCGCCGCAGCGGTGGCGCTTTTCATTTGCGCACTGAGCCTACCAGTGTAATTCGGGATTTTGGCCTGTCCCGATCCGGAGTCCGGTTTTACTGCGGGCGCCGAGGTGCCGGCATGACCGATTGCAGAGTGCCGGGCCCGGTCGGTTCCCTGTAATCGTACAATCCCGCCTCGAGAGACGCCCCGGCATTGCGTCCGACCGCCACATCCTACATAGCCGATTGCTAGGGCAATGAATGAGGAGAGCTCAGCGTGGCGACCGCCAGTCGACAAACCCCTTTTTGACAGCGTATTGTCAGGTGAATCCCATTGACGCGGGTTTCACTTCTTGAAGGCTCGACACCATGGAGCGTGTTCTGACTGCAGCCGGGCATCTCCCTAAGAAGTTCGCCGCGGCAGCTGTTCTGGCTGTTTTTCCTTACCTAAGTACTGGTGCCGGTGATTTTCCGTCCCCGGTTCTTGACTCTATGTATCCGGTCGTTGACCCTGCCGAGGCGGAATTGGGACAGTTGCTGTTTTACGACCCGATCCTGTCCGGAAGCAGGAAGGTCGCATGCGCGAGCTGTCATCACCCGTCGTTCGGAACCTCGGACGGCGTTTCTCTTGGCTTGGGCGATGGGGGCGTCGGTATCGGGCCGGACAGGATCGCAGACCCGACCAATCTTCCTGAACGGCGCGTTCCCCGAAATTCTCCCGGGCTGTGGAATGTCGGCGCGTTTGAATTCCGGTCATTGTTTCACGACGGCCGGGTCGAACTGGGCGGTTCTCAACCGGACGGGGTTCGCACCCCGCTGGATCGGGACATGATGTCAGGATTTGCGTCGGTCCTTGCGGCGCAAACCATGTTTCCCGTGGTTAGTCCGGACGAAATGGCCGGCCATTACAGTGAAAACAGCATCGCCGAAATCGTGCGGCTCGGCATTCTGACGGAAGAAGGCGGCGCTTGGGACCGCATTGCCCGAAACGTTGCCCGCAGCGGGGACTATGCCGAACGATTTAAGCGGGTCTACTGGCATATCGACGGAGCCGACGACGTAACTTTCGTAGACATTTCCAATGCGATCGCCGCCTTTATTGCACATGAGTTTCGATCCGACACATCGCCCTTCGACGCGCATTTGCGCGGCGAAGCGGAACTGTCGCCAGACGAGAAAGTCGGCATGGAACTTTTTTTCGGCAGCGCCGGGTGTTCTTCCTGCCACTCGGGCCCGTTCCTGACCGATCATGAATTCCATGCCATGGGAGATCCGCAATTGGGTCCAGGAAAAGCAGCTCGGTTTGAGCATCACGCCCGCGACGAAGGGCGTTTCCGCGTAACGGGAAATCCTGCCGACAGGTTTGCGTTCCGCACGCCGTCCCTGCGCAATGTCGCTCTGACCGCGCCATATGGCCACGCGGGCGCTTTTGCCGATCTGCGATCATACATTCGGCATCACATCGACCCGGTCGATGGGCTCAACCGTTACGACCGCCGACAGGTGATTCTCCCCGAACTCTCCGTGAATGATTGGAGAATAATGGACGATCCGGCTGAAACCGGAGCGATCGCGGCCTCGGTCGAACTCGCGCCGCAGAGCCTGTCGGAAGGCGAGATCGCAGCCTTGGCTGCGTTCCTGAACAGCTTGACCGATCCGATAGCCGTATCCGGGAGACTCGGCGTGCCCGGCGAGGTGCCGAGCGGGCTTGCAGTTCCGAACCGCTAGGCGGATTTTCATTGGAGGAATATCTTCTTTCGGCCATGCATTTCCGAGTATTTCGAGAAATCAACCTGTCATGCGTATGTAAACATCCTGTTCCGCGGCGACGCCAAATAGGCGGAAGGTAATTCTGGTCCTCCTCGGCTGGGCCGCGCCGTCATCCGGAAGCTGCCGACCGGGCTTGCGTCGCGGCGACGCCGTGCCGAGCGTCAGCGCCGGCTGTTCGGCGAGCAGCGTATCCGCGGAGCGCGACGGCGGCGCGTCGGCAGTCCGCCCGGTCCCGGTCTCCGTCCGCGCGTTTTCTGAATCCTCGGCAGTCCTTACGGGCGTCTTCCGTTCCGGCTGCGCCGAAAACCTTCTCGATCAGGATCGATCCGAACCATGCCGCCGCTAAAGCAACTTGGAAAAGAAAGCGCGTTTCGGGTTGCGTCCGATACACGGGAAAGATCGCTGCCGCGATCGTTGGACAAGCCAGCGTTTTGCGAGACCCTACGGATCCGCGAGCGTCGCCCGCTAGGCCTCCGCCCCGGATCATGGCTATTCGAACTCGCGCCGCTTGCGGTCCACGCGTTCCGGCGTGCCAATCCACCGGCTCAACGAACCACGCTTCTTCGCAATTCTATCGCTTGGCCAAGTCGCGAAAGGCATCGGCCGAGCCGGTTCAGATCTGAAGCGGCTGAAATTTGCCGACGCGTCCGATTGGCGGATTGCATCCGTATCGCACTAGCGAGCCTCCTCTCGCAGCCTTGAATTCTCCGATACCGGCGGGTAGTATGATTGCGTGCAAAAGTAGTGAATGAGGAGCAAATTAGTGATGCGTTCCTCGAACTCAAAATAAAATCGAGTCGAGACTACTTAGATCAAACGCCCTCATGCATTGCGGAATTTCGTTGAAAGTTGCGCTGTTCAACAGGACGGAGGGAGATTCAAAATGCAAATCAGATTTTTAATTCCGGCGGTCTTTTCATCGATGATGCTCGCGATTTCCGGGTGCAGCTTCGAGAATGGACGTGCTCAGGAAGAAATTGCAGATTATTATATTTCGGAAATATCCGTGGATGTAAGCGAAGGCATCGAGTTGCGCTCTTTGCAGCCGCAAGATGAAGAGGAACTAATGCAGGATCCTCCGCTGGTGGCCGGAATGCTGGCGCAAGCCATAGAATTGCAGGTTGCCGAATCGCCGGCCGGAACTCGACCGGCTTCAATTTCAGTAGTCTTGGAAAAGCTGCGCGTTGCGAGGCTTGGCGACGAAACGATTGGCGGGGTCAGCGAATTGACGGGCAGCGTAGCGGTTTCAGATTCCGAAACGGGCGAAGTCATCGCGACGACGTCGATTGTCGCGCACGACGGAGACAAAGACGAAGTGCTCGACGGAATCGGAGGAATACTCGCCGTCATGGTTGTGGCTCCGGTCGCCGTCCTGTTGAATTCAGTGGACGAAGGGGCTTCCGCAGAGCTTCAGCCGGTTGTCGACAGCTTCGCCGAAAACGTAGGGGTGTGGCTGGGCGCGTAGGAATCCGGGATATTGGTTTGCGCGGCGGCTCCAATTGTCGTCACGCCTTGGCAGGAGCGCTATTTCGCGCGCGAAACTTTACGAATTTTTCGCGAACGGAATTGCCTGAGCCAATCTAAAAACCGTATAAGTTAACGGAAGAAGGGTCTATCGGTACGAATTTCCTTTGGGAAATCCCGGCGGCAGCCATAACGTCCTCCTCGGCTGATGCCCATGATCGGCGCAGCCCCGCTTTCGGGGTTCCTTAGAGCGATTCCGCCTTGGCCAATTGAAATCGCCCGATTCGGATTTCGCAAGTCCGCGAATGCGTTCACTGTCGACCGACAACGGGCGGAGTGCTCCATTTGAAAACTTGGCCAGCAAGCGAGAATATAGGTTTCTCATTCCCTAGTTCCGGCACGGACCGGCGGAACTATCCGAATTTCCCGCCTGCGAAACTTGATTGCAAGATGCTTGCTCGATGCAGATTTTAGCGAAGCGCGCGGTTCGGCGCCGGCGGGAAAATGGCAGAACTCAAGAACTCAATCAATTCCTAGCCATTATGCAAAAAAGAATGTAACGTCGCCGGATCAGCTTCGCCTTGATCGAGAACAGAAGTTGAGATTTTTTTTATCGCATCGGCGCGGAGCAACTATACTTTGACCAATGAAACAAAAGAACTGAATAATCGTTGGATCGTATGCGCAGGCAGCATCCACTACGATATCTTCATCGAATCCTCTCGTTTGCCTGAGCTTGGAGAGACCCTGCCCGCAAAGGGTTGGTTCCCAAAATTCGGAGGAAAGGGCGGGAATCAAGCGCTGGCAGCCGCGAATCACGGCGCGAAAGTTCGCTTGCTTTCGGCAGTTGGCGATGATTCGTTCAGCGGCATGCTGCGAAAAACGATTTCCGATGCCCGAATCGACGATGACTTTGTCCTGAACTTGCAGGGTCCAACCGGCGTGAGCGTCGCAATTTCAAACGGCAAGGGCGACTACGGCGCCGTGACGGCAACCGGAGTCAATTCGATTATACCGCTTGAGAAAGCTTACGAACCAAGCCTTTGGTCGAACGCAGGTATCCTAGTGTTGCAGAATGAATTCGACGCAACGTTGAATCAATGCCTTGCAGAGGAGGCGTGCGGACGGGGATTGAGCGTTGTAATGAATGTATCGCCGTCAGGCGAAATGTCTGAAGAGTTGGCCGAATTCGTAGATATCGCAATCTTTAACGCGCTCGAAGCGCAACAGTTTACCGGACAGCCCGTCAAGTCGCTTGGCGATGCATTCAGGTCGTTGGACACGCTCGGGGAATATTTTTCGACCGTGATCGTTACGGCGGGGGCCGAAGGCGTCGCGGTTCGCTCCGATCGTTCAGGCAGTTTTTCGATAAAGGGAATACCGGTCAACGCGAAGAACGCGCACGGTGCGGGAGATGTCTTTGCGGGGACGCTTTGCGCCGAATTGATTAAAGAATGCGATTTGGCGGACGCGGCTGAAATCGCGAACAAAGTCGCGAGTTCGTTCGTCGCCGGAAATTACGGACACGCCTAGCAATAGATTAGGAATGGATTCGGGCCGCGCCGCCGCCGCCCGAAAAATAAATTTATTCCACAGATTCTCCAAATGACGGGTCGGTCGGCTCGGAATTTCCGAACCGCCACGGGCCTGGCAGGTGAAATCGAACCGATCAATCAAAAGAATCCGCGTCGTTTTTCGACCGGCGGCAACGAAAGGGACTCGGCGAAGAAATGAACTTTCCACTTCGCAACCGCCAAGCGTAGCGATAGGCACGAAGCAATTAGACGAATTGTCTCGACGACAAGAGCGCAAGAATTTTCGGGTCTACGCGAATGCGAAGAAATGGCCGCTCCTCTTCGGGCCGAATAGCGCCCGGTAGAATTCGAACCGAATGCGTAGGCGTTTCGGAGGCAACCGGCGCGACCAACTCAATCGGGCGGGCCCGGTTCTGACCGGCAGATCGCTGCCAGCCCGAACTCGGGCGCGGCAGGCCACCTATCGCCAAGCCGGAGCCTAATTGCCCATTGGACGAACCAGCTGTATATTTCTGTCGCCGTAAACGTTGTCGATGCGGTTGACCGGCGGCCAGTACTTATCGCCCCTTCGCGCTCCCGGCGGGAATACTCCCGCCTCGCGACTATAGCCGCGCGTCCAGTCCTCTACGATATCTTCAACCGTATGCGGGCTATTTTTTAGAGGATTGTCGATTTCGTCCAACCTTCCGTTTTCAATGGCGTCGATTTCTTCTCGAATCGCAAGCATTGCGTCGCAGAACCGGTCGAGTTCGGCCTTCGGTTCCGATTCCGTCGGCTCGATCATGAGCGTCCCGGGAACCGGCCAGCTCATGGTGGGCGGGTGAAACCCGCTGTCGATTAGCCGTTTGGCGACATCTTCGTTGCTTGCGTTCGCTTTCTTCGCAAACGGCCGCAGATCGATAATGCACTCGTGCGCCACGCGGCCGTTGCTTCCGACGAACTGGATAGGAAATTTCCTGCCGAGTCTCGCCGCAATATAGTTGGCGTTCAGTATCGCCAATTTAGTCGCCTGCGACAGTTCGTTTCCCATCAACAGAATGTACGCCCAAGAAACCGGGAGAATCGAGGGCGACCCGTTCATGGCGGCCGACACCGCTCCGCCGGCACCGGAATCCAATGGGTCGCCGGGCAAATACGGCTTGAGATGGGCTTTTACGCCGATCGGCCCCATTCCCGGGCCACCGCCGCCGTGCGGTATGCAAAATGTCTTGTGCAAGTTCAAATGAGAGACGTCGGCTCCAAGTTCCGCCAATTTGGCGATGCCTACAAGCGCATTCAGATTTGCGCCGTCGAGATAGACCTGGCCGCCGAATTCGTGCGTGATTCCGGCGACTTCCGTAATCGTGTCCTCGAAAACGCCGTAGGTCGAGGGATAGGTCACCATCGTCGCGGCAAGATCGCGTCCCGCGTCGCGCGCCTTGCTACGAAAATCTTCAAGATCGATTTTTCCGTAGTCGGTTGAGCGCACCTCGACCACGTCCATGCCCGCCATGTTTGCGGAGGCGGCGTTCGTACCGTGCGCCGAAGACGGTATGAGACAGATCCTTCGGTCACTGCCGTCCTTTGAGCGGTGGAAGGCTCGTATCGTCATCAAGCCCGCGAACTCGCCTTGCGCTCCCGAATTGGGTTGAAACGATATCGCGTCGAATCCGGTAATTCTGCAGAGCTTTGACGACAAGTCGTCGAACAGCTCCCGATAGCCTTCCGTCTGATCGCTCGGTGCAAACGGATGGATATTTCCGAATTCCGGCCAGGTTATCGGTATCATTTCCGTCGCCGAGTTAAGCTTCATCGTGCAGGAGCCCAGGGGAATCATGGTCCTGTCGAGGGCGAGGTCGCGGTCGGCCAAGCGCCTCATGTAGCGAACCATTTCCGATTCCGATCGATTCATATGAAAGACGGGATGTGCGAGAAACTGCGACGTGCGCTGCAACGATTCGCTGAACGCGGGCCGAGACCGGCCATGTCCGATCGAAAACTTCGCTCCGAAGGCGGCGCAAACGCCAGACAGCGTGTCCGCGCTCGTGATTTCATCCACGGAAATTCCTATTTTCGATTTCGATTCAACGCGAACATTGATTCCTGCTTCGGCCAGCCGGCGCACGATACTGTCGCGCTGAGATCCGGCGTCGACGGTAAACGTGTCGAAAAACGAGTCCGGTTCGATCGAGTAGCCGGCTTCCGCGAGCGAATCCGAAAGGTCCGCGGCAGCGAAATGTACGCGCTCGGCGATTGCCCGCAGTCCTCGCGGTCCATGAAATATGGCATAGAACGCAGCGATTACAGCCGGCAAAACCTGCGCGGTGCAAATGTTCGATTTAGCCTTTTCGCGCCTGATATGCTGCTCTCTGGTCTGCAGCGCCAGGCGATACGCCCGACGACCTCGCGCATCAAGGGAAACGCCGACGATTCTGCCTGGCAATTCGCGGATGTACTTTTGCCGGCAAGACATGAAAGCGGCATGCGGTCCCCCCATTCCGAGCGGCATTCCGAACCTCTGCGTAGACCCTACGGCGATGTCGGCGCCCATTTCGCCGGGTTCTTTTAGGAGAGTTAGCGCGAGCAAATCGGTCGCAACGGCAGTCACGGCCCCGGATTTTTTCAGCGCGCCGATTATGCTCGTGAAATCGCGCGCAATTCCATGCGTTCCCGGATATTGAAATACAGCCCCGAAATAGGAATTTTCTACCGCGTCGGTTTCGGGATCGCCGACAACCAAGTCGATTCCGAGCGGTTCCGCGCGCGTCCGCATGACCGCTATGTTTTGCGGATGGCAATTCCTATCGACGAAAAATGCATTGCATTTCGATTTGGAAATTCTTCGCGCCATGGTCACAGCCTCGCCGCAGGCGGTCGCTTCGTCGAGAAGCGACGCGTTTGCGGCATCCAGTCCTGTCAGGTCGCAAACCATCGTCTGGAAATTTAGCAGAATTTCCAAGCGGCCCTGACTTATTTCAGGCTGATAGGGCGTATACGCGGTGTACCATGCCGGATTTTCAAGTACGTTTCGCAGAATCGCCGGCGGAGTCTCAGTACCGTAGTACCCCATCCCGATAAGAGACGCGCAGATTTTGTTTTTGTCCGCGGTTTGCCGCAACCGGTCGAGCACTTGCCTTTCGGTCAGAGGCTCGCCAATATCCAGTTCGCGTTCGGCCGACACTCCTTCCGGCAAGGCCTCGCGCACGAGGCTGTCGACGCTTTCGGTTCCGACGACTTCGAGCATTTCCTCAATTTCGCGCGGCGACGGGCCGATATGCCGGAGTCCGGCGAAATCGTCGGGTTTGTATTCGGAAGGTTTGAAATCCATGATCTAGTCCGCCTCCGCCTATTCCACGAGCTCGCGATAGGATTCCTCTTCAAGATAGTCGTCGACAACGGAGGTATCGTCGACCCTTACCCTGACAAACCAGGCTTCTCCGAGCGGGTCTTCGTTCACGAGTTCCGGGTTTTCCGCGAGTTTTTCGTTGACTGCGACGACTTCGATGTCAAAGGGCGCATTGATTTCGGCTGCGGCTTTCACGCTTTCTATAGTCGCCAGCTCGTCGCCCTTGGCAGCGGTATCACCGACTTCGGGCAACTCTACGAATACGACATCTCCAAGCTGTTCGGCAGCATGCTGCGTGATTCCAATGACGATTTCGTTGCCTTCCGCGCGCAGCCATTCATGATCTTCCGTGTATTTCATTTTTTCCTCTCAATTTTTTTTGTAATGCGTCTCGATGAAGGGCAAGGAAACCACCTTGGCGGGAAGAAGCCTTTTTCTCACTGCACCGAATATAAGCGTTCCCTTGGCGGCGAACGCCGTGGAAACGTATCCCATTGACAAGGGCCCGTTCAGCGAAGGCCCGAATCCTCCCGATGTCACCGAACCGATGGGAATCTCGCAGGACGAATCGCCAAATAGCTTTGTTCCGCGGCGCATCGGCACGGGGCCTTCAGGCCTTATGCCGACGCGTATTCTCGCAGGTCCGCTTTCCAATTCCTCGAGAATTCGTTCAGATCCCGGAAATCCGCCGCTCCGGATACCGTCGCGCCTTCTCGACTTCGCGATTGTCCACTTCAGTCCGGCTTCAACCGGACTAGTCTCCAGGCAAATATCGCTTCCGTACAAGCACAGTCCCGCTTCAAGCCGCAGTGAATCTCTCGCTCCAAGGCCTACGGGCAATACGCCTCCATCGTCGAGCAGTCTTTCCGCCAAGTCTTCGACCGCGCCGGCCGGAAGGGAAAGCTCGAAGCCGTCTTCGCCGGTATACCCGGATCTGGAAATCCAGCATTCAATCCCGGCGATGCTCATTTCGCACGCTTCCATAAATCGCAGCTTCGGCGCACCCGGCGCGATCCGGCCGATTGCAGCCTCGGCGCCCGGTCCCTGCAATGCGATTAGCGACCTATTTTCGACCGGTTCCACTATGCACGAATCTTGAAGAGAAGAATTCAGGTGATCGGATACGGCATCCTTCCGAGCGGCATTCGCGACCAGCAAGAATGATTCTCTTTTCCGCGTAATAATCAGGTCGTCGATGATACCGCCCGCGTCGCTTGTCAGGACGCTATAGCGCTGTCGTCCTACGGGAAGAGATACCAAGTCTGACGGCAAAGTGCTTTCAAGCGACAAGGCGACTTCGTTCATATTGCAGTTTCGCGGCCTGATCAGGAATTGTCCCATGTGGCTGACGTCGAAAAGCCCTGAAAAAATTCTTGTCGTCAGATGTTCATTTAAAATCCCGGGCCGATAGTTTACGGGAAGCCGATAGCCGGCGAATTCAACGATTTTTCCTCCGTGCCTCAAATGGAACTGGAATAGCTCCGTAGTCTTTCCTGGCTCCATCGCACCCTCGAATCGGTGCCCGCATAGCTATGCGCGGGCGCACTTTCCAAGCGCATTCCCACGGAATGCGCATCCAGTGCCCCCTCTGTCCTTGAGCCTGAGATATTCTACCCGTCGGCGGGCGCCATTTGCGCCGCTCTCCAGAGGTCTAACAGGGAACGGTCCTTTTGCCTGAGAGTTTCCGGGGCTGTTGCTCCGTCGGCCCGGTCCGCAAACCGTGTCTCCCGATCCCTATTCAACAGCTACACCACGCAGGCGAGGAATTCAAGCTTGGCTTTCGATATAGACGCCAACGAAGATTTTGGATCGGGAATTCCGCGGCGTTCAACGCCCGGCAATTCGACGCGCCGCAAGGCAGCAAATTGCCTGAGCTTCCCTCGCTCTGGCGGCAGCGATCGGAACAAGGCCCGGATCACAGCCGCTTCGTCGAGTTCGCCTCTTTCCTCGGCTACGCCGCCGGGGTTATTCGGGGACAAGCGCAAGACCCAACCGGCTTCAACATCGCGTATTCGCGCAAGTCCTCAATCGCCTCCGGTCAAGTCGGCGATCTTACCGGTTTATCCGTCGACATCGCGCTTCGTCGCCCTATAGGACCAAAGCCGTTGAGGCGTTCTTGGCACAGCTAGCGCGGTAATGGCCGCTGCAAGCGTTTTTCATCTTGAGCGGCCTGGTTTGGCAAAGATGCCGAGATCGCGACGGATCAGTTTCGACAGTCATCGGCACGGAACGATCTCACGAACCGCCTTATGAGGAATATGCGCCGGCTCGCGGCGGCGTTAGGCTATTCCTGAAACGCAATGGCGCCGACGCGCTTTGCGGCCTCGGTCGCGCGTGCGCTCTACGCGAGACAAACTTTCCGGCTACCGCCAGAACTATTTCGTCATTCGGGAATCTTGCAGTCCCTCGTTCGCCTAGCGATTTACCGACAAATTCGCTTCATCAACGGCATGAGGCTGGCCATTTCCGGACCGCGAGTCCTTCCGGTCAAGGCCATTCGAAGCGGCATGAACAGCCGCTTTCCCTTCCTGCCTGTTCGCCGGGACACCTCGGAGGTCCAATTTTGCCAAGTTTCGGAATTGAACGGCGGGGCGGGAAGCATATCCAGAGCCTCGCTTACGAACTCTCGGTCGCCATCCTCGACAGCGGCGTTCGCTCCGTCCGAGCAAATTCTCCACCAGTCGGATAAATCGTTTAGGACATCGATATTTTCCCTGGTGGCAAGCCAAAAGGCCTCCGCATCGCCGTCAGGAACGCCCAATGCCCGGATTTTGCCCGAAACGGATAGGTAGGGAAGATGCGAAAGATGCCTGGCGGTAAGGCGCGAAATCGCGCCGGGATCGAATTTTGTCGGCGCAGTCCCGAAAGAACCGATGCTAAAGACATCCAGGAGTTCGTCCAGACTAGAGAACAGACTCGTCGCCACCGACGATCCGGTGGTGGCAAGCAGAGAGAGAATCGCCATCGGCTCCATGCCGGCCGATCTCAATTCCTTCAGAGACAAGTCGCCCGTTCGTTTGGAAAAAGGCTCTCCTCCGGGGCCTGTCAACAGCGAATGATGCGCAAAAGACGGCGGTTCTCCGCCAAGATCCTTCATGATCTGCACCTGAGTAGCAGTATTGGTCAAGTGATCCGATCCGCGTACAACGATCGAGACATTCATGTCGAGATCATCCACAACGGATGCCAGCGTATAAAGAAACGCGCCGTCAGCGCGTATTAGAACCGGATCTGAAACGCTTGCCGCGTCGATTGATACCTCGCCGAAAATAAGATCTCTCCACTTTATCGCTCTGCGATCGAGCAAAAACCGCCAATAGCTTGCGCGGTCCGAGCGCATTGCCGCTTTTTCTTCCTCCGGCAGATTTAGGGAAGACCGATCGTAAACCGGGGGCTTGCCTCTGCCGAGCTGCATTTTGCGCTTTAGGGAAAGCTCCACCGGCGTTTCGAAGCACTCGTAAAGGCGGCCGGTTTCGCGCAGATTCCGCGCGGCTTCCTCGTAGCGGTCCAGTCGCAGCGACTGTCGCTCGATCCGGTCCCATTCGAGTCCAAGCCACTCGAGATCGATTCGAATCGAATCGACGTATTCTTCCTTCGACCGCTCCCGGTCGGTATCGTCAATTCGAAGGATGAACGTACCGCCCGCCTTCCTCGCCATCAGCCAATTCAGGAGCGCTGTCCGCAGATTCCCAACGTGCAGGTCGCCAGTGGGCGAAGGCGCGAATCGCGCTATCGTCATTTTGTTTCTCCTCGAGCTTCGCGCCTCTTTCAAAGGCAACGCATTTTGTCCATATACACGGCGGTATTACGGAGTGGCACCATATGGCGGAAGGTTGGACGAACCGCAATGCGCCAAGCATAGAAGACATCGAGCGCCTGGCCCAGGACGCACTTGAAGGCCTGCCGGGAATGTTTTTGCAGCAGGCACGCCTACTTCGGATCTGCGTTTTGGACTTCCCTTCCGAAGACATACTTGAAAGCGTTGGACTCAGCGACGGCTTCGAACTGACCGGATACTACGAAGGCGTCCCGCTAACCGAAAAATCTATTTCCGAGCAACCGCTGGCCCCCGATTCCGTTTGGCTTTTCCGCCGACCGATACTCGACGAATGGGTCGAGCGCGGAAACGTAAGGCTCGGCGAACTCGTCACTCATATCATTGTTCACGAAATCGCTCACCACTTCGGCTGGTCCGACGACGATATTGCAAGAATTGACAAGTGGTGGGAATGATTTCGGGCGCATCTCCGGGTTTCGACGATTTGCTTGACTCATTTTCTACTTTCGCCGCCAGTTGACGATACGATAGCGCATGCCCGGCCAATGGTATCGAACGGTTAGGCGCGCGCAGGGCGTCGACCGCCTCATGATCAAGCGGCAAGCGCAAAATTGAGGGTTTGAACACCTCGCGATCGTTGCGTGGATTGCGGTGGGTTGCGACTTGTCGATGATGACGGCCCGCACGTGGGAACGCGAGAAAGTCGCGACGCAAACCATACGATGCTGGATCGAGGGAGGGCTATCGACGATTTGAGCGGACGCCCTGCGGACATTGCAGGATCTGGATTCCCGTCGAACCCGACACGAGCCTCGACGCCCGCGTCTCCAGCGCGAGGCAGCACTCCTCCCTTGACGCCCGGGAACGGCTTCTGCGCACCCGCTAACCCTTAGGACGAATTGTCCGCGAAGCCGGCTCCGGATTCAATTTCAAGAAACGAGCCTTATTCGCCCGGCTGGAAAGAGCATTGCGCGAAGAGGCAGTCCATGCGGCGGCTGCCAAATCGGGCCGCATCGCCCGCTCAAGCCACCCACTCGCCAAGCACGTCATCGAACTTTCGGGAGTTAGCATCGAGCCTCCGGGAGAGGACGATAATTCCGAGCAGATCGACGTCCGCTTCCTCGTTGCGTATATCGCTTCCTTTTGCAACGCCCTCCACGACAAGTGCTCTGGTCAAAGGCGCGAGAACGATCAGGCCTTACCCGAAGAGCCCAAAGCTACTGCGCGAGATGGTCCTCCAGCGGCGATGCGCCTACAACCTTGCCATCGCCTGCTTCCGGGAAGCCGGCGAAGGTCTCGCGGACCTCGAGGAACCGAATCTCAGGCTGACCGCCCTCTTCGCGCCACGATCCACGACTTCCTGCGTTCGGAGGTCCGGGAGCGCGGCGCACTCCTCGGCCGGACGCGGCCCGCCTGGCGACCGTTTATCGAGAATCTCGACCCTGTATCCAAAGTCGCGGGAGGCGACCCGCCGCATCTCCAAGACACGCAGCTCCGCGTAGCGGCTCGGCTTGCCGTCGTCGAATTTCGTGACTTCGACCTCGAGGTCGGGTGGCGTCGCCGCCTCGAAGGCCTCCGTCTCCGCGTACCGGCGCCCGGCATTCTTCCCGATGTACAAGCTCGCATCGGCCTCCAGCCCGGTATTCCCCGGATCCTCCGGCCGCTTCTATCGGGTGTCGCGCGTTACACAGGCCGTAGGTCAAGAAGCCGAGAGGCCGCCCTTACGGTTTCGTCCGCAGCGTCGGCGAAGGTCGCGTGCGCGCTCGACGGGCAAAATTCCTGATCTCATAGAATGAATAAGGGAGGCTCTATCTGCCTATGCGCCTTCCCCCGGCGCAGCGATCAAGTTGGCCGGGTTCGTTCTCGACCAGCTCGCGGCGGCTTATGCGTCGGTTCGCCGTCTTCGCCTCGTTGAGCTTCGCGACCCCGTCGAGCAAGGCTTCGTTCATGTCGCCGAGGCTAATGAACGCAACCTTGCGCAGCGGCAGCAAGACCCGGCTCCGCGCAGTCTTGACGGCGTTCCCACCGGGTCCATGTCGCGAGTCCGCCCCGGTATGGCCGGCATCACCGCCATCCCGCAATGGCGGGCGAAGTCGGCGAAGGTCGGGTTGAGCGCCGGGACCTCCGTGTGCCACTTGCTGACGCCGGACTTCAGATTGTCGGCCGCCAACTGGTACAGGCGGTCCCCGAAATAGGCCAGAACGGCCTGGTTGCTCGAATTACACATGCGCACGGTCCGATTGGCGATCGCCATATCGATGATCAGGCGCGAGATGGCGAGCAATCGCACGAAGATTTCGACCGGCCCCGGCCGCCGGACGCGCCAGCTCGCGGAGCCCGGCCTCGTCCATCGCCTCGGGAAGCGGCCGGAAAACGTCGGCCGCCAAGGTTTTGCTCGGCACGCCGTGAACCGTTCCCCGCGAGATACCCGTCGCCGAAGCAATCTCGTATTGCCGGGCCGCATGCGTAGCGGCAGCGCAATACCTCTGCTGCAGTCCCATGTCGGTTCTCTTCACCTTTGCGAACGGCGTTAACAGATCTCCCGAAAGACAATGGATCGGTTCAAACCCGTCAACCATGTCGACGAAAATCACGCTGTATCCTACAGCAACCTCTGATTTGCACCATGCAGTCAGGAAGACTTTGCCGATTATTTTCATCCGAGCTATTTTCGGTTCCGCCTGCGGACTCCAAATCTAATCCTCAACCACCTCGTTTTCGGACTAGCCGCGGAAACGTAGATCCAGAGCCACCAGAACCGCGTGCCTAGGGCCATGAATCGGGATCTCGTCAATCCCGCATCCGAGATCGCTCGACCGCCGTCGCGTCAATGCATATTGGCTCAAAATAAATTCCGACTGCAGAAGCGCGCAGCGAACCATTGTTGGGGCCGAGCGAAACCGCGACGCCCTCTGATGCCGCCGCTTTCGACGAAGGAGCTTGAACTCACCTGCTAAACCGGCCTTGAATGCCCGCGCTCCCTTCCATTCCAGAATCCAGTACCCGGATACGCGTTTCCAAATAATCCAATCTGTATAGAAAGGAATTCATTGGGCACGCCGGTAGCGGAGAAGATATTCGTTTCGCTTAAGAATGTGATTAGGCAGTCGGGACCGAACTTTGACGTTCCGGTTTCTCGAAGACTCGTGCGAATTTGTCATGCCGTGCAATGCGGGGCGTGGCAGGCTGCGGCGCGCGAGGGGCTGCTTGGCAGGGTTTCGACGAATTCGCCATAGTCCGCGAATTTCGCAAATTCAGAATCTCCCGGGCCAATTATTCCGATTTCGAGGCTGCAGTTCGAATCTGTTACTCGCAGGTGCCCGCCAGGGGTCAACCACGCTTTTGTTTCGACCGTCAAGAGACCGGCGAACGGAGACCTCGAAAATAAGCTCTCGCTCTGCAAGTGTGGTCGCAATATTCTTCCATGCACGGAACAAAGACACTTTAACAAACCGAATTGGATTCAATCGCCCGCAAACGCGATTAATCGCCCGCAGATGAGCGCACCCGTCCAGCAAACCATTGAGAGAACGGCGTGACCGACAAGGCGCGCGCGGGGGGCATCCTTTAGCAGGAATCCGTGGGAACGACATAGAACGAGCGTAGACAGAACTCCGACAGTGATTAGGGCGAGTTTGACCCGCAGGAATCCGATGCCGCTGTATTCACTCGCCCGGACCAAAAAAAGCAGAGACCCCGACAAAAGGGCAAGGGCCAGCCCGGTCGCCGCAACGGGCGCGAGCACCCGTACCACCGCTTCGCGAGAAATTCCGCGCCATGCCCCTAGAAGCCGCAGATTGAGCGGGACGACGGACCCGATCAGCAACCCGATTGCAAAGATGTGCGTGGCGTTGACACCGGCATAGACCCAGCGGGAACCCCGCAGAGTTTGCGCAAGCTCAGTGCCCTCGAGCGCTGAGAACAGGGCCTCCAATGGTCTCAATCGCGACTGGGATAAAGGATGAACTCGCGTTCCCCGAGAAAAAGCCTTTCAACCTTGATCAGTCTTTCCGACAGATCGGCAGCCGGCTCGCCGATCACCCGGATCTCGACCCCTACGGCCAGATCGCCGTCCTTGAGGCCGGCGCGTTTATTACGCCAAGGCTGACCGACCTCGGCCGTCCACTCCTCGCCTTCCACGTCGATCTTCAGGATTCCATGGGGATTGCCTAGGCGGACTGACTTGATAATACCGGTCAGATCGATGTTGCCGCCGGTCGTCCACGACCAGCCGTGATGGGCCTGTGTTCCGACCAAGGGAATAGTAAGACCCAGGGATAGGGCCGCGATGAACAAGCGCCTCTTCATAATGCGCCTCCGATGTCTAATGCGTCGCTAGAAAAAAGGTGGTGTCACGCCAACGGACATTCAAGCCGACACTATCCGGATATTCTTCAATTTCAATACGATCGCATAATAGTATTGCATCTACACATTGCCCGGAGTTGCGATTCTACCGCGTATTAATTGACATTGCGGACACGGATTGATGCGTACCGCAGCCTGGTCCTTGTATCTTCGATTTTGGGAGAATGCGTTGTGATCGCTTGCGAAACGTAATGATCCTGTGCTCTACCATCGCGAGCTTGACAAAAGTGGCGAAGCATTTCCTGAAGGATTTCTATTTGTGATTTCTCGATAGACCGGTTGAATAGTGTCCGAGAAGGCAAGCATTTTCCGCCTCTGCCGGGCGCAGGATTTCCTCCGTTGTAGCCGCTGGAACGCCGATGCGCCGCATGATGAGACGCACGCATTAGAATTGGATGTGCTTGTCTTCAAAGTCGGTGCGCAAAATGCCAACTGCACCGGATTCCGGGATAATAGCCGGCACTTGGCTGGCGTTGCTCGGAGGTAGTGGGCGAGGCGGTCCAGATCGAAATGCAAATGGCGTGCGTCGTACAATTTTTGCTCTTTAGAGTACACTTCGTTCCCGCCGACTTTGGTTGGATAGGATTCGAATGGCGGCAGCCACAGAAAGAACTTCATTGGCTCAATCGTGTCGGAGTCGTATGGATATTGGACTTGGATTGCAGCTACTAACGAGTAGATAATTCCGTAGATCAGCGGAACCGGCGCCGCCGGCTTAACAATGCGCCATCTGCAGAGGAATCGGAGCATCAGGTCGCGCTCGTCCCCGCCGGATACTTCTCTTGTCCACCTCTTGATCCACTTGTTTTTCGCCTGCCGATTTCGAATTCTAAGCGAAGTCGTAGCCAAGTTGGGAAATGCTTCGCTTTCCCCCGAGTCGCATCGGTTCAATGGCGGTCGGAGAGATTGGAGAACGCTAGCGGCGAACTTCGCCAACAAGACGCGACCCTGCGGAACCTTCTTGTCGGCTTTAGTACTCGCTCGGGTTTGGTTGTTGCTGTGCATAGCGCGAATCAATTGCGAGTGCGCAGATTCCTCGCCTCGGCGGCAGACAAAAATGTCGAAAGTGGGCTCGTCCGGATAGAGGATTTCGCCGATTTACTGCGAGACCTCGTGCGACTTGTTATCGACCACGATAAATCGCTGCTCAACGACATCGCGGCCGAGCGTTGAGTCTTTTCACCTCCTCCTCGTGCCACGGGCAATCGCAGTTATCCCGTAATTCGGCTAAATGGTGGAGGTGCAAACTTCGCCAAACCCATGTCGGCGCGTCGAGTGCGTTACCGGTGCATTCGGGGAAGAGTCCGAAGCGAAATAACGGGCGGGCATCCAGTTCCCAGCTACGCGAGAGTCAAAAGGGGGTCTTGCGTTCGGCTCGGACAGCGACGCTTGCGCCGTTCTCGCCCGCGCATCCATCAAAGAGTTTTATCTGCATGAGATCGAAACGCGTCCGCATCGCCGCGAATTTGAAGAGCGCAAGTTGACTTCTCGGCAATCTGGAAACCCCGGGATCCGCTCAAAGCGATTTTACTCGCCTTTACCGCGTTGGCGACCGACCGCGAAAAAGAAAATTCGCCGAGAGTTGCGCCGCCGAAGCTCCGGAACTTCGCCCTAACAATTGATACAATTCACTCTAGATCTTTCGACCCTTGCGTTCCTACTGAATATTCAAAATGAAAAGTCGACCGCGATTTCCGGAATACGGAAAATTCCGTGCGCGTATTGCCGAAAATCGTTGCAAACCTAGTATAGTCCTAGTCTCGCCGCTTCCGCCACATGGCAGCAGCCCCTGCGAGCGACGGCTACGGTCGAGCTGGCCACGGTCGCAACAAGCAGTTCCGGTCCGGAATCTTTTGCCGAAACCAGTCGGTTGCCATCGGGGCCGCAGATCGAGCTATGGCCATGATATCGTATGCCGCTCTCCCGTCCGGTCCGGTTGGCATACGCAACGTAAACTTGATTTTCGAACGCGCGCGTCGGCACCAGGTGCCTGGCGACGCAACCGAATGGTTCCATCAAAGCGGTCGGGACTGCGATTAGGTCGGCGCCATTTCTTGCGCACTCCCTTGCAAGCTCGGGAAACTCAAGATCGAAGCAAATCAGCACGGCAATCCTGATGCCCCTGTACTCAACTAAAACGGGGGCCTTGCCCGGCATGAACTCTGTCCGCTCCCACTCGCCGTAGAGAGCGCGTTTCCTGTAGGTTGCGAGCGGTTCCCCGTTTGCTCCAATCAAAAGCGCCGCGTTATGTACGCCGGAAGGCCTTAGTTCGTACAGCCCGACCAGCAGCGCAATTGCGTTTGTTTTGGCAATGCCATGAAGCGAGTTGATCACGTTCTTGTCGACCTTGCGGGCTACCGCCTCCGCTCCTCCCGAATTGAAATATCCGGTCAGAAAGCACTCGGGAAACACGAGCAGTTCCACGCCTCTCCCCGCTGCGGTCGCGGCAGCGCCGGAAACCGCCGCGAGGTTTGCGGCAACATCGCCGGGTACGCACGTATCCTGCCAGATGCCGAGGGTGAGCGAGCATTCGGAACTGTTCAAGGTTCTTCGCTCCTGTGGGCCCCAAATAGCCGGGGAAGATCGCCGAGGAACGCGACTGCGCCAAAGACGACAGCAGCAGTCAGGACGAATAATACCGCGACTGCGGCCATTATCGGAGTGTAACCGTAGCGAAGCGAGTTGAAAATCCTGATAGGCAGCGTTTCCGCCGTGAACCCGGCAACCATATAGGCAATGATGTATTCGTTCAGGCTGAGGACGACCGCAAAGACGAATCCGGAAATCACATAGGGCCGAATCAAGGGGAATACGACGGTTCGGAACACTGTTCGCCGATCGGCGCCCATCGTTCTCGCGGCTTCGATCAGGGGACGCTCGACCTCTTCCAGACCCAGCGAAATTGCAACAAGCGGAAGCGCCGTAAGGAATATGGCATGCGAGACTATCGTCGCGAGTATATTTCCGTAGAGGCCTACCGAGATCCAGAACACCAGGAATCCGAGCGCGGACACGACCGGCGGCAGCATGAAGGGCGCGATGCCAAGGCCGAACAAGGCGCGCGCGAGCAAACCGCCTCGCGACCAGATGAAGAGTGCGAGCGGCAGCGCCACCGCGACGGCCAAAAGTCCGGCCAGCATGGCAATGATCACCGAGTTCGTTAGCGCGTTCGCCCATTCGTTTTGGACAAAGAGTTCAATGTACCACTTCAGGGAAAAGCCGTCAGGCGGAAACAGAAGGCGCTTAGGCCGGTTTACGGAAACTCCGGCAACTACGAAGAGCGGAGCCACCAGAAAAACCAGAACCGCACCAATGAAACCTCGTTGCAGCAAGAGGGTCACGTCGACGCTCCTTGCCTTTCGTTCCCAACGATCAGCGACAGGCCAACAAGCGCGAGCGAAACGAGAAGCAGGAACATCGCCATGGCCGCGGCGAACGGGATATTGGACTGGAAAATGGCCTGATCGGTAATATGCACCGGAAGGGTCCAGTGCCGCGGCCTTCCGAGAACCTGCGGCAGCAGGTAGGCGCCGAGTGTAAACACGAACACGAGGATCAACGCTCCAGTAATGGACCGCCGCATGATCGGAAGAGTCACGCTTGCGAACGCGCGAAGGGGCGAAGCCCCTGACATGCGGGCCGCTTCCGGCAGTTCGCGGTCAAGCCGCGAAACCGCCGGGTAGATTACGAGGACCGCGTAGGGGAATCCGAGATAGACAAGTCCCAGTAGAAGCGAAACCAGCCCCGGCGTGTAGGCTCTAGGAGTTTCAACGAGGCCGATCCAGTGAAACAGGTTCCCCACCCCGGCGGTTCGCGAAAGAAGAGTCGACCAGGCAAAGCCGATGATAACCTCGGAAAGCGACAGTACGGAAAGGATGAACACCAGAATAACCGACTGCGCCCGGCGGCGCATGCGACTCAATATGTAGGAGAACGGGAACGCCGCGACAACGACAATGATCGCGGCTGTTGCGGCAAGGCCGATAGATGTCGCCAGTATTTTTCCGAAGAACGGCGTCAGAAACCTTAGGTAGTTGGACAATTCGAAAGCCGGTTCGAAAAATCCGCCTTCCACCCGCCTGTGAAAACTGACCGCAAGCATGATGGCGAACGGAAAAACGAAAAACACGGTTAGGGCCGCGCAAGGAAACAGGGCGAGCGGCCAGAGAGCGGGTTCGCGCCTGGGGTTCATGGAGCCGTGATCGCCGCTCGGTCGGTGTGCAGTAAGATGCCGACCGTCTGTCCGACGGAAACGTTCGGTCTATCCCTGGGCGAAGACGCCGATAGAAGCGTAACTCCCTGCACGGACAAATGGATTTCGACGCTGGATCCTAGATCGCGAACGAACTCGACCGAGCCTCTAAATTCGGCTTTTTCCAGGTCGGGCCTGACGACAACATCCTCCGGCCGAATGGAAAGCATGGCATCGCCGACGCCTGCGGACGAAACCCCATTTCCGAATGGAACCGGTATCGTTCGGCCAAACGCCTCAACGGCATCGGCGGCGACTCTTCGACAGCGAATTAGGTTGCTGCTGCCGATGAAGCCCGCCACGAAGGAATTTGCCGGCTTGCGATAGACCTCGATCGGCCTAGCCGCTTGGAGCACTCGTCCCCTATCCATTACGACGACAATGTCGGCCATGGTCATGGCTTCGCGCTGATCGTGAGTTACGACTATCGTAGTAATGCCGAGGGTCTTCTGGAGCTGGCTGAGCTCTATCTGCATGTGCTCGCGAAGATTCGCGTCGAGCGCAGACAAGGGCTCGTCCAGGAGAAACAGGGAGGGGTCGATCGCTAGCGCCCGAGCAATTGCCACGCGCTGTCGCTGCCCGCCGGACAATTGGTGGATCCGGCGCCGAGGCGCATCCGGCAGCTTTACGAGTCGAAGCAATTCCTGGACGCGAGACTCGCAGTCCGCGCGCTCGACTCCCCTTATTTTGAGCGGATAGGCAATATTCTCAGCCACGGACAAGTGGGGGAACAGCGCAAGAGACTGAAACACCATGCCAAAGTCGCGCTTGTGCGCAGGAATCCCGGACTGGTCTTGCCCGTCGACTAGAATCCGTCCGTCTGTCGGTTCTTCGAGTCCGGCGATGAGACGGAGGAGCGTTGTTTTTCCGCATCCGGACGGTCCCAGAAGGCAGATTAACTTGCCTCCCGGGATTTCCAGATCAACGTCGTCTACCGCGGTTAAACCGCCGAAAACTTTGGACAGGCTCCGGATGCTGAGGCCGCTCACGCCGCAGGTTCCCGGCACGTGAATCGCATCGCTGCCGCCGCGACCTGAATCAATGCGCGGGAATCAACCGACGATCAGTTCGGACCACTTTTGATTAAGCCAATCTCCGCGCGCGTTGTAGATGTCGTAGCGAGGCAAAATCGGAGGAATATCGCTCGCGACGGAATCGAACTCCTCGTCGGTCAAATCTGTCAACTCCCTCCGAATTGTCGGAGCAGTTCCGACAAAGCGGGAAAGCTTGGACTGAATCGATGGCTGGCACATGTAGTCGATGAAGACATGCGCTTCTTCGATGCGCTCCGACGCTTTCGAGACGCTCCATGATCCTGAATCCAGCACTCCGCCTTCAACCGGGAATGTCGACCGGACTGGCTGGCCATCGGCCGCCGCCAGCCCCGTGACATCATGGTAGTACTGCCCCATGGGAATCTCGCCGGTCTCGAGCGCTTGCTGGAACTGGCCTTCATCGCGGTACCAAAGACGGACGTTTGGCCTTACCTCGGCCAGCTTGTCCATGACTTGCAGGATTCCGTCCTCGGCATCCAGAATTCCGGTCCCGCCGAACCATGTGGTCGACGTGATCTCGAGGAGGAACGAATTGGTCACGAGAGCAAGTAGACCTAAGCTGTCTTCGTTGGCGGGATCCCAAAGAACCTTCCAGCTTTCTGGCGCTTCCGGGTAGGTGTCGGTGTTGGTGACGAGCGTGATGTACCAGGAAACAGCTCCGATCCCGGAGATGGAGCCGTCCTCGTAGCGGTGCGCGAAATGATCGGGAAGATTTCGCGAGTTCGGAATCGCCGCCTCGTCGAGCGGGGCCCAAAGGCGGCTGTTCTGGCCCTTCAAACGCGGAACCTGCGCCATCATCGAGACGTCGGCCGGCGCTTGCCCGGCTCTGGCTGCCGTCTCGAGTTGAACAAGCCAGGCTTCGCCTGTGGGCTCGCCAATTGATTCGATCTCAATTCCCGTGTCCTTTGTAAAATCGGGGTAGACGTGCGCGTCGAACGAGTCCTGGAAGTAGCCGCCGTAGGTGCCGACCTTCAGCGATTCGGACGATTGGGCGCGGGCTACGAAAGGAGCCTGCAGAGCTGCCGCTCCCGCGATACCGGCGGAGGCTTTTAACACGGATCGTCTGGTGAGTTGGCTCGAAGCCTTTTTTACTTTGTTCATTCTAATTCCTTCCTGGCAGAAACGCGGCGGCAACGTATACCGGAATCAATCCGCGCGTCGACGCTGACTTCAATTGCGCAGGAACCGACGCGGAATCCGGCAAGTCTTGATTGCCCGGTGCCGAATTGATCCCTGCAGGTCGGCAATCAATCTAGCGGAGATCATGATTGATTAGAATAACATGCATGCAAAACATGCATTGAAGAACCCAAATGTGAATTGCCGTTCATTGCGCGGAAAGGGAAAATTTGTTCGCCGCGATCGCAGTGGCTGCGTAGCTTGGCTGCTCCGGGCGGAAAACCGAACGCCAGCAAAGGGAATCGCCGCCTCGCGTTCGGTGTCGCGGGCAAATTCAAGCTGAGTGCGCTTGGCCGCGGCCTTTCTGATTGGAAACGCCCGAGGACTTCGGCGAAATTCGACTTTCCGGATTCTGGAATTGGCCGTCCCTAGCTTGCGGCACGGGAATTTCCGGCGATGGAAGCTGCCCGCACTCTTGCCGTCGAGCAATTCGGCGCCTGTCGGTTCGAGTTTCGGGCAAGCGAATCTGGAGCGCGTGCCGACGGGAATTTCCCGGTCCGACTTGCTCTACAATCCGTAAACCGTTCGCAGGTTTCGGACGAATGAATCGACGACTTGCGTGGGGCGCTGGCCTCTTCGCCGAATGAGGTCGAACACGCAACTGTACTGGATTTCATCTGCGCGGAGGCGTCTCAGCTGGCCGTCATCCACCCATTTCGCGGCATAGTGCAGCGGAAGGAAGCCAATATAGCGGCCGCTCAGGATTGCGATCAACTGCGGTTCAATCTGGTACACGATTGCCGCAACCCTGTTGAAACCTAGGTTTCGCCGGTACTCGTTGCGCCAGTAACCGCGAATGACAACCGGCTCGTCTTTCAGGCTCCCGATCTCGATTTCGTCATCGGGAACCGCGAAAAGACGATGGCCTCTTCCGCAGAAAAGTCCATGGGTTTCTTCGTAGAGAGGCGTGTAACTGAGTCCCTGCGCCTTAATCGGAAAACTGCCGATCGCGAGATGCAGCTCGCTCTCAAGCACCATCCTCTGAAGGACTTGGGGAAATTCCTGGTGCAACTGCAAAGTGACGTCGTTGGGCTTCGCCTGGAATAAATCCATCACTTCTTGCAAGCGCGAATTAGGGTCCGTGGCGACGCAGTCCACAAGTCCGATCTTCAGCTTGCCCGCGAGGCGCCCGCGAAGCGCGCCGACTTCGGTCGAGAAATCGTCGTGCGATTGCAGCAATCTCTGCGTCGCCGCATACACCATCTCTCCCTTTTCGGTCAGCCGGAACCCCTGGCGACCGCGCTGGCACAGCTTGACGCCTAGGCGCAGCTCAAGCGCCGTTAAGTGATTGGATATCGTTGGCTGGCTGATATTGAGTTCCGACTGCGCGGCCGAGAATCCTCCATGCCTCGCCAGCGCATCGAACACTCTCAAGGCCCTCAAGTCCGATCCCGAAATTCGCATTGGTTTGTGCAGCCTCCGATTGCGTCTTCAAACGCCGTTCTCGCATGTCGCTGCCCGGTACATCGAGTCCCGCAGCCCTTTTTGCTTAGGTACAGAGTTCCAAATTCTTCAAACGGGTAAAATCCGGGCCGCAAATGGCCACTTGGCCCGTCGAAATGCAGCTCCGGCGCAAAGCCTCGATTTGCCAAGCCCTCCGACGCTAGGCCGATCAAGCCGCTAAATGCAGTTGCTCTCCGCAATGTTCACGTCTCCCTAGAAAGCCGAATTCCAGGAAGCTATCACGATTCCGAGTCGCCGGGCATCCCGCTGTCTAGAGAACTGCAATGCGACCGTTGGGCCGCATCCGAGGGAGTCGAGCGCGGCATCCCCTCGACTACGCTTGCCACTTTCCCGTCGGCACTGGTCCTTGAAAAGCATCAACGACGCCACTGCGCTGTCCACGCGCCTTTGAATTACCTCTCTTGTTAGGTTGGGCGCGTTGCTTCCGCACCAAAACTCGTGCCAGCCGACTATTTCCGCCGCTCCTGCAATCCGTTTTCCTCGTCCCGCCAACGATTGACGATAGGATAGCGCCTGTCCAGCCAAAGAGCTCTACCGGTCAGGCGCGCTCCGGGCGCCGACTGGAATCGCTTATATTCGGAACAATAGATAAGTTGTTCTACCTTTTTTACGGTTTCCCGGTCGTAGCCTCGGTCTGCAACCTCGTCTACCGATTTATCTCCGTCGATAAGCAATTCGAGAATGCCATCCAGAATTTCGTACTCGGGAAGATTGTCCGAATCCTTCTGGTTGGCGCGCAGTTCGGCGGTCGGCGGTTTTTCAATTACGCTTCGGGGGATGACTTCGCCTTCCGGCCCCCGCATCCATTGCCTATGGTTGGAATTCCGCCAGTTGCAAATTGCGTATACGCGCGTCTTGTACAAATCCTTGATCGGGTTGTACCCTCCGGCCATGTCGCCGTAAATCGTGGCATATCCAACCGCAGCCTCCGATTTGTTTCCCGTCGTCAGCAGAACTTCACCGAATTTGTTCGACAGCGCCATGAGCAAAACCGCCCGCAGCCTCGACTGCACATTCTCCTCCGCCACGTTTTCGGGCAGGCCGCCGAAAAGAGGCTCCAAAGCCTCGAGCACCGCGCTGTTGGGTCCATTTATCGGAATCTCGTCCAAGCGGCACCCTAGGTTGCGCGCAACCGCCGTCGCGTCGTTCTTTGACTTCGCCGAAGTGAATTCCGACGGCAGCAGTACGCAGCGGACATTGTCCGAGCCGAGCGCGTCCGATGCCAAAGTCGCTACCAGCGCGCTGTCGACGCCGCCCGAAAGCCCGAGTAGAACTTTTCCGAAGCCATTTTTTGACAGATAATCGCGCAACGCTGTGATCATTACCCGATAGTCCTGACCGAGTTCGTCGCCCAGGGGGGCCAGCACCCCCTGCTCTGCCTTCCAGCCGCCGCTCGTTTCGAAAAAATCGACGATGGCGAGGCCTTCCTCGAATTGCGGCATCTGCAGAGCCAAAACTCCGCCGGGATTCAGGACGAAGGATCCGCCATCGAATACGAGGTCGTCCTGGCCTCCCGTCATGTTGACATAGGCGAGCGGCAGTCCGGTTTCCACCACGCGCGAAACCATGACCGAGTGCCGGCGCTCGACCCTGTTCCGGGCATAGGGCGAACCATTCGGAACGACCAGTATGTCGGCGCCGGACTCTTCCAGCGACTCGCATATGTCTTCGTGCCATGCATCCTCGCAAATCGGCGTGCCGATCTTGGTTTCGCCAATTTTAAATGGTCCTGAAATAGTTCCCGGCGTGAAATGCCGCGCTTCGTCGAACACCGCGTGGTTCGGCAGGTGATGCTTAAGGATTTCGACCTTGACGCTTCCTTGCGCGAGCACGAAATACGCATTGTACAGCTGCGCATCTTTAAGCAGCGGGCCACCGATGCCAATGGCCGGTCCATCGACGCAACTCTCGGAAAGAGCCTTTACGTGCCGCATGCAATCCTTTGTAAAAGCCGGCTTCAAGACAAGATCCTGCGGAGGGTAGCCAGATATGAAAAGCTCCGGCAACACGACCAAGTCTGCATTGGCCTCGGCCGCTTTGCGATGGCAGCGTCGAGCTATTTCGGCGTTCGAATTTAATGCCCCGACAGTTGGATTGGATTGAGCAATTGCTAGCCGGAATCTAGATGGCATTGAAACTCTCCGTTTGAGACTTGCGAGACAGCGCCTGTTTACCAGTTTGAATCGAATTCACATATCTTTGCTCTATCGGCCATGTCAAAAAGCGTATACTGCCGCACGACGGAAACTGTTGTTAAAAATACTTTGCTTAGAAGCGCAAATCGCGTAAAAGACCGTAGATATAGCGTTCGAAACGAAAAATTAATGCTTATTTTGATATCCCGTGGTGCCGCACAGCGCCTGACGGCGGCGAGTTTTGCGATAATTTTGGTGCTAGCCGGATTATTTGGGGGCCATGCCGCCCCAGCCCAGGACGCGTCACGAACAACCGGCACAACTACATACTCGGACGGCACCGTTTATACCGGGGAGTTCAAAAATGGAAAGCGCGACGGTATCGGAACGCTTCGCCGGCCCGACGGGTTCGAATACGACGGGGAATGGCGCGACGGAGCGATTACCGGCAGAGGCAAGGCGCGTTTCGCGAGCGGGTCCGTGTATGAAGGCGAATTCCTAAGCTACAAGCCGCACGGAACCGGTTTGATGACCTTCGGCGACGGCAGCACCTACGACGGCGAATGGCGCGACGGGCGGAGGAGCGGAATTGGAAAGGCGGTCTATGCCAACGGCGCCGTATACGAGGGCGAATTTCTTAACGGAAAGAGGAACGGGAGCGGAAAATTTTTCGTAAGCGGAGGCAACGAGTACGAAGGCGAATGGCGCAGCGGGCGGATGCACGGCATCGGAAAACTGGTGTATTCCAACGGCGATATCTACGAAGGAGAGTTCGCCGCCGGAAAGCGCAGCGGCCGCGGAAGGCTTACGCAAGCGAACGGTTATTCCTACGACGGCGAGTGGAGAGACGGGGCTAGGACCGGGCTAGCGGTCATCGTGCGCCCCGACGGATCAATTTACGAGGGCGAAAACGTTGATGGCGCCTACCACGGCGAGGGGACAATAACGCTAGCAGACGGGAAAGTGCTGTCGGGGCGCTGGGAAAACGGCACTCTTTCCAGCGATGTCCAGATCACGGAAGACGGCGGCACTTACCGGTTTGACCTGGAGGAAGGCGAAGAAACGGACTCGGGGTCTCTCGAATTTCCTGACGGCAGCGTTTACCATGGCCAGTTTGCTGAACGAAAACCGCACGGGAAGGGCGTTTTGAAAAGAGCGAGCGGCCATGTTCTCGAAGGAGACTGGATTGAAGGAAGGCTGGAAGGAAAGGGGCAAATCAGCTATCCGAAGGGCGACGTATACATAGGAGATGTCGCGAATTCCCAACCTCACGGCTTCGGCAAATTGACGAAACCCGAGGGCTCCGTATTCGAAGGAGATTGGTTTCGAGGCGGGCTCCAAGGAAGCGGCAAGATTTTTTTAACGTCCGGGGACACTTACGAGGGCGAAATTTCCGACTGGCAACCTCACGGTACCGGCACCTGGTCGGCGGCAAGCGGCACGGTTATGGAAGGGGAGTGGAAAAACGGTCGCTTCGATGGCAACAATGCCATCATCGCCTATGCATCCGGGGAAAGATACACTGGAACCGTGTCCAATTCAAAGCCCCACGGAGCAGGCGTTTTGCAGCGTAATGACGGGACTGTATTTGAGGGAGACTGGGTCAACGGCTCGTTTGAGGGCGAAGGAAAAGTTACATTTTCCAACGGCGCGACCTACGGGGGAAGTTGGGTAAACGGTCGCCTTGAAGGACCGGGATTCGCCAAGCTGCCCGACGGCACCGAGTACGAGGGCGAATTCAACGGTTTTAAATTCCACGGGGCAGGCGTTGCGAGATACGCCGACGGCCGGGTCTACGAAGGTCCGTTTGTCGACGGAACCCGTTCCGGCATGGGAAAATTGACCTACGCCGACGGCCGGGTCTACGAAGGCCGGTTTATCGACGGAACCCGTTCGGGCACGGGAAAATTGACGTACGCCGACGGGCAAATCTACGATGGCGAATGGCGTTCGAACCAGAAGAACGGTCGCGGAACCGAGAAATACCCGGACGAGTCGAAATATTTCGGAGACTTTGTTAACGGCGTTCGCAGCGGCTTCGGCGAGTTTGAGAGCCCAGACGGGCTGCACTACGTAGGTCAGTGGAAGAACGGCCAAATGAATGGCGTCGGGAAACTAACATACGCCAACGGCGACATATACGAAGGCGACTTCGTAAACGGGAAAAGAGACGGCACCGGCATCTTGCGCTACAACAATGGAAAAGTCCTCGACAATCGGCCCGAGCCCGAAAGGTAGCCCGCAAAAGTAGACCGGTTCCATGTTCTCGAAAGGACAGGCTATTCACAACTGAGGCGCGAAAAAACCCGATGCTGGCGAATTTCGAAGCGCCGCGCTTTCGCATCGACCCGTGAGTAAAAATGGCTTTGAAGAGTGTGCCCGTCTACCACCGTGCGTGAGTGAATTTCTTGGCAACATCGCTTGCAAGTGCGGCACATTGCAAGCCTAAATGGGAACATACGATCAACACGCCGGAAGAAACCATGGCGAAGAGTAACTAGGCGCAGTTCCAGAAGGGCATGAGCCTCTGGAAATTCCTGCGCGACTACGCCACCGAGGAGAAATGCGCCGAAGCACTGGCGAAGCTGCGCCCGTCCCCGGGGTTCGATTGCCCCTCCAGAGGCTGATAGAGACACTGCCGCCTCAAGCACAGAGACCTGCGGCGTTGCGCCGAGTGCGGACGCAGACCTCGACCGCGGCCGAAACGCTGCTGGAGCACGCCAAGCTGCCGCTCTCGACCTGGTTCCAAGCCATTTTCCTGATCACGCAGGGCAAGAAGGGCATCTTGGCGATTGACTTCATGCGCAAGATCGTGCGGGCGACGATGGAACGCGCGGGCGAGAAGCCGCTCGCGGGATTGGTCCAAGCGGGACGAAGTCTACCTGGGCGGTGTCCGGGAAGGCAAGATAGGGCGCGGAGCGGCGGGCAAGACGCCCTTCGCCGAGGGGCTGGAGACGCCCGAGGAGCGGCTACCGAACGGGATCAAGCTCCGGACGGCGGCCAGCTTCCGGCTGAATGCGATCGAGAGCCGGTGCCGCCGGAACGTATCGCCGGGAAGCAAGCTCAACAGCGACGGCCCGTCGTGCTTCGGAGAGGTCGCGCCGGCCGGCTGGCTGCTTGAAGGCTAGCGGCGCGATTCCGCCGTGAAATCCTATGCGCCCTGGCGGAGCCGACCCGCCATTCTCTCCCAAGGAACGCGGATCAAGCCAAAAAAGTGCGGCCGGGCGCGATCCGGCGCGCGTGGACCTTGGGTCCAATCGCAATAACGCGTCCGGCGGCAGGCTGTTCGCGAAGTCAAGTGGCGAATCCTCCAGCGGCGCAAGCAAAAAATCAACTTACGTTGGGTAGTGACCAGAAAAGAGTAAGATAATACTGGCGCAAAAAAATCTGTTCCTCCCTTGGGTGTAAATTCTCGGCTTGGCCGCTTTAGGCGCATTCGTTACTGCAACGTCCGATTTCGCGAATTTGGCAAGCTTTTGGACTTTCGCCCTCGCCTTCCTGCCTTGACGCCAGGCTGCACACGCTTGGCAGGATCTTGGCCGATCTCTCCTGCGCACCGCGACTGGCATGAATGCCGCCTTCTCCGGAGTCCGAGGCCCGGTCGCATGGAAGCCGGTTAGGACGGTCTTATACTTGCGGAATGCCGGAGCAATTCGCGGCCCGGCCAAATAACGCGAGATATTCGCAATTGCGCAGAGAAACGAAATTTCGGACCGCCTTTCCGCATGGCGGATTTCGAACCGAAGCCATCTGTCAAATCAACTAGGGAAACCCTTAATTTCGATTGTCGATCCTTTCGCAACCAAAATTCAACTTGGAAGCACGTTCCGAATCAATTCAGTTCGCCTGCCACGTTCCGTATGGATTGAATTCGACCGCTTGACTAACGCCCTCTGCAATTTTGGCGGACAGGCGAGACCGTAACGGCGGCGAATCCAGTCGCCCGTCGGCGCGGTCTGTCCCGAACTTGGTGCAACCGATTTTCTCGCTGCCGCGCCTGTTGCGCGGATTTGACGCGAGCACTGCATCGGCAACAGCCAAAACGAGATATAGCGGGTACACAGGAACGAAATTCGATTAATTCCAATTATTCGAGGACGTTAAATTGCCACTGACGCCGACAATTCGGTTCGCCTGCAAAATTTTACTTTTCAAAACAAAATAAATGGCTATATTTCGCCTCATGGAACAGCTGTGCCAAACGATCTGCGTAAATCGATCACCGCTCGGGTGGTGCGCCAGGACGCTCCTATTGCTAAGCCGCCTCTAAGCGTGCCGCGTCGGCGCGTCCGCTTGGAGGAAAAAATAACGCGCCGAAAAAAGCATCCAAGATTTTAGTTACCGAGCACTGAAACCATGTCAAAACACTCCCAGTCTGAAAAAGAACGCGTCATCATTTTCGACACGACGCTGCGAGACGGCGAACAGTCTCCCGGCGCAACAATGTCGCTCTCGGAAAAAATTGAAATCGCAATTCTGCTTGACGAGATGGGCGTCGATGTCATCGAGGCGGGATTTCCGATCGCCTCGGAAGGCGACTTTCGCGCCGTTTCTGAAATCTCGAATCTTGTCAATGAGGCCACAGTATGCGGCCTGGCGCGTTCGTCGCTTGAAGACATCGACCGAGCCGCAGAGGCGCTCAGGCAGGCCAGGTCGAAACGGATCCATACCTTTATTTCCACATCGCCGCTTCATATGGAGTTCAAGCTGCAGATGAAGCCCGACGACGTAATCGAGGCAATTGAACGATCCGTCGCACGCGCCTGCAAATATACGGACGACGTGCAGTGGTCGCCCGAAGACGGCACGAGGACCGAGCACGATTTCCTTTGCCGAGCCGTCGAGACGGCGATCAAGGCCGGAGCGACGACGATAAACATCCCCGACACCGTCGGCTATACCGCGCCCGAAGAAAGCGCCGGCATCATCCGCATGCTGAAGAAACGCGTTCCGGCAATCGATCGAGTCGTAATTTCAACCCACTGCCACAACGACCTCGGAATGGCCGTGGCCAATTCGCTTGCCGCGGTTTCGGCCGGCGCCCGGCAGATCGAATGCACGATCAATGGTCTCGGCGAGCGCGCCGGAAACGCGGCTCTAGAAGAAGTAGTCATGGCCATGCGCGTGCGGTCCGACATCATGCCGTACCGAACCGGCATAGATACGACCAGGATCTTGCAGGCGAGCCGCCTCGTGTCGTCCGCTACGGGGTTTCCGGTCCAGTACAACAAGGCGATCGTCGGAAAAAACGCTTTCGCGCACGAAGCTGGCATTCATCAGGACGGGATGCTCAAGCATTCGGAAACCTACGAAATCATGCGGCCGGAGGATGTCGGGATCGCCCAGTCCAATCTCGTGCTCGGCAAGCATTCGGGCCGTGCCGCGCTTAGAGTGAAACTCGAGCAGCTCGGCTATAGCGTCGGCGACAACCGGCTCAAAGTCATATTTGCGCGATTCAAGAATCTCGCGGACAAAAAGAAAGAGGTTTTCGACGACGACCTGATTGCGCTGATGCAGACGACGCCAAGGGACTCGGATGACGAGTTCATGCAAATAAAGTACTTGCGCGTAGTATGCGGTTCGGAATCTCCTCAGGAGGCAGACATCGTCCTGGTCGCCGGAGGCGAGGAACTCAGGGCTTCGTCAACGGGCGACGGTCCGGTCGACGCGGCTTTCAACGCCATTAATTCCCTTTTCGACCATTCGGCGAAACTTGAGCTGTATCAGGTTCAGGCCGTCACCGAAGGAACGGACGCCCAGGCGACCGTCAGCGTCAGACTCGAGGAAAACGGCAAGATCGTCGTCGGTCAGTCGTCCGATACGGATACTGTTTTCGCTTCCGCGAAAGCATACGTTAGCGCTTTGAACAATTTGATTCACCGGCGAAAGAAGTCGGCGCCCGCCGCGGCGTCCGCAGGCTGAATGGGTTGCCTTGGACGAATACTCGTCGGCAATGTCTTTTCTTGCGGTTTGAACCGCGTTAATACGCGCTTGCAAGTGCGGACGGGCAGCCGCGCCGCTAAATAAGGCATTCGGCGAATGTTCAATCTCTTCTCGGGCCTTTTTTCGTATGACATGGCGATTGACCTGGGAACGGCCAACACGCTGGTTTACGTTAGAGGGCGCGGCATCGTCCTGAACGAGCCTTCCGTTGTCGCCTATCATCTGCAGGAAGGGCGCAAGCAGGTTGTGGCGGTCGGCGAAAGCGCCAAGCTCATGGTCGGTAGGACGCCGGGCTCGATTCGAGCGATTCGCCCGATGCGCGACGGCGTGATCGCCGATTTCGATGTCGCCGAGGAAATGATAAAGCATTTTATTCGGCGAGTTCATAAAAGGACGACCTTCGCACGCCCTAAAATCGTCGTTTGCGTCCCCTACGGCGCGACCGCAGTGGAAAAACGCGCGATTCGACAGTCCGTTCTGTCGGCAGGCGCGCGCAAGGCCGGCTTGATCGCGGAACCGATCGCGGCTGCGATCGGAGCCGGCCTCAGAATAACCGATCCGAGAGGTTCGATGATCGTCGATATTGGCGGCGGCACGACGGAAGTCGCGGTCTTGTCTCTCGGCGACATCGTTTACGCGAATTCGATTCGCGTCGGCGGCGACCAGATGGACGCTTCGATTATTGAATTTCTTCGTCGCCGCCACAACATGCTGATCGGGGAATCGACTTCGGAAAGAATAAAACACACGCTCGGGACAGCCTCCCGGCCTAGAGACGGTACCGGGCGCAAGCTCAAGGTAAGGGGTCGCGACCTGCTTAGGGGCGTTCCCAAGGAATTCGTCATAACCCAGGCCGATGTGGCCGAAGCGCTGGAGGGGTCGCTTCAGCAAATTTGCGCGGCGGTCCAGACAGCGTTGGAATCTACGCCGCCGGACCTTTCTAGCGACATATCGGACAATGGTGTCATGCTGACCGGCGGAGGAGCTCTTCTTGGCGACCTCGATATCGTTCTGCGCGAGCAAACAGGCCTTGCCATCTCAATAGCAAATGAATCACTCAGCTGCGTGGCTCTCGGCACGGGAAAATCGCTCGAATTCGAAAAACACCTCCAGCATGTGATAGACTATCACAGCTAATGGTAACGAACAGAGTCCTCAGCTCGATTCGCGGCGAGGGAATCCTCCGCGGGCGAATCGGCTTCGGAGGCGCGGCGCGAGGAATTGCCAGGAATGGAAACCCGGCACTCGATTAGGGATCCGAAAGCGAACGCGCGGCCGCGGCCGACCGCAAGAGGAATTGTTTTAGCCTTATGCGTCGCGGTTCTGGTGCTGTTATTCGCCGCTTGGAGATTCGATAACCCCAGGGTCGAAAGCCTTCGCACTAAATTCATCGACGCCATCCTGCCGAGCTTCGAAATCGGAATCGAACCCGGACGACTGGCTTGGAAATTTTTCGGTTCCATCGAAAACTTTTCGCGACTCGTCGAACGAAACGAAGAATTGAACCTCGAATTGACCCAGATGCAGGAGTGGAGGGAAATCGCGCACAACCTGGAACGACAGAATGCGAATCTTCGCAGGCTGCTTGGCGTAAGCGCGGCGGCGCCGCATTATTCGATTTCCGCATCAGTGATCGCAGACTCCAGTTCGCCTTTCAGGCAGTCGTTTCTAATCAGCGCAGGCCGCGAGAACGGAATCGTCGATGGCTGGGCGGTAACCGACGGCCTGGGACTTGTCGGCCGAATTTCAGGAGTCGGCAATTCGACATCGCGCGTCATCCAGATTACCGACCCGAACAGCCGGATCCCCGTAAGGCTGGATTCCGGAAATCGCGCCATTCTGTTAGGCGACAATTCCCATTCCCCGATTCTGGACATGATAGAGAGGGTGGACGACATCGAGCTGAACGACAGAGTGCTTACGTCGGGAGACGGCAAGGTCTTTCCGGCGGAAACCTTTGTCGGCTTCGTGGTAAAGGACGCGAAAAACCGATTTCGCGTCAGACCTAGCGCGAATTTTCGCGACCTTCAATTCGTGCGTGTCATCCGCGTGTTTCCCGCGGAACCGATTGACGGGCCGGGCGAGCTAATCGTCGAGTCGGCGCAACCCTTGCAGCCAGTCAATTCGGAGGCCGCCGCTATATCCGGCAACTAGGCGCGTCGCCAATGAAAAAATGGCTTCAACGCATCGCGATAGCGGTTGCGACGCTCGCGCTTCTGGCATTCGCATTGACGCCCACAGGACAAGCGCCCAGCCGCTACCCTCCTCCGGATGCCATCTTTTGCTTTTTGGCCGCCATTGTCGTCCGCCGCCCGACTCTCATGCCGACGTACATGGTCGTGGGTATAGGATTGTTGTGCGACATCGTCCTGTTTCGACCTATTGGCTTGTGGACGCTCGCCTTGCTAGGAGCTACTGAATTCCTGCGAGGAAAAATCGAAAACATCCGGGGACTGCCATTTATCTTCGAATGGATGGTCGTTTCGGCAGCCTTTCTGGGCGCTTTGGCCGCCTATTTCGCCGTTCTGACCATTTTCTTGACACAGCAATCCGAATTAGGTTTGTTCCTAATGCATTATTTGGCGACGGTGATAGCCTACCCCGTATTCGTCGGCGCAGCGAACGTGGTGTTCCGCGTTCGCAAATTGCACCCTAGCGAAGAAGGCAGACACGCGGAATCTCACAATTGATTCGGGACGAAGAACAGATTCGCAAGAGTTCCCGTATTGTCGCTAGGCGCGGCCTATTGATTGCGATCGGCCAGCTTGCGGCAATCGGCATACTCGCGGACAAACTAAGGCTCCTGCAGCTTACGCAGGCAAGCGAGTATCGCAATCTTGCGGAGAAAAATCGCATTAGCGTTCGCCTCATGGTACCGGAGCGCGGGAGGATATTTGATCGCAACGGGACGGCGCTAGCGGACAACCGACAGCTCTATCGGATACTGCTGGTCCGCGAGGAGGCCGGCGATTTCGAGGCGGTGCTGGACGATCTTGGAAAAATCATCGCAATCCCGCCGGAAGTCCGCGAGAAAAAGATCGAAGAGATTAAGAGCCGCAGGCCGTTCGTTCCAGTCGTTGTCGCGGAAGACGTGGACTGGGACGAATTCGCAGCCGTTTCCGCTAATTCGCCGTCGCTGCGAGGAATTTTCGCAGAATCCGGATTTGTCAGATTTTATCCGTACGGCCGGGATTTTTCGCACCTTATAGGCTATGTCGGCGCGGTCAATTCCCGCGAGAGGAATAGACCGGAGGATCGAGACCCGCTTCTCGAGGTGCCGGATTTCTCCATCGGAAAAACCGGGATCGAAGCCGGCTTGGATCTGACTCTTCGCGGCAAGTCAGGGAACCGGAAGATAGAAGTCAACGCTTACGGAAAGGCGATGCGCGAGATTGACCGTACCGAGAGCGTACCTGGTAAAAATGTCGTGCTGTCGGTAGATCATCTGCTCCAGAACTACGTGCGCGCCAGGCTTCACGAAGAGGTCGCCGGAACTGCTGTACTCCTCGACATCAGCACCGGAGAGGTGCTCGCTCTCGTATCGAGGCCGGGCTATGAACCCAACAAGTTCGTAACCGGCATTTCCCACAGGGAATTTGAAGATCTCCAGAATCTGGAAGGCCCGCTGGTCAGCCGAGGCGTGTGGAGCGCCTATCCGCCCGGGTCGACGTTCAAAATGGTGACCGCGCTCGCTGCGCTGGAAGAAGGGCTGATTTCGTATACCGACACAATATATTGCGGCGGCAGCATGGAAGCGGTCAACCGAAAATTCCACTGCTGGCGCAGAGGGGGCCACGGCAGAGTCGATTTCGTCAAAAGCATCAAGGAATCGTGCGACATCTATTACTTTACGCTGGCGGAAAAAGTCGGAATAGAAAAAATTGCCGCCATGGCCAAAAGGCTGGGGTTTGGAGGCGAATTCGATTTGCCGCTTCCGGAAGTTTCCGCTGGTTTGATTCCTACAAAGGAATGGAAATTGCAAATGCGTTCGAGCGCGTGGCAAATCGGCGACACATTGAACGCGGGAATTGGCCAAGGATACGTAAGCGCAACTGCTCTGCAGATCGCAGTCATGACCGCTCGCATCGCCAGCGGACGCGCCGTCGAACCGAAAATTTTGCGGCGAATCGGATCTTTTGAGATTCCTTCGGCCGCCGGCTCTCTTGGCTTGAAGGAAAACTGGCTCGACAAAATCAGAGACGGCATGTTCAAGGTCGTCAACGAATCCAAAGGCACTGCATACAAGACGCGATCAATCGGCAAAAGCTCACTGATTGCCGGCAAGACCGGAACAAGCCAGATTCGAAACATTTCCGCCGAGGAGCGAAAAAGGGGCGTAATTAGAAATGAGGATCTTCCTTGGAAAAGGCGAGATCACGCCCTTTTTTGCGGATACATCCCGGCCGACGCTCCCAAGTTCGCGGTCGCGGTTGTCGTCGAGCACGGCGGAAGCGGTTCGGAAGCCGCTGCGCCAATAGCCAGGGACATACTGTTGAGAGCTCACTACGGCGAAATTCCGCCACTTTCGGCCTATCCCGAGAAGCAAAGAATTTCGATCGAGGAGCAGCAAAAAAAGCTCAACATAATAGAGCTGAAATCGGACCCGATGGTGAGTTCAAGAGCATGAATCCGGCATCGGGATCTGCCGCGTCCGGCGCACCGCAGCGATTCGAAGGCTCAAGATCTCCGATGATTGTAGAGTAGCGGCGTGACTTATTTTGCTAGCCAGGAACGATCCGAGCCCGTGGGCATAGCCAAGCTCATGCATCTGAACTGGGGCCTAATGCTGCTTGTGATTTCGGCATCTGCATTGGGCGTAATCGTGTTGTACTCGGTAGCTGGCGGCTCCTGGGAGCCTTGGGCGGGCGCCCAGTCGTTAAGACTTGTCGTCGGATTGGCGATCATTTTAGGATTCGCTCTTGTCCCGATTTGGTTTTGGCAGGGAATCGCGGCGCCCGCATATCTCGGCGCGATCGGTTTTCTCGTTTTGGTAGAATTGCTCGGCGTATCGGGAATGGGAGCCCAAAGATGGATAGACCTTGGCTTCGTCCGCCTGCAGCCATCCGAATTCATGAAAGTCGCTCTCGTCATGGCGCTGGCTTCCTATTACGACTGGCTAAGCTTGGAAAAAGTCTCGCGTCCGCTCTGGATGCTTCCGCCGCTGGCCATGATTTTGGTTCCGGCGGAAATCATCCGCAATCAACCCGATCTGGGGACATCCATTCTTGTGGTAGCGGGCGGTTCGATCGTCATGTTCGCGGCGGGCGTCAGCCTGTACTATTTCGCGGGATTGGGCATCGCCGCCATTGCCGCCGTAGCCTTCGTGTTTTGGAGTCGAGGCACGGAGTGGCAAGTTCTCACGGACTACCAATATAGGCGTATCGACACGTTCCTCGACCCGTCTCTCGACCCTTTCGGCGCCGGCTATCACATAACGCAGTCCAAGATTGCGCTCGGCTCGGGCGGATGGTCGGGTCGAGGATTCTTGCAAGGCACGCAGAGTCAACTGAACTTTTTGCCGGAAAAGCACACGGATTTCGTATTTACGACGTTTGCCGAAGAGTTCGGCTTCGTTTGGGGGATTCTCTTGCTGGCGATCTACGGGATAATTCTTGGCTACTGCATTACATTCGCGATCGCTAGCCGCAGACGTTACAGCTCGCTTCTCGTCCTAGGGCTGGGCGGCATGTTCTTTCTCTATTTTACTGCAAATATGGGCATGGTGATGGGATTGCTGCCCGTCGTCGGAGTTCCGCTGCCATTTATATCCTATGGCGGGTCCGCGACCATGGTTCTTGCAATCGCATTCGGACTCATTCAAAGCGCGCATGTGCACAGGCGGCGATAAGTTCCAAAGATGGCATCCAAAATTCTCTACAACGGTGACAGGAATGTAGCCGGGAAATGGATTCCCGAATTGAATCGGGCGATTGCGGCAAAGGGGGTGGATGCCGAAATCGTTACGACTTCCACGGAGCCGGAGGCGATAAAGTATATCGTGCATTCGCCTAGGGGCGATGTTTCCGATTTTAGTCCCTTTACCGGCCTTGTCGCCGTTTTCGGCCTTTGGGCGGGCGTCGAAGAAATCGTCGGCAACCCGACTCTCAAGGTGCCGCTTTCGAAAATGGTCGATTCGAGCCTCACGGAGGGCATGGTCGAGTACGTTGTCGCGCATGTGCTGCGGATACATCTCGGAACCGATTTCCATGTGCTGAACCAGGACGGCGTCTGGCGCCGGGATCAGACATTGCCGCCATTTCTCGCGCGGCAAAGGACGGTTCTGATTCTCGGCCTCGGCGCTCTAGGAACGGCTTGCCTCAAGGCGCTCTCAATTTTGAATTTCCAGGTATCGGGCTGGAGCCGGACGCCGAAAACCATCGACGGCGCGAGCACCTACAGCGGCGCCGACGGCTTGGACCGCGCCCTTGCTCGAGCGGACTTTGTAGTGCTGCTTCTGCCGTCGACAGCGGACACGCGAAACGTACTCGACAGCCGTAGATTTGCCTTGATGAAGAAAGGTGCGTCGATCATCAATCCCGGACGCGGAACGCTAATTGAAGATGCGGCGCTGCTGGACTCTTTGGACAATGGACGATTGGCTTCGGCCACGCTGGACGTTTTCTGGGAGGAACCGCTGCCTCCGTCCCATCGATATTGGTCGCACCCGAAAGTTACCGTCACTCCTCATATCGCTTCCGAGACCAGGCCGGAAACCGCGTCGCTATCCATAGCTGAAAATGTTCGCCGCGCGGAATCGGGCGAAGAACTTCTGCATCTAGTCGACCGGATTCGCGGATACTAGAAGAAGGCAGGCCAGGAAGCAGGCCGGCCGACGATTTTTCGGAACGCTGGAAACGGGCAAATGCAATGGACTGACTAGCATCGCCGCGACTCAACGACGCGGATACCGGCCTTCCCGAACCGGGGGAAACAGGCGCAAGCCGATCTCCGGGGCCGAGAGTTCGGGCGTCCCGTCAGTCCGCCGCGAGACGCCTCGATAAAGGAGCGCAGTGCCGAGAAAAACCTTTTTGGGAGTTGACATACTCCGAACGGGCGGTTCGGATCCAGGCGCGGATTTCCTCGGCGAGTGCGCTACGAGCTGCTTTCCGTTCCTCCTCGTCTTTTGTCATCCGCTCGAATGCGACGGCCACAGCCGCGCTCGGTACGGCGAAGACGCCTTCACCCACCTTCTCCGCGCGGATACGGTGGTGGCGATCAGCGAAGCTCAATTCCGTCTCGGCAGCCAAAGGCACCTCCTCGGCATGGCCGGGTCAAATAGCATTTCAGTCGGCGAGCTCGTTTGGCAAGCTAGGATGACGGCGATCTTTGGACGCATTGATCTGACCGCATAGTGAAGTGGGCTGCGGAAATGACCCCGTGGATGCCGTCGCCGATTTTCCGCCGATGGGAGCGGCAGAAGCCTTGCCGGTGCGGCGGTCGATTTCGCGGCAAGAGTTGTAGCCCAGACATCGACGTCTAGGCAATCGAAGCGGATGGGCGTAGGTCGGTTTCGTTCTTCATGCTGCTTCTTTCTGCACCGCCCAATGCTACCGGGTGCTTTCGAATGTATTGGATTCGACGGCTCTGCGCAGCGCCTATATCTAGGTGGCTCCCGCGAGGCTACAACATCTCGGACTTCTTCGGCCGCTCGCAAACCACGCTTCGGCAGCCCTCTCCATAACGCCGGAGCCGACCGGAAAGCCGACGGCACCGTCTCTCGAAATCTTCGCTCCTGTACAATCTCACCGACCGTCCTCGCCTTGCGCCCGACGTGCTTCAAGCCGACCAAAAAAGGAAGCAATTTGAATTTCGACGCGCTCGCCCTCCGCGCGCCGGACTTGGCATAGTAGCGGTTGGCAATCGAAGGATATCTTTCCGAACCGGAGCCCAATAGTCGCATCATAGACCCTTGCGAGTCGCCTCGCGGTCCATTTCGTCGATGCGAAGAGGGATCTGGTCCGCGACCGGCAAATTGTTCTGGCTCAATTGTGATCCTCCTCGGATTCCTTGCGCCTCGCGCAGTCCTTGCAGCATTGCGGCGCCGGGCAATTCTCCCCAAATTTTGGAGCGCGGACTCTCGCGCTCAAACACTTCCATATCTTTCCTTTGGCAAGAGCCGACGACAAGGTTCGATCGCGGAATTCGGATTCCAAACAGTTGCGAGAATTGATAAACCCCTTTTGTTCGATGCCGAGAATACGACGCGGGCTGGAGGATTCGATGCTGCATTTTACTGACGAAGAATTTGCGAGACGCCGCTCTTTGCTAGAGTCAGAACTCGATCGTCGCCAACTGGACGGGATTCTGCTTTTCTCGCAGGAGAGCCTTTATTGGCTAACTGGCTACGACACGTTCGGATTTAGTCTATTCCAGTGCCTAGTCTTTGGCGCAAGCAGGCCCGTATTGTTGACTCGTTCAGCCGACAAAATGCAGGCAAAATTGACATCGAATATAAAGGACATAAAAATTTGGATTGACGGCGACGATGCGACGCCTGCCCGAGACCTGGCTTCACTTGTGCAGGATCTAGGGCTATTCGGGAAGAGACTTGCGATCGAAACGGACACGCATGGCCTAACCGCTAGGAACTACGTTGCTTTGGTCGACGCATTCGAAGGTATTGCCGAGTTGGTTGAGGCCTCCGATATCGTATCAAAACTGCGATTGGTTAAATCGGACGAGGAATTGGCGTATGTCCGAAGAGCGGCAGCACTTGCCGACGATTCGCTGGACGCGGCTGTCGCATTGCTGAAACCGGGCGCCGATGAAGGCGAAATACTAGCCGCTATGCAGGGCACGATATTCAAAGGCGGCGGGGACTATGCGGGAAATGAGTTCATTGTCGGATCGGGCGAGCGAGCTTTGCTTTGCCGCTATTCTTCCGGAAGAAGGAAGCTATCTGCGAAAGATCAGCTTACTTTGGAATGGGCCGGCGCTTATCGACGCTACCATTCGGCTTTGATGCGGACCGCCATCATAGGTTCCCCGCGCAAATTGCATATCGAAATGCACAAGGCAGCGACTGAAGCGCTTTTTCGCTGCGAGGAAAAAATCGCGCCCGGCAACCAAATGCGCGAAGTATTCGAGGCCCACGCGAAAACGCTGGACGACGCCGGATTCCGAACTGGCAGGCTTAATGCCTGCGGCTATTCTCTGGGAGCCAAATTCACCCCAATTTGGATGGAGCGTGAGATATTCCGGCAAGACGCGCGAACAGTAATGGAACCGGGAATGGTATTTTTCGTGCATATCATTCTCGTCGACGACGACTCCGGCACCGCCATGACGACCGGCCGCACTTCAATCGTAACCCACGACGGATCCCAGCAGTTGTCGCGCCACGATCTAAAATTGATCGTCGCGTGAGTCCGAAACTCGAATTCGGACCGCTTGTTCGCCCGATATCCATTCCGAAGTGCGCGGGCCTATCCCTAATTGCGGACCGGTGCTATCCTGGTCCTGTTCCCGCGGCCGCAATTTTCCTGGTTGCCGCGTTTGGCTTTCGAACAATATCGTGATAGCCCGGCAAACCGTATTTGGGCCGAATGGTTGGACTGCCGATTTATCGGGGTTTCAGGTCGTTGCTGCTTTGGCAGGACCGAGCCGGCGCCCGCTTGAATTGAATTTACGGACGACGACGATCCGTGAGAAGCCTTTCGTCTAGATCGCCGAGAGGAATTGGAAAACGCGACCTGGGAACGGAAAGGGCGTGATTGAGTGGATTAGCAGAACCTTAATTTCCAATTCGATCTCCTTTGGCTGCAATTTCAAGCCTATGTTTCTCCAAAACGACCACCGCTTGCGATTCAGTCGCGTTTCCGCCGAATTTCCTTCCGAACCGGAACATGAGATTTTGCGGCCTTCCCGTAATGCCGCCGCGCTATCTTAAGCAGCAGCGGCAGCATTCGAATAAATCCGGCACAAGGCCAATAGAACGCGATATGCCGAAGGAACTGCTAGCGAATTAATCGGTCGCCTTGACAGATACATGCAATTCACGCAAACGGGCTTTTTGGAGCCACCGGACCTTGAGTTTTTCCTCCATGCTCGACGGAGAAATGAGCGAGATTACGCGCCATTGATGCGCGAATGCCGATAGAATCGTCTAGTTGACCAAAGGGTATCGCCTATGAACAGAATTTGGGGGTTCGTCGCCGAAAATTCAGTGCTTCTAGTGAGCGGAGCCGCCATCGCATTGATTTGGGCGAATATTGACTATCATAGCTACCATTCAGTCGTGGACTTCGTCCTCTGGAAAAACCAATTCGTAGGTGCCGCGTACGGAGAGACGGGCAGGGTACTGTCCGTTCACTATCTGGTCAATGACATCTTGATGGCCTTCTTTTTTGGCATTGCGGCCAAGGAAGTATGGGAAGCCATGATTCTCAAATCGGGATCGCTGCGCGGAAAAAAGGCGTTGACGCCCCTATTCGCTACGGCGGGCGGCATGATCGGTCCCGTAGCGGTCTACTTGGGTATCGCGGCGTTTCTGGGTTCCGAGACATACTCGGCGGTCGCAAACGGCTGGGCGATTCCCACGGCAACGGACATCGCATTCTCTTATCTGGTGGGCCGGGTCATATACGGCGCGGGTCATCCGGCTGTCAGATTCCTTCTCTTGCTTGCAATCGCCGACGACGCCGCGGGACTAATAATCCTTGCCGTATTCTACCCAACCGGTGAATTGGCCTTGGAGTGGCTGCTTCTCTCGGTCGGCGCGGCATTCGCAGCCTATTTTTTCTTCAATTACCTTCCTAAGAGGCTCGATGCCGGCGACGTGTCGCAGCCTCGCGCTACGTGGGTTATCAAGAATCTTTCCTTTTGGCCCTACGCCGTCGCCGGCGCGCTTAGCTGGTACGGATTTCAAATGTCGGGAATTCATCCGGCTCTCGGACTCCTTCCCGTCGTTGCGGTAATTCCGCACGCCGACCGGGATTTCGGATTTTTCGCCGAATTGGAAGTTCACCAACCGGACCTGCTCAACAAAATAGAGCACGGGCTCAAGATACCTATCGAATTCGTGCTTTTCCTGTTCGGCCTGATGAACGCGGGCGTCGAATTATCCTCTATCGGCACTCCGACGACGCTGGTTCTCCTTGGTCTTCTGGTCGGAAAGCCAATCGGCATCTTGTTCTTCGGCTGGATAGGAGCGGTTCCCTTGCGCTTGGGAATGCCCCCCCACATGCGGATCGTTGACCTTTTGGTCGTCGGATTCATCGCCGCTATCGGCTTTACCGTTTCGCTATTCATTGCAACTGTCGCGTTCGAAGCCGGTCCCGTTCAGGATGCCGCGAAAATGGGCGCTCTGCTCAGCCTCGGCGCGTGCGTATTTGCATTCATTGCCGGAAAGATGTTCAGAGTCGAAAGGAAGGAAGCGGTGTAACTCCGCTCGCCTCTCGTTGCGTTCAGTTCCGCGGTCGGCGTTTCGCGCAGCTTCGCTTTAAGCGTTTCATCCTGCTTGGACTGGCTCACCTTCGATCTGAGCGCGCAGGTAGGCAACAGAACAACCTGCGAACTACGCCGCAGCCAGCGGCGTACTGCGCCGCTCTTCTGTGCACGAACCCGTCAGAGGAAACGGGCCTGGATCTACTCGAATAGTCCCAACGGGATGAAACCCTATCTGAAGTTTCCGGGCTGAGGCACCTGCGGAGTCAGCCCGTAATTGCGCTATCAATCGATATTTTGTTCGGAGCTAGCCGCCCGATCATTTGCTACCGACGAAAAATTCCTCAACAAATAAAGGGTATTAAGCGCATTGCACGACACGTCGTCTTCCGAATGATGTCTAAAGTATTCGCTTGACGGAATCCGCTTCGACCGTACGAGCCTCGTTATTGGCAAGCTTATTTTCGATGAAATTGCTGTAGCCCTTAATTGGGCTGCACTGGGCTCTCACCCCCGCATTTGCCGAGATGCCTCCTCTGCCGATTGCCAAGCAAATTATTTCTGCGAGGACAGGTCTCATCGTTTGGCTGCCTCGCGACGGGCTGGATAGATTGACTACTCGACACGCGGCTCCGAAGGCGAACCAATTGGAGATCTACAACAAACGCCATGTTTCCAAAATGTGACGCTACTCGTAGACGTTGTCCGATGCAGCCTGCACGGATAATGCAAATTGATGAATTTTGGATTCGTTGCATGTATCGGTTTTAAGAGTTCGGTTGGACTGCTGTATTTGTATCCATCTATTCGGACGTCGCATTTGACCGCAGCGAATGGTTCAACCGCTCGGGTTCAATCAAGGTTTCACGTGCGGCTATTCTCGAAACACTACGGTAGCATAGCAAGGAAAACCCCTCCTCAGGCGAATGAATCAGCAAAATTCCGGTAGCGCTCGTGAATGCGCTGCCGCGCGGAGTTCAGGTATTTGATAGGGCTGCTTGGGCTGGCATCGCTTTCGGCACAATGCCTTAGGTTACGGCGATCCGATACTTACCGGCCCTTATAACTTGGTTGCCCCATCCAGATTTTTCTAGAATCTGCCAGTTCGGGGCAGTTCCAGTTCACAACCCGGGTCGTCTCGAAGATTTGGCGGGCGCCAAATCGAAAAGGGGAACTTCACACGAATTTCAAAGCCATTATTCTACATTGGGGTTACTTCCCGGTATCTTACGTTTCATTTAAGGATAGTCTTTCGCTGGCGGCGTTGCCTTTTGACCCGGTCATTGCGCGGACATCCAGCTGTCGAGTTCGTGGGTTTCGAATTGTGCTGAAGCATAGATTTCGACGATCCGGCATTTGGCCGGCAGAAACTCGGACTGGATGACGAGTAACCAGCTTGTGTGCGTCCTGCTCGAAATGTCAAACCTCGAGTACCTTTTGATAGCACCAGGCAAACTCCCGAATTACGAACGACGCTTCCAAGGAAGTCCGGGGACGCACACTCACGTCGGCACGGTATCGAATAAAGAGAGAAAATAAAGCGAAATGCGCACCGCCTATCACGCGCATAAGCAACCGATTTGCCCCGATACTTTTCGTCCTGTACTGGACTTCAAAGAGGAAGCGTTCATTCCGATGACAACTCGGCATGCGAGGCGCGAACACTTAAAGCCCGTTCGGCCAACGCGATCCGTTTGACCAATTGCCGCTGTTGAAGGCGCTGGTAGAAAGCCTCCAGCTAGTCTCGGATGACTGGCTGCTCGCAGACCGTTCTCGGGCAAACGCGGTCGGCGGACGAGTGTAGGAAATTCTCTCGACAGTCGCCAATCGAGTCCCGGGCGCATGCCTGTATCGAAAGCGACCCGCCGAAGTGGAACAATCGGTTGATAATCCAAACGCGCCAGCTTGACATGCTTCATCTCCTGAAGCACACCACGACCCATGAATAATCGCTTTGCAGGAACGAACGAGATGAGCGCATGGATCAGGCTCGAAGGATTGGCGGTAAGAACTGAGACCAGCGACCACGGCGGAGAGGAAGCGCGTATACGGTCCGCCGGGCCGACGATCGCGAGCCTGCCTAGGCTCCGGGTCCCTTGCTAAAGGTTTCAAAGAAATCATGTCGGATTGAAAGCCAGCTAGGGAATTCGGCGGGGTCGATTACCTTAAGCGGATTCCCAATTTATCCGTTAGACATTTTTTCCGCATTGGCAAAACGAGTGAAGGAAGCGTAAATTGAGGCGACGCGCATGAATTGCATAATCGTCGGCAATACCAATATCGGGAACGATCTCCCGCTTTCGCTTATTGCCGGACCGTGCCAGATCGAAAGCCTCGGCCATGCCGAGCACATTGCCGGCTATTTGACCGAATTGGCCTCGCGTCTAGGCATGGGGTTCATCTTCAAGGCTTCTTTCGACAAAGCAAACAGAACTTCGCTGGATTCCGCGCGAGGTCCAGGCATGAAAGACGGGCTGAAAGTACTCTCGGAAGTACGCAAAAGCGTCGGATGCCCGGTCTTGACCGATGTCCACGACGCGGGTCAGTGCGGCGAAACCGCTTCCGTCGCCGACGCGCTCCAAGTACCGGCGTTTCTTTGCCGGCAAACCGACCTGCTCGTTGCCGTCGGAACGGCCGGAAAGCCCGTAAATTTGAAAAAGGGCCAATTCCTGGCTCCCTGGGACATGGTACATGCCGTAGCCAAAGTCGAATCGACGGGCAACCGAAACATCATGCTATGCGAACGGGGCACGTGCTTCGGGTACAATTCGCTAGTGGTCGACATCCGTTCCATTCCGGTCATGAAAAAAACCGGATATCCCGTAGTCATCGACGCAACCCACAGCGTGCAAATCCCTGGCGGACATGGAACTTCGTCCGGCGGACAAAGGGAGTTCGCGCCTGTCATCGCGCGAGCGGCCGTATCGATTGGCGTTGCGGCGGTTTTCATCGAAACCCACGAAGACCCCGCCCGAGCCCCGAGCGACGGCCCAAATATGGTTCCGCTGGGATCCATGCCCGGATTGATAGAATCGCTGCGGGAATTCGACTTGGTTGCGAAAGCGCATCCCCTTGACGGACTATCTGAAGCGCACAGCGAGGATGATGGCCTATGAAGCCTCTGACCCAGGTGCGAACGAACAGTTGGGAATTCATGGACGTTCCCATGATCCAGCCGACTGGATTCCGCGAATACGACATGCGCTGGCGGTTTCCGGAAGAAATTAATCTGGCCGGGTTTTCGCTGCTCGGGCTAGGAATTGGCACCCAGATGCGCGAACTTGGCGTAAAACCTGAAATCATCCTCGCTTGCGACTATCGCGAATATTCGGTTTCGGTGCGAACGGCGCTCGCGCTCGGCCTGATGCGCGCCGGAATCGACGTGAAGTCCATAGGCGCGTCAGTTTCGCCAATGGCGTACTTCAGCAGGCAGCATCTCGGCATCGATGCCGTCGCCATGGTTACAGCTTCGCACAACCCGAACGGGTGGACCGGCGTGAAGACGGGCTTCGAACATCCTCTTACTCACGGCGAAGCCGAAATGAAGCAACTTCGCGACCTCGTTATGGGCGGACTGTGCCAATCGCGCGAGGGCGGCCGATACGAAGAAATCGGCGGAATCAAGGAAGCATATCTGGATGATATATGCTCGGGAATCAGCATCGCTCGTCCAATTAAGGCGGTGTGCGCTACCGGCAACGGCACCGCATCGGCATTTGCGCCCGAAGCCCTCAAACGAATCGGCGTCGAAGTCGTGCCGCTCCACAATGAACTCGATTACAGCTTCCCCAACTACAACCCGGATCCTGAATCGCTGACCATGCTTCGCGATATGGCGGAGGCGGTGAGGAAATCCGGAGCGGACCTTGCATTCGGATTCGACGGCGACGGCGATCGACTCGGGATCGTCGACGACGAATGCGAGGAGATATATTCCGACAAGCTGGGAGTGCTTGTGGCACGCGAATTGGCGCAATCGCATCGCGATTCGCTGTTTATCGCCGATGTCAAGTCGACGGGAATTTTCGCGACCGACGCCGTACTGAGGAAATTCGGCGCCCGGTCGGAATTCTGGAAGACGGGCCACAGCCATATCAAGCGGCGCGTTGCCGAAACCGGCGCACTTGCAGGCTTCGAAAAGTCGGGGCACTTTTACTTGGCGCCGCCCGTCGGGCGCGGCTACGACTGCGCTCTCCGGATCGCGATGGAACTATGCTTGCTCCTGGACCGCCACCCGGACGACAAGCTCTCCGACATGAAAAAATCGTTGCCGCGGACCTATTCGACGCCGACCATGTCTCCGCCCTGCCCCGACACGGAAAAGTACGGAGTCGTCGATAGGGTCACCGCCGAGCTGGAAGAATGGCGCGAATCCGGGCGCGGTTTCGCAGGAACGCACATTGAGGACCTGATCAAGGTTAACGGAGTCCGCATATCGCTGCCGCACGGATCGTGGGGATTGATCCGCGCCTCGTCGAACACGCCGAATTTGGTCGTCGTTTGCGAAAGCACGAAGGACGAATCCGAGAATCGTCTGATTCTTGCCGAAATAAAGGCGCTGCTTCGTAAAGAGTCTTCAGTAGACATTGATAATCTCTCGCTCTAAATGCCAGAATTGGAAATCTCCGGACCGGATCTGCTAACATCTTTTTGACGCGCCCGTTTCAGCTCCATTCTGCAATGAAATGCGCCGATCATGAACCCTGGCCGACTTGCCTTGTAGCGTCGGGGCTAAATCCGCGGACGCCTGTGCCCTGGCTCGATAAAATACTCCGGCAACCGCGCACCAATAGCCGTACGCGGCGAATTTTCTACAATTTCGAGTTTCCGGATGGCCTGTCGCCTGGATGTCGACGGGCCAATGCTTCTTGCCGCTCGAATTCTAAATCTCCGTCGCATGCGACGCTTTGCCCGCCTTCGAATATGTCGGCAAAGGGTTCCGGCGCCATACGTCGACCGGTTATGGCGCCGGCTAGCATTTGGACCCGGACCGAGATTTTTCAAACGCGGTGAATCGCGCTGACTTGCACAGGAAACTGCAGCCAAAAAACAGCGAAGCCTCCAAGCGCTTCCAGAAGACGAGAGGCGAATCCGCATTCGGCCGCAACGCATAACGACCGGTAGTTGGTCGCCGCCGTACTCCCGTACGACAAACTGCTCGAAATGGCGGCTAGCGCAGTGCCAATTCGATGCGGCTCTCGCGACAGAAAATTTTAAATTTCCTTGTCGCTATTCGAAAGCCGACGCAACCGCGCGTCGGAGATTGTTTTCGAACTCAACCGAATTGCGCCCGCCGATACCGCAGCCTACCATCTGCAGGTATCGGCGGCCGTTGGCGCATCGAATCCATCCGCGATTTTTTACTTGACTAGTCAACTGGTCAGGCTAGAATATCGCCATGGAAAGGATGGCACTCGCACCGCGTTATTCGATCCTCGCGGAGGAACTTCGTCGGCGAATTCGAGACGGCGAGTTCAAGCCCGGCGACAAGTTGCCTAGTGAAGCTCAATTGTGTTCCGCTTACGGCTTGAGCCGCGGCACCGTAGTCAAAGCACTCGAGAAACTAGTGGCGGACGGCGTTGTTCATCGTCGCCAGGGCGTGGGCAGGTTCGTCGCGCGCCCCTCCCTGCACCGGCAATCGGGCAAACTTCAGAGTTTTACTCAGTCCGCGTCTGCCGAAGGCTTGACGTCGAAGCAGGAGCTGATCGCATTCGGCCAGGCATCCCGGGACCGAGCCCGGCAGTTCCAATGCGACGAACCCGCGGTCTTTCTGGAACGCGTGCGTGCGGTCGAGGGCGCTCCATGCGCCGTGCATCGCTCGATCATTCCCCTGGCGGTAGCCAGAAGGGTGCCTGCGTTGACCGAAACGGGAAGCGCGATTCGCAATCATCCGAATTTTTCGCTGTATGAAGCGCTGGACCAGGCCGGATTTAGGGTTGTCGAAGCTACGGAACGGGTCACGTCCCGCTTGGCGAGCAGCGAGGAAGCAGATCATCTAAATGTTGCGGAGACGGCGCCCGTGATGGTTGTATTCAGGCTCAGCTACGATGCAACCGGCCGGCTCGCGGAAGCCGTCGAAGCGATTTATCTCAGCGAGTACTATTCGTACGATATGCGGCTGGTCGCCACGCCGATAGAAGTTACGGCGGCCGCCGAAAGAAATGTCCGCAGTCTTGGCGGACGATTGGTTGGACAATAGAAGGAGATGGGTGGATGTTGAAATTTGCAATCAAGGCAAGCGTCGTAGCGATTGGCCTAGGAACTGTTCCGGCAACGGCGGCCGATGTGGCGCCGGCGGCACTGATCATAGCGCAGGGCGGACTGGGCGACGGATCCTGGAATGATACGGCGAATGCCGGCTTCATGGCCGGTATCGAAAATACCGGCATCGAGGGCCGTCCGATCGAGTCCAAGGATGTCGCCGCTCAGGGCGAAGAAATCATGCGGCGGGCGGCCTCCGGCGGCTTCGGCCTGGTGATTAGCCTGGAATGGATACACGGAGAAGCGATGGAAAGGGTCGCGGAGGATTACGCCGATACGAATTGGGTAATCATGAACCAGACTCGGCAGGGCGACAACATCGCTTCGGTGCTGTTTTCCGAACACGAAGGCTCCTTTCTCGCAGGTGCGCTAGCGGCTCAGGTCACTACGGATACTTCGATTTCGGGCATTAACGAGGAGGCGATTATCGGAGTCATCGGCGGCAGGAAGTCGCCCGGTATCGACAAATTCATTGTTGGCTACATCCAGGGCGCGGAAGCGATTGATCCCGATGTCGAAGTTAAGGTCGCGTATGCCGAATCATTTGGCGACCCGGCCAAGGGACAGCAGATGGCCCAGGCAATGTTTGACGAAGGCGCGGACATAGTCTTTCAGGTCGCAGGCGGAACGGGAATCGGCATCATCGAGGCGGCAAGGGCCGCCGGGCGCTACGCCATCGGCGTTGACACCGATCAGGACGGAATGGCTCCCGGGAACGTGCTCACCAGCATGGTAAAGCGCGTCGACGTCGCCGTGGAGAGGATTGTCAATTCATATGCGGCCGGCGAGTTCCCGGGCGGCGAGACAATGCTATTCGGGCTGGCGCAAGAAGGCGTTGCGTTGTCGGAAATGAAGCACACAATGGACATTATTCCCGCTTCCTATATCGCCAGGGTCGAAGAACTAAAGGCTGACGTGATCGCAGGAAATATCGATGTCTGGGACGTATTCGAACAAGGCTACCCCGACTTTTTCAAATAGAATCCCACTGCTTCCATGCGACGATGAGCCATCGGAAGCGATGGCTCATCGGCAGCAACTATCAGACTTGTGACCGCACCGGGCAAGGACCGCGAACGGCACGACGAGGCAAGCGTGCGCTTAGGCGCGGTCGGTCTAAGCAAGGCATACGGGTCGGTACAGGCGAACCGAAACGTCTCGCTGGCGGTCAAGCCGCAGGAAATTCACGCAATAGTCGGCGAAAACGGCGCGGGAAAGTCGACCTTGATGCGGCTGCTGCAGGGCATCGAGCAGCCGGACGCGGGAGAAATTATCGTAGACGACGTGCCATGCCGAATCTCCAGCCCTCGCCAGGCCTTCGTGTCGGGAATCGGAATGATTCACCAGGAATTCATGCTGGCGCCGGAATTGACCCTGCTGGAAAATCTGGTGCTCGGAGATGAACCCGTTACAGGTCCTCTCGCAAGAATCGACTGGAATGCGGCTCGCGAATCCGGAGATGCACATGCAGCTCAAGCGGGCATTGAAGTCGATTGGGATCGGAAAGCTGGCACGACGCCCGTGCATATCCAGCAATACGTCGAAATCATCCGTTTGTTGCGTCGCGGCACGCGCGTTCTCATCATGGATGAACCGACATCCGTGCTGGCGCCAAAACAGGTCGAGGACCTGTTCGACCTTCTTCGGAAACTGCGCGACGCAGGCACTACGGTCCTGTTCATTAGCCACAAGCTAAAGGAAGTGATGGCTCTCGCCGATCGGGTAACAGTCATGCGGCGGGGCGAAGTTACGTTTTCGAGCGGCGTAAACGAAACCGCTATTTCGGAAGTCGCGCACCACGTAATTGGAGGACTTGATCTTGAACAGCAGGATCCGACGACCGGGGAGGTTTCATCGCGGAAAGCCGATGAACGCGTGCTCGAAGTCGCAAGCCTTCGCGCGCCCGCTATCGAAAGATCGCATCCTCTAAAAGGCATCGAAATGTTCGTCGGCGCCGGCGAAATCGTCGGCCTAGCCGGCGTTTCGGGAAACGGGCAGTCCGAACTGGTCGAATGCCTGGTTGGGCTGCGCAAACCGTCCTCAGGGCAAATATTCCTTGAAGGACGGGATATAACCTATGCCACGAACAGGCAGCGGCGCGACGCGGGATTGGGATATGTGAGCGCGGACCGACGCCATGAAGGACTGGCGTTGGATGCCAGTATTGAAATCAACTCAATAGCGGGAAGCCAGCGCAGGAAGCCAATCCGAAGGGGAAAAATTGTCGATCTTGGTGCAATGCGTCGCACCGCCGCCGAACGGTTGTCCAAACTGGATGTGCGCTTCGGTTCGTTGCGCGATGCCGTGCGCAGTCTTTCAGGCGGCAATCAGCAGCGAACGGTTTTTGCGCGCGAAACGGCAACGGACCCGACTCTCCTGGTCGTTTCGCAACCTACGAGAGGCGTCGACTTGAGAGGCATCGCCGCGATTCACGCCATCCTGCATTCCATCCGCGCGAAAGGTGCTTCGATTTTGCTCGTTTCGGAAGAATTGGAGGAAATTATCGACCTTTCGGACCGGGTATACGTAATCGCCGACGGCCGAATCGTCGGCGAGACGTCCGGCGACATTGCCGATGTCGCGACCGTCGGCCAAATGATGCTGACCGGGACCGCGCAGGATGGCTGAGGCGGCGACACCGCTTCGCGAGAGAAGCATCGAGCGACTCGAAAAGGGATTCGGCCTAGTCTTTCCATTTTTCGCGGCTCTCGTCGTCGCGTCGCTTGTATTGCTCGTCATCGGGAAAAATCCTCTCTTGGTCTTTTCCTTGATTGCGGAAGAAGCATTTGGTTCGACAAACAGGATCGCCGCCACTCTTTCGGCTACCACGCCGCTTCTCTTTACCGGCGTGGCTACCGCCATTTGTTTCCGCGCCGGAGTCTTTAACGTGGGCGTCGAAGGAGCGTTTGTCGTCGGCGGCCTTGGCGCTGCCTTTATCGGTTTCGCCCTGCCCTCTTCGCTTGGAATCCTTCTCGTGCCAATTGGCTTCGCCCTAGCTGCAACAGTAAGCGCATTTTGGCTTGCCGTACCCGGCTATCTGCTCGCTCGATACGAAATTGAAGAGGTCGTCTCGACTTTAATGCTCAACTTCGTCGCCTTGGGCGTGACAGGCTATTTGGTCAACGGGCCGCTGCTATCCGAAAAATCCGGCAACAATGTTACGCCGCTGATTCACGAAAGCGCGGAACTTGTGCGGTTGATTCCGCCGTCGACCTTGCACGCCGGTTTTCTAGTAGGGCTATTCATTCTCGCGGCCTACGGATTCTGGATAAGGAGAACGCCGGCCGGGATCGAAAGCGCCATTGTCGGCCAGAACCGGCGATTCGCCAGCGCCGTCGGCATATCGATCCCCGCTACTATCATTCTCGTCATGGTTATTTCCGGTATCGTCTCGGGCCTGGGAGGCGCGTCGCACGCGCTCGGCCAACTGCATCGATTTGCCGAAGGCTTCTCGCCCGGTTACGGATTTACCGGAATGGCCGTCGCCTTGCTCGGGCGAAACACCGCCATTGGCATTCTATTCGGTTCGATACTGTTCGGGGCTCTCGCATCCGCCGGAACGACAGTGCAGCTGTTTTCCGACATCCCGCTCGATATCGTTAACATTATCGAGGGAACCGTCATGATTTTCGCGGTCGTTGAACTCGGACGGATCGCTTTGTTCCGACGAAAGGCAGTCAAATGATCGTCGATCAGGTTTTGGCGTCGTCGATTGTGCTAACGACGCCCATTCTCCTGGCCGCCATCGGCGGACTAATCAACAGGCAGGCTGGAATCGTTAACATCGCGCTTGACGCGAAAATGCTGGCCGGAGCATTCGTCTCGGTGATCGTCTCGTCAGTGACGGGTTCCTGGCTAGTCGCCGTCCTTGCGGCCGCGGCGGCGGGGGCGTTGATCGGGCTGTTTTTCTCTTTGGCGATCACGCGCATGCGGGCGGACATGATTGTCGCGGGACTCGGACTTAATTTTCTTATTGCGGGCTTGATAGGCTTCGTCCTGAGCTGGAGCTTCAACTCCAGCGGCACGCTTCGCATGCCGGACGTCCAACTGCTGCCAAAAATCTTGCCGCAGTCTTTGTCGTCGGTTCCGGTGGTCGGTCCCATGATGGCGCAGATCGAACCGGTCACCCTCTTTGCCTGGATTTCTGTCCTGGTGTTGCCGTTCGTTCTCTCCGATACCCGATTCGGACTGCGCTTGCGGGCGACTGGCAACGCGCCGCAGGTAGCTCACGCAATGGGGCTTGGATCGAAAGGCTTGCAGGACATGTCCACGATAATCGCCGGCTTCTTTTCGGGCCTGGGCGGCGCGCATCTCGCCCTCGCATCTATCGGCCTATTCAATGAAGGTCTTTCGGCGGGACGAGGCTTCATCGCCTTGGCGGCCTTTTATTTCGGCCGAAACATGCCCGTTCCCACAGCGCTGGTCTGCCTGCTGTTCGGCTTCCTCGACGCGGTCCAGATCCGCATGCAGACGGCGGGGCTTCCGCCGAAGCTGATCGGCACGATTCCCTATTTCATGGTGCTGGTGGCGCTTTGCTGGGCGGGGTGGCGCAGCGTTCGGGCAAGGGACCGGACAGCATGAAAACGGCACTTATCGTCATCGACATGCAAAACTCGTTCCTCCATTCCGATTGCGAACATTTCTACGCCGAGGCGCCCGATATAGTGCCAAATTGCTTGGCATTGATCCGGACTGCGCGACAGCGCGGCAGCATCATCGTCCATACGGCGGACAGGCATCGGAAAAATTTTACCGACTTTGAACTCAAACGCCTTCCGGCGCACTGCGTGATCGGCGGCTTTCACGCGCAGTACTTTACGGGTTTCGGTCCGGGCGACGGCACTCACGAGATCGAGATTGAAAAACGACGCTTCAGCGCATTCTTTGCGACGGAACTCGCCCTGTTTCTGCGCGAGCAATCGGTGGAACGGCTAATCTTCTGCGGAATCAAGACGAATGTCTGCGTTCGTGCAACCGCTCAGGACGCATTTGCGCACGGTTTTGAAGTTTTCGTGGTCGCCGACGCGACCAACTCCAATCGCCCGCATCTTGCCGCCGCGTCGCTCGAGGACATAAGGCGGTATTTCGGGCAGCTAGTTTCGACGTCCGAAGCAATGGAGTTGCTCGCATGAAATCCCTCGCGGCTACGGGCTATGCGAGCGTTGACTATGTGGTTGGTCTGGCGGGTCGGATCGCCGGCGACCGAACCACCTTGATTAACCGGCGCGACTCGAACGCCTGGCCCCGTGCCGGCGGATGCCCGGCATACGTGGCTATGGCCGCGGCCAGCGCAGGGCAAAAAGCCCACGCCGTGTGCTGGGTAGGCGACGATGAAGCCGGCCTCGGATACAGGCGGGAACTGATGTCAAAATGTGTCGGCATCGAGGGAATTGCCACCATGGCGGGACGGGCTTCGCCTACAGCCGTCCTTGCCTATCAACCTGACCAAAGCTGCGCCTGTCTTTTCGATCCGGTGTTTTCCGGCGAAGAAACTTTGAACGCTCCGCAGAGAAATATCCTTCGACATGCCAGCCATATTTGCATAACCGTTGGTCCGCCGCATCTAATACGGGAAATCCTGGACAGCCGGTCCGACCAGTCGCGCCTTTACTGGGTGCTTAAGCACGACCTGCACGCCTATCCCTCCGACTTGCGCAACGCTATTTCCGGGCAGGCAGACGTAATTTTCTGCAATGCTTCGGAACGGGACCTTATTGGCCGCATATCGGGCAACACGATTATTGTGCAAACCCGCGGCGAAAACCATATCATCCTGCAGATCGGAGATCACCAAAGCGGCATGCGGATCTCGCCGCTAAGGGCGCATGATACGACAGGCGCGGGCGACACGCTCGCCGGCGGTTTCATCGCCGCGGAAATGGCGGCAATCGCCGATCCGGCCCAGGCCCTTCGGCTCGGAGTTCAGAGCGCTCGGAATTTGCTTGAACGACGCATGGGGCGGTGCGCCAAATGAAACGCGCTTGGTATCTTGGCCACGCTGCCGATGCAGTTGGAGACCGGGCAATTCTCATCGGCGACCCTGGACGGCTAACGCGCATCGCCGAACACTTCGAAGAAGTCAAGTTTCTTCCCGTGTCGCGGGGTCTGCAGACTCTTACCGGAAAATTCGCCGGCCGCGAAATTACGGTTGCTTCCTTCGGAATGGGCGCGCCCATCGCTACGATCGTGCTGCACGAATTGGTCGATCTTGGCATCACTCGATTCCTGAGGATCGGCACGGCGATGTATTTCAGTCCGGCCGCGCCGGGCGACCTGTTGATTAGCAAGGAAGCCATCGGATTCGACGGCACGTGCTCGGCCTATGTAGACGGCGGCGGGCCATACGCTGCGAATCCCGGACTAGTTGAGACCCTCTGGGCGGCAGGCGCGGATCAAGACCGGAGAATCATGTCGGGCAGGTACGCCACTTACGACGCCTTTTATCGCGACATGTTCGGAATCGACGATGAAGGCCGCCGCCGAGTAGAAATCAATCGCTCGCTACTGACCGAAAGGTCGGTTCTTGCCGTCGACATGGAGACTTCGGCGCTACTCGCGGCCGCCAACGCGCTGAGTGTTTCTTGCGCTACGATTTGCCTTGGGACGGTGGATGCGATGACCCAGGAAAAACTTGCGCCCGAGAGAATGGAGAAGGGCGAAAGAGCTCTATTTGAAACTGCCTTGAGGGGCCTCGCGGAATTCGAATGAAGTGCGAAATATCGGCAGATACGGCTGAATTTTCCTCATCCGAATTCGTTTCCGTCTTCTCTCCGAAATTGCAAAAATACGCCGGGCTCGATCTGCGGATTATTCAAATTGTCAAAGGCATAGATCCGCATCGGTTCGCGAGGCGATACCGAGCTCCGGGAAGTACATTCTCGTCCACTAGCCGAACCGTTGTCCCAAATCAGTTGACAAAATTCGCGAAAGCGTCGGTCTGCACGCCGGCAGCCGCTAAGGACAGCGATCGGCGTTCGCGTAGTTCACGGTTGGGCATCACTCGGTAACGGCATGCTCGGATTTCAATCATTTCGTAGTCCGCCGACCAAGCGGAAATGTAGATTTTGATCGCCGCAAGCCTAAGTATGTCGATTCCTTTGGCATGCCATTCTCAATTGCTGCGCCAGACCCCGCGACGCAAAATAAATGATCGTCCTCATTTCCGTCGTTGCCCTGCTTCCATTCCGATAATCTCCGATACTACCGAACAGGCGCAGAGCGACAATTGCAAACCGCGGTCACAGCTGCAATCACTTGTCTGGCTCGATGCCGAATGATTGATTTGCTACTTTACCGGCGACATTATTGAGTCGCACAAACCAATAGAGAATCAAATGACTCGGCTAGAATCCGGCCTATACGCCGGGCTTTGAGACGCAATTTTCAAAAAATCCGCCCGGGCCGCCGATTTAGAATTGTTGACGAAGAGTATAGCCTGCCAGCGGTTCGCTCAGCGAAAAAACAGAGCGCGAGGGCCGCCCGCGCATCGTTGCAGACCGGACAATAGTAGTTGAATTTCCTGCTTGATTCGTTTAAGCGGTCTTTCGGCATTGGGGTGTAGCCAAGTGGTAAGGCAACGGTTTTTGGTACCGTGTACCGTAGGTTCGAATCCTACCACCCCAGCCATGTTTGGCAATTAAATCAAAAAAATTTCGTCCCTTAAACGTAAATCTTCGCGGCAGCGTCGGGCTTGCTCGAGTTGTCCGGAAAAGAACGCGCGCCGCCGAAATATTCGGGCAACTCTACAGGACTTCCAAAGCCACAATTATTGCGGCAGGGCGCTATCTGACGTATCCGGCCAAAATCGCCGAATTGGACGAGCCGAGTTATTCAGTTCGTCCGCGGCTTACCGAGTGGCCTATACCAAATCACGCACGTTTCGAGGCTTGGCGTTCTCTCTCGGTTAGCCAGGAGTTGGTCAGCCTTGACCGCTCGCACTCGCCGAAAGCGGCGATCCGACAACCAATTGGTGCTAATTCGCTTCATAAATTCTAAATTTGCTGAATACTTAAGAGCACCCGTCATTCGATTCTACCGTTCCGGCAAGGCGGGGGATTTCGTTGCAGAGATTTCCGCTTCCTTCACGTGTCGAATCGCGATCCCGAACCACCCTACTTCCGCCAACCAAGCCTAGCAAATGACACTCTTTCAGGGCCCCATCGACGGCGGACTTCCAAAAAATTGAAAGTCCGAGCAGCCAGCTAGAGATTAGGCAAAAGATTCGCAGGATTCTCCTAGTTCGGACTTGGTCTATATTCCTAAAACATGCGAAAATACGCATTAATGCGCCGATCAAAATTTGTAACGAGCAAGTCGAAATGAATTGCGCGGTCTACGGCGGCAAGCGCTGGCCCCTGGATATACTGAAAGTAGAAGATAAAATTGTCCGAAATTCTCTGGAGTCCTTCCAACGATCAAATCGAAAAATCCGCTCTCGCAAGTTTCTCGAGAGCCTACGGATTCGATCCAATCGACTATTCCAGTCTCCATCGCTGGTCGTTCAGCCGTATCGGCGAATTCTGGGAAGCCGTCTGGGACTTCTGCGGAGTCGAGGGACGCAAAGGAAAAATCCACTTCGTGCCGGATGACGCGGCCTGGATGACGGGAGCCAGGTTTTTTCCGGACGCCGAACTCAATCTCGCCGAGAACTATTTGAAGGGCGACGGCGAAAGAATTGCAGTATTTTCCATGGATGAAAGCGGCACCTACCGGGAAACCAATCGATCCGAATTGCGCTCAACGGTCGCTCGAATTGCCGACGGGCTGCGAGATGCGGGCGTGGTGCCCGGCGAAACGGTAGCCGGAATATTGCCTAACGATACGGACGCTTTGGCTGCCTTGCTCGCCACTTTAAGCATCGGGGCGATCTGGACATCCTGTTCGCCGGATTTCGGGCCGGATGCGATCGTCGACCGCATAGGACAGGTTAATCCAAGAGTCCTGTTCGCGAAAGCGAAATACCGCTATGGACTTCGGCGCTACGACGCGACCTCCCGAATTTGGAATGTTGTGCAACGGATTGATAGCGTCAAGCATCTTGTCGTCGACGAAATTGCATCGGAATTCAATTTTGAACGAGCCGCCGTCTCCGAAATGGAGGAATTCGGATCCGACGAGCCGCTAACATTTACTCCCCTGGCCTTCGACCATCCTGCCTATGTACTTTACACTTCCGGTACTACCGGAGCGCCTAAGGCGATCGTTCACCGAACCGGCGGCGTGCTGCTCCAGCATCTAAAGGAGCATATCCTTCACGGGGACGTGCATCCCGACGACCGCGTCATCTGGTATACGAATACCGCCTGGATGATGTACCACTGGACCGTGTCCGCGCTAGCGGCCGGGGCCGCGATAGGGCTCTACGACGGCGCGCCGATCCTAAAGAGAGAGAACGGTCTCGATCCTTCTCCGCTTTGGAACCTGACGGACAAGGCGAAAGTTACTCATTTAGGCGTCAGCCCGAAATACATGTCGACTCTCGCTTCCGAAAATTTCCGACCGATTGAAAAATATAGCCTTGGAAGCCTCAAGACTATGCTCGCGTGCGGAGCGCCGGTTCTGCCTTCCCAGTTCGATTGGGCCTACGATGCGGTCAAAAAAGACATGTGCTTCGCTTCGATCAGCGGCGGAACCGAGATTCTGGGTTCATTTCTGATCGGTTCGCCAATCCATCCCGTCCGGCGCGGTCAGCTGACAGTGCCGGCGCTGGGCCACGCGGTGGCTGTCATGGACGACCGAAACGCTCCATTGATTGGACAGCAGGGCGATTTAGTTTGCACCGAGCCGTTTCCGTCGATGCCGCTGACCTTTTGGGGCGAAGGAGGCGACCGGCGATTCCGGGAAACGTATTTCAAAAAGCGACAAGAAATTTGGACGCACGGCGATGTCGCGGAAATGACGACAACCGGAGGCGGTTACGTGCACGGCCGTTCGGACAGCACGATGAATCCCGGAGGAGTACGCATCGGATCGTCGGAAATCTACGCCGTCTGCGAATCATTTGGCGAATTGGAGGATTTTGTGGCCTGCGGTATGCGAACCGGCGACGATGAAGAAGTCGTCCTTTTTCTGAAACCAAGGCCGGGATTTTCCCTAACTGTCGAATATGCCCAGAAAGTCCGGGCGAAAATTCGCGCCGACGTTTCGCCGAGGCATGTCCCGGCCCGGATTTACGAGGTGCGCGATATCCCCTATACGCTTAACGGCAAGAAAGTCGAAGCCGCCGTTCGCGAGTCGCTTCGCGGAGGAACAATCAAAAACGTCAGTTCGCTCGCCAACCCGGAATGCCTGGAACAGTTCCGCCGACTTGTCGACGAAGGTACCAACTTTTGAAGGGGCCGCGAAAAATCGGCCGCTCCGACCGTTGAACTAGCTGCGAAGAAAAAGGAAACACCAGCATGCCGAACTTTGACTTCACGGCGGCGGGATTTTTGGTTCTCGACATACTCGGTCGCCACGCGGACAGCATGCCGCCCGAAGGCGGCGCGAATTTTATCGAGCAAATCGATATGACGGTCGCCGGGACCGCCGGGGGAACAGCGGTCGCGTGCGCAATTCTGGGGCTGCGCGGCCGGATCGCCGCGAGGGTCGGTAAAGACGACATGGGCGACTATCTGATCCGAAAGATGCGGAGCTTCGGACTTGAAACCGATCTCGTTCAGATCGACGAGTCGGTGCAAACTTCCTGTAGCCTTTTGCCCATTCGGTCCAATGGAGCGCGTTCGGCGTTCTTCGTTCCGGGGACAACTCGAACTTTTTCGATGTCGGATAAGGAAATCGATGCCGCGTTGGATGCCCGCGTCGTCCATCTTGGCGGCACGGGTCTTCTGGATGCATTCGACGGAGAACGATCGATCGAATTGCTAAAGCGAGCCAAAGCGGCCGGCAGGACAACGGTATTCGACTTGATACTTGCCAATGAAGAAACTTTGAAAAAGGTCGAACCGCTTCTGCCTTACATCGATTATTTCGTTCCGTCGATCGACGAAGCGTCGGAGATGGCCGGTTCCCGCGACCCCGAGGCGGTTGCCGAATGGTTTAAAAGCCAGGGAGTAAAAAACGCTGTTCTCACTCTTGAGGGCGATGGCGCATTCGTATCGCCCGAGGCCGGCGACTCATTCCGCGTTCCCGCGCATGACATAGATGTCGTCGATACGACCGGATGCGGCGACAGCTTTACGGCCGGAATCATTGCAGGGCTTAGCAAGGGATGGGAAATCGAAAAAGCCGCGAAATTCGCGAATGCGGTCGCCGCAAGGGTCGCTTTGGGTCTTGGCTCGGTGGGACAATTGACATCCTTCGATTCGGCATTGGAAGCGATGGAGGCCTGGCCGCTACGAGACTGAGCCGAGTTGCGTGACTTTCGCCTCTCCTGCCTGCTGGTCAATGAAAATCGCCGCTCGAATGCACGGATTGCTGGTTAAATCTGAACTTCGATTAGAACCAAAGCGGAACAAATGCGTTCAACCCGTTGAAATCATTCGTTTATCATCCGAACAACGGCTCCATTCCCGGACTCCCGTTGCCATGCAGAAGACAGCCGCCGTGCCTGTGGATGACGTGAATAGGCTGCAGTCCGGCCAGCCTGATGGCTGCAATTCTTTGGCGTTTCGCAGATTCCTCTTCATGATCCGGCATACCGTTGACATGATCGAACACCCGATCACCCGTTCCTTTCCCAACATAAAACGTGCTGCCGCTCTCGGATCCGCGAGACGGTAGGCATAGTGCTTGAGCTTCTCGGCTACACCCGTTTTGAAATTGCGCATATAACGCGCCTGTTCTCATGAACCAACTTCGCAATGCGTCGGGACGCTCACGCTAGTCGCAATGAAATTCAACCGCAAAATCGCCGGATACCGCGCTCCGGCGGTTGCTCGCTAGGCGTCAGGAATTGGCAGGGCCGCAACACGCTGAAATTCGCCAAAGTATCACTCGAAATTCGCCTAAAGTAGGGACAATTCCGAGGGCGAATTTTAAACTAGTAATAAACCGGTACGCGGAGCCAAAATCCAAATGCGCTTTGATGTTTCTCGCAACCCAGCCAAGTAAAGCCGTGAAAATCCGGTATTTGCGGAATTAACGGTTTCGCGGAAAAGCCGCGTAACAAATTCGGCAAAACTCTATTTCGGCCTAGGGCCACGCTCCGACCGAGATTCCGGTCGCCGTCGCATTTGGAGAGACCAAAACCCGCTCGCTAGGCCGAGATTATTCTTTCACCGATTCGCGGATCCTTTCCAGATGATTCCGACGTTCTCTTCGAGCCGCCAACGCCGTTTCCAGATCTACTTCGACGAATTTCGTATCCATGTTGGGCTGCAGCTGCCCGATGAGATCCATATCCGCCGAGATGACGGTCCCGACCATGAAATAGCCTCCGCCCGAAACCGCGTCGCGATGAAGAACGATCGGCTCCGTTCCCCCCGGAACCTGAATCGAACCGTACGGATAGCAGCTGTCGACGATGTTGGACGGATCCGACCCGGCGCCGAAAGGCTGAGTCCTTTCGTTGAAATTCAATGAACGGCCTTTTTGGAACCGATAGCCGATTCGGTCCGCCTCCGACGCAACCTTCCACGTATCATCGAAAAAACTTGCCTTCGACTCCTCCGTGATTCGGTGCCAGTAAAGACCGGGAATCGCTCGCAATTCCGCAGGCGTTCCCGGGAGGCGCCGAAGATGGCCCGGCACGCTTCTGCCCTCCCGGACCGAATTGCCGGATTCTCCTAGCGCAACCACGTCGCCGACCTGCAAATTTCGGCCTTCCAGTCCGCCCAGCGCGCCAAGCGCGTAGGTGGAACGGCTGCCGAGCGCCGGCGGAACGTCGATGCCGCCGGAGACCGCGATATATGCTCTGGCGCCCGCCTCGAGATAGTTGAAACTCAGCCGCTGGCCCGCTTTAACCTTGAACGATGCCCAGGTTTCCCTTGGCTCGCCATCGACAAGCGGCGGAAGTTCGGCGCCTGCTACCGCAACGATCGCGTCCTCTGTAAATTCAAGCTCCGGTCCCAGAAAAACCGTCTCTAGCGCGGCGGCGCCTTCTGCGTTGCCGACCAGTAGGTTGGCGGACCGCAGAGCCAGCCTATCCATGCCGCCTGAAATCGGTATGCCGAGATGATAGTAGCCCGGCCGGCCGAGATCCTGAACCGATGTCGCCAGTCCCGGCGAGATTACTTTAACTGGCATGGATCGCCTCCCCGATTTTCGCGTTGTAGGCGTCTATGCCGCTCCGGAACTCGTCCAGAGAAAACTTGAAGTCTCTGATGAGCGGTTCGAATTTTCCGGTGTCGACATCCTCGACGCCCTTGTCGTATGCCTCTCGGTCTACTGGCTGGAATTTGACGATGTCGCCGGGATTGAAGAAGACCATGAATTCCTTCAAGTAACTTATTTCCTGCTTTGGATCGTAAATCGGCATCGGCGTAATTCCGAACATCTGGTATCCGCCAGCGCCGCGAACCGAATAGATGCAGGAAAAGCAGCCGCCGTAGCCGACCGTCAATTTCGGAGTGTCGGTTCTGGGACGCAAATATTTCGGGACTTCTATTTGCCGCGAGCGCTCGACCATCTGGAACATGAACGGAAGGCCTGCGACGAATCCGACCATCGTAACGAACCAAGGCGATTCCGAATGCGCCTTGATAAAGGAGTCTACTGAATCGTAGCCGTTTATGCGCGCCGCGTACTCGATATCCGTGCCGCTAGGATCCTGGTGTCTTTCCCTGAATCGCATGAGCGTTTCCCGGGTCCAGGGATCGTTGTAGAATACGGGAATTTCAATGATCCTGGTTTGAATGACGGATTCGGCGCTCGCAGCATCTTCTTCAACCTTGCGCAATTCCGCCATAAGATCGTCGGGCTTTATTCGGTCAGGATCGTATTTGATCTGGTACGACGCGTTGGCAGGGCAAATCTCCGTTACTCCGTCGATTTGGCTCTCCCTCAACGCCTTCGTGACGGAAAGGCTCTTGAAAAAGGCCTCGAGCGACATTTCTTCGTCGACTTCTCCGAAGATATGGTCGTCTCCGCCGAATGAAAATCTGGTTTCCAATTGAATTTACCTCCGTGATTACTTAAGGCGAGCGGCGGTCTCCGCCAGCCATTCGTCGAGAAAGCCCGTGTGCACCTTGCCTTCAAGCACGCATTTGTCCGCTAAAAGCGCTTGATGCAGCGGCGTCGTAGTCTTGATTCCGGAAATCTCCAATTCTCCCAGCGCGCTTCTCATGCGGCTCAGCGCCGCCGGCCGATTTTCGTCCCAGACGGCAAGTTTGCCGAGCAGGGAATCGTAAAACGGTGGAACGTCGCAATTGCTGTACAGCATGGAGTCGAACCTAACGCCGTGGCCGCCGGGAATGGCGACAGACTCGACGTTTCCGGGATTGGGCATAAAGCCGTTCGATGGATCTTCCGCATTGATTCGGCACTCGATCGCGTGGCCGCGCAATTGGATTTCTTCCTGCCGAATCCGAAGCCGCTCGCCGCTAGCGATGCGAATGGATTCGCGAACCAAATCGATGCCGGTTACCATTTCCGTAACCGGATGCTCGACCTGGATCCGCGTGTTCATCTCAAGAAAGTAGTAGCCGCCCGTCGCTTGGTCGTACAGGAATTCCAAGGTGCCGGCTCCTTTGTAGCCGACGGACCTGGCGAATGAAGCCGCGGCGTTGCAGAGCTCCTCCCGAACGTCGCTCGGAACGACCAGCGCGGGAGCCTCTTCCAAGATCTTTTGCCTTCTTCTCTGCAACGAACATTCGCGATCGTAGCAGTGAATCGCATCCTCGCCGTCGCCGAGAATTTGCACCTCAACGTGCCGAGCGTTTCTTATGTATGATTCAACATAAATCCCGCCGTCGCCGAACGCCGCTTCCGCTTCCATGATTGCTTGAGGCGCCAGACGTTCGAACTCCTCGCGGTTTGCGGCGGTCCTGATTCCGCGGCCGCCGCCGCCCGCAGCCGCCTTGATTAGAACCGGAAACCCTATTGCCGCTAGAATAGGTTCCGCCGCCGCTAGATCATCAAGCCGACCGGAGCTTCCCGGAATTGTCGGCAAGCCGGCGTCCCGGGCCAATATCCGGGCCGTAACTTTGTCTCCGAGGCTACGGATCGTCGAGCCTTCGGGGCCAATAAAAATCATTCCCGCGTCTTCCACGGCGTCCGCAAATTCGCCGTTTTCGGCAAGAAAGCCGTATCCGGGATGAATCGCCTGAACTCCCGCCTTCATGCCGGCGGAAACGATCGAATCAATATTCAAATAGGATTTTGCGGCGGGCGGCTTGCCTATCAACACGGAATCGTCGGCGAGCCGAACCGCGAGCGAGTTCGCGTCCGCCTCGCTATAGGCTTGAACGGACCTAACGCCCAGTTCGCGGGCCGCGCGAATAATCCTGACCGCTATTTCGCCGCGATTCGCGACAAGCAAGCTCCTGATTGCCATGGCCTTTGGCCGACTATCAGGCGATTTCCGCAAGCGGCTGCCCCGCCATAACGGCATCTTCGTTGCCGACAAGAAATTTGGATACGGAACCCGCGCAATCGGACTTCACCTCGTGGAATGTCTTCATGACTTCGATAAGACCCACGGTATCGCCAACCGCCACGTCGTCTCCTTCTTCCTTGAACGGGGGCTTGTCAGGCGCCGGGCGCCGATAGAAGGTTCCAGGTAGAGGCGAACGAATTTGCTGGTTGGACATTATTTTCCCTCACTTTTTTCCTGATGCCGCCAGGTCATTCGCGAGCCCGCCGAACGTAGCGGCGGGCAGACTCGGCAACATCGCCGGCCACGGGTCAGTGATCGCCGACCAAATGGCCCTGTATGACTTTGCGGACAGCGATCGCCACATCGACCGCATTGGGCGTGTCCGCGTGGACGCAGATGCAATCGCATCCGACTCCCAATTCCCTTCCGTTAACCGATTTCGTCGTGCCGTGTTTGATCGCTCGGAGACAGCGCGAAGCCGCGTCGGCGGGATCGACCGGATCGTGTTCCCTGGTTATGATCAAGCTGCCGTCGTCATTGTAGTCCAGATCGGCGTAGAATTCCGCCATGAACTCGTGCCCTCGGCGCCTGTAGACCCTTTCGTGGAGAGTATTTTTCATACCAAGCAACGGAACGCCGAATACGTCCGCCGCATCGCATACGGCATGGGCCGCGTCCTCGTTGCGCGCGGCCATGCCGTATAGAGCACCGTGCGGCTTGATATGGTTGAGTTCTAGTCCTTCCGCGTTCAGGAATCCCGTCAGGGCTCCGATTTGGTAGATGATTATGTTCGCGAGCTCGTCTCTTTCAATCTCCATCGCGCGACGTCCGAATCCCTGGCGGTCGGGAAGCGACGGATGCGCGCCAACGCGTACCTTATGCTTTTTCGCCATGCGAACCGTGTCCCGCATGACAACCGGGTCTGATCCATGGAAACCGCAGGCGACGTTCGCGAGAGAAATGAGCGGCATAAGCAGTTCGTCTTCACCCAATTTGTACAGGCCGTAGCTTTCGCCCATGTCGCAATTGATTACGGTAGCCATGCTCGCTTCGTCTCCAATTCACTGCCGATGTTTCCAAGCGGATCGCGAAGATTCGTCGGTTTCAACTGCCGCGCCTATTTCCGCCGATTTCGCAATCGCCTCCATGACCGCGACATTGCAGGCCGCTTGCGCCGGGCTTATCCTGTATGTTCGTTCGCCGCGGCAAGCCAGCGCGAATTCCTCAATCTCGGCCAACAGCGTATCGACGCGCGACAGAGGCACGATTTCCGGCCGCTTTCCTGCGTAGTGAACCTGAAGCTTTTCGCCGTCGATCTGGGCGAATGCGTTGGCATCCCGACCGTATACGTTCACGAAGCACGTGTAGGGGCAGGCGAAAGCGCAGCCGAGGTACCCGGTCGCGCCCGACTCAAACGCAAAAAGGGCGGACGTCGTATCGTCGATGTCAACCGGGACCGCCCTCCGAGTAGCCTGCGCGTGCACGCGAACGATCGGCCCCGCTATTCGGCAAATCGTGTCGATAAGGTGTATTCCAAGCCCGGCAATCCCTCCGGCGGGACTTTCAATTCTGCTGGCTCGCCATTTTTTGGAAGTATATGCAAGCGCACCCGAAGCCGAAAAATTCGCTTCCAAATGCAGAAGCGTGCCGAACTCGCCGTTTTCCTGCATCCGGAAAAGCCGATTCGCCGACGAAGCGAACCGCCTGTTGTGCCCTACGGCCAGTACAACGCCGGATTCCGAGCATGCGTCCATTGCCTTGCGGGCACTTTCGACCGATAGCGTAAATGGCTTTTCGACGAATACATGCTTTCCGGCTTCGGCGGCCTGCACGACTTGGTCCGCGTGCAGCGAGTGCGGAGTTGAAAGGATCACCGCGTCGATTTCGTCGTCCGACAGTACATCGGAGAAGGAATCATGATGCCCCGTATCGAATTTTCGAGAGAACGCTATTCGCTTGTCACGGCTCCTGGAATAGCATGAGACCACTCGGACCAGTTCGGATCGTCCCTGGATCGCCGCTGCCAGCTCATCCGACCACCAGCCCAGGCCTATCGATGCCGCATTCAACACTGCTTCAGTCCCGCATGTTGGCGATTATCCGAAGGCGAAACTGGTCCGCGACCACGGCCAAAATCAGCAGCACCCCGATGACCACGATCTGCAGGTATGACTCGATTCGCGCCAAGTTCATTCCGTTCTGAACCAGACCTATGAAGAGCGCTCCCAATACCACATTTTCGAGGCGCCCGATTCCGCCGCGCAGGCTTACTCCGGCGATCACGCAAGCCGCTATGGATTCCAGCGGCATTGTCGCGCCGATATTTGCCTCGCCGGTATCCAGCCGGGCGGTAAGAAGCATTCCCGCTACCGCCGCCATGCCGCCGCAGAACACGTAAGCGAGAAATAGCGTTAGTCTAGTGTTTATACCGGATAGCCGCGCGGCTTTTATATTGCCGCCAACCGCGTAGAAATAGCGTCCCAGCCTAGTCCTGTTAACGACGTAAAACAGCAGAACGATCAGGAGCAGCGCTACGGCCACCGGCGTCGGCAACCCGTAGATCGAGCCAAAGCCGAAAATGTCGCCGAATTCTATCGGCATGCCGTAGACCGGCGTTCCGCCGGTCATGTACAGCGCGATTCCAAAGCCGACCGATGCCATTCCCAAGCTCATCATGAAGGGCGAAACGTTGAAAATTGCGACGCCGATGCCGTTAATGACGCCGATCGAGATTCCGGCGGCTATTCCAACGATCATCCCGATCGCGATCGCAGCCGCTACTGCCTCGGGCATTGCGGTATACGCAGCTGCCATCGCTGTTGCGCCGAATACGGACGTTACAGCGAGGATAGTGCCGACAGAAAGGTCGAATCCCCCGGTTAGCAGCGCAAACATCTGCCCCACGGCGACCAGGGCGAGATAGGTCGACTGCCGTACAACGTTCAGCAAATTGCGGCCGGTCAGGAAATTGTCGGACATCACCGCAAAGACCACCACTGCAATCAGAAGCAGGAAAGGCAGAACTCCTAGCCGGACAAACGCCAGTTTGAGCAAATTTAGCGAAGATTCGGCGAGCGATGCTTTTCGCCTTTCGGCATTCGATCCCTCGTCGCTCATCATGCCGCCTCTCTTTCAAAGCAATGGCGGAGAACATTCTCCTGCGTAATCTGATCGCCTGTCAATTCGGCTGTAAGCGCGCCGCGGCACATGACGTAGACCCTTCTCGTCAAATGCAGGATTTCCGGCATGTCGGACGAGATGAGAAGCACCGCCGCTCCGTTTTCGCACAGATTCCCGATAAATCGGTAAATTGCAACTCTTGTCCCCACATCGACCCCCACAGTCGGCTCGTCGAAAACGAAGAGCTTGACCTTTCTTGTCAGACTTTTGGCAAGTAGAATCTTTTGCTGGTTCCCGCCCGAAAAATGCTCAACTGTTCGTTCAATATTGCGGGGCTGCAAGTTGAGCTTCTTCGCGAGTTCGTTTGCTCGCTCGCTTTCGGCGCGCCTTCGCAGCGCAAATCCCTTCGAGAATTCAGGCGTCGACAGCGCCGGAAGCGCAATGCTTTCCCTAGCGCACCGCATCATCATCAGACCTTCTTCCCGACGGTCCGAGGGGACGTAGAAGAATCCTGCATCAAGCATGGCGCGAGGCGATTTCCCGGTAGTCTCGACTCCTTCGAAGTGAACGCTGCCGCTCGAAACGGGAATCAATCCGAAGCATGCACGAGCAATGTCGGATTTTCCCGACCCGACCAGTCCGGCCAAGCCTACTATTTCGCCCTTGGCAACGTGGAGAGAAATATCCTTGATTGCCCCGTCCGCCGTGGCAAGCCCTCGAGTTTCGATGACCCTTTCCCGGGGACGGTAGCGAACGGACGGGAATATCTGATCAATTATCCGTCCGGTCATCATTCCCACGAGATCCGTTTCCGAGATGTCCGCTCCTACTGTCCCGACGGCGCACCCGTCTCGAAGGACAGTGATTCGATCGCCGATTTTGCGGATCTCATTTATCCGGTGAGTAATGTAAATTATGCCCACGCCTTGAGACCTTAACTGGTCGATCAATGCGAAAAGCTGGTCGGTTTCCTTGTCGGTCAGGGAAGCGGTTGGCTCGTCAAGAATGAGCACCGAAAGATCGGCTCGGAAGGCTTTTGCAATCTCGACCATCTGCTGTTCCGCGCGAGAAAGATAGGCGACGCGCTGGGTCGCTCTAAGCGAAAAGCCGAGCTGGTCTAGCAGTTCGCTGGCTCTCTTTCGGGTCGCCGACTTATCGAGAACTCCGAAAGTCGTTTCTTCCGACCCGAGAAACAGGTTTTCCTCTATGGAAAGCTGCGGAACAAGAGAGAATTCCTGGAATACCGCGCTGATACCGAGCGAGCGGGCGTGCTGCACGGAAAATATGTCCACAGGTTCGCCTCGGAACAGGAGCCTGCCGGCATCCGGGCGTATGGCACCCGCAACAATCGAGATTAGCGTGGATTTGCCGGCGCCGTTCTCGCCGAATAGCACGTGCACTTCTCCGGGACGAACATCGAAATCGACGCCATCCAGCGCCTTCGCGCCGGAATATGTTTTGGTAATTCCTTCTAGAGTTAGAAGGGGCGGGCTTCCGGCATTTGGAAGCCTGCCCGAATTCTCGTCGTCCGCGAGGTCTGCTTTCATTATCGTCGAAAGCTTAGTTCACGGTAAAGGTGGGCTTGAAGCCGTCGGGCGCGAGCGATGACGCCTGGTCGAATGTATCGATATTGTTCGAATCGATGACGTACAGCGCGGGACCGACATGCTTTTCATAAGGTTTTCCTTCCAGAATGCGAACCGCCTGGTCAATCGCGACGCGTCCTTGAACAACCGCTGAATCCGTGGGCGCCGCCATGACTTGCCCCCGCTGAATTCCGCGATATACGCCCGGAGTGAAGTAGTAGGCCAGCAAGCTGATTTGGTCGGTAAGCCCGCGCGATCGCAGCAGGCTGATGGAAGCCTCAACGGTCGGGGAAGTCCCGACGATATAATTTATGTCCGGAAAGGCTTCCAAAGTGTCTTCCACGAGCTTCAGTTGAATTTCCTTGCCCGTATCGCCGTACTTGGTATCGACAACTTCGATGTCGGATCCAGCGACCGCTTCCTGGAATCCGGCGTTTCCGGCTTCGACCCATCCGGCGCCCGGAGGTCCCGGGAACCAAGCAACTTGAACTTTTCCCGATCCGGCGGGGTGAAGCTTCGCGATGTGCTCTCCCGCCTTGTATCCCATCTCGCCGAACGACACGAGCGACTTTGCAGAGAGCTCGGGCGACGAAATTCCGTTGATCACATCGATGACGGGAATGCCCTTGCTTCTGATTTCACCCACCAGGTTGTTCATTCCGTCGAAGGAAATGGCTCCGATGACAACCGCTTCCGCGCCTCGCGCAACGCAGTCCTCGATCTGCGAAATCTGCGTATTGAGGTTGGTGTAGCCGCCAGCCTCGACGAGTTGCATCTTGACGCCCAGGCGCTCGGACTCTGCTACGACGCCGTAGTCGACGGCGAGCCAATACGCATCCTTCATATGAGGAAAGGACACGCAAATGTCCCAAGCTTTTTCGGCCTTTTCCAGCGGAACGTAGTCAATCGTCGTTCTCGGGCTCGCCATATCGAACGGCGGGTCCCAAACTTCGACCGGGTACGGGTACCAGTCGTCGGCCGATGCGCTTCCGGCGAGCGCGACCAGGGCGACGGCGGACGCAACTTTTGATTTCCAATTTAACTCCATTCTTCTAGTTCTCCCATTGCATTTGCTTTCTCGGCGGTCAATTCCGGCGGCTGCGAAAGTAACGCATTGCGCCCAACCGGTCTTAAGGCTGTCGCGCTTCCCATATGACGCAGGGAAAATGCCAGACCGCCGCTACCAATTGACATGTTCAATTTTTTTTGCATAGTATAATTTTTCGCAAACCGATATCGAAAAATTCGATGGCATTTTCCTTTCGGCAAATCAGGTATTTCATAGCGGTGGCGGACGCCGGCCAGGTTTCGGCGGCGGCGGCCAATCTCAACGTTTCGCAATCCGCCGTGAGTTCCGCGATCAGAAATCTGGAGACGGATTTGGCAGCGCCGCTTTTTCAGCGACTGCCGGGCGGCGTATCGCTAACCTACGAGGGACACCAGTTTCTGCGCCACGCACAGAATATTCTGGCGGCGGTTTCCGAAGCGTCGAGAAGCCTGCGAAGATCGGGCAAATCACTGGAAGGAAGGGTGAGCGTAGGTCTTTCCTACACCGTGGCCGGTTATTTCATACCCCAATTGCTTACCCGGTTCAGCAAGTCGTTTCCGGATGTTCGCGTCGACTTGCGCGAAACGCAGCGCCCGGAAATCGAAGCCGAGGTGGAGAAGGGGAATCTCGACATCGCGGTAATTCTCGTCTCCAACCTGCAGAACAGGGACAGGATCGGGTCGAAGCTGCTCGTCAGGTCGCAGCGGCGCCTTTGGCTTTGCGCAGACCACCACTTGATGGCGGCAGACAGAGTGCCGCTGGCCGACGTCGCAAAGGAGCCATACGTGATGCTGTCCGTCGACGAAGCCGATCAGACCGCCTACAGGTACTGGAATAAAACTCCATTCAGGCCAAACGTCCTGTTCACTACTTCGTCGGTCGAAGCAGTAAGGAGCATGGTCGCGACCGGTATGGGAGTCACTATACTATCAGACATGGTGTATCGACCGTGGTCTCTTGAGGGGCAGCATGTTGAAGTTCGGGAACTCTCGGACCCGGTACCGTCTATGGATATCGGACTTATTTGGAACGATGAAGAGGAAATGAGCGCACCCACGATGGCGTTCTATGAATTTCTTTGCCTGGCCTTCGGCGACGTCGGCTACGGGATACCGGAACCCGGACTTCACGCTGGCTGAGCTCCGCCAAATTCGGAGAGTGATTTTCTGCGATTTGCCAAGCGCGGATGCTTGGACCTGCGGGTCAAAGAGTCGCAGCGATGCTCAATGCCAAGGGGCGGACGAAATACTCCTTAAAGGGAAATTTGCGGCGGTATGTCGCATGCGTCTCGTGAAATTACCCAATACCGATATTTGAGGTGGAAGATTCCTCCTTTCAAAAAGTTTCTTCCCGAATGCCGCTCGTTCCGCAAAGTGCCCGTAGTCGTGCGGTTGCGCATTAAAGAATCCTTCACCTCCAAGCTTCGGTGGCCAGCACTAGAAGACGCGGCTCCGCCCGCTGCGCCTGAAAAATTGCAGCCCAGCATGCCCGATGCTCATCGCAGTTGATGGCGCAATCTCTTCCTCCGAAGCAAAATTTTTTTGGCGTAGACCGGCATTAACTAACATCTAAATTGCGGGAAAGGTTCAGGAGTTTCCAACTAGCGTCAGGACCGATAATAATTTGCAAAGACCAATTTAAGTTCGACTCAGCGAGCGGAAATTTTCCGTGAATAGTTTAATCATTGAACAATCATCGGGAGCAACAACCGTCTGAAACGGCGTATCCGAGTTCGTACCGATTTCACTCCGGCGCGGTCCGGTTGCGATGGGTTGGATCATTGCAATGCGCACCTGTGGACGACAACGGTGCACGTCCGCGTGGCTCCCAAAGTCGATCCTTAACGAGTCATCTTCGATTCCAAACATGCAAGTAGATTCGACATTTTGGCGATAACAGCGAGTGACCTGATGGCTTTGATACCGTGATTTGCCAGTGGCCGTTAGCCTAGCTGGATTGCATGCATTCGAAAATCTTCGAAGCGTCGTGACGGACTCGATGTCATTGACGCTGACAAAAGGGTGAATTAGCATTCGAATGCCGGGAATGAGTGCCGATTGTTTCGATTTGCGACTTCTCGTCGCTTGCTTGATCGACCAGATTTGGCAACCCGGCGCATCGAACCTGAAATTGGGAGAGAAAATAATGTCGAAATTTAAACTTGCGCGCCAGCTTGCTTTGGTAGGCGCCTCGGGCCTCCTGCTATCGGCGGGAGCAGTGGCCGAAACGGTGCCGCTGTCGGTAAAGCCGGACGTAACCGGCGACGTGCCCGAATTATTTGCAAACGGCGAAGTCGATATCGCTGTTGTTCGATTCCTGAATACCGGAGATGTCTACCAGGAATGGATATTGGGCGTGCAGGACGAAGCCGAGCGCCTAGGGGTCAACCTGACCGTTTACAACGCGGACGGCGACAGCGCGAAAGTCGCGCTTCACCTCCATCAGGCGGTCGCAACAAATCCCGACGGAATACTCATCGGCTGGGGTTTCGGCGACAGCCTTGCGTCTGGGCTTGAGGCAGCCGAGAAAGCGGGCATTCCAGTCGTAACAAGCAACGCGTCAGTCGAGGCGTCTGACCACGTAACAAATGTTAATCAGAGCGAACACCTGATGATGCGCGGCATTGTCGACGCGTTTAAGTCCGACCTGGGCGGCGGCGAGATTTCCGGCGATGTCATCTACGTATACGTCGCAGGCTACCGACCGCTCGACCTTCGCAACGAAATCTGGGAACAGTTCCTAATGGATAACCCCGGAATCAAGCAGGTCGCGCAAATCGGCGTCGTCAACGCCAATACCGCTGCACAGACCGCAGACCAGGCGAAAGCGGCACTTCTGGCAAATCGGGACACGGTTGCCATCATCGCGCCTTACGACGAATTTACCAAGGGCGCGACCACGGCAATTCTGGAGTTGGGACTGGAAGACACGGTAAAGGCCTACGGCATGGACATCTCCACCGCGGACATCGCGGTCATGACGGCCGAAAATAGCCCTTGGGTCGTGACCGCGACGACAGACATGCGCAATTTCGGGAAAGTGTCGCTGCGCGTAGCGGCGGGCGAAGTCGCAGGCTCTTATGACGGCAACGACCTCGAAATTCCGCCTCTAGTGATTTCCCAGGACGAGCTTCGGGAAGTCGGCATCAAAAACGTCGAGGAGCTCGATGAGCTGTTCCCCGCTCTAGCGACTCCCAACCTCGCCAACGCGCCCTGGATGGACAACGTAAAATGAAGCCAGTCTCTCGGATTGGCGCCGGCGGGGACTCCCCGCCGGCAAGTACTGAGAGGAGTCTCGTCGAACTCCGAAGCATTTCCAAGACTTTCGGGGCGACCCGCGCGCTCGACGGCGTCAGCTTCAACATAGGAAAAGACGAAACGCTCGGCTTCGTCGGCGCGAACGGCGCGGGAAAGTCGACCCTGATCAAGATTCTTTCGGGGATATACCGCCAGTCATCGGGCGAAGTCCTGATCGGCGGCGAAACAAAAACGATCTCATCGCCTACGGACGCCAGAAGCATGGGCATCGCGACCGTCCACCAAAACATCGACGATGCCGTCGTATTCGGAATGACCGTAGCCGAGAATCTTCTTCTCGACGAAATTGCGACTTCGACTAGCGAAGTGTTTATGAACCAGCGATTGATTTTGAAGCGCGCGAGATCGGTACAGGAAAAGCTGCAGCTGGAACTGCCGCTGACCGCACCGGTCGAGGCATTGTCGGCCAGCGGCAGGCAGGAAGTCGCAATCGCTCGCGCGCTCGTCGGAAACGCCAAGCTCTTGATTCTCGACGAGCCCACGTCGACACTGTCGGCGCGGGAAGCGGAAAAACTGTTCGAGGCCGTCCAGGACCTGCGCCGCCGAGGCATTACGGTGTTGTACGTTTCCCATCGAATGAGCGAGATAAAGATGCTGTGCGACCGGACCGTTGTACTACGCAACGGTAGAATCGTATCCGAACAGGTAGCGCCATTGGACACTCGAAAGATTGCCAGCGCTATTCTAGGCGAATTAGTGCTTTCGACGAAGCACAAGAGCAGGATGGGCGACAAGCCCGTTTTTGTCGGCAAGGGATTGCGCGCACGGAGCGAAAGCGCTCCAGCCGAACTAGAATTCCGGCGCGGCGAGGTAGTCGGCCTGACCGGTCTGGTCGGAGCGGGAAAAACTGAACTGCTGGAGCAGATTTGCGGTCGCAGACCGCTCGAGGCCGGGGATATGCGCCTTCACGAAAAGGATTACGCGCCGAGGGACGCGGCGGCGGCGATCGCCCAAGGCGTTGTAATGGTGCCTGAGGAACGATCGCTGCAGGCGATATTTCCCGGCGAAAGCCTATGGCAGCATTGCACGGTGGGCATGATGGCGTTTTTCAGCAGACTGGGCTTTATGATCCAGCGCAAGGAAACGGCGTACGCTCGCGATGTGATCCGTGATTTCCGGGTCGTTTGCTCCGCGGCCGAGGTACCGATCGAGGACCTGTCCGGCGGGAATCAGCAGAAGCTGCTCGTCGGCCGCTGGCTAAAGAACGACTGGTCGCTCGTCGTTCTCGACGAGCCCTTCCGCGGAATCGACATTGGAGCGCGGGCGATAATATCTCGAGCCCTGAGAGAATATTCGAAGCACGCGGCGGTCGTCGTCTGCAGCTCCGATCCGGAAGAGGTCGTCGAAGTCGCGGACCGCGTGCTAATAATGGTTGAAGGGCGGGTGCGCCACGGAGGGCGCGCGGACGAGCTCACTTCCGAGGAGCTGTCCGAAATAATGAGCCAAACTGCTTATCACGAAGCGCATGACGGCCGCGAGGTGACCTTGCAATGACGGAACAGAATATCCAGCATCAGATGGACGCCGCGGGAGCCGCAGGATTTCCCCGCGCGCTGGAGCGGACGAAAGAGCTGATTTACAAGTACGGGCTTCTCGTGGTTCTCGCCGCCATGATCGCCTATTTTTCCTACGCGCAGCCGTTCTTCGGCACTTTTCTGAACGCGATGTTCATCCTGCAGGCTGCCTCGATCGTGGCCGTCATCGGCTTGGGATGCACTGTTTCGATGACTGTCGGCGGATTCGACTTGTCCGTAGGGTCGGCGATGAGCCTTGCCGTCATGGCGTCGGCGGGCGCGATGGTCATGTTCAACCTGAGCGGTCCCGCCGCGATTTTTGTCGGGCTTTCATGCGGGCTCGCGGTCGGCCTGTTCAATACGTTCCTTATCGTCGTGGCGCGCATTCCCGATCTTGTAGCGACGCTGGCGACTCTGTTTCTTGTAAACGGCATGACGCTGCTCGGCGTAGGCGGCCAGTCGGTCGCCGAAGGCATGTCGGTCGACGGCGTGGCCGCGACCGGAAAATTCTCGCCGGTGTTCAAGTGGCTCGGTTCGGGAAGCTTGCTCGGGATTCACGCCTCGGTCGTTGTGGCGGGATTGGTCTTCGTCTTCGTCTTCGTTCTACTAAACTACACAAGATGGGGGCGCGCCTTCTACGCCGTTGGCGGCAATCCCATCGCGGCGGCGGCAGCTGGAATCCGAGTGGCGCGATGCCGAATGGCGGCGTACATTATCTCGGGCTGCCTGGCGGCGATCGCCGGGATGATGCTCGCGGCTCGTTCCAACCGGGGGGATGTCAATGTCGGCGACGCCTACCTGCTTCACGCCGTGTCGGCGGCGCTTGTCGGCTTCGCGGTTCTTGGCGCAAACCGCCCGAACGCGCTCGGCACTTTGACGGGCGCGGTTTTCGTAGCCGCCTTGATCAACGGCTTGACCATGTTCAATTTCCCCTACTACGCGCAGACCTTCGTTCAGGGTCTGCTGCTCGTCGTAGCTCTGCTCATGAGCTACATGCTTGGACCTAAAAAACGCGGGTGAAGACCGCAAAGACAGCGAGGAGCAACTCAATGGCACTTCCTATTCCGAACATTCGAGGCAACCTTTTCGACGTAACCGGCAAAGTCGTCGCGATAACCGGAGCCGCGCAAGGCATCGGAAGATGCCTTAGCATCGGATTCGCTTCGGCGGGGAGTTCGGTCGTCATCGCCGACATGAACGGAGACCGGCTTGAAAAAACAAAGGACGAAATTTCGGAGATAAGCGAAAACGTCGCCGCAGTCGTCACTGACGTATCTGCCGACGACGCGGCGGACAGAATCACCGGCGCCGCCAACGAACTCGGCGGGAAGCTCGATACACTGATCAACAATGCGGGCATAATGAGCTTTACCGACGCTCTGACCATTCAAGACGAGGAATGGGACAGAATGTACGACATTAACTTGCGGTCGCCCATGCGAATCATGCGCGCCGCGCTAAACGTCATGGTTGCGCAAGGTTACGGCAGCGTCATCAATATCGGTTCTTCCTGGTCGTCGAGGGCTTCTGCGTTCAATCAAGACGGCGGCGGTGTCGACTATTGCTCCGCGAAAGCCGCCCTGCAGTCGCTTTCTCGCGGCGCCGCGCAGGATGTCGCGAAGTTTGGCGTTCGCGTCAACGCGATCGCGCCGGGCGGAGTCGACACGCCGATGCACGCCGATCACAGGGACAATTTGTTCGCGTACGAGAAGTATATCCCTATCGGACGCATGGAAGTCGCCGAGGATTTGGTCGGAACAGCAATTTTCCTCGCTTCGGAGGCTTCATCCTACATCACAGGCCAAACGATCCACGTCAACGGCGGCCTCTTGATGGTCGACTGAAGCCGCGCCGCGCCAGCATCGACACAGTAACCGGATTTGAAAATGTATGATCGAGATGCGATTCTGAAGAGGCTCGGAACAACACTTGCGGAAGGCCGGCCGATCATCGGCGCGGGAGCAGGTACCGGTATTTCCGCCAAGTTCGCTGAACGAGGCGGCGCGGACCTGATCCTGATCTACAATTCGGGCCGCTACCGGATGAACGGCTACGGATCCAATGCCGGCCTGCTTCCGATCGGCGACGCCAACGCGATCGTCATGGAAATGGGCGAAAGAGATGTGTTGCCGGTTGTGCGGGAAACGCCGGTCATCGCAGGCGTCAACGGCACGGACCCGACGCGATTGATGCCGCAGTTTCTCGACGGCGTCGTTCGGGCCGGGTTTTCCGGCGTTATCAATTTTCCTTCCCACGGGTTCATCGACGGGCAGTACCGGCAGTCGCTGGAAGAAACCGGATTCGGATACGACAAGGAAGTCGACATGATCCGCCTGGCGAATAGCAAGAACATATTCACGCTAAGCTATTGCTACGACATTGACGCCGTCGGCGAGATGGCGAGGGCGGGAACCGATGTCGTGGTCGCGCATATGGGACTGACTACCGGCGGGTCGATCGGCGCCAGGGGATCCTACACGAAATCGCTCGACCGCTGCATCGAGTTGACAGGCCGGATGAAGGAACTGGCGAGATCGATCAGAGAGGACGTGATCGTGCTAACCCACGGCGGACCGCTCGAATCTCCTAAAGAAGTCGAAATAGTTATGCGCGCGACCGGTACGCAGGGATTTATCGGGGCGTCTACGATGGAAAGGTTGCCCACGGAGGTTGCGATCGAGGACACTGTTCGAGGATTTTCGCAGCTTAGCCTCGGCCAAGGCTAAATCATATGTCCCGAATTGTCATAGCGGGCACTTACGACACCAAGTCTGCATCGCTTGCGAGCCTGGCCAACGAGCTCGGTCGCTTGGGCGAGTCGCCGATCACGATCGATACGTCGGTGTTTCCCGGCGAATACGGCTGCACCTACAGTTCCAAGGATGTCGCGCTTCGGGCGGGAGAGCGCATCGACGGCCTTTCGGACCGCGGCCGCGCGGAAGCGGTTGCCGCCATGGCGCGCGGAGCGGGACTGATTCTCGGCGAACTTCTTGCATCGGGTCAGGTCGGCGCTCTGGTGTGCATGGGCGGTTCGAACGCGTCATCGGTTTTTTCCAGGATTGCGCCCGTCCTGCCGCTGGGAATACCAAAAATTTTAATGGCGACCTCGGTTGCCGGCGACACCCGGCCCATCATCGGAGCCAACGATGCCGTCATGCTGTATCCGATTACGGACGTAGAGGGCAGCAACGCCATTCTCCAGCGCATGATTGAGCGGCTTGCCAAGACCGCCTCGGCGCTAAAGACATGCGAATCTCTTTCGCAGGCGAAGCGCACGGAGAGAACCGCCGCTTTGACGATGTACGGAGTTACGACCCCGTGCGTCAACCAGGTCGGCGAATTGCTGTCGAAGCAAGGATTCGAGCCCTACGTATTCCACGCGAACGGGACCGGCGGACGAACGGTGGAGCTCTTTGCTCAGCAAGGTTTGGTGGATGTGGTGGTCGATGTGACTATCGCCGAATTGGCGAACGAACTGCACGGGGGCGGGTTTCCGGCCGGAAGCGACCGACTGACAAATGCGTCGCGTTGCGGAATACCGCAGGTCATCGCGCCCGGGGCTATCGACATGCTCGCTTTCGGACGCAGAAATACCGTTCCGGATCGCTTCAAGGATCGGCAAATCCTATCGCATAACGAACTCGTCACGCTCGTTCGCACGACTGTCGAAGAATGCCGCGCGGTCGGCGAGACTCTGGCCGAGCGGCTCGGCGAGCCTCGCGCCCCGACCGCCGTCGCCGTGCCAATGGGCGGCGTTTCCATGCTGGACAAGCCTGGAGAGGCGTTCTGGGAACCGGATGCGGTGAAGGCCTTTCGGGATGGAGTCGAGGCCAAAAAATCTAAATCCGTTGAAGTAGTCGAATCCGGACACAACATAAACGACCCTGAATTCGCTGAACTGCTGGCGAGCACCGCGACGGCGATGGCAACTTCGAACGCCGGTTGATCGAGTCGAAGACGAGGTCGAAATTTTGCTGAAAGGCAAGCGAAATTTGCGCGGGCTTTCGAGGATCCGTAAAGGCGCGGCGATTCCGGCTCGCGTTCGTCGGGGTTTGGGAAATTTTTGATCTGGTTGGCCGAACCCTTGAGTTCCAAATCCCGCGGGTTCGCGCGAGCGCAACTACCGGATAGGCAAATAAGATTTCCTTTGCGACCGCATTCGCGGATGCATTGACCGACCTATTCCTCCCGCCATGCCGCGAAAGGTTGCATGGCGCGGTCAAACGAATACAAACGGGGGCTTGGAATCCGGAGCGACTGCAATGGGCGGCAAACTTGAATTTCAGCCTTCGGATCTCCGCAAAATGGATCGCGCAGCGGCGCTGAATTCGCTATGAAGCTGAAGATGAAATTAGGCGCAGTTCGCCTTCGAGACATTTGAAAAACGGAGGAAATTCAGTTGAGTAAAGGAAACGTGGCAATAATTGGCGCTGGATTCGGGGGGCTGGCCGCAGCTCGATTTCTCAAATCGCAAGGATTCGTGCCTCGCATTTTCGAGATGCACGACGATATCGGCGGCCAGTGGAATCGCCGCAATGCAAATAGCGGCGTTTGGCCGGAAATGCGCGTCAATACGGCGAGGTTCGTTACGAGGCTTTCAGACATCCAGTACCCGGACGGCACCGCAATGTTTCCGCGAAATACTGAAGTTGCCGAGCTTATCAACGCGTTCGCGGATCTGCACGGCCTTCGATCACATCTAGAACTGCGCGCGAAAGTAACGAGATTGGCTTCGGCGCCTGAAGGCGGTTACGACTTGACGTGGGAAGGGAACGGGCCTGCGAATTCATCGACGTTCGACTATGCCGTTGTCGCAACCGGGCGTTTCAACAAGCCCGAATTCCCGGATATTCCCGGTCTAGATGGCTTCACGGGCGAATGCGGCGCGATTCACGCTTTCCACTATAAGGAGCCGGCCAAGTACCGGGACAAGCGCGTCGTCGTGCTAGGCGGAAGCATTTCCGCGCTCGAAATTGCAAGCGATTTGTCGATGATGGGGACGAAACGCGTGTACATGTCGCAGCGGCGGCAGCGCTACGTGATGCCTAAAATGATAGCCGGAACCCCCCTCGAGTATTTCGCGTTCACAAGGGAAGGCGCACTTGAGCAGGAAAGGCTTCCGCTCGACGAAGTGCTTGCAAATACCAAGGAATTTCTTCTCGCGTACGGCGGCGACCCGGCTCGCTACGGCGCGCCGCCGACGCACGAAGACATGGCCATGGCGGGCGTCGCCGGCAGCCAGCATTATCTCAACCTTGTCGCGGAAGACAGGATAGACGTGCGCCCCTGGATTGAATCCGTTTCCGGAAACGTCGTCAAGTTTACGGATGGCGGTGAAGTTGAAGCGGATGCCATCATCATCGGCACGGGATTTGATCTCCACTTGCCGTTTCTTTCCCGGGACATAGCCCAAACCATAAAGCTGGGCCGCAAGGGAATGGTGCTGTCCGACTTCACCTTTCATCCGGATCTGGCACGACTCGCATTTGTCGGCCTTTGGGCACAGCTGGGACCGTATCCCGTCGTCCTGGAACAGCAGGCTCGCTATATCGCCTATGCCTGGAGCGGAGTAATTTCGCCCCCCGCGCGGAAAGAACTGGAACGCGGCCTTTCCGCCTGCGTTGCCGAGGACCATCACGGCGACTATCGGCAGCAGCATGAAATGGCGATACGGTTCGCGAGGCTGGCCGGAACCGACCCGGCAGGGTACGGCGACGAAGAGTTTCAAGAAATCCTTGCCAAGAGCGCGGTTACCGGCGAGATGTTTCGAATTGTCGGAACGGATTGCCTCCCGGACGCCGAGCAGCGCGTTCGGGAGGATTTCGATCTCTACGGGATTCCGGAAGTGCGAAAGGACATTGCCGAAAGATTCGGCAAAAGCGGGCAATGACCAAGCCGCTGACGGGATCTGTCGGTTCGTCGCCGATCAAATTTGGCTCCGCAGGATGAAATGATTCAAGTCGATCCCCGGAACGCAGGCACCGACTCCCTAGCGCACGGACATCGGCAGGCCATGCGGCCTAGAATGGGGAAGTTCGACTACGGCGGCGGCAGTCGGGATCCCGACAGAAAAGTCAACGAAGCAAGGACCGTTCACCTGCGTGGAAAAACGCTGGCCGGGCGGCAAATTGGCTCGCCGGGCCGACCCGGCACGTTCACGGACGTTGAGTCTTTAAATGCCGCCGGGCTGCCGCGGCAGGACGCGGGCTAGCAAATTTCCGAGCGCCCCTCGCAGTCATTTTTGCAATTCCAAACAAGATTCAGCTTCAGGAGTGGCGATTTGAGAATGGAAAAACGCCAGTGGTCGAAATCCAGGAACGCGCGCGTAGGAAATTTCGAAGACATAGCCGTCGCCGCTTGATAACGATGACTTTAGCTTCCTTCGCCAAATTCATTCCATTGCTCGGCGCGTACTAATCAGGAATATCGAAAACCAAAATTTCTGCGCCGCCGTTTGATCAATCTCGACGGATCGAATAAGCAAGAGCGATCGGAATTCCGTCTCGCACGGGCGGATCAGTCCACGCACGAGACGAGAAGATGAGACACAGTACCGACCGAATCCTTACCACCCATGTCGGCAGCCTGCCGCGACCGCACGACCTACTGGACCTTCTAAAAGCCAAGTTGGAAGGCGGCGGCGTGGACGAGGAAGTATTTTCCGAGAGGCTGAGGCTAGCCGTCGATGAAATGGTCGGAAAACAGGCGGATGCCGGCATCGACATCGTCGCCGACGGAGAGATGTCGAAGCCGGGCCATGCGGTTTACATCAACGAAAGACTGGAGGGCTTTGAACCCCGACCGGACGTGGATCCGGGACTTTACAAGGCCGAGCGCGAGGCATTCCCCGAATTTTATCTTGAATATTTCAACCGCGCCCATCTCGGATCAGCGATCGTGCAGTCCGCGCCAATGTTCTGCGTAGGAGAAATTCGCTACGTCGGCCACGAGGCTCTTCAAACCGACCTGAACAACTTGAAGGCAGCCGTTCAAAAGTCCGGCTGCCGGGAGGCTTTCATGCCTTGCGCCGCCGTTACGGGCGTCGGATTCAATGAACACTATGCCTCCGAAGAGGCCTATGCCTACGCCGTCGCCGACGCGCTGGCGGTGGAATACAGAGCGATCGTAGAGGCAGGCTTTCTCCTCCAGGTGGATGACCCGTTCCTGCCGAACATCTACATGGACGAGGCGCTTGACGACGCTGAAAAGGCCGCCAAGGTCTCAATGTACGTCGGCGCCATAAATCACAGCCTGCGCGGCATACCCGAGGAAAAGGTCCGCTTCCATACTTGCTACGGCATCAACCAGGGGCCGCGGATTCACGAGCCGGACCTTCCGCAGATGATCGACCAGGTGCTGTCCGTTAACGCCGGGGCCTACTCATTCGAAGCTGGCAACCCACGCCATGAGCACGAATACCATCTTTGGGAAACCGTGAAGCTGCCGGATGGAAAGCTAATTCTACCGGGGGTAATCACTCATGCCACCAGCGTTGTCGAACATCCCGAGTATGTAGCGGAAAGGATCGTGAGATTCGCCGAACGCGTCGGCCGTGAAAACGTCATCGCGAGCACCGACTGCGGTTTCTCCTCCCAGGCTACGTATAAGACGGAAGTCGAACCGCGCGTCATGTGGGCCAAGATGCGTGCAATGTGCGACGGCGCGCGAATCGCCACCGATGTCTTGTGGCCGTAAAGCCAGCAATTGCGCATGCGAGCCTTTCCTCTCTCGTTTCGCCTCTCATCTGCCAAGTCAGAAGGTTTGAGAAAGTAGAATCAAATCCTCAATGGCCCTGATTCGGGCGACCGACGCTCCTTTTCGGACCAGAACCTGTGCAGTCCCTTCGGCCCGCACAACCAGCGGGCAGCAAAAGGAGAGTTTGTAGGAGACCGGAACCGGGCGCGACTTGACCCGACGCGGCCGACGGCACTTCTGGAAGCGGCGCCGAACCTCTTTCGAGAAATGCCGCCGGCCCGGAAGCCCGTGTCGGCTGGCAATCCGCACCGTGCCGAGGGTCGGGCGGCGCATCGCATCCCGAAGACGATTGGCATCGGTCGGATAGTGAACGGCAGCCTCGACGACGAGAGAATTGCAGCGGGCGCGCAAGGCATCGCCAAGCAGCTTTTCCGCCGCCGCTTGCCCGTTCTCCACGATCGGCGAGTTAACCATTGCGAGCAGATCGGGCTTAAACAGGCCTACATTGTCGGCAATCTGCTGAAACTTGTAGCGACGATGCCTGTCAATAACGTCGCCGTGGCCCGGGACTTGGCGCAGTAAGCCGTACTGGTTGGAAATCTCTTGCAGCCGGTCGAAATCGCAGCCAAGTACAATGACGAAAATCTACCACGGGTCCGTCCCCGGCCTGCCGATCTTTCGGGCGACTTCCGGAAGCATGCGCCTTTCGAGAAGCTTGAACGGCGGCGTCCGTATTCAGATGTCGCCAGGGAAATTCTGTGGTCCAAGCAGGAGAGCCGGGACGTCGTCGCGGGAATCCGTATCGACCTCGACCGCCTCGAATTCGACGGCGCCAAATCCTATGACGGGATTCTACACTTGCGGAATGTCCCATTCGCTCCAAGACTAGGCGTATTTCGCCGAATCCGGCCGGTCCCTGCGAGAGGAACATCGACGAAAAGCACTGATTCCAAAGATTTAAATTAATTTTCTTGGGAACGCTGTCTTATTCTCGCTAATCCGATGGGGATGCTGCATACATTGGGGCAAGCGATGAACGGGCACCCTGAACCTAAAGCCACGAACTCACGCAACGTACGTATCCGACTTGGCTCTGCGCGCAAACTATCCGATTGGGCCTCCCTGCTTCTCCCCCTTTTTCCAGAAAACGAAGTACCTCTGCATCCAAACGACAGTGAAGTACAGCGCGAGACCCAGCAAGCTGAGGTACAGAATAAGCGCGAAGACCCGAGGAGTGTCGAGCTGGCTCGCCGACTGGCGTATCAGCGCTCCAAATCCTCGTCCGCCGCCGAGAAATTCTCCGGTGATAGCGCCTGCCATCACACCGACGGAAGCGATCTTTAGCCCCGTAAAAATGTATGGAAGTCCCGTAGGCAACTTGAGTCTAACAAGGGTCTGGAGCTGCGTGGCGCCGAACGACTTGAACAGCATTCGTTCATTGTCGGTCGCAGCATATAGACCCGCCGCCGTGGCGACGACGATGGGGAAAGTGGCGATGAATGCGGCGAGCGCTACCTTTGATCCTATATCGAATCCGAGCCACGCAATGAAAAGCGGCGCAAACGCTACCTTGGGCATAGTATCGATTGCCACCAGATAAGGCATCACCGCGCGTTCCCCGAATTTGGTTTCGCCGACGAGCACGCCCAACGAAAAGCCGATCCCCGCGGCGATCAGAAACCCGTATGCAACCGTGAGCGTGGTCGTCCAGAGCGCGTCCAACATGTACTCGCCCGCAATCAGGTTGCCACCGACGAAAATCAGGTCGGCAAGCGTTTCGGCCGGTGTCGGAAGGATGATCGCCGAAACCCAGCCCATCCTCGTAACGAGGTCCCAGATCCCGACAACGACAACGAAAAGAAATGTCATCGCGACCCATCGCGGAATTCGGTCGATCAGAGCCTCGCGTTCTTCCCAGACAGTGTCTTCGTCTTCTAGTCGGCTTGCATCCGTCATTCGTGGGCTTCCTTGCCGAGGAGTTCGCGTATGTGCGCAACGATTTCGCCAAATTCTCGAGTATTGATCATTTCAAGCGTGCGTGGACGACGCAGGCTTATCCTCACGTCCTCCACTATCCGACCCGGCCGCGCTTTCATCACCTGAATTCGGTCGGAAAGTATGACGGCCTCTTCCAAGGAATGCGTAACGAGAAACGCCGTGGCCTCGCGCTCCATACAGATTCGCTGGAATTCCATGTTCATGAAGTCGCGCGTGAACTCGTCAAGCGCCGAAAATGGCTCGTCAAGCAATAGCATCGCCGGATCGGTTACAAGCATTCGACAGATTGAGGCACGCTGAGCCATTCCTCCCGACAACTCTCCGGGGTAGACGTTGGCGAATTCGCCAAGGCCAACGAGTTGGAGAAGATCCATCGCGCGCCCGCGCGCCGCCTTTGCAGCGCCGCGGCCTTCTCGGATCTCGATCGGCAGAACGATGTTTTCGATCGTGGTCTTCCAAGGCAACAGAGTCGCCTGTTGAAACATCATGCCAATATCCGGCCTTGGACCGAGCACTGGCCGGCCATTGAGAACTACGCGGCCTGTAGTGGGCGGTAGGAGCCCCGCCATAATGTTGAGCAGTGTCGATTTTCCGCAACCCGACGTGCCGACTACGGACACGAACTCGCCCTTAAGGATCGTCAAATACACTTCCGAGAGCGCGGTCAGGTTGTTTCTAACGTAGATTTTCGACAACCGTTCGATTTGGTAAACCGGCAATGGTTGCGCCGCAGCCGTAAGCGGTTCAAGTGGAAGGGGCTCCACCTTTGTCATTAGGCGTTCCAAGCACCCACAAATTCGTTCGTATAGACCGCCGAAAGATCCGATATCGGCTCGGAAAGCGCGCCTGCGGCGACTGCGGAATCATGAATTGCCTGCCAGTGCTCCGGGGGTTGGTAGCCGTAGCCCTGTCCGATGAAGGCATCGGTCGGCGTCATGCGAACCAGAACGCCATCGAATAGAGACGGAGCATAGTCCTGTTCGCCCTCCTGCGGATTTCCGGCCGCGCAGTGGGCTAGGCATGCATCCTTATTCGCGGGATCCGACGCGAAGTGTGTCGCACGGACGAGCGCACGACCGAACGCAGGTGCGAGATCGGGCATGGACGCCATTTGACTTTCCAGCATCGCAATTCCGTTTCCGAAAAATCCAAGGTAGGCCTCTGGCGTGATTTCCCTGAGGTTCAGGCCGCGCGCCGCGAGTATCGCGGCATCGGAAACCGCGCCGGCATAAGAGGTGACTTCGTCGCGCAAAAACGCGACGGCCGCCGTCCCGCCATCGCCAACCGGCAGGTAGGTGAAATCATTTCCGACTGTCATGCCGAGATCCGCCATGATGGCGCTGGTGAACGAAACTTCCGCACCGTCAGCAGTGCCGACGCCGATGACAGTTCCCTTTAGATCGGCCGGCATCTGGTAGGGGCTGTCGTCCTTCACTAGCAGTCCAAAGACAGACTTGGGATAGAGGTTATAGAGAAACTTAACGTCTACGCCGCGAGCCCGAGCACCAAGAGTTGGCCCTGGTCCGGGCGCGCCGATCTGCGCTTGTCCGGCGGTCATCGCTTGGAGAACCGCTGACGAGCCATCGACTGCTTCAAGCGTCGGTGACAGACCCGCTTCTTCAAAGTACCCTTCTCCCACGGCAACCCAGTAAGGTAGCCATGTCAGAGCAGAAGGGTTAGGCACCGCGAATGTGATCGCCGTCTGCGCCCCAACCAATGCCGGCGTTCCAATAGACGCGAGCACTGAGCCACCAATGGCAAGTTTTCCGAAATCTCGGCGAGAAAATTCACTACATATCGTCATATTTGATCCTCCTGATCATTCAATTTGGCATACGCCCGGACAGGTTTCGTCCGGTTTGCCAAACCCAAGACTATCGGAAATCGCGAGTCTCGCCAATAGCAATATTCCTGCTTCAAACTTCCAGAACCGTCTTCTTGCGCCGATTCTTCAGGGGTTTCGTTTCCCGGAGATGCGCCTCAAAGAAATGGATGAAGAAGAAGTATTTCTCATTTTTCAAGGTTAACCTTGCGGTCTGTTGCCTTCCGAGCCTTCGCGAATGCTTGGCACGGGATTCCTGCGACAGAAAGGTGTCGGCGGCAGTCCGGAAGCGCGAATTTCTGGAAGCTGACTTAACTTTCTATTGGCAATCAGCGTACGGTTGGCAAGTCGCGTCGGCGCTTTGCGGAAGGCGAGTTCAAAGGGATTTGCGACGTACGAAGCCGCAATGTTCTGCGAACGATCGGCGTATCAAATAGCGCGCGCCATTTTAGCGAGGGAAGGTGGACGGGCGAATTTTTGGCACGGAAGAGCAAACGCGAAACGCCGCTTTTTTAGGAACTTTTCCGTTTTCGAAACAGTGCTAGGGTATGCAATAGCGAGCTATTGCGGCAAACTCGCGAAATCGGATTGCACTCCCATGTCGAGATCGAAGCGACAATCGTCCATTCAAGGATTTTATTCTGCCCGAGGCTGAGCGGCGAGCCCGGCAATCGAAAGCCCGCGCCTGCAGGTACTAGCCCTCTCCTGTCTCGAATGCTAAACTGTTCTCTAAATCGCCGAGAGGATCCATTTACTTGATCGCTCCAGGCCGCTTCCGGCTTTGCGGCCATGCTTAGCCGCGCGGCACAACCGCGACAACGAGTTCCTAGGAGCCGCAACGCCGATTTCGGGACCGTATATCGCCGCAAACCAGGTCGTCGGACAATTCTTCCCGTGTCATCGCTGCCGGGCATTTCTCAATGTCCCATGCACCGGAGTAATTTTTTCCGTTGGGTCATGTGCGATTGCCTAGAGCAAGGAATACATCGGCTGGCGGTTGGTTCGAACCGCATTCTGCGGCCCCTACCGACCCATTCTACCCGTAAGAGCCTCTCGCCGGCGAGGGAGGCCGGACGTTCATACCAAGTGTAGTCGCCCGGTACATTGAAACTTGCTGAACAATCCGATCATCGTCGATCCGTGATCGATTAGAATTATCCAAAGTAGCTGGTTGGCTCAACTCTTGGGAAACCCTTGATCTGTTCAGAAATGCGTATCGCGCTATCCTGCCGGGGAAGCCTTCGAGCCGCCAAAGCGGGGCGGGTAGGACCGATTTGCAATATTGGTCACGCGAGCCGGCTAGGAACAAGTTCGCTTGGCCCTCCCTTTTCCCTTCATCCAGAATGGATACTCGGATGAAGATCCGTATCAACGGCGAGAATCGGATCATAGGGACATAACTACAGCAAGCGCACGATTGGACGCAGGCAACGATTCCCTGGCATCGCTATACCTGCGATCCCTCGATGCGAATTTGGAGATGTCCTAATTTGCACCTTCGGTTTCGTTTAGTCCCAAGGGTTTCGTATTGGACCTCCGTTTAGGGCCAATATCGACAACGGAAGTCAAGGATGCGCGCGTAAGAGCCATATACTATGGCCATCCCACTTCACCGGACTTGGCGAAACCGGAAAGCGACAGAATCGCGGCTGCGTGACTTGCTGCAATTTGACGGATCTAGTCAGAGTCCCAAGCCTGCCTCTTTTCCCGCCTAATGCCGGACGAGGGCGGCTAAATTGAGATGTTAAAGAGCGCAGCACGAAAACAGATAGCGGTGTCGACAGTTATTAATGGCTTGCTTTCATGCGCCGGTCCGCGACAACCGCTTGCTCACTTCTCCATAAGAAACCGTGTCAGGCTTGAGCCGTCAAACTGGCCCAGCCCAGCTGCTAGTGCCTCGCGGTAGCTCTCGCGAGCAGCCTTCGCTAAAGGCATCGACTTGCCCATCAGTTCTGCCTGCAAAAGGGCGAGATCAAGGTCTTTCGCCAGCCCGGCGATATCGAACGTGCCAGGTTGGTCGGCTCCGCCGAGAGTATCGATGACAACCTTGGCGCGGTTTTTGAGCACCGCGGGTCCAGCGGAACTGTCTGCAATCAAACTGATCGCGATTTCCGCGGAAATTCCGCTGTCTTCGAGCATTGAGAGCGCTTCTGAAAGAGTCTTCCAGTAGATCGTGAGCGGCAGGTTCACCGCGAGCTTCATACGGGAACCAGAACCCGCTGATCCAAGATGCTCTACTCGTTTGCATAGCTTCTCAAGTATCGGCTTTGCGCGGGCGAAGGCCGCTTCCGTGCCACCCGCCATACCTAGCAACTGTCCCTTTAGCGCGGGTGCCACCGTACCTCCAATCGGGCAATCGACGAAATCCGCGCCCGCCTCAACAACTCTGGCCGCGATCTTGCCTGTTTCGCCGGGAAGGAGAGTAGACATGTCGACAATCACGCGGCCGGTAATTCCAACGCCAACCAGCTTGCCAACGATACTATCGACTGCGTCGGCATCTGTTAGCGACAGGATAATCACGTCGCAGGCGGTTATTGCGGCAAGATTCGAGGCGATTTTTGCGCCGGCATCGGCAGCGGCACGCGTGCGGCTTTGCGTCCTGTTCCAAACCGTTACATCATATCCAGTTTCGACAAGCCTTTTAGCAAAGGCGGTTCCCATCCGGCCTGTCCCGACGATCGCTGTTTCAGACATTCGGCGCCCTCCTATCCCACAATTTTATCAAGCGGCGCGGTCGCCGATCCGCACTTGCATCGGCCTGAGACCGTCTACCGAACAGTCTAGCACGTCGCCTTGCGTTACCGCTCCGACACCGGCCGGCGTTCCCGTCATAATGATGTCTCCCGGCCTAAGTTCATACTGTTCGGAGAGCTTTGCAATTATCTCGTCAATCTTCCAGATTAGCATCGAGATGTCGGCGCTTTGCCGTGTTTCACCGTTAACCTTGAGGCTCATATGTCCCGAGTTCACGATGCCGATTTCTTCTATGCTGGTTACCGGGCCGACTGGCGCGGAATGGTCGAAGGCCTTGGTGACCTCCCACGGCAGACCATTTGCCAAGGCTCCGGCCTGATGATCGCGCCGAGTCATGTCTAGCCCCACGGCGTAGCCAAAGATATGCTTCGATGCCTCAAATTCCGGGATATTATATCCGCCTGACTTGAGAGCGACTACCAGTTCGCATTCATAATGTAGGTTTTTTGTGAAAACAGGATACGGAATCTCGCCGCCGTTCCGCACCAAAGCGTCTCTCGGCTTCATGAAAACTACCGGCGGGTCGCGCTCGTCGGCGTTCATCTCAATGATGTGCGCTAAATAGTTTTTCCCGATGCAATAAATTCGACGAACCGGGAATTTCTCGTCTGAGCCAACGATGTCGAGATATGACTCCGCGGGCGGTTCAACTGCATAGGCCTTCATAGACTTCCTTGCTCCGGCTGATCGAGGTTCCGCGATACAACGGTTGCCAATCGATTCGCGATCAGGCGTGAATGTCATGTATCTCGTGCCGATTCAAGATACTAAGCCGAAGTCTTGCGCGCTTTGACTGGTCATCACAATTTACTCCTCCGCAAAGAATTTCGTCCTTTGGTCCAGAATCGCTCTACGTCGCCGCAGAAGAAGATTATTTCAGGAAACCCGCGGCACACGCCGTGTCAACGCCTTTCATCCTTGGAAAGGCTAGACACGCCCGCAATCGCTTCCGCTATTTGCGCCGGATCCTCGACCGCGTAGAGTCATGGCCATCGGACCGACTCTGTTTGTCGTCGCGCATGCAAGCGGGGCGGAGGACTCAATCGCCGGACGGCTCGGGCCCGAGGCCGGACTACGACGAAATTCCTCATTCAAAACCTGATTGGCAAAGCGAAGTCGGGTTAGTAGTGAAGCGTTTCCAACTCCGCCCAATCCTCCCATTCCCCATTCCAAACGCCGGGTCCGGATCCCGCAGGTCGCAATAGACAGCGCGTCAGGGTTCGCGCAAGCGGTATGCGCCGCCCGCTTCCGGCCTATGGCATTTTTTTAACGAATCGTTGCCATTTACTAAAGGCTGCGCACTGATGCCGGTGCCGCCTCGCCCCGGCTTGATCCTGATCGATTCCGGCCGCATTCGCCCATCCCGTCCGGCATGCCGTCGTTCCGGTTGGAGGACTGGCGGACCATGGCAACGCGGTTGAAGGGATTACGGGCCTTAAACTGATCGGCCAATCATCGCGCCCTCGAACACGGCATTGTAGGGATGCCGAGGAAAAACCGCGTCGCCTATTACATGAGTTTCAATTCCCAGCTCCGCAGCTCGGTCTCCGATCATTTCCTCGATCAAGCTGCGTTCCATATCTCGTTGAATAGCAAATACAACTTGATCAATTCCGCCGATCCTCTCGATGTTGCCGCCCGATTGAACGTCGACCCAATCCTGGCCGATTTGCTCGACGTTAGAATTGAAGCGAACCGTTATTCCCTCGTTGCGCTTGACGCGAGCCAGAAGCATTGTCCGCGCCATGAACTCTTCGTCTACTGCAAGCTCTCCCGTGGGCTCGATCACAGTAACTTCGGAGCCGGATTCGGCCAAGTATTCGGCGGTAACCGCTCCGATAACCAGGCCTCCGCCAACCAAGACCACCCGACTGCCCGGTTTGACCTCGCCCCTGATCAAATCGTCGTAGTTGGTGACGATTTCATTTTCGATGCCCGGTATAAAAATTGGCATGAACGGGCGAGTTCCGGTTGCAAAGATTACGACATCGGGTTTTTCCGTCTCTATGTCGGATGGCCCGACTTCCTTGCCGGTAACAATTCTCGCGCCTGAATTGACGAGCATTCGAATTCTATCTTCAGCCGCGCGGTTCCAGTTCGCCTTGTATTTGCTTGCTCCGAGTATCGTCGCGATGCCTCCGCAGGAGGAGTTTTTCTCGTAGAGCGTAACCTCGTGTCCGCGCTCGGCCGCGACCGCCGCCGCTTCCATCCCAGCCAATCCGCCTCCCACGACCATGACATTTCGAGGCCTGTGGGCAGACGAAATTCTCATGGAGCGCTCTCTTCCGGCCGCGGGATTGACGGTGCAGACCGATCGCTCATTCACGAAAAGTACCGCGCAGCAATGATTGCATCCGATGCAGCCGACGACGTCGTCCTCTCGACCGTTAATCGACTTCGAATAGATCTCGGGGTCCGCGTGGAACGCCCGACCCATATGGAGAAAGTCCGCATCGCCTTCAGCGAGCGCTCGCTCCGCAATATTCAAGTCATTAATCCGTCCGGCAGCGATGACTGGAATCGAAACATTTCGCCTTATGGCTCGCGCGTACGGTAGCAGACAGCCGGTTTCCAGATCCATGGGCTGGATCACGGTTTCCAGCGACTCGTAAATTCCGGCGCTTACATCGACGAAGTCAAGGCCCAGATCGGAAAGATGATTTATAAAATTGATTGAATTCTCGACGGAAATTCCGCCGTCGACATCTTCGCTTGCGGAAATCCTGATCCCGACCGGAACGTCACCTCCCAGTTCCTGGCGAATGGATTCATAGACCCTGCGAGGGAATCTCCACCGATTTTCTTCCGAACCGCCATATTGGTCCAACCTCTGGTTGAATTTCGGCGAAAGGAAATTCGTTACCAGATATCCGTGGGCTCCGTGAATGGTGATCATGTCGTAGCCCGCCTCCACTGCCCGTCGCGCGCCGGCGGCAAAGCGAGAAACTATTTCCGAGATTTCTATTTGGCTTAACTCATGAGGGATTTGCCCGCCCACGATATCATTGGGAATCGGCGACGGCGCGACAGGCTGCAGGCCCGTCTTCGCAGCTGCCGAGTTCCGTCCGCCATGGTTGATTTCGGCCTGCGTGAGTACGCCGTAGGGATGAACGGCATCGTTCAGCTTCCTGTGCCAACCGACATTTGAATCGTGCCAAAGGCCGAGCTGGAAAACGTTTCCGCGTCCTCGCGGATCGATGTAGGTGGCTTCAATAGCCATCAGCCCTACGTCCGCTTTAGCCCGCTCAACCAGATAATCGATATAGGCCTGGGTCGGATTGCCGATTCTGTCGCCCCAATTGCGTTCCATCGGCGACATAGATGCACGGTTCTTCACGGTCAGACCGCCAATTTTCCCGGGTTGAGAAATTCTCTCGTACTTGGACATTCGGTATCCTCCATGCGCCTCTCGATTTGAGCGCTTTAAACGGTTCCGACTCGCCGAAAATACACTCGCCGACTGCGATTGTCACTTCTGAAAAATGCGCCGCGGGCGCCGCATTCAAACGGGCCAGGGAGAAATTGTAGCGGGCGCAGAGTAAATTTCAGACGAATATCGCGCCAATTGCACCGCCTTGACGGCGCCGCAAGGATTTCGGTTCCCTTCTCCGCAGGCATGCAATGCACGACGCGCCAAAACGCATCGTCGTCAAAGCGAAGGTCTAGAATCTACGTGATCCGCTACTTCTCTGCCGGACCGGAGCGAGACACCGGTTTGCCTGTTTCTGATCAATTAAAGCTGCTCCGAAAATTCCATGCAATGGCTTCAAAGAAACAATGGAATTTGATCAGATCGTCGACGCGATTGACCTAGATGGTCTCACCAATTCGCAATTGAACCGATGATCATGGAGCAACCATTCGAGAACCGGTGCCTGTAGTAAAACGCCTGAACACTCGACGACCTTTTTGGCCTTGGGTTTCGATGCTTGGAAATCTGCTCCGAACCAGTCGGGCGGCGGTATCGAATGTCGAGTCGACAATCTTTGCCGCTGTTGAAATTGTCTCGTATCCGGCTCTTGCCGCAGGCTAGCGCCGCTTGGCGCTTCGGGAGTAGAGCATTCAAGGTATGCTTCAGACCCTAATTTTGCTCGAATTTCTTTGCCATCGGAGAGCGTCATGATCATCAAGACAGGAAATTTCGGTTTCCTGGCCATTGCCGGGGCGCAAACCTATTCGTGTGTCATCAGGTTTAAGAACCTATCAACCGCCGCATCGAACGCCCTCGGAGCAGGATTCCGCCGACAGTCTCCTTAACCGCAAGTGCAGAAACGAGCCGTCGCGAGAGTATGTCGCGACTTGAAGGGCCCTGCGCAACTCCCCGGTAGCGTGCATTTGACACATCATAACCTGAACTGGTCCTTTAACGAGGCCTTGCGTTTCCTCCAGCGCGAAACGCGCTTGTCGAGAGCGGAACGGCACGTCTTGTCGCGAATTAGTTCAAAATCGAACTTGGCTAGTTCCTCCGGAAGCTATTTGCATACTGCCTTTTCGATCCACTGCCTCCGGCGGTAGCCGCCGCCAAGAATCACGAAGGTACGTCATTTCAATATATTCGTTGTCGACATGAATCATTGTAGGAATCCGCGAGAGGGATTAATGTCGAAAGAGCCGCTTTTCCGCGCCGTAGCCGATTACCGAACCTATCCGCCCATGGAAAATATCTCTAGCTTGCCGCTCACTTGCAATCATTGGGGCACGTATCGCGTGGAATGCGAAGACGGTCGCGTCAAGGCGCTTCATGATTTCGAAGAGGATAGCGATCCGTCTCCGATAGGCTACGGAGTGGCGAGCGTACTGGATGGCCCGACCCGAATAACCTCGCCGATGATTCGAAAAAGCTGGCTGGATTCCGGCCCCGGTTCCAGAACGGAAGCTCGGGGTTCGGATCCTTTCGTCCGCGTTTCGTGGGAAGATGCCGAGCGACTGGCGGCGAATGAGCTGGCGCGCGTCCGTTCGAAGTTCGGAAACTCCGCGATCTATGCCGGGTCGTACGGATGGGCGAGCGCCGGACGATTTCATCACGCGCAAAGCCAAATGCGTCGCTTCCTCAATTGCATTGGAGGCCATACAAGCAGCGTGGGCAGCTACAGCCTCGCCGCTGCGGAATCCATTGTCCCGCACGTTTTGGGCAACTTTCACAAGCTAGTCGACCAAACGACGAGCTGGCCCTCAATTGTCGAAAATACCGAGCTATTCGTGGCATTCGGCGGTATCCCGCTCAGGAACAGCCAGATTAACGCCGGAGGACTCGGCAGCCACTTTTTCAAGGAAGGCCTCAAGTCCGCGCAACGCGCGGGCATTGAGTTCGTAAATATCAGTCCCATAAAGGCGGATATGCTTGAAAGCGTCGGAGGCGAATGGATGCCGCTTCTACCGGGTTCCGATGTCGCCATCCTCCTCGGCATCGCGCACACGCTCTGCTCCGAACATTTGCACGACGAAGCCTTTCTCGCCCGCTACACGGTCGGATTCGACAAATTCCTGTCCTATTTGAACGGAGAACCGGACGGAATCGCAAAGTCGGCCGATTGGGCTTCGTCGCTGAGTTCTGTGGATGCCGACGACATCAGAACGCTGGCGCGAAGAATGGCGGCTTCGCGAACCATGATAAACGTATCCTGGTCGCTCAACAGGCAGGATCACGGCGAGCAGCCGTATTGGGCGGCCATCGCCGTCGCGGCGACGCTGGGCCAATTGGGCCTGCCCGGCGGCGGCATCGGATTCGGATACGGTGCGGTGAATACTGTCGGCGAGCACTTTTCGATCATACCCGCGAAATCGTTTCCGCAGCGCCGGAACCCGGTCGAGAGTTTTATTCCCGTCGCTCGGGTCAGCGACATGCTTTTGCATCCGGGCGAACCCTTCGACTTTGACGGACAACGTTATGAATATCCCGACATACGCCTTGTGTACTGGGCCGGCGGCAATCCGTTCCATCATCACCAGGACATCAACAAGCTTCTGCGAGCGTGGAGAAAACCGGAAACCGTGATCGTTCATGACTGGTGCTGGAACGGTTTGGCGAAGCATTCCGACATCGTTCTTCCATGCACGACTCCCTTGGAGCGCAACGACATAATGATTTCCAGGGACCCGTACATTGTCTACATGCAAAAGGCGATCGATCCTCCAGGCGAATGCCGGAACGATTTCGAAATCTTCAAGGGAATCGCGGCTCGGATGGGCGTGCTGGACGAGTTCGACTCCGGGATCGACGAAGCCGGATGGCTCGAGTTCATGTACGAAGAAACGCGCAAACGAACCGATGCTAGAAATATATTCATCCCTCCGTATTCGAAGCTAATGGAGAAGGGCTGGTTCAGAGTCGATCCCCCGCCCCGGCCAAGAGTCTTTCTAAGCGATTTCCGAAATGATCCCGACCGGCATCCCCTGGAAACTCCGAGCGGCAGAATCGAGATCTATTCCGAAACCGTTGCGAGTTTCGGCTACGATGACTGCCCCGGGCATGCCGCCTGGCTGGAGCCGGCCGAATGGCTTGGATCAAAGAACAGGGATTTTCCGCTGCATCTGGTCTCGAACCAGCCGAAGACCAAGCTGCATTCGCAACTCGACCACGGTCCCGTGAGCCTCGCGTCCAAGCTAAACGGCCGCGAACCGGTAGCTATGCACCCGGAAGATGCGCGGGAACGAAAGATTTCGGCGGGCGACATAGTGAGGATATTCAATAATCGCGGCCAATGCCTGGGCGCAGCGGTACTGGATTCCGATATCAGGCGCGGCGTTGTTCAGATGAGCACCGGAGCGTGGCTCGACCCAACCGAACCTGGCAAGCCGGGAAGCATGTGCAAGCACGGCAATCCAAACGTTTTAACGCTGGACAAGGGTACTTCCAGGCTTGCCCAGGGACCGATAGCGCACACTTGTCTTGTAGACATCGAATTGTTTCAGGACGCGCCGCCTCCTGTTACAGCCCACGAGCCGCCGCGGATATTGCCCAATTGATCGGCAAAGAAAGAACCCGCGGATCGGAAAGTTAATTCGGCGGACGCTTGCGGCCTATCAGAATTCCAATTCGCTCTTGCCGGCTGGCCCCTTCAAGCGCCTTTCTATATCGAAATTCGCGAGTTTCCGGGCACCGCCGCTGCGGAGCGGTTCGTCCCGCCGAGTTTCGAAGACATAAAAAGCGAAATGGATCGACTTCGGATCAACGCCGAGGGCGCGATCGCCGACTCTCGGGTCCGGACGGGCTTGGAGAGGGTAGATCCGCATGCGGATCCGACTTCGTGCCGCGCGCCTCCAAGTCCTACGATGCAAAACCCAAATCGGCGGTTCAACCTGCCTCGATGCGCCGTGCCTCGCTGCCATGGCGGCAGCAGCCTGCTACCGCGCGTCAGTCACGATGCCACGTGAGCCGAAACCCTCGCTTCGAAAAGGCATCCCCTGCTCTCTAGCGCTTCGGCAGCTTCGTTCCGGCTCTTTCGCCCGCGCTATATTCACGATTGCTTTTTCGGCGGACCGGACCGTCTCGACCGCCCGGGCAACCTTGGGTTTCATGACCGACTGGATTATGCATTCAAGTCCATATGCCATTGGGACTTTAGGCACCGATTTGCACATTCGGCCCGTCATTCGGCGCAGGGCAATGAGACCGTTGCTCGCAATCCGCGTTCGGCGCGGTTCTCTAGCCAAATGTCGCCGCCATGGCTGCGCAAGATGGTTCGCGCGATCGCCAAACCCAATCCCGCACCTCCCGTATCCAGGCTCCTCGATGTTTCTAGCCGCACGAATGGCTCGAACACGCGCTCCAGATCCGCCTTTGCGATTCCGGGCCCTTCATCCTCGATTTCGATGCGGGCTTGCCCGTCGTCTCGCGTGATTCTAACCTTTGCACTATTTCCGTAAGCCACCGCGTTTTCCAGCAGGTTTCGCATCGCGCGGCGTAGCGCCAGCGATCGGAACTCGACTAGAATCCGGCCGCAGTCTCCGACTACGACCTCGTGCCCGAGATCCGCTAGATCCGCGGCTACGCTGTCCACAAGCGCATGGAGGTCGACCACGCTTGTTTCCTCCCTAGTTACATCTTCCCGGATAAATGCGAGCGTCTCACTCGTCATTCGCTGCATTTCGTCGATCGCAGCGACGATTTTTTCGCGGGTTTCCTCTTCTCCAATGAACTCTGCATGGAGACGAAGGCTCGTTATCGGGGTCCGTAGATCGTGAGAGACGGCCGCAAGCATCGCGGTGCGATCGCGAACGAGGCGATCGAGACGATTGCGCATGACGTTGAAAGCGCGCACTGTGTCCCGGGTTTCCCGTGGTCCGGCTTCAGGAAGGTCGTCTACCGCCTCGCCCCGCCCGAGACGGTCGGCCGCTGCCGCCAAATTTCGCATGGGGTTCGCGATCCGGCGCCCGGTCAGCACAGCTACGACGGCAATACCCATGGCCGAAAGAACGAAAGAAAACAGGATTGTCGAGTCCCAGGGCGGCACCTCCGGGGGAGGTCCAACCAAAACGTTCAACCAGCGCCCGTCCCTCTGCATCACGGATGCCGTGAACCAGCCAGTTTGCCCACTGCGCGGGCCATCGCTGTGGAAATGCTCATCGCCATCCCTTCCTTGATCGAGCGGTTGCCGGCTCCAAAGTGGCGCCACCTTGACCTGTTCCCTACCCGTATCAAGTGCAGCGGAGAGGCTCGCGGAAACGGCAGCGGCGGCTGCACCGGATCCAGCCGCATCAACCAGCGGCGCATCTGTCAACGAGAATCGCGCAAGTTCAGTACTCGCCGCGGCAATAGCGGTATCGTGAATCGTCGGCGGCGTTTCCTGAAGCAGCCGAGCCAGGGTCGCCATCCGGCGAATGACGTTGTCCTGGTGAGCATGCCGAACCGCTTCAGTACGTTCCCAAGAGAAGAGAGCCACGGTGAAGACCTGCGCGACTGCCAAAGCGAGCAAGAGCAGTAGCGTGAGTTGCCCCGCGAGACTATTGGGCAGCAGTTTCAACTTCGTTCAACCCGGGCCGTGAATCTGTATCCGCCGCCCCATACCGTAGAAAGCAATTTCGGGTTTTCCGGGTCACGCTCGATCTTTCGGCGAAGGCGGCTGACCTGATTGTCAACGGCGCGGTCGAAAGGCGTAGCGCGACGTCCCTTGGTCAGGTCGAGAAGCTGATCGCGCGACAGCACGATCCCGGGACGCTCTAGAAACGCTACGAGCAACCGGAATTCGCTAGTCGAAAGGACTGTCACGACTCCTGATTCGTCCACCAATTCGCGCCTGTCGGTATCGAGCGACCACCGATCGAAGCTCCAAATCATCGCCGTGCTGGGTTCGCGCTCGGGCGGCAGGCTCTGCGTGCGACGAACAACCGCCTTTATGCGCGCCAGAAGCTCCCGGGGGTTGAACGGTTTGACGACATAGTCGTCGGCTCCGACTTCAAGGCCCACGATGCGGTCCGTTTCTTCCCCCATGGCCGTCAAAAGAATGACCGGAATATGCGTTGACTCCCGCAAGTGCCTGCAAAAAGAGAGTCCATCCTCTCCGGGCATCATGATGTCTAGGACAACGAGGTCGACAGCCGCCGCGCGTAACGCACGACGTGCGGCTGCAGCGTTCTCAACCGCGGTCACGCGCATCCCCTGACGTTCCAGATACCGCGCCAAGGGCGCGCGAATCCCGCGGTGGTCATCAACTACGAGAACATGCGTGGATTCATTCATGGACATCAGTCTACGTATCTCGACATTACCCGCATCCCGCAAGTTTGTAAAAAAATATGTCAAGCCGCCGTACGGCCATCGAACATGACTTTAAAGCCGGTGGGCCAAGTAGAAAACGCTGCGCTTCCCACCTACGTCAATGCCAATGTCAACCACTAGAATTGGAGAGAACCAATGAAGAAAATATTCTCCCGGGCGAGAATTGCCGCTGCGGCAATCGGCGCTTCTATCGTTCTTGGCCTTGCGGCGTGCGAAGGCAACAAGGGCGTCTACTCTTCCATCATGAACGGCGTATCGAAACCCGCTTCGGCAAGCGGCGATGGCGGCGAATCCGCTGGCATCCGCACGGGCGCTGAATCAGACGAGGAATCCGCGACTCAAATACTGCGGGACGGCACCTACGACAACGTACGTGCCGGCGCCCATCTCGTGCTGAACTACGACCCGGCGCTTTCGGCTTTCACCGGCTCCGTTACCAACACGACCGACGCCATCCTGAGTCGGGTGCGGGTCGAAGTTCATCTGTCCAATGGCGTCGAGCTCGGTCCCACAGCGCCGAAGAATCTTTTGCCGGGCCAATCGATCAGCGTCACGCTGGACGCACCTGGCCAGAACTTTGCGTGGTGGAGCGCGCATCCCGAAGTGGGTGGCGGCTCGGCGACCGGAGAGCACCGCAGCGGTTCGGAATCTTCTGGCGAGCATGGCGGCAGCCGCGAAGGATCGCACGAGCGCGGCGGCGGCGGTGAAGGTGTGCGCGAGCGCGGGTCCTAATCTTATCGGGAACCGGGTTGCCCGGTTCCCGCCCGCAATTCCCCCGGAGACCGGTTTCAAGGATCATGAGAAATTGTTGCGCGGGCCTTCGGCAGGCCATTCACCCTTGCGCGCAGATTAAGCTCCAGCACTTTTTTGCTTGCGTTTGCGCCATTTACGCATCAGTCGACTTGAGTTCCCTACGATCGTTGGAAGTTCGGAATCTGGATCTCAATTCTCGCGATGAATCACATTCGAGCGTTTTTTCATTGATGCGTGCGTGCTCGACTGGCGATCTAAGCAAGTTCGTTCGAGGAAGAACTCGCGGTCGACCACACGATAGTCCAGATCCTCAGGTCCCAAGCGAATGGCGTCAGCGTCAGGCAGCGCTCTGCGGCGTTCGAAATTACCGCAGCGGGTCGTCGCCGTAGCGGACGAGACGTCGATGGCCGATACGAAAGCGGCAAAACGTATGGCGGGGCTGGTTTTCGGATTCCCTTACTGGTTTCATTGCACGAAAAGATCGAGACGGAGCATGCCGCCTTGACACGGCGAGCGTACAGGCTGCCATGTTTATCAAAATGGCAAGAAACTTCTTCAGCTACCTGAAATTCCCCGAATGAAACTTTTCGGTCGCCGGGCGATGGCGGCACGGATGCGTCGCAACTTGCCGACAAGCCCAGCCGAGCCCGTGTAGCATTGAATTCCGTCCCGCCGCCACGTGAGTCCGTCCTAGCGCACTTCGTTACGACTTCAGTCAGCTGGACCTATCCATGCGAATGGATTGTGGGCGACTTCCCACAAATGGCCATCGGGGTCCTTGAAGTACGCGTGATAGCCGCCCCAGGAGGCTTTCTGCGGTGCTTTCACCAACCTTCCACCAGCGGTTACGGCTTGTTGAATGACATCCTCCACTTCCTGTTCGGACGCAACGTTGTGCACCAGATTGAAGGCGGCGTAGCCGCGGCCCTCCGGCGAAACCGTGGCGTCCGCCGCCAGCTCATCCCGCTGAGCCAGTCCGAGCCAAGACCCATCCAGATTGAAGAACGCCACGCCGGGCGGAGAGTTCATCATCGGCAGCCCGAGGCCATCCCTATAAAACTGCTTCGATAGGTCGAGATCGGCAACGCCAAGGGCGACCATGCTAATTCTGGGTTTCATGGCGTATCCTCCGGTTGCCCCCTTCTCGATCGGCCGTCAGCCCTACAGCGGCAAGCGCAGTTTCACGAGATCGCGACGGCCTACGAATGGTGGCAATCTCCATCGGGCGGGCAAGCATGCGGAGCGACTGCCCGCCATGGCCTGCCAGGAAGAAGCGCGGCAGGGCCAAAGCCGTCGCCTCGACGGCAAGAGCGTTCCCGAGACGTCCACGCGCGGGCAGCTTCCGCACATTTCTTTCGGTCGGAGGATGATCGCCGTCTGGAATCGGCGACAAATCGGCGGAAAGGCTTGGCCTGCCGGTACGGCGCGTCGACCCGCCCTCCGAACGCAGAACGGCTACCCCTGAATCCCTCGGCGCCCGCGTACCGCACGCGCATCAGGTTTGCCGAAAAGCCCGGAATGGCATGAAAATTCGATATCGCCACGTCCCGGCGCTTTCCCGCATGCGACGAATCATCGCGGTCGTTCAAATCGTCCTTTGCGGAACATCTATCCACATTCCTTTGCGAGCCGCAGATTCAGCGGCGGCGTGTATTACGTCAATCGAATGCGCGCCGTCAGTCGCGCGAGGAAAATCCAGGGCAAGGGGATCGGGTTCCCTCCCTTCCAACGCCGAGCCAATTACGTCCGCTAGGTCTCGGTAGATGTTGGAAAACGCAAAGACCATGCCTTCCGGATGCCCAATCGGGATCCTCGCGGCTCGCTCCGCCTCCGGATGCAAATTCGCGCCGCCTTTTTCCAAGGATCGAGTTGGTTCGCCGAGCGGCGTCCATTCGACCTGCCCGGGATGCTCCTGCTGCCACCGTAGACCGCCCTTTTCACCAAAAATCTGCAGCGTCAAACCGTGAGCCCTGCCAATAGCGAGGCCGCTCGACCATAGCCTTCCGATCGTCCCGCTCGTCATGCGGAAGGCAACCAGGGAATCATCCTCAAGCTTGCGGCCCTCGACGCCGGTCGCGAAATCTGCCGACAGCGAACTGACGTTTTGACCGGTCGCAAAGCACGCAGCGTGAAGTGCGTGTATGCCCGCATCGGCCGTAATGCTGGAAACACCGACTTGTTCGGGATCGAATCGCCATTTCACGCGAGGATTTTCCATGTCTTTCGCATCCGCATGAAATCCGCCTGCAAACTCCGCGACGACAACCCTGATCCTACCGAGCTCGCCTCGCCGCACCATGGCCTTCGCCTGCCGAAGCATCGGATATCCCGAATAGCCGTAGTTGACCGCCAGAATTCGTTCATTCGCCCTCGCAATCGAACAAAGCTTCCACGCGGAGTCCGGGGTCATCGTAAGGGGCTTTTCGCAAAGCACGTGAAATCCCGCTTCCAGAAACGACTTCGAAATCTCGAAGTGAGTCGCGTTTGGCGTGGCGACCGTAACCAAGTGCGGGCGGTCGTCTCGAATTCGCTCCGCATCGAGCATTTTTCGCCAGTCGCCGTAAGCCCGGTCCGGCTCAACGCCAATTCGCTTCGCATATTCGCGGCCTCTGGCGGGATCGACATCCATGGCGCCCGCAACCAATTCAAATCGCCGGTCCAGCGTGGCTCCCGCGCGATGCGCAAATCCGACTTGGCTGTCTTCGCCTCCGCCGACAAGCCCCCATGCCAATCTTTCCATAATCGCTACTCCCGCGATATCTGACGCGAAATGATTCCGATACGCCAGCCTCGCAATAGTTCAAGCGCCTCGCGAATGCATCGGCAATGAACCGGTTCACACCGCTTTTTTTCCGAGCAATCCGTTAAATTTTGCCTTGAGAGTCACGACAATTCGCGCGCCTTGACGATATCTTTTCCTGCCTGCGGGTGAAAAGGGAACGTTGAGATTTCCGGCCGCCGGCAAGTTGAATACATGGATTTTTTCTGCGCAGTGGGCGCGTTCGCTTTAGTCGCGGTCGCGCGCTTCGCTCGCAAATGGATCAACAGCCGGAGCACTCCCATTCCGATTCGGAGCCCGTCGACCTAAACACAACAGATTCCCGGTTTTCCATTTCCAACAAAAGGGGATTTCGGCGCAAGAGGCCTTGAGCCGATTGCCTGAAAGAGAAAACGCCTTGGGTATCTCGCGTCCGTTTGGTAGGAATCGAAGCGAAATCCCTCAGATCCAGCGGTAGGCCAAATGAATAAGCTCCTTGTTGTCGAACCTCTCATGTCCGATTCTATGAAACTTCTGGAAGACCGCCCCGACATTGCCTGGGAACTCGTCGAAGATGCGTCGCCGGAAGCGTTGAAGGGACCCATTTCGGATGCCGTTGCCATAACGGTGAGAATCGCTCCATTGACGCCTGAAATCCTAGATGCCGCCAAGTCGCTGCGCGCGATATCTCGTCATGGAGTCGGATACGACAACATCCCGGTGGAATACTGCACTGAACGCGGCATCGCCGTAACCGTTGTAGGCGACGCGAATTCGTCGTCCGTCGCCGAACATACGATTTACCTGATGCTAGCGGCCTCGAGAGCGGGAATCGAACTCGATGGAGCCGTAAGAAACGGCCGATTCGGCGATCGTTCGAAATTGATCGGGCGAGACCTGCGCGGCCGCACCTTGCTGATTGTCGGATATGGACGCATTGGTCGAAGGCTTGCCAGGCTCGCGGAGGCGTTTGGGCTGCGCATCCTTGTATTCGATCCCTATGTCGAAAAACTGGAGGCGCATGCCGGCGAACTCGTGCCGAGTTTGGACGACGGCCTAATGAAAGCCGATATCTTGTCGTTGCATATTCCGCTTACGGAAGACACTGCAAATCTGATCGGCGAGCGGGAACTTGGTCTACTTCGCGAAGGTTCAATCGTCGTCAATGCGAGCAGAGGCGGCCTGATTGACGAAAATGCGCTGCTAAGGGCAATCCGATCCAGCCATATTCAAGGCGCCGGATTGGACGTATTTGAACGCGAGCCGCTGCCGGCGGATTCTCCTCTCGTTCGCGAAAAACGCGTTGTGCTTTCTCCTCATTCGGCTTCGCTCACGAGCGAGTGCCTGGACGCCATGGGTCGCGTAACGCTTCAAAACGCTATCGACGCAATCGACGGCAAACTGAATCCCAAATTCGTTGTAAACCCGCAAGTGCTCGATTCATCAAAGAGCGTCTGAGGCCAAATCGCTGAAGTCCGAAGTCAGCGCGCCGCGGTAACCTCGACTTCCACTCGGAATTCCGGTCGCGTGAATCCGGCAACTATGAATAGCGTTGACGCCGGCCGAAATTCGATGTCTTCAATCCAGCCGTCTCGCGCTGCCATGTAGCCCGCCAGGTGCTCCCGGCCGCTTACGTAGGCGTTGATTCTCACGACGTCTCGCCGCGAATATCCCGCCTCTTCAAGTATCGCGTCGATATTGGCGAAGCACAACTCGGCCTGGTCCCGCGCCGATTCTGGCACGCTTCCGTCGGGATCTATGCCCAGCTGGCCCGATGCAAAGAGCATATTGCCCGTCCCCTTGGCTTCGACCGCGTGCGAATATCGAGCGAAAGGAGCGAAAATACTATCGGGAGTGATTTCCTGTTTCATAGTGAATTTCCTTGGAGATTCTATAACGGTCCTTTGGCGGTACCCCGCCGCCGTGTCGCAGTAGCCCGCGACGGCTGTTAGTCTTTGCAGTCATGCGCCACCGGGATCAAGCACGCGTTTGTCGCGGACAGAAGCTACCCGCTGCAAATATGTACCGCCCTGCTAATGTTTCGCGTCCGATATCAAGTTCACAGCCATATTCAATTTCCGAGTTCTCCGGAGGCCGGAGCGATTAACGCGGAGTTCCGCTGTCATGCGGCGACAGCCGTCGCGCCTAGTTTGGATGCGGTGGCGGGAGATAGCAAGCTTTCGCGGCGGCAATCTCCAATCTGATAGTCATGCGTTCCAGCGCAAATTGGATTTAAGCTGATCTTTGCAATTCGGAAGAAATTATTCTAACGACTGTTACCAACTTTAACGATCAAATCGAACGAGGAGAAAAATGAAACGCGAAAAATTCGTTGCTCTGGCAACCGCCGCTATTTTTGCCGCCGGCCCGTCCGCAAGCGCGGAGAAGGTCATATTCGGAACGAACTGGCTTGCCCAGGCCGAACACGGAGGATTCTACCAGTCGGTAGCCGACGGAACTTATGCAGAATGCGGACTTGATGTCGAAATCCGCCCGGGCGGACCCCAAGTCAACAACCTGGCGCTTATGCTCGCCGGAAAAATCGACTTTCACATGGGCGGAAGCATGCTGTCCGCATTCAATTCGGTTGCAGAGGAGATTCCCGTCGTGACCGTGGCCGGGCTCTTCCAGAAGCATCCGCAGGTAATTCTTACTCACCCGGGAAAGGCCGAAACGTTTGAAGACCTGAAAAATATGACGTTGCTGCTGGGGGACAATCTGTACGCGACGATCTATCAGTGGATGATGGCCGAATACGGCTTTACGAAGGAGCAAAGGATTCCGTACACCTTTAATCCGGCGCCCTTCCTGGCCGACGAAAATCTCGGCATGCAGGGCTACCTGTCCTCCGAACCATACCTCGTTCAAAAAGAAGGCGGATTCGTGCCGACGGTTTTCCTTATCGCCGATGCCGGATACACGACGTACGCCACGACAATAGAAACCATGGCCCAAACCATCGCGGATCGGCCGGACGCCGTACAGTGCTTTGTCGACGGCTCGATTCTCGGCTGGTACAACTATTTGTACGGCGACCCATCCGCCGCCAATGAGCTGATCAAGCAGGACAACCCGCAGATGACCGATGACAAGATTGCCTATGCGATCGATCGCATGCTCGCCGTCGGCATCGTTGATTCGGGCGACGCCCTTGAATTGGGAATCGGCGTCATCACCGACGAAAAAGTCGAAGGGTTTTTCAACAAGATGGCCAACGCCGGCGTGGTTCCGGCCGATCTAAATTTCGGCGCCGCGTACACGACGCAATTCGTCGGCAACGGACTAGGCATGGATATCAAGAACTAGAAGCTTAGTAGCGCAATTCTGCGAGCAGGCGGCCAGCATTTTCGGCCGCCTGCGCAATCTAGGCATTGAGTAGCTTTGAATAACCAGAAACCTTCGACTAAATCCGCCGCGACGCCTCTAGGACTGCGTCCGAAGCTTCTCGAAATGCGGTCCATAGCGAAAGTTTTCGCCGAGGACGTTGTTGCGCTGAGCGATATGAGCCTCACGGTCAATGTCGGCGATTTCATCAGCCTCCTCGGCCCCTCGGGCTGCGGCAAGTCGACCGCCCTGCGCCTGATCGCCGATTTGATCCATCCGACGACGGGACGAATCGCCTGGAGCGAGACCGAGCACAACCATACGATAAGCGTGGTCTTCCAGGAACCGACGCTGATGCCGTGGGCGACGGTGGGCGAGAATGTCTGGCTGCCATTCCGCCTAGCCTCCCGCTCCTATCGCTCCTGCCGCGACGAAATAATGGAGGCGCTGCGACTCGTTTCGCTCGAAAATTTCGAAAAGAGCTATCCCCGCGAGCTGTCCGGCGGCATGAAGATGCGAACGTCCATCGCCAGGGCGCTCATTACTCATCCCAGCATAATGCTGATGGATGAACCGTTCGCGGCGCTCGACGAAATCAACCGCTTCAAACTCAATCACGATCTCCTCCAGCTAAAGGAGAAAATCGGCTGTACCGTGATTTTCGTAACCCACTCCGTATTCGAAAGCGTATTCCTATCCGACCGAATTGTCGTCATGGCGGCCCGGCCCGGGCGCGTACATCGCGAACTGACCATCGAGCAGCCCTACCCCCGCAGCGACAGCTTTCGAACATCGGCAGAATATTCGGCATACTGCCGGACTGCATCAGAAGCCCTGCAGGAGGCGATGGGAGAGACCAATTGACGTTGAGAAGCGAGGAATCCCGAACAAGCCCGGTTGTAGTCGACCAGGAGGAACGCCAGCGCGCCGTGAAGGCTCGCATCGACAAGATCGGAAGCTGGCTTATGCCGGCGATCGTAATGATCGCCGCGGTCTGGTTCTGGGACCGGATCGTCGTCTGGAACGAAATTCCGCACTACATACTTCCGGGTCCGGGACGCGTTCTGGGCTCCTTCATCGAGGACTGGCGAATACTCTTCCCGGCTCTAGTCGTCACCTTGCAGATAACATTCATGGCGCTCGCGGTGGCCGTCATCGGCGGCGTCGGACTGTCCGTTCTGTTCACGCAGTCGCGCTTCGTGGAGATGTCGCTCTTTCCCTACGCCGTCATATTGCAAGTTACTCCCGTGGTCGCCATCGCGCCTCTGATTTTCATTTACGTCGACAGCCGAATTGTCGGCCTTCTCATTTGCGCATGGGTCGTGGCGTTTTTCCCTGTACTCTCCAATACGACTCTCGGACTGAATTCCGCCGACCACAATCTTCGCGACCTGTTCCGCATATACGGGGCGACGCGATGGCAAAGGCTGCGGTTTCTCCAGCTGCCCGCGGCACTCCCCTATTTTCTCGGAGGCTTGCGCATCGCGGGAGGCCTGGCCCTGATCGGCGCGATCGTCGCCGAATTCGTGGCGGGAACCGGCGGCATCGGATCGGGGCTTGCCTTTACAATCCTCGAAGCCGGCTACCGGCTGAATATTACTCGCATGTTCGCGGCGCTTATTCTGATCGCGGTAACGGGCGTCATCATATTCACGGTTCTTTCGTTCATAAGTCACATGCTCCTGCGCAATTGGCACGAGAGCGCCGTCAAGAAAGAAAAATGAGCGAAATGATCAGGCGCATACCTTCGGGCCCTTTCAGAATCGTGAACGCCTCAATCCCCGATTGCAGCCCGGATGGCGGCATTCGGAGGGAAACTCTCGCCGTCGATGGCGGCAAGATCGTCTCCGGCGAAAACGGCCAAGTCCTCGACGCGAGCGGAGGCATGGTCCTTCCGGCTTTTACCGACATGCATACGCATCTCGACAAGGGCCATATCTGGCCTCGCAGCCCGAACCCCAAAGGCGATTTCGAATCCGCTCTGGCGACAGTCGAGGCCGACAGATCCGGGCGATGGCACGCCGGGGACGTGCGCCGTCGAATGGACTTCGCATTGAGGTGCGCCTACGCTCACGGTACCCGATCGGTCCGAACCCACCTGGATTCAGTCGCCCCGCAGCATTTGACTTCGTGGCCGGTGTTTCGAGAAGTTCGAAGCGACTGGCGCGGTCGCATAGATCTTCAGGGCGTTACAATTCTCGGAATCGAGCATGTATCGGAAGAAAGCCCATTTTTGGAGATTGCCGATACCGCGGCCGATTCGGGCGGCGTACTCGGATGCGTAACGTATCCCCTGCCCGACGCGGCGGAGCGAATCGATACATTTTTCCGCGTCGCCATGGAACGCGGCATGTCGGCGGACCTGCATGTCGACGAGACCGCCGATGCAGGCTCCGCGACGCTTCGCCTGATAGCGGAATCCGTGCTTCGCACCGGGTTCGACGCGCCGGTGGCGGTCGGCCATTGCTGCTCCCTCGCCCGCCAGAGTCCGAGCGAGGCGGACAAGACCCTTGATCTGGTAGCGGAAAGCGGTCTCAGCGTCGTTTCGCTGCCGATGTGCAACATGTATCTTCAGGATCGCCATTCGGGCCGCACGCCAAGATGGCGAGGAGTTACTCTGGTTCACGAAATGCGCTACCGAGGCATTCCCGTTTCCTTCGCCTCGGACAATACTCGCGATCCGTTCTACGCGTACGGCGATCTGGACATGCTCGAGGTAGTTAGAGAGGCGACGAGAATTTGCCATCTCGACCACTCCGAGGTTTCCTGGCTGGATTCGTTTACATCGACCCCCGCCGCTTCCTGCGGTTTCAAGCCGTGCGAATTGAAGCCCGGAGGCGACGCGGATTTCATAATTTTCAGGGCTCGAAACTGGAATGAACTTCTCTCGCGCCCGCAGCACGACCGCATCGTCGTGCGCGCCGGAAAGAGAATATGCGGCGACCCGCCCTGCTACAGCGAACTCGACGACCTTATGGAATGAACATGGATATCGAAACTGCCAAATCCGCATTGTCGCATCTGGAAATCGACGAGAATCCGGTCTCTGTACGTGCGAAGAGCCGCGACTTCTTCTGGTACTCGCCCGTGCTGAAGGCCCATCTAGACCATGTCGCTGCGGATTTCGCCGTCAGCCCGCGCAGTGAATCGGAAATAATTGAAATTCTGAAGGTTTGCTACGCGCACGACATTCCGGTTACGACCCGCGGCGCGGGAACCGGAAACTACGGTCAGGCCATGCCGCTGGCGGGCGGATGCATTATACACATGCGCAATATGGCCAACGTGAAAGAGGTGCATCGCGGCCGCGCCATCGTCGAGCCAGGCTGCCTGCTCAAGGATTTGGACCGCGTATGCATCGAGCGCTCGGGCCAGGAGATTCGAATGTTCTCCTCGACATGGGCGACGGCGAGCATCGGCGGATTTATCGCGGGCGGCTCGGGCGGCGTAGGGTCCTGCACCTGGGGCTCCCTGCGCGATATCGGCAACATCATACGCCTGCGAGTCGTAACAATGGAGGAATCGCCGCGAATCCTGGAGTTTCGCGGCGAAGAGCTGCCCAGAGTCTCGCATGCGTATGGTACCAACGGAATCATCACGGAAATCGAAATCCCGCTCGCGCCAGCCTACGATTGGGTCGAAATGTTCGTCGCATTCGAGGATTTCATGCGTTCGGCCGAGTACGCCTCCGAATTGGCAAATCAAGACGGAATATTGATCAAGCTCGCCACGCCGATCGAGGCGCCTATCGCCTATGACTATTTTCCGCGCGTAAAGCCATATGTTGGAAGGGAGACCAGCATCGTCGCGTTGATGGTCGCACCCCATTCGATGGACGGCTTCAACACCTTTACGGAACGGTGGAAAGACGCGCGCGTCATTTTCAGGTCAGGCGAAACCGATTGGAAGCGGGACCCGGGACCTGTTTTCGAATACGGCTGGAACCACACCACCCTGAGAGCGCTCCGCATCGATCCGTCGATTACATACCTGCAGATTCGATTCGCGTATCCCGACTATCTGGAAAAAATATCCCGAGTCCGGGATATGTTCGGGTCCGAAGTTCTGCAGCATCTGGAAGTTATGCGCGAGAACGGAAAAGTCATGTACGTAGCTCTTCCCATCGTCAAATTCACGACCGAGGAACGGCTCGATGAAATCGTCCGCTGGCACGAGGACATCGGCTGCATGGTCTTCAACCCGCATCGCTATACGCTGGAGGAAGGAGGCCGCCAGACCGTGGACAAGCGGCAGCTTGATTTCAAGCGGGAGGCCGACCCGAAAGGACTATTGAATCCCGGCAAGATGATCGCCTGGGACGACCCGAACTGGACTTTCGATCGAATGTACACATATCCCGGCCTTCTGCCGGCCGCATGATGCGCGCTCTGGTACTGTTCGCCCATCCTGTCGCCGACAGCTTTTCGGCCGCTCTCCGCCGAGTCGCCGTCGAGCGCCTCGAGGCTCGACGATGGGACGTAGACGATTGCGATCTTTACGCGGAAAAATTCGCCCCCGCTCTTACGAGCGAGGAGAGATTGAATTATCACGACCCGGAATTTAATCGGGCCTCGGTCGCTTCCTATGTCGAGCGGTTGACTCGGGCCGATGCGCTCGTGCTTGTCTTCCCCGTTTGGAATTTCGGCTATCCCGCTATCCTCAAGGGATTTTTCGACCGCGTCTTCCTCCCGGGCGTTTCATTCAGACTGGTCGACGGGAAAGTTCTCCCAAACCTGAAGAACATTCGCAGGCTGGCGGCGGTTACGACCTATGGCGGCTCTCGAATAAGAGCGATCTGGGCGGGGGACCCGCCGCGAAAAATTGTCACCAGGTCATTGCGCGCGACATGCCAGGCGGAAAAGACCAGGTACATCGCCCTCTACGACATGAATCGCGCCGACAAACCCAGGAGAGCCGCGTTTATCGCCCGAGTCGAAGGCGAAATGGACCGTTTCTGATGCGCGCCCTCGTGGTGTACTGCCATCCCAGGGCCGATAGCTATACCGCCGCCGTGCGCGACGTCGTGGTGGAACAGTTGCGGCTAGCGGGAGCCGAAATTCGGATTTCGGATCTCTATGCGCGCGGATTTCAGCCGGTACTCGGCAGCGAGGAATTGGATGGCTACCTCGACTCGCCCTCGAACGAGCTAGCGGTGGCCGACGATGTATCCGATATCCGGTGGTGCGATACCCTGGTCTTCATTTATCCGACATGGTGGTACGGGCTGCCGGCGATGCTGAAAGGGTGGCTCGACCGCACCATGCTCCCGGGAGTCGCCTTTACTATGCCGCAAACCGAAGGCGGCGCCATAAAGCCGGCGCTAAGCCATATCACCGGAGTAGCGGCGTTTACGACTTGCGGAGCTAGCCGATGGCTGACGTTGTTTATGGGTTCTCAAGGCAGGAAAACGATTCTTCGCTCTTTGCGCCTGCTGTGCGCGCCTAGAACAAAAACTGCGTTCGCCGCGCACTACTTGATGGACAGCTCGACTCCAGAGAGCAGGCGGCGACATCTTGAAAACGTACAGCGCATATCGCGAAAATTCGCCGCCCGCTGCGTGAGGCAGGGCGATTTGCGACAGTAGGAACGCCGCCTGCGGTCCGCTCTCGCTTCGATATTCGCCGCTTCGCTCCATTTTTCCGCCGGAGGTGAGCGCCGGAGCAGAAGCGGGCGATCGACCCGCTGTTTTCGCCGGCAAATCCTTCGAAAAAGCGCTCGATTCAAATACGCGATGAATTCGCCGGCGATTCGGCAATTCTGAAACGGCCGCTCCGAAAATTGTCCATCTTACGTTCATGCGTTAAATTCGGCGCTCATTATCGTGTCGGCGAGCTTAAGGCACGGAAGCAACTTCTGGAGCGAACACATGGCGAAAAACTGGATGGAATTCCGGGCGGCGGAATTCAAGGACTTGGACCCGATGCGCACGATCGCGGTACTTCCGACGGCGGCGGTCGAACAGCACGGGCCGCACTTGCCGGTGGGAACGGACGCGCTGATCGGAGAAGGCATGCTGGACGAATCGAAAAGACTTATTCCGAACGATATGGATGTTCGCTTTCTGCCTCTGCAGGCGATCGGAAAGTCGAATGAGCACATTTGGAGCGTCGGAACTCTGTCTCTGACCGTCGGCTCCGCGCTATCGTCGTGGGCGGAAATCGGTCTTTCGGCTTCCAGATCGGGCGTGCGCAAAATCGTACTAGTAAATTCGCACGGCGGCAATCTCGACCTCGTCTCGATCCTGGCTCGGGAGTTTCGCGTGCAGGCGGGAATGCTGGCCGTGAAGTGCCAATGGGGAAGTTTCGGGCACCCTGAGGGCATGTATTCGCCGGAAGAATTGAAGTTCGGCATTCACGGCGGCGATGTCGAGACTTCCCTGATGCTGCATTTCCGTCCCGACCTCGTCGATATGCCCGCCGCCAGGCATTTTCGCTCAACGGCGGAAAGCGAACCTATTCCGCCGGTCGGACCGCTTAGCTACGGCTGGATCGCGAAAGACCTGAACCCGTCCGGCGTCGTCGGCGACGCGTCAAACGCCAGCGCCGCGAAGGGCGCCGCCACAGCCGCGCATCAGGCATCCGGATTCGTGGAACTGCTTAGGCAGGTCGAAAAGATGCCGCTGGATCGATTCGATCCGTCGGCGCGTAAACCGGCGGGGCAGCAGGAAGCCGCCGCTCACATTCGCCAGAATTCAGGAACTAGGCATTAATTCGCCGGAAGGCTGGAAAGGTAGGCGGCAACGGCGTCCTGATCCTCGTATGAAACGTAGTTGGTGAATGCCTTAGTAACCAGAAACATGGAGCTATTCTCGCTGACAGATCCCGCCCATTCGTCGAGCCCGTTCAATATCTTGACCTGATCGAGGCCGGCGATGCGCGGCGCCGCCTTTTCGCCTTCCTTTATCGGGGGGGCGCCTGAGTATTTTTTGCTTTCAATCGGCGACAGGAATACGCTTCGCGGCGTGTGGCAGCTACCGCAATGGCCGAATCCTTCCACAATGTACGCTCCTCGATTCCATTCATCAGACCGGTCGAATTCTGCGACAAAGGAAGCCGGTCGAAAAAACAGCGCCTTCCATGCCGCAAGCCCGATTCTGATATTGAAAGGAAACCGCAGATCGTGTTTCGGCGACGTGGCGGAATCAGGCGACAAGGTGTCCAGAAACGCTTTCAAGTGAAGGATGTCGGCGAATGTCGCTTTGGAATAGTATTCGTAGGGAAAGGCCGGATAGTAGTGCTTTCCGGCAGGGCTGATCCCAAGAAACATGGCATTTACGAAATCCGCATCGCTCCAGCCGCCGATGCCGTATTCCGGATCGGGCGAGATATTCGGAGCTCGAAAAACGCCGAATCTCGTTTCCAGCGGATCGCCCGAGCCGAGAGCTATCGATTCGCCGCCGAATCCATCGGTTGGAGCATGGCAGTCGGCGCACCCACCTATGTGAAACAGAAGTTCGCCCTTGTCCGGATCGCCGGCAAAGCCCGCCGGTAGAGCTTCGGCCAATTCCGTTTCGGAAATCCGCCCTGGATTAACCGCGCTCCATGCCAGAAAGGCAACAACGACGGCTACTGAGAATATTCCCGCTGCGACCGCAAGTTTCACTTCGGAGGCGGGTCGTAGAAAAACCTAGTCGGATCTGAATTGGCTATGGCAGCTTTGACAGGATTCCGCAAAGGCCGGAAAAGCGGCATTGAAGCCTTCTAGCGAATTCGCCGCCGCAAGTCCCGCCGCGCCGCTCTCCAGCGCCTGAAGTTTTGCCAGAAAATCGGCTCGCCTGGCAAAAACCGCGGGCAAGGCCTTGGTTTCGAGTCCTTCCTCGCTTCCCTCGGGGAAAAGTAGCGTCAGCGCTTTCGCCATCGCCTGAATCGCGCGTCCCGTGCTTTGCACGTAGCCGGCTTCGAAATCCGACCGACCCCTCATAATCCCGGAAAGCGGCCGCATATTGGAACCGATATAAGACATGATCGCTTGCCTGGCTTCGATCGCGGCCAAGCCGGGGTCATCTTGCGCCGACGCGGACATTGCGCCGAAACAAATGACGAGTATTGTCGCAAGTAAATTTTTCATTTTCAGCACCTATCCGGCGACTTCGAACAGAACCGGAAACAAAGTTGGATCCGAATTCGATTCCGTTTAGTTGAAGTCTACGTATTGCGGCGCAACTGTCCAACAAAATTTCCAAGTGGCAAGGAAGTCGCCGGATTGGCGAAAGCAAAGAGTCTCTCGCCAAATATCTTGAAGCCTGAAATTCAGTCGATTGCGTCGTCGGCCGCAAACTATTCTATGCGAGCAACTAGCTCCAGCATGTACGGACCGAGAGAATTCGCAATCAATTCGACTCCGTCCGCATTTGGATGAAGACCGTCGGACTGCATATACTTCAGTCGCGCGTCGTCTCGAGACAACTCCCTCTCCAAAGCGTCGAAAAACCTAGGGTAAAGAATCGCTCCGAATTCCGCCGCAAGATCGGGAAAAATCGATTCGAATTCCGTCTTGAACTCCTGGCCGAAATTGCTCGGCGCCTCGAGGCCGATCAGCAGCACGGGCAATCCTCTTTCGTCGGCGGCCTCCAAGATTCCGCGAAGATTGGAGCGGGTCAATTCAGGCCAAATGCCTCGCAAAAGGTCGTTGGCCCCCAAATTCACGGCAAGCGCATCCACGTCCTGAGTCAGCGACCAATCTATTCTCGCAAGCCCGCCCGCGGTCGTGTCGCCCGACACGCCCGCATTCAATAGCCTGGCTCTGGAGCCATTGGCGTCAAGCCACTCCTGTAGCACGGGCACCAGGCCGTCTTCCGGATTTAATCCGAATCCGTGAACAAGGCTGTCGCCCAAAAAAGCGACCGTCCGGACCGGGTTCTCTTCCGCATTCGATTCCAGGCTGAACGCGAGAATTAACGCGGCGACCTTGAGAAAGGCACAGGTGCGTACATATATATACGCCATTGACCGCGTTTCGGAAATTGGCATGGCGAAAACCGCTTTTGAACTCCAGGATGTAGAACTCTCACTAATAGGGAATGCCGGCAAAGTCGATATCCTTCGCGGAATCAACCTTTCCGCCGAAACAAGCGAAACGATAGGACTTACAGGGCCTTCCGGTTCGGGAAAATCCTCGCTGCTCATGTTGATAGGAGGTCTCGAGCGCGCTACGGGCGGATCAATTCATGCCTTGGGCCAAGACCTTTCCGCATTGAACGAAGACCAGCTGGCAAAGTTTCGCCGCGACTACGTCGGCATCGTCTTCCAGTCATTCCATTTGATTCGTACGATGACGGCTATTGAAAACGTCGCAACGCCTCTGGAACTTGCGGGAATCGATGACGCTTTCGACCGGGCCGAAGAAGAGCTGCGCGCCGTCGGCCTAGGCGCGAGGATTGAACATTACCCTTCTCAATTGTCGGGCGGCGAGCAGCAGCGAGTCGCGTTGGCAAGAGCGTCAGCCCCGAAACCCAATATTCTTTTGGCAGACGAGCCCACGGGAAACCTGGACACGTCAACGGGCGAGACCATTATCGAGATACTGTTTGATCTTCGCGAAAGAAACGGAAGCACTCTTGTTCTCGTAACCCATGCGCTCGAACTTGCGGAGCGCTGCGACCGAATCGTCAAGCTTCGCGACGGAAACGTCGAGTCGGACAATTTGAAGCTCGCGGCATAATGGCGGTTTCGCTTGCCTACAGGATTGCAAGGCGCGAAATGCGCGGAGGAATCCGCGGATTCGCGTTGTTCATCGCTTGCCTGGCTATCGGCGTAGCGGCAATCGCAGCTGTGGGAACTGTTCGTGCCAGCATTGCAACGGGCTTGTCGAACCAAGGGGCCGCCATCCTCGGAGGCGATGCGGAATTGGAGTTCACCTATCGTTTCGCGTCGGATGAGGAGGTTGACTGGATGAGCAGGGTCGCCGTCCGAGTCTCCGAAATCACAGACTTCCGGTCGATGGCCGTAGTCGAAAGAAACGGCGAAGCGGTACGCGCCTTGACGCAGGTGAAGTCCGTTGACAGTAACTATCCGTTGTACGGCGAAGTCCGTCTGGACGACGATAGCGAATTGTCCGAAGCCTTATCGGTCAAAAACGGGCTGCCCGGAGCGGTCATGCAGATGGCTCTCGCCGACAGGCTGGATATCGAACCGGGAGACCGGTTCCGCCTCGGCTTGCAGGAATTTCGTTTCGCAGCCGTACTCGAAAAATTTCCCGATGCGGCGACGAGCGGATTTGCGCTAGGCCCTCGCATGATCGTGCGGTCATCGGCGCTCGAAAATTCCGGCTTGCTGCAGCCGGGGGCGCTGTTTTCGTCGAATTACCGCCTTCTCCTAGCCGAGGACGCGGACCTCGAAGCGATTTCGACAGAGGCGCGCAGCCTTTTCCGCGACTCGGGAGCCAGATGGCGCGACCGGAGAAACGGCTCGCCCGGAGCGAGCCGGATCGTCGAGCGCGTCGGCGCATTTCTTATTTTGATCGGCATTGCCGGACTTGCCGTTGGCGGCGTCGGGGTTGCCGCCGCCGTTCGATCATATCTTGCTGCGAAAACAAATGTCATCGCGATACTTAAATCGCTTGGAGCTTCAAACTCGACCATATTCCTGGCGTTTATGCTGCAAATCGGAGCGATGGCCGTCCTGGCTGTTGGAATTGGAGTCACACTCGGAACGATAGCGCCGCTTGCATTCGCACCTCTGATCGAATCGCGACTGCCTCTGCCCGCGAAATTTCAATTGTATCCGCTGCCATTGGCCGAAGCCGTTCTTTACGGAATGCTTTCGGCGGCAATTTTTTCGCTGTGGCCGCTTGCCCGAACGGAGGAAATCCGGGCGGCGGAATTGTTCCGAGACTCCGTCGCCCGAACGAGGCACTTACCCCGGGGCGGCTACCTCGCTACCATTCTCGCTCTTGTAGCCGTGCTTGTCGGAGCGGCGGCAATATTTTCCGGCGTGCCTCGGCTCGCGCTTTGGTCGGCTGCGGGCATTACCGGGTCCCTCGCAGTGCTCGCGCTCGCGTCATTCGCGGTAAGGGCGCTAGCGCAGCGGCTTTCGCGCTCCAGGGCACTGCGCGGACAAACTTCCCTTAGGCTCGCATTTGGATCTGTCGGCGGTCCCGGAGGAGACACGGCGGCGGTGGTCGTGTCGCTGGGGCTTAGCCTGACCGTGCTGGCGACGGTGGGTCAAATTGCCTCTAATCTGAATAACATCATCGTTGACGACATTCCGGATGTCGCTCCTTCTTTCTTTTTCGTCGACATACTCAGCGACCAGGTTCCGGAATTCAAGGAAATGGTCGACGACTTTCCCGGCGTATCGCGAGTAGACACCGCCCCGATGCTTCGAGGCGTAATAACTAGAATAAACGGAGCTCCCGCGCGCGAAGTCGCGGGCGAGCACTGGGTTCTGCGGGGCGACAGAGGCGTGACCTTTTCGGCGAGCATTCCCGAAAACACGGTTGTCACCAAAGGAGAGTGGTGGACAGAGGACTATTCCGGGCAGCCGCTTGTCAGCTTCGCCGAAGAAGAGGCTCTGGAACTAGGGCTGGATATAGGCGACCGAATTACCGTCAATATCCTAGGACGCGAAATCGAAGCCACAATCACCAGCTTTCGAATTGTCGATTTTTCCAATGCCGGAATCGGTTTCATTATGGCTATGAATCCGTCGGCTGTCGAGGCTGCGCCGCACACCTATATTTCAACGGTGTATGCGGAAGACGAAGTCGAGTCCCTCCTTTTCAAGGACATAACTTCCTCATTCCCGAACATTACGGCGATTAGCGTCAAGGAAGGCATTGAACTCATAAAGAGGGTATTCACGGGCCTTGCGGCGGCTATTGCCTATGGATCTTCCGCAACATTGCTGACCGGCTTTGTCGTTCTGATCGGCGCAGCAGCTGCGGGCGAACGCGGCAGGATATATGAATCCGCCGTGCTCAAGACAGTCGGCGCGTCAAGAAAAATCATTCTGGCGAGTTTCGCTTGCCGATCTGCACTGTCGGGGGCGTCCGCAGGCATCGTTGCAATCGTAGCTGCAGGCGTCGCCGGCTGGGCTATAATGCGATTCGTTATGGAATCCGACTATACTTTCGAACCGGTTTCGGCGGCGTTGATCGTTTTCGGCGGCGCGGCGATTTCACTGGCAGCGGGATTAGCCTTCGCGCTTAGGCCGCTGGCAGCTAGGCCGGCTCGAATTCTAAGGTCAAGAGAATAGAATTACTTAGATCCGCTTAACCGGCTTTCCTTTCGTCAGGGCAAACGCCTCCAGCGCTCGCATTCTTGAACTTGCCAAATCCACTATCGGGAAGGGATAGGTTCTTCCCAGCTGCAAACCGGCGGCTTCCAGAATCTCGGTCGAAGCCTGCCAAGGCGAATGCAGGTATTTATTCGGTAGCTTCGACAGTTCCGGACAGAATTTCCTGACATAGGCGCCCTCGGGATCGAATTTATTTCCTTGGCTTACAGGATTGAAGATCCGAAAATACGGCACGGCGTCGGTGCCGCTTCCCGCGACCCACTGCCAGTTGGCGCTATTATTCGCCAAATCCGCGTCGACCAGTGAATCCCAGAACCAGTTCGCGCCGCTTTTCCAGCGCAAAAGTAGATTTTTGACAAGGAATGAGCCCGCAATCATGCGCACTCGATTGTGCATGTATCCGGTGATCCGAAGCTCGCGCATCCCGGCATCCACGATCGGGTAGCCGGTCCGTCCAAGTTGCCAAGCCTTAAGGTAACCGGCATCTTCCCTCCAGGGAAATTCGTCGAATTTCGAGTTTAGATTCTTGCTCGGCAAATCGTGATTGAAAAATAGCAGGCTGTAGGAAAACTCTCGCCACGCCAACTCCCTTAAAAAATACTCGGCGTCCGATCTTGTGTCGTCGCATTGCAGAGAGCCCGCGATCCCGGACCAAATCTGATTTGCAGAGATCTCGCCAAAATGCAGGTGGGGCGACAACCGGGAGACAATGGCTCGCGCCGGATAGTCGCGCCCTATACGATATCCCTTAAGCCCGTTATCGAGAAATTTCCTCAAGCGAATTTGCGCCCCGGTTTCGCCCGGTCGCCACTCCTCCCGCATTTCGCGATACCATGGTATCTGGGGCATTAGCCGTAGTTCGCAAAGCTCACGCATCCTGCAGCCAAAAAGGTTTCGCGTCGGAGGAACGCCTAGCGGCTCCCGAAATGTCGAACTCCGCAACCGCCAGCAATTCTTGAAAAAAGGCGTGAACACGCGATACGGCTCTCCATTTTCCTTGACCAGATCACGAGGTTCGATGAGGAGCGAACCGTTCCAGCTTCTCGCCGCAATTCCCGCTTCTCTTAGCGACTCTTCGATTTCGGAATCTCGCTTTATGCGCCAGGGTTCGTAGCACCTGTTCCAGAAAACTCCTTCCACAGAAAACCTCCGGGTCAGCTCACTTAAAATCGAGCGAGCATCGCCGAGCGCGAGGCAAAGATTTCCTTCCAGACTCTCGTTGAGCTTCCGAAGGCTTTCGTGGAGCCACCAGCGAGACGCAGCCCCCATTTTCCATCGACCGCTGTTTTCGTCGTCAAGAATATAAATCGGCAGAACCCGATTTGACGTTTTGCAGGCATGCATGAAAGCGGGGTTGTCGGCAATTCGAAGGTCTTGCCGAAACCACATGACGACGATAGGCTGCTTAACTGGCATAAGTTCCACTATTCTCCGGTAGCATTCCGGATGGTAAAATTTGGCAAACGTCGAGTATGCTGCCTACTTTCCAATGGCAACTGAAAGCAGTTTTTGTCGAAGTCCCGGGACCTGGTTTCGATAACCGAGCAAGTTCGCTTTCCTGAATGTTGCGGAACGCAGATCTTTCCCTGCCGCAAATCCAATTATCCGGAGTCGGCCGGAATAATTCCAGATTCCAATGTCTTTCGGCATTAACCGCGTTGTTGGTCGGGATAAGCTCCGGAGCGGCCGAATTTGAAAAATTCGGCGTTGAAAAAAAATTTTTCAATGGGGATTGCCGACTCCCGTTTCAAATCTGGCCGAAACAAATTTAGGCCGCAGCGCCGTTCGGTCCGGCCGCTATTTGGCCGTTCGCATGCGACAAGCCGGTCAGCGGCTTTTCAAGCCGGCGAGGATCGTTAGGCCATCCGAGATGCGCGCTCCAACGATTCCGAGTCCGCGCCGCATTGGCGGACCCGAGACTCTTAATTTGCTTCGCAGCTGTGCGCCTGGCCTCTATCCTTTTGAGCAAGCGCGGTCTCCGGTTCGTCAAGGGTCAGGGCTCGTTTGCCGGATCTGCGGTCGTCGAACAGCCCCTTTTCGGAAACGTGTCGGTCCTCTATCTCCCCGACCGGTTAAGCGGAGAATAAATTTTCCGCGCAAGCGCAGGCGACCAAAGAAAAGCCATTGCCTGTCCGCGGGCTGAATGTTTGTCCGCGTCAGGACAAGTCGATTCTCGCACGCTGGTTCATATGATCTCAACCGCGTGCGGCGAAAGTCTTGTCGGCAAATCGCCGGTCGTGCCGAACGCATTGCTTTAACGTTTTTCAAGTTCCGTGCAGCCGGTTCGGCAACTTCGGGAATCGATACAAATTCGGGATCTGCAAAATTTAGGCGAAAATGGGGATCCGTTTCGAACATGATGTCGCGACCGACAGGAAATGAATTTGAGCCAGTTGCCGGCTGATTTAGGATCAGTCACCAAATGCCGTGCATAACAGCCGGACAAGCCATTAAGAATGATTTGTTCGGCGCGAGCAGTAAACGGTTATGGCAAGACCTAAACCCAGTTCGAGTTCTCTGTCCCTACGGCTTGGCAAACGCTGTTCAACCCCTTGCTTTCCAAGATTTCGTCGAGGCCCTGTACTATCCGAACTAGCAAGGGAAGCCCGTGAAACGATATCGCGGAATAAATTTGAACGGCCGAGGCTCCAGCCGCAATTTTATTGTACGCATCCTCCGCGCTGAATACACCGCCAACGCCGAGAAGCGGAATTTTACCGTCCGTCAGCCTGTAAAGGGACGCCAATGTGCGCGTAGACCTTTCGAACAGGGGCTTGCCCGACAATCCCCCCCTTTCGGACGCGTATTTCGATTTTAGGTCGGATCGTCTAGTAGTCGTATTCGTGGCGATCAACCCGTCTATTTTCGATTCAACGCACGCTTGCGCAATTTCCTCCAGCGCGCCGTACCGCAGATCGGGAGAAACCTTAAGAAAAATCGGAATTCTCCTTGGGAGGCCGTCGCGAGTCGCGAGAACTCTCGCCAGCAACATCTTAAGTTCTCTCGATCTCTGCAATTCTTGCAGGCCAGGCGTGTTGGGCGACGATACGTTAACCGTTGCAAAATCCGCGAATGGTCCGCAGCATGCAAGTACCCGGCAATAGTCATCGGCAAAGTCGCCGCTGTCGCTGTTGGCGCCGATGTTTATTCCAACGATACCAGGCCGATTTCTATTCTTAAGTCTTTTCGCGATTGCCCGCATGCCGTCGTTGTTAAAGCCGAAGCGATTAATGCACGCCTCGTCTTCGGAAAGTTCGAACAGTCGCGGTCTGGGATTGCCTTCTTGCGGCTCCGGCGTCGCGGCGCCCACTTCCACAAAACCGAAACCGGCTTTTAGGAGTCGGCCGAAGACTACGGCATTCTTGTCGAATCCCGCCGCCAGCCCCACGGGGTTGGGAAACTCCAGCGCCGCAAATTTCGTGCTGAGTCGCGGAAGTTCGGGGGTATACGGAAGCGGCATACCATGGCGAAGCGCGAAGATGCCAAGCGTTCGTCGATGTTCCGGTTCCAAGGCGCGCAACGCAAATAGCGAAGTCTTGTAAAGCCACTCCAGGGTTCTGTTGCGCTGGTATTTCAATTCGGTGCTGCCGCACCCGCCGCAAGCTTCCACGGCGGATGCGGATGATTAATGGAGCTATTTGAACTCTTCAGCGTTATCCATTGTGACAAGCACTGTACCCGTGTCGATAACGGGATCGAGGGTTCCGCCGTTAATGAGCGTCATGACGCTTTCGATTCCGAAAGCTCCCATGTTGTACGGGTTCTGTGCCACCGTCGCCGACATTTCACCGGCAAGCACGCTTTCGGCCGCATCGGGATTCGCATCGAAGCCGACTAGGAAGACCTGATCCAGCATGTCGGCGTTCTTCAGGGCTTCGATCGCGCCGAGACCCATGTTGTCGTTGCTCGCGAATACGCCTTTAAGGTTCGGGTTGCCGGTGATTATGTTTTCCATCACCGCCAGGCCTTTGGCTCGGTCCCATTCACCCGTCTGCTCGGCAACAATGTTGAGGCCGCATGCGCTTAGGCCTTCGCGCGACCCGTCGGCGCGCGCCTTGCCGGTGGACTGAGTAATAATGCCCTGCAGGATAGCCACATCGGCGCCCGCTTCCACGTTTTCGCAAATGTGATTGGCCGCGAGCGATGCGCCCATCTGATTATCGGTTCCGATATAGGTTACGCCTTCGTTTGCTCCCTTTGTATCTATGAATACCACCGATGCGCCATCCGCGATGGCTTCTTCAATGACCGGCGCCAATGCGTTCGGGTCCGTCGGCGCAATTACGATTCCGTCAACGCCCTTGGCCAATTGGTCTTCAACCTGGGCGATCTGGGCAGGAACGTCGGATTCAGTCGGCGGAGAAAGCACGACGACGTCAACGCCTAGTTCGGCCGCCTTTTCGGTTGCTCCGCGCTCAACGGCGGCCCAGAACGGGTTGCCGGCGCCCGGCCCCTTCATGCTAACCAGAATTGTCTGGGCGGATGCCGCGGTCGCCGCGGCGAACAGACCTGCGGCAGCCGTTAAAGCTAGCTTGTGCATTTTTTTTACTCCTTTTGGTTTCGAATGCTAAGTCAAAGTTGTCCGCTTCCCTCGGGCTGAGCCATGAGGGCGAGGACCGCCCTAGTGCCACAGGAATTCAGTAAATTCTAGTGCCTAGTACCAAGATCCCTTCTCAGGACATCAATAAAAACGGCAAGTACTATGATGGCGCCTATGAGTATCTGCTGCCAGAATGTGCTGACATTGTTGAGGTTCAAGCCATTCTTTATCAGTCCCATGATCAAGACTCCGCCGAATATTCCAAGCACCTGCCCTCGCCCGCCGAAAAAGCTCGCGCCTCCGATAATCACGGCGGCGATCGCCTCCAACTCCATGCCCGTCCCGGCGTTCGGAAATCCCGAATTCGTGCGCCCGGCCATAATCAGCCCCGCGATTCCCGCCATGAATCCGCAAATAGTGTATACGATAATCAATGTTCGATCGACGTTGATTCCGCTTACCCGAGCCGCCTCGGGATTGCCGCCGATCGCGTATACGCGCCGACCGAAAACGGTGTGTTCCAGCAATATCCAGAATAGAAGGTAAACAAGAATCGTAAACAGGAACACGACCGGCAGGTTTATTCGGGTTCCGTCCAATTCACCGAGGTAGATTCGCGCCGACCCGAGAAAACGGACAGGATCCGGAAGCCCGGAATAGGGCACGCCCCCGGAGATCAGATTCGCCAAGCCCCGAGCCATAAACAGCATTCCAAGAGTCATAATGAAAGGATGCGGCATCCTAAGTTTGGTAATTCCGATGCCGTTAACAAATCCCGCAGCCATTCCCATTATCGGAGACAGCGCCAGTGCAACCGGCCAGGGAACGCCTGCCGCGTTCGAAACCGCGAGCGTCATCATGCCGAGAGCCAGCACCGAACCGACCGACAGATCGATTCCCGCCGTCAATATGACAACGAACATGCCTATCGACAGCATGCCGTTCGCGGCGGTCTGTTTGAATATATTCGAGATATTGCGCCAAGACAGAAAAACGTCCGGCTGAAGGGCCCACATCACAAGGCACATGACCGCGATTACGATCAGAATGCCGTAACGATCGAAAAAGGGAATCAACCGTAGGCTAAGGGGAACTTTGTCCTCCGATTCCGGCGGTTCCAATCTCGAGTTTTCAGGATACGCGGTCATGCGCTACTTTTTCCACTTTTTCCTTCGTTCCCATTATCCAGCCGATAACTTCGCCTCGCGATGTCTCCTTCAGTCTTGCTTCGGCGAAGTTGCTGCCGTGGTACAATGCCATGACGCGATCGCACACGTAGAAAATATCGTCCATCCTGTGGCTTATGATAACTACGGATATTCCGCGATTCTTTAGGTCGACGATTAGGTCAAGAACCTTGCCGACTTCCTTGATCGCGAGCGCAGCAGTCGGTTCGTCCATAATCACGATACGAGCCTCGAATGCGATGGACCTAGCGATCGCTACCGCCTGTCTTTGCCCTCCGGACAATTCCTCCACTTTTTGCTCTACGCTTTTGACGTGAATCTTTAGGTTTTCCAGATGCTCCTTTGCGCGGCGAATTCCCGAACGGTGATCGAACAATGCCAAGGCGCCGCCGAGGAGTTTCCTCGTCGGTTCGCGGCCAAGATAGATGTTTTCCGCAATGTTCATATTTCCCGCGAGAGCCAGATCCTGATAGACCATCTCGATTCCGAGATCCCGGGCTTCGCGCGGGCTCGAGAACCTTACCGGAGAACCATCGAATATCAGTGTGCCTTCGCTTTGGGGATGCAGGCCTGACAACACCTTCATCAAGGTCGACTTGCCGGCTCCGTTGTCTCCAACGACGCCGAGAACTTCGCCCGGCCATAGCTGGAGGTCGACATCGCGAAGCGCAGTTACGGCACCGAAATATTTGCATATCCCTTTCGCCTCGAGCAAAGGCTCGGCCGCGTTCGTCTGCCGTTGGTCCATTAAATTTCGCTCGTACTCGGTGGCTCAATCGCTGCTCGGCGCCCAGCGCCTTGGTTCAATAGCTCTCGAATTCAAGTAGAGTCAAGTTGCCGAACTTCGGCAGAAGAACCGGAATACTCCGAAAGAAATCCGCATGCGTCGGGATCTTCAATAATCGCCCCGGAAATTCGGCCATTTTCAAATCGTGCGCGAATTCCGAAAATCAATAGTACATTCGATGCGGGCAATCCCGGGAAATTTCAGGTTGCGATCCAGCAAGCACTCGAAAGTCGAATTCTTCCGGGCTGTCGCAAGGGCCATGCGATCGACGACGGCGAACCGTCCGGGTTCCGCCGGGGTAGCAGCAACGCCTTGCCGTTCGTTCTGCCGGAAGTCGGCTCAATGCCCCGATTCGGAATTCATTTGGTAGCCCCGGCGGTTCTGTCGCGTAGCGAAGGAGCGACAACTGCAAAATTCCCCCGCTAGTTATAGGCGGGTTGCCTGCGGGCCAGGCGAGTGGCGTTCGGCAAATTTCGATTCCTGCGGCAATTCGACGACCCAAAAGTTGAATTCGCCGATCCAGCGGGCGACCGCCGACTTTGAAATCGAAACCGACAAGTTCACTGAAGGGCAAACTCCGGCCGCGATCGGCCCCCAACGGTTCGGCGGCCTAAATCCCAATAGTTTCGCCGAATGCCGCGCAGGCGACTCGAATTGCCGGTTCAACCGAGATGCCTTGGAGTCCGCCAATAGCCGCCGGGCAACTTCGAACGCCCTGCGCCGCGAGTCGAACGTCGCGGGCCTTTTGTCGCCATTGCGCAACCGGAATCTGAAATTGACCGACGCGTCGCCATAGAGTTGCATTAACGACTCGCCGTGATTTTCTCCGAAAACCTGTCAGGGTTCCAGCGCTGCAGGCGTATCGGATTCAAATGTCCGCCAAATCTCGAATGCCGCTGAACGAAGAAAAGAGACGAAATATTGCTAAGCCGAGCTCCCTTCTCCGAGCATGTCGCTAAGCCGAAGGAATGCGATCCGCTCAACCTGACGGCAGGCCTCGGCGAATTCATCATCGCGGCGGTTCGCCAATCTAGCCTCGAAACTCCCAAGAATCGAAGACTTGCCGTGGTCTTTGGCCGCGATGACAAACGGGAAGCCAAACTTTTCGGTATACCGCTTATTTAACGACTCGAACCTTTCGCGTTCGGCGTCTGTCAAAGCGTCAAGACCCGCCGAAGCCTGCTCGGCCGTCGATTCGGCCGTTAGTCTTTTCGCTCGCGCCAGTTTTCCCGCCAAGTCCGGATGCGATGTCAGAACCTTCAACTTTTCGTCCTCATTGGCCGAACGGAAAATTCTCGCGAGCGCGCTGTGGAGACCGACCGCCGAGTCATGAGCGCGGCCGAGCTCCAGGCCGTACGCCCGTTCCGCCACCCACGCCGAATGTTCGAATATTCCGCCGAACCTCCGTACGAATTCATCCTTCGTCAGCCTGGAAGGGCTTTCAAAGGTTTTCGGCGGATGCGCTTTTTTCCAGTGGCGCGCTATCTCGATCCTGCGCGCGAACCAGACGCGCTCGTGCGAATTGGCGTAGTCCAGAAATCTTCGAAGGGCTTCCGCTCGGCCCGGCCTTCCCGCAAGCCTGCAGTGAAGCCCGATCGAAAGCATCTTGGGATACCCGTCCTCGCCTTCGTTGTAGAGCGCATCGAAGGAATCTCTCAAATAGTCGTAGAATTGCGTGCCCGAATTGAAACCTTGCGCGGTCGCGAACCGCATGTCGTTGGAATCGAGCGTGTAAGGTATGACGAGTTGATCCCGTCCGTTCAGCCGAAGCCAATAGGGAAGATCGTCGGCATAGCTGTCGGACAAATATTCGAATCCGCCTTCTTCCGCCGCCAGCCTCATCGTGTGTTCCGAGCAGCGTCCGGTATACCATCCGAGAGGTCTGGAGCCGGTAACTTCTTCGTGCAGCTTTATCGCGTCTCGCATGTGCCTGAGTTCTTCTTCCGGATCGAAATCCTTGTACTCGATCCATTTCAGCCCGTGGCTGGCGATTTCCCATTCCGAATCCAGCATGGCCGCAGTCTGCGAAGGAGAACGCGCTAGAGCAGTCGCAACTCCGTACACTGTTACCGGCACTTCGGCCTCCTCAAACATCCTGTGCAGTCTCCAGAAGCCCGATCTCGCACCGTATTCGTAAATCGACTCCATGTTCCAATGCCTCTGACCCGGCCATGACTGCGCGCCAACAATTTCCGACAGGAAAGCTTCGGACCCTGAATCGCCGTGCAGGGTGCAGTTTTCGCCACCTTCTTCGTAGTTCAGAACAACCTGGACGGCGATGCTCGCAGAACCCGGCCAGTTCGGATTAGGCGGCCGTGCGCCGTACCCTTGCATGTCGCGCGGATAGCGCGGAGAATTCAATTCCACTTCGCATTCCCTTCCTCTAGCATGTTTTCTTTTCCCCGCTTGCGCCCCTATTCGGCACGCAATCGTTCAAATTCCTTAGGAGCACCACGGATTTTTGACTCAATAATGCAGAGGCAATCCTCGTTTACCGAAAACCTCCTTCAAGTCTTCTGCGCGGTCGGTCATGATCCCGTCAACTCCAATATCCAACAAACGGACCATGTCTTGCTTTTCGTTGACGGTCCACACATGGACAGGAAAGTTGCGATTCCTGGCAGCGGCGATGAATCTTGGCGTGACTACCGTAATTCCCCTGTGCGAAATCGGCACCTGCGCGCAATCGGCCGCAAATCGACCCGAAGGCGCTCCGAATCCGGCTAGCCAAAGCCGCAATACTTCGCTCTGGCCCATCGACGTGCAAAGTTTTGCGCCGGCGGCCCTTCGAATAATATCGAGCCGACCACTCGAAAAGGAACCCACGCAAACTCGTTCCCATGCATTTGCGTTTTTCAATTCGCCAAGCAACGGCCCTACCGCGCAATCATGCTTGGGGTCGATATTGACTTTAAGATCCGGCCAGGCGTCTAAAATGTCCCGCAACCTGGGAATTCGTTCCGAGCCTATTTCGACTTTCCTAACGGCCGACCAGTCCATTTCCGAGATTGCGCCGTCTGCATTGGCGACTCTCTCCAACGTCTCGTCGTGGAATGCTACGATCTCATCGTCCGCAGTCGCGCGTACATCGGTCTCGACATAGCCGAATCCCAAATCGACCGCCGCCTGGAAGGCAGCCATCGTGTTTTCAGGATAGCGACTCGCGTATCCCCGGTGCGCGATTGCGACGGGGCCACTTGAATCAAGAAAAGGATGCCGGAATGAATACACTCGAAATTTCCCGATATCGCTTCTTTTGTTTTGTTCGTCCCAACACCGTTTGGAACTTGGAATCCACAAGCTAGCTCCGGCGTTCGCATAGGATGCCTAAATTATAGAATCTCGATAAGCGATTCCAAATTTGACTTTAGCGCACAAAGACAGGTTCGCCCGCATATTGGAATATTCACGGCAACCCTCTAGACGACATGACCGTTTCCTAATCTGACACAAGTGCGTAGAAGTCTGCAGAGGTTTTGAGAAAATATAAATCGCCTAACCCAAGTTGGTAGTTTTGCAAAATGCCGTCCTGCAACCTCCTGAATCATATGGATTATTTTCAGAGCTGATTCCACTCTTTCCCTTCATTTTCGAAGATTCCGTTGAATCCGGGCGGCGGGGCTAGGCGTCCAGCGCGCACCTCGAGCGGCGAAGGCCCGGCTCGACGCCGGCGGCCCGCGATATCAGCGCCTGCTCCGCGCCGGGATTGGAATCCTGCCGGCTCGCCACCGGGACTCCGTCGGTTCGGCGCAGCGTCGTCGTGATCCGGACCCAGCTGCGCATGCGCTCCCGGATCGACGTCCAGCCCGAATGGATTCCCTGCGCCTTCAGGCGGGTCCGGACCAGATGCGCCGGATGGTAGGCCAGAGCCGCGATGAGGAGGTGCGAGCCGATCCGCCTGTCCAGCTGGTGGAAGAGGGGCCCGAGCCCGAGCTCCGATTTCAGCGAGCGGAAAGTGGCTTCGATTTCCGACTATCTCCAGCGCTCCCGCAGGATCGCTTCGGCGTCCCAGCCGGTTCGCTAGGTCCGCAGGACGCAGGAGCCGCTCGCCTCGTCCGCCTCGGCGTGCCGGCGGCTGCGCTTGAGCCGGACCGCGACGGCGCTGGCGCCCCTGTCGTCGCCGACGACCTCGACCGCGTAGTGCCGGGCCACCTTCGAATGCTTCTCCTTGAGGCGGCCGACGCTCTCCAGGATCCTGTCGCGGCGCTTCATGCGGCCCTTGATCGAGAGGCCCTCGTGCAGCTTCGCCAGGCCCGCCTCGAATCGCTTCCGCTGCAGGGCCGGGATGGAGTCTTCCTTGCGCTTCCGGCCCTCGCTGGCGACGCAGGCCTCGCCTCGCCCCCCTCCTTCTCAAGGAGCCACGCCTTCGCGCCGAGCCCGGCCGCCATCTCCGCCTCCGCGTCCGGCCATCCCTTCGGCGCCGGCGGCATGCTTCCGCAGTCGAAGTAGATCCAGTGGCAACCCTCGGAGCGCAGCCATTCGAGGTTCTCCTCGCTCGCGATACCGGCGTCCACGGCCACGGTCGGCTTCGCGTCCCCCGAAGAGGATTCGGCAAGGCGCCCGACGGTGCCGCCTGCCCATTGGTTTTAATTTCAGTCGGAACGCAGCGGCTTGCGCATCGCGCTTTCCGGTCCCAGCCTCCTGGCTCGCTCCGCGGTCCGGGACGCGTCGGCGAGCCTCGCGCAACCGAACCAGACGACCTCGCTGCCCGGAGGCCGGTCGTGCTTGCCGTGCAGATGGCCGCCCATGGCGGCGACCAGCCCCATGGCGGCGCCGAGATTGTCCGGCCCGGACATCCGCCGCATCCTTCCTTAGGGACAGAAACGCGTCGTGCAGGGTATCGACCGTCACGTGTTGGAGCAGCGCCGCGAGACGCTCATCCGGGTTCCTCTTCGCAGCCTGTCGCATGCGGCTCGCCGCCTGTGACCCGCTTCCCCGCTTCTGCGCGCGGCGCGGGCTTTGGCCAGCCGCATTGCCCTTGGGTCCGGCCCTTCCCTCCAGCGGCTCCGCAGGCCCCGAAGGACCCTTGTTCGCCGCCTTCTCAGGTACTATGGCCGGATCTGACTTCTTCCAATCGTTCATCGTCGGTTACGGAGTACTCCTTTCCTCTGCGGCCCCTCTACGACACAGGGGCGATTGAAAGACCTCCCAGGTCCCGGTGGACTGCTTCGACGCGTGCCATGGTTCTTCGACCCCGCGGAGCCCCCGTTCGCCTCGCCAAAGCGGCTTGCAGGGTGTTGCCTTCGGCTGGGAAGACGGCCTCGGCACTCCGATTTCGCAACATCTCGTGGCTCAATGTCCCGGCCCGCGTCTGCCGCTCCCCAACGCTTCGCCTGCCGCCTCGCGGCGACCGACGCATGGTTTGCGGAGAAAGCGGTTGGTTGACCTCCCTTTCTGCCAGGACTTTCACCCGGCTGCATTCCACCAGTTAGCCTGGCGCACCTTCCCGTGTTGCCTCTTCCCTCATCTTCCATGCATGCCGGCGCCACTGCCCCGGCGGAAGCAGGTCGATGCTCGCGTCGCTCTCTTCTCGTCCTGCCGTCGGCCTTCCCCCTGCTTCAGGAGGGTCGGCTTCCGCATCAACCGTTTCGAGGCCTGCTCGGCGTTCACGCGCGTTCCGGCCTGCATGGTCGCTGAGCCGCCCGGGGCGGCCCTTCTGCCAGAGTGCTTCAGTCCATTTCGTTGCCTCCGTGAACCGCCCTGGCTGCTACCAACCGGAGCGACAGTTGCTGGGTGGGATTCGCACCCACCAGAGAGAAGCACCTTAGCACGGCGCACTGAAGTTCAGTTTAAACCCAATACTGTTGCTTTAAGCACCATTCGGGATGATTTCAGGCGTCCAGCCGTGC
>JAPPFL010000038.1 GCA_028823855.1 Albidovulum sp.
TCCTCTCTCCCCCGAGCGGCTAATTCCCGACGCGGTGGCCGAGATCGCGAGCCCCGAATTCCCGGGCGAGCGGCTGATGGTCTGCCCCGACCCGCGCCTTCGCGAGGAGCGGGCGCGCCGGCGCGAGGAGCTGCTCTCGAAGACGGAGGAGAGCCTCCGGGAGATCGCGGCCGCCGCCGCGCGCGGAAAGCCCGGGCCGGGCAACCGCGACCGCGCCTTCGAGGCGCTGGAGCGCAGGGCCAGCCGCGGGAAGGTGGAGAAGCAATTCCGCATCGAGGTCCGGGACGACGGCGTATCCTGGTCGCGCAATCGGGACCGAATCGCCGCCGAGGCCCGCCTCGACGGGATCTACGTCGTCCGCACGAGCCTCGGAGCGGGCGACATCGGGGCGGATCGGGCGGTGGAAGCCTGCAAGGCCCTCTCCAGAGTGGAGCGAGCGTTCCGGACAATGAAGACGTCCCGCCTCGAGGTCCGCCCGGTCTTCGTCTACGGCGAGGAGCGCGTCCGGGCGCACGTGTTCCTGTGCATGCTCGCCTGCTACGTCGAGTGGCACATGCGCCGCAGGCTCGCGCCGATTCTCTTCGAGGACGACGCCCCGGAGGCGACGCCGGTCGAGACCGCCGAGGTCTCCGGCAGAGCGAAGGCCAAGGCCAAATCGAAGAGGACGGCGGACGGCATGCCGGTCCATAGCATGCCGACGCTGCTCGCCGACCTCGCGACGCTAACGCTTAACGAGGTGGAGCTGCCCGCGATCCCCGAGCGCCCCCTGACGATAGCGTCGCGGCCGACGAAGCTGCAGGAGCGCGCGTTCGGCTTGCTCGGAATCGATCCCTCGAAGACGGTTGCCATGCAGATGGCAGGACGGAAAGGCTGAATCCGGGCGATTCGGGCAGCAATCGCTGAGGTTTTCCATATTTCTTTCGAATGAAGATCAGTTTAGGCGTTGGTGTTCCCATCTGTCCGCCGCATTCTGCAAGGCTTATTAAAATACGCGAGTTTTCCGAATTTTGCATGAAAGGGCGATTGGCGAAGCTTTCGCGTGGCATAGTCGTTGCTGCCGGCTAACGGTAGGCCTTTGGCGAATACTTGCGTTTTCGATTGCCATGGCCAAGCTTGTCGCTTGCCCATCCACGATGAGGTGGGTTACGAACCTTGAATTAGACTCAAACCTCTGCATGCAGTTGCGAGCTTCGCCGAATAATATTGCCTGCAATGGCCAATTGGCAATGCACCGCCGATCATCATGCGCCTAGTGACAACAGTTGCAAAAGGCAGCGCAGTTGCCACAATTAGAGGCAGAGGTCCACAAATTGCGCGTACTTGGCATTTTACGCAAACCCGTAAAAAACTGCGCATGATAGAAAATTTCAAATTCGAAAACGCGAGCCTTGTAGTCAGTTTGGACCCGCGAATTCGACTAGACCATTCTTCGCACTCAGAATTCAGCGCCGGTCAAATTTGTGATTCACGCGCCTAGACCATGGAGGCTTGAAGATAGGACGAAACGGTCCATCGAATTCAGAACGGAAGTTAAACCAGCCTCCGCTGCAAATCATACTGCGCGGTTGTCCCCGCGTGGATGATCTGCAGGTGCCGAACGGCATCCGCAGGCTGCTTCGCCCAAGCGCTCGTAGTTAGTAAGTGGCCGGAACGCTACGGGCCGTGTGCGACTTGCTTCCGTCGGGTCCAAACGATTGCGCAAGAACGGCTTCTAGGATTGCTCGAGGCATAGAATGCTTGCGGCCAAGGAATTAGTTTCGGTCATCCGGTCCAGCCGCACTTTGAAAGCTTTGCATGCCGTCGGCGGACAATACTTCACTCACTGTTTGATCGAGCGATTCTTCTTAGTTTGAAGGAATTTAGACACATCGCGACCTGCAACGAGGCGATTGCCGCCAACTTCCTAGCAGAGGTAAAGATCTCAACCATCAGGACTTGCTTTAAGGCTTACGAGACCGCGGCCTCATCCTCAGGTTCGAATCCAGAGGCATTGAAAACTACGACCGCTCTTTCAAGCGGTGCACGCGCAGGCACAGGTTGAGTCGCGCGCCGAGCGTGTACGAGACTCTTGTCGTCTCCACTCCACAGGAGCGATTGATTTGGTTGCCAACGGTGAACATATCCCGAACTATCGACCTTGTGCGCTTGCACCAAGAAAGACCTCACTGCGGGAATGTTTTCAAATGATTCGATAATTTGCGCGAATTGCGTAAAGCGCGAATAGTAACCCTCTAGGCGAACCATACATGATTTCAGCACACCGCCTACGTACTTCCGAGTGTTCAAATACTCGCGCTTGTTAACCATGAATTCGCTTACCAGCGAAACCGGGTCGTGTGTCAATAGAAGATGCTGGAACGCTACGCTCGCCTTTTGCAGTATATGCAAGTGCTCGGTCTGCTCGATTATGAACTGACCTAGTTGCAGCCATTCCTGAAACGCCTCGTCCAGAAGCCGCTTGGCCTCCTCACCCGAAACTGGCGTTGTTGCGCTTGGAGGCGCCTCACGAGAACTGAATGACAGATTTGCCAACGTTCCAATGAATTCCGGGAGTATTGCAACAAGGTGTTCGGTGGCCCGGGATACGTCGTAAAACACGGTCTCTGACGCCCCGCGATAATCGCAGTCTGTAGCGTGCAAATGAGTGATTCCGTTTTTGATCTCATCGAAGTGCCAAAACCAAAAAGCATGGTCGATGGCAGGATCGTGGGTTCTTAACGGTCCATGTTCCTGGACGAAAATTCCTTCCCGCGTGCTGAGTGTCTGAGGCAGAATGGTATCTTGGTTCAAAACCAATATCCGGTGCTTTCTTAGTAGACCAAGAGATGCCACCAAATTTCCCGGCTGCAATAGCGTTCCAGTAATCTCGTCCGGCCCCAATTCCGATTCTATGGAGAGGCCAAACGAGTCGCGCAAGGGACTGGCTTTGAAACGATCAATGTGGAGTCGGAATTCATCTTTCGTAGCCGAGTTTTCAATGAGGGCATGTTCATGAAAAGGCATTGATCGCCCAAAGTCCGAACCGGAGGAAATCGAATGATTCATTTTTGACAAGATTGACGATATTCAAGTCCGACTACAGGCGCAGCTAATTCCCAACAAATTTCCAGTAGTTGAATCAATGCACCCCTTACGTCAATCCGCGCTACTTGAAGGGATTCGTAGTTTTCAACCAAATTTCCTGAGCTTCAGTGGCTGAGCCTCGCTTTATAGCATTATAAAGCTTCTCGTGCAATTCAATCAAGTTTTCACGAAAATCCACCCGCTCAACAAATCCCGACATATTCTCAAGCCAGCTCTCGCGAAAATCTCTATAGACCTTGATCAAGACATTATTGTGAGTTGCGCAAACCAGAGCAGTGTGGAATTCGAAGTCTGCTTTCAGGAATCCGGCCAAGTCGCGGCTTTCGATACAATCTTTTCCCTTGAAAACAGCTTCTTCAATCTTGGATAATTCGTCCTCTGTTCTCTTTTCGGCAGCAAGTCCCGCGATTGCCATTTCAAAAGCCCGGCGGATTTCGAATACTTCAGCTATCTGTTCCTGATTGAACAATTCAGCCAAGGAGTCCTGCGGCTCATTAAATCCCTGAAAATACGTTCCGTCGCCCGCACGTACGCTTAATATTCCAGCATATGCGAGCACCCCGACTGCTTCGCGAATGGTCGAACGCCCAACTTGAAAATGCCCCATCAATTGCGGCTCTGGCGGCAATCGATCGCCAGGGCTGAAATCGCTTGCTAACCAATTGCGCAACCTGTTGACAACCTGGTCGGCAAGTCTCTCACGTCTAACTGGTAACGGGCCATTCTTGATCACGTGTCCTATCGTCTCCGTTTAGTTGCCAGGTTTGAACACTTTGTATGCATTTTGGCTCCATTTCGCCCGCTCAGGAGCACTTGAACCGCCTTGCGCTTGCACTGACCAGTCCCTACTGCATCCCGCTTTGTTCTACAACTTGGGTTGGAGCAACCGGAAATATTTCGTCAAAATGTAGAATTCGGCCGGACCGGCGCGGAAGTTGTTCATTAGCCCGCCCACGTCTGTTGGTCAATGACGGTTCCGACGTTGCAGCAATTCTCATTTTGCAGGATTCCTCCTTCACTTCAGGATTTGCGCTTGTTCCGAGTCGCGTGCCGGGAGGTTCTCTACCGGCATCACCGGCCGTATTGAACCGAATTGAAAAATGCGCATTCAACGGAGCGCATCGTGCGGACGGACGATAAGACGATATGGTATTCCCCTCAGAGGACCATTCAAAGGAAGGATCAATCGCAAGGATGCGTCGACAAATGGTATTTCGAAGAAACACGATGCCTCGGATCGACCTGGACGGAGAGTCGCTCCGTTCGATGCTCGTCGCCTGTAGATGCGGTCATGCACCGTTTCGGAGGAATCTGCTGTGAATATCGTTTTTGCCACGCCGCGTCCGGACTCTTCGTCGGGTCCTGTTCAGTCGTCCACGTCTTCAATTTAGCTCGAACCACGATCCGTAAAAGTGTTCGCGGCTAGAAATGTCTCGCTTCCGGTTGAACACGATAAAGCGAACCGCCGCCACTATTCTGAATGACCTCAGTATATGCCCATGTACATGCGAATTTGCTCGTCCAAATCGTGTCGCTCCACATAGTTCCTTTCTGTTTCCTTCATGTCAAAATAGCATTCCCAGAACAGCGGCGACGCCGAATTTCGGAAAACTTCATTAGCTTCCAATTCCGTTAGAGCTTGCTTCAGGGATTGGGGCAATTCCTTGATTCCAAGCCCGGTCAATTCGTCGGGAGCCAGGTCGGCGGGATCGCGCTCAACAAATGCGGGCAGATCTATACCGTTCTCGATCCCGTCGAGGCCTGCATGTACTATCGAACCCATATGCATGTACGGCGATGCAGTCGCATCTCCTATGCGAAGCTCCGCATGCAGGAACTCTCTCGAGCTCTCGCCCGGCGGCACGGGGCATACTCGAATTGCCGCTTCCCGGTTTTGCATGCCGATGCAGCGATAGGCTGCCGACCAATGGTGCGGCTTCAGCCGTTCATAGGAAATTACAGAAGGCGACGACAACGCGGCGACTGAACCGCAGTGAAAGAGAACGCCCGCGCAAAACGATGCAAGTTCCTTTGACATTCCCCCGGGTCCGCCCTCGCAGTAATTGACCGGTTCTCCGTCTCTTCGCAAGGAAAAGTGGACGTGCACTCCGTTCGAAACCGCACCGGCTCCGACGATCGGACAAAATGAAACTTTCTGTTCTAGAACTCGCGCGCATTCCCTGACGATCTCGCGGAACGCGATTGCGTCGTCGGCTGCCTTAAGTGCATCGCGCGGCGGCATAGTTATTTCAAACTGTCGTTTTCCGTACTCAGGCAACACCATTTCAGGTCCCAGCCCGTTCCGGCGAAGCGCATTCGAAACGAGGCAGAGAAAATCGTCGTCCAACCTCTGGGCCCGCAAGGAAAAGACTGGCTCGGGTTCTCTGTCTCCGGTTACGATCGTGAACTCATGCTCGAATGAGGCGTATAGTTCCAATCCGGATTTGTTCCTCAGCCTCTCAATTCCCCGGCGCAAAAAATTCCTAGCGCAGCACTCCCAGTATTCGCCCCGGAAGTCCACGATGTCGCAGAGAAAAAAGTGAAGCGGGCTTTCTTCTCCTTGGAACGTCGCCAAGTATTCCGATGACTTGTCTGGTTTCAGCCGCAGATCGCCGATCGGTCCGAACGGATTGCCCGGACCTATTTCACCGAATGGCGTAAGTGACTGGTCGGCCGGAACCCAGCCTGCGGTATCCGGCGAGTCGTCTGGATGCGTTGCAGCTGGGAAGGAGCGGCCTCGCACGATTCCGGAGAAATCGCTGCAGCCGTAAAAAACGAATTCTTGTTTTGGTTCTTCCATTTTCGAAATCGGATTGCTCCCTGAAGGAAATGTTGCCATCAGACGATTTAGGACGCAATAACGATTTGCTATGGGCCGCCTTAGATAATCCGCGAATAGCATCGGATACAAATAGGCTTGAATTGGACAGCGTATCCATGATCTTTGGCGGCGTAGGGGCGGTTGACGGCTTGACAATGCGCGTTGACGAAAGCGAAGTTCACGGGCTGATTGGTCCGAACGGCGCCGGGAAAACGACCTTTTTTAATCTTGTCTCGGGCTTTCTTGGGCACGATTTCAGTTCGGTTCGTCTCGAATGACTGATGCTGGACAGTATGTCGGCGCACAAGCGCGCGAGAATGGGGCTAGCGCGAACTTTTCAGAATCTTCGAGTTTTTTCTAACCTGTCTGTGGAACAAGATTTCCAGGTCGCGGCGGTTTCGGGCGAGCGAAAAATCGATTCAGGTTTCTGCAGTATCGATGAGGCGCTGCGCCGTTTCGACCCGCGTGACAAAACGCTCCTTCCGGCCGCCCGAACATTCCTACGGACATATGCGGAGGCTGGAGATCGTTCGTGCGCTTGCGCTTGCTCCAATAGTGCTAATGCTTGACGAACCCGCCGCCGGAATGAGCGAAAGAGAATCGATGGATCCAGTCGGAGGTCTTCGCTGGATTCGCCAGAACACGGAATGCTCAATCCTTGTTATTGACCATGATTTAAAGTTCATTTTTGTCGGTTTGCGACCGGATTACCGTAATTGAGCATGAGTAGTGTCCTTGCTAGCGGCAAACCGGAGAATATCGCTCAAGATCAGCTGGTAGTGGAAGCCTATTTGGGCCAGCCTCGTTTAGCCGACTTGTGAATTTTCAAAATCAAAGAGATTGGCAGAGTTATCATGAAAAGAGTTTTGTTGCCATTAGCTGTCGCGCTAGCCGCATCGCCCTCAATGGCGGAAGATACGATCAAAGTCGGGTTTCCGGTTCCGCTAACTGGCTAAAACGCCCCGTACGCGGAAATTCAAGGCGCGGTGCATGGCCGAAATGATCAACGCGTCCGGCGAAGCTAACGGTTTGAAGTTCGAACTTCTCGTTCAGGACACCGGGACGGACACGCTAGCGGCGCTATCTCTCGCGCAGAAGTTTCTCGAAGAGGGCATAGTCGCCATCGGCACCATTCCGTTTTCGGATACCATGATCCCGCTTGCCCAGCTAGCGGCCGAATACGGAGGTACGGTACTTCAAGCGCAAAGCACGCAGGTTGAAATGCATCTCGGCATCGTAGACAATTTCATTCCAAACGTGTCACCCGATCCCTTTACCGCCGCCGCGGCGGCTGAATTCGCTCTCTCCGAGGATGTAAGAAACGTTGTGCTGTTCGTGTCGGACGATGGAGGTTCGTGGTCGGCTAGAACGCCCTTGTAGTTCGGAGAAGTTATTGAAAGCGGTGGCGGATCTGTGCAGGCCAAGCTGGATTTTGGCATTCCAACAAGCGGTTGGTCGCCGCAGATTGCCGAAATCCGCAAGCTCGATCCGCTTCCCGACGCCGTCTACATTTCTTTGATCATGCCGGATGTCGGGGGATTGATTAGGCAGCTGCGAGCCGCCGGAGTCGATGCGTGGGTTCTTGGCTCGGACGGTCTTGACGATCCTTCGCTCGATGCCATCGGTTCCGACGACCCGTCGATACTGGAAAAAGCAGCGTTCGGAACGCCCGCCCCGTCGCAAGCGGGAAGTGCCATGGAGAAATTTATCAAGGACTGCGATTCCATGGGCTATCCGGTGGACGGCATGTTCCATGCGCTTGGCGCGGACGTGAAAATGGAAATCGCCTACGCAGTTGAAGCGACTGGCGGCACGGATCCGGTAGCGATCCGGGAAGCTCTGCGATCCGCGGATTCGGTTTCATTCAAGGAAACGAGTACGCATTCGCTGCGAGCGATCCCGGTAATTGACTTCAAGGATGGCGTAAGAGTACTGCTTTCCTACAGCATTCCCGAATGCGTACCGGACTGGCGTTTACATTCTATGACAAGTGCCGGTACCCGAATTTCGGGTGCCGCTAGATATTCCGAATGGAGCATGCTCAAGGCTCGCGACCTACGGCGTCTACCATGGCTTGGTCGAAGCCGTTCGCGGAAATTCCTTTGCGGTTGAACAAGGGCGCTGCGTCGGCTTGCTGGGCTCCAACGGCGCCGGAAAGACTTCGACCATTTCCTCATTAGCCGGCATCGTTCGCTGCAAAGGCAGCATCATGTTCATGGGTCGCAAAATTTCTACCATGGCGGTCGAGGACAGGGTAAGAGCCGGAATCTCGGTTGCTCCCGAGGGCCGACGAGTCTTCGGCAATTTGACTGTCGAGGAAAACCTGTTCCCGGGAACCGGAGTGCGGAATGATTCTGCCGGTGCCAGAAAGGACGTCAAATTCTAGCCGCGCATTTTGCTTCTCGACGAGCCCAGCCTAGGATTGGCTCCGAAAATCTGCACACAGGTATTTGACCTGATTTCTGATTTGAAAGGCAGAGGCACGACGATTTTGCTTGCCGAGCAAAACGCGCGCGAGGCTCTTCGACTCGCGGATTTTGCCTACGTATTGAATAGTGGGAATCTAGCGGCGAAAGGCGACGCGGCTACGCTCGGCGGGGATAGAGAACTGATGACGCAACTTACCGGGGTCGGATAGAGTTTGGATTTCTTTATCCCGCAGGTTCTCAGCGCGCTCGGCTTTGGAACCGAATACGCTCTGATCGCGATCGGCCTGGCAATCGTGTTGTCCAATATGGGCATGGTAAAATTCGCCCACGCAGAGATGATTGCGGTTGGCGGCTACACAAAGATGGCTCTAGGCGCGATCGCGGTTGGCAATTCATTTGTCGCGACATTTACGCGATTGTCGCCTCGATGATCTCGGCTGTCCCGCTGGAGCGGGCGGCCTTCAAGCCCGTTCGTTATGCCGGCCCTACCACCGGCCTGCTGACGGCTTTCGGCGTCACCCTCATCCTGCAATACTTTATCTTGCGCCTAGTCTCGCCAAGGCCGATAGCCGTCACGAGCCTTTTTCTTGATAGGCCAATTGCGATTGGCTCCATCCGCATTTCTTCGCTGCAGATTTTTGAGACAATTTCTACTGTTGCCGCGTTCGCGTTCCTCGCTCCATTCCTTAGAAAAAGCAAATTCGGATTGGCAATGCGCACAGCTGCCCACGATTATAAAATGGCTATCCTAATGGGGATTCGCGCCAACCGGGTCGTCGCGACGGCATTCGCGGTTTCAGGGCTCTTGGCGGGAATCGCGTCCGTATTCATAATTTAGAGGCGCGGACGCGCCGATCCGCTGCTGGGATTCAATCCAGTGATAAAGGCATTCGTAGCCTGCGTTGTCGGCGGATTTTGAAGCCGTCCCGGGGCGGTCCTCGCAGGCTTTTTTTCTTGGCGGGCTAGAAGTGGTCATGCTCGTGATTTTACCGCAACACTCCGGCGGCATGAAGGATGCTTTCGTCTATGCGATAATTGCTCTCGTTCTCGTTAGGCGACCAGCGGGAATCATGTCGGCCGGAGCGCGACGCGGAGAGAAAATTTAGCCGTCCCGCGACTCTCAAATGCGATGCAGTCGGGAATTCTGGGGGCCGCAATGCTGTCGACAATAATAGCGGTCGTCGGTATCGCCGTGGCACTCTACGCCGAACGGTACCAAATTCGGCTCGTGTACTCCGCATATGTGAGCTCGTCGTCCTTGGTTTGCAGGTTTTCATGGGCAAATCGAACGTAACGAATCTGTCGCATAGCGCATTTGTGGGCATAGGCGCCTATGCGGCGGCTATCTGCGTTTCCCCGGTTGCGATCAAAAGGAGCTCGCTTCCGGATGCGCCTTGGGGGCTTAGCGAGTTCTCCCTCGATCCGATTTCTTCGGCCTTGGTCGCAATTCTCATTACCGCTTTCGTGGCTTTTCTTTCCTGTTTGGTAATCGCTCGACTATCGGGAATAGGAACAACGATTGTGACTCTTGCCATCCTGGTAATCGTGCATTCGATTTTCATCCTTCGTATAGACATATTCAAAGGCAAGCAGACGTTATTCGGGATTCCGCAAATTTTTGACCTGCATACGCTGATAGCGGTAACGGTCGCGACAGTTATCGCCGCGAGAATGTTTCGCGAGTCGCGTTGGGGAATACAATTGCGAGCAAGTTCCGACGAGGAGGTAGGCGCGAGGGCGATGAGCGTAAATGTCTATCGGCTAAGGCTGCTAGCGTGGGTGCTAGGCTCGGTGATTCTCGCGGTGGCGGGAATTAGCTATGCGTTTTTCCTTGGCACGATTAGCACTCAACCACCTTTTTTTTCTCATGTTTTTTTAACGTTGGCCATGCTTATTTTCGGCGGAATGCGAACAGTTACGGGCGCGGCGCTAGGCACCGCGATCATTGCGTTCGGGCTAGGAGGCATCCGCACGTTTGAAACCGGACCTGTCGTTCCCGGAATCCAGATGCCCGAATTGCTCGGCCCTCCCGGAATAGCGCTAGGGATTGTGATGGTACCGACGATGAGCCTGCGGCCCGGGGGAATTATGGGCAACTCGGAAATCGAACAGTTGATACCTTGGATGCGGCAAATGATGCGAAGATCATAGCATGGCTTCCAAAGCAAAAATCGGCGTTGAAATGTATTCGCGAACGAGTTCGTTCGAAGCGGGACGAACCGCGTTGCTCGTTGTCGACATGCAAAATGAGTTTTGTATTCCGGGCAAGGACTCGCAGCACCCTGAACTCGATGAACAAAGCTACTTCCATCAACGCCTGACGTCCACTGTGCTGCCAAATCAAGCAAAACTACTGAATTGCGGGCGGCGAAAAAATGTGGAAATCGTCTATACCGTCATCGAAAGCTTGACGAAGGACGGAAGAGACCGGTCGCCAGACCACAAGCTATCGGGCATCCACGTATCCCGTGGATCGTCCGGGGCGAAAATGCCGGATGCGATAGCACCGCATTGCGATGAAATCGTAATTCCGAAAACTTCATCCGGAGTCTTCAACTCAACCAACATAGACTACGTCCTACGCAACCTCGGCATACGGTTTCTGATCGTTTTCGGCATCGTTACCGACCAATGCGTCGACATGGCAGTTCGCGATGCCGCCGATCGAGGTTACATGGTGACCATGGTCGACGACGCATCCGCGACATTGACTCGCGAACGCCACGCCGCGGCCTTAAGCGCATTCGGCGGCTACTGCCGAATTGCATCGACCAGGGAAGTGCTGGCCTTGCTTGAAGAAATTGCTTGAATGACCTCCCAACGCGTCCCGGTATTCGAATATTTCGAAGCTAAGGACAATTGCTCGGTCCTATTGACCTGCGAACATGCGGGGCGGCGAATACCCCCTGAGTTGAATGGCCTAGGCCTTTCCAAAGACGAAATTAACCGCCACATCGGGTGGGACATCGGCGCCGAGGCCGTGTGCCGAGAATTGCGTGCGGCGACCGGTGCCGCTTTGTTTATTGGTCGCTTCTCGCGGCTCGTCGTCGATCTCAACAGGCCGGCAAATTCTCCCGAATGCGTCATCGGCGTAAGCGACGGAACTGAAATTCCCGGCAATTTGGGATTATCCGAACGGGAAAGGGAAGATAGAATCCGCGAATTTCACCGGCCTTTCCACGAGAAATTGGCCGAGGTTGTCGATGAGACTCGTCCTTCCGCCATTCTGCCTATCCACACCTTTACGCCGGTATTGAATTCGGATGGAGTCAAGAGGCCGTGGCACTGCGCCGTACTATACTTGGAAGCCGCCGCTCTGGGAAAAAGGTGCATTCGATTCCTAAAGTCGTACGACGATATTCTCGTTGGCGAAAATATCCCCTACAGGATTGAACCGAAAAGGGATTTTACGGTTCCCGTGCATGGCGACCGGAGGGGAATTCCGTCTGTACTCATGGAGATCCGCCAAGATTTAGTTGAGAGTGCTGACGGCCAGAGGCGATGGGCGAAGAAACTGGCGGAAATGATGAGAGCGTGCCTGCCGAGCGATCTAGGATAGCGCCCGTTAAACAAGGCTATTTATATAATAGGATTGTCGAAGAATCTGGGAGCCGCCGGTCCAAAAAAACGCTGCCGAACTACGCGGCGGGGATCATAGCGCAGATTTTGCTGCCCCGAGGCTGAATGCGCGAATACTATTCGACCATCGATGACTCGAAGACCGCGCCGCCTTCGTCCGTCTGTCAACACCTAAGAAACAGCATCAAATTCATTTTCGCGGCCAATGAATGCGATGCTTTTGGACACCGAACTATGATTTGCCCAACCGGATTCGCGTATATCAAATTCAGTAATGCGTTAATTTCAATAAGTTCTTTACTGATCATAATGCAAAATCTACTGTCGATCGCATCGTAGATTACCTAAATGACGTCAAGGCAATATAATGCTTCGGCACCAACTCGCTTGCATTTATTCAAAAGGCGCGACGTCAGGAATCGGATGCAGTAGATAGAAACGGGACGGTCCAATTCTAAAATGCACCCATGCTTTTTCGCGACTACGCTGTCTTGTTGCGCTGGAAACTGGCGATTGCTTGATTCCCGGTGCAATGGTTGCGATACGCTGCAAGACGGCAGTTTATTTTGACTAGGGAGAATCCTCGCAATGCAAAGCCACACGATTCACAAGAATTGCGGCCATTTTGGATGGGACAATAGCCTAGATCCTATTCTGCTGGCCAAACCGGGCGATGTAATCGAAATCGAGACCGTGGATGCATCCGGCGGGCAAATAAATTCTGAATCCGATTCTTCGGGCCTAAATGATTTAGACTTCTCTAAAATTAATCCGGTTACGGGTCCGGTTTTCGTCGAAGGCGCGGAACCGGGCGATGCGATTGCCGTAAAATTTTTGGAATTTGCGCAAAGCGACTGGGGCTGGACCGCGCTCATTCCCGGATTCGGCCTGCTCGCGGACGAGTTTCCGGAGCCCTGCCTCCACATCTGGAATATTGATACCTGTTCTTCGGGGCCGTGTTTGTTCGGAGCCGGCGGCAAAATCCCGCTAAAGCCATTCTGCGGCACAGTCGGTCTCGCGCTATCCGAACCGGGACTGCATTCGGTTGTCCCGCCTAGGAGAGTAGGCGGCAATCTCGACATTCGCGACAATTGCGTCGGCACAACTCTGTATCTCCCGGTTGAAGTTGACGGCGGACTCTTGTCGATTGGCGATACGCACGCGGCGCAGGGCGATGGCGAGGTTTGCGGAACCGCCATAGAATCGCCGATGACGGTTTCAGTCGAGATAGGTTTGATAAAATCAGCAGGATTCGACTTCCCGCGCTTTGAAACCGAAGGTCCCGTTACGCGACACATCGATGGATCGGGTTATTTCATAGCGACCGGCATCGGACCGGATTTGATGCTCGCGGTAAAAGATTCGGTCAAGGGTATGATCGACTGGCTTAGCGCCAGCCAGGACCTAAGCGATTCCGAAGCGTATATGCTTTGCAGCATCTGCGGCGACCTGCGCATCAGTCAAATTGTCGATTTGCCGAATTGGACGGTTTCGTTCTATTTTCCGAAGCGTGTCTTCGACTGATCCGTGCCAAAAATTTTCGGAAAATTTCTGCCGTGGCACTGCGTGCCGGGAACGATTAGCGCATCCCCGGGTTGCAGCGAAGATTGGAGTCGGTATGCAGTTTGCCAAGTCAATTCCTACCGAGTTGCCGTAAACGAAATTCGGTCGTCCGAAGGCGCGCGCTGAATCTAAACTGCGAGGGTAGGCGGCGGCGACCGCGCTCCAAGCCTCAATCCTCGGAAAATTTGCTTTTCCAAACTAAAATGTCGAGCGATCGCGAGTTCGACCAACTCTTGGAGCGCGAGAGCGGAAAGGGCCCGCTCCGGCAAAGCGCGTGGCATGAGCAGTTTCGAAATGCGCCAAACCGCGAACACGGGCCGAATTGCCCGCAGCTCCGTTTATGCCGACAGGGAAGATTTCACGCATTTCAGCGTCGGTCGCCCATTCGAGGTGCCGGGCGAGGTGGAGATGATTCCGGCGGACGATGCCGTTCCCGGTCAACCGGTTGCAGCCCTCGGCGATCTCCCGCTCTTCCTTCATGGTTTGAGTGATCGCGGGGACTTCCGACGGCGACGGCGCGCTCGGCAAGCATCCCGGTCGGCCGCCTCGGCGAATCCCGGCATCCGCGGAATTCACGGGAAGATCGGAAACAAGGCAGGCCGCGACCGGGTCGGAGAAATCGCGGCACGGGTCCGCTTCGCCGCCCGATGGGTCTTCAGATCATCGCTGCGTCGAATCCCGGGCTGTGACCGCTTTGAAACTGCGGAGCCGGAGGCGCAAAATCCTATTTCGCGTTTTGTACTTTTGTGCAGATACGCCCAACAATATAACCCGATTCTTGCGCCGCCTCCCGGCATTCCCGCGATGGAGAGTGCAAACGGCGGTTCTGGTCTGCAACTTGGTCGTGTTCGAATTGTATGTCCGGCATATTCGCTATATGCTGCTTGTCGAACAGATATTTCTCAAGATAGTTCAGACAGTGCGGAGAATTTAGCGCGGTGGTACGCGATATCAGCATTCCAAAACTTCGTCACCCGGAAAAGGCTTTCCGGCCGGACGAAGCTCAACCAAGAAAGCCTCCTTGGATAAGAGTTAAAGCGCCTGGTTCTAAAGGTTTCAGAAAAACCCGTGAAATAATTCGGGAAAACCGACTTGTCACCGTTTGCGAGGAAGCGGGATGCCCTAATGTTGGAGAGTGCTGGAGCCGAGGCCATGCTACCATGATGATTATGGGAGAAATCTGCACTCGCGGCTGCACGTTCTGCAATGTGGCGACCGGACGGCCCGAATCTCTTGACCTGTTTGAACCAGCGCGCGTCGCCGATGCGGTAGCAAAGCTGGGGCTAACGCATGTGGTCGTTACAAGCGTTGATAGAGACGACTTGGATGACGGGGGAGCGGAGCATTTCGCGAGAACGATTCGAGCGATCCGCCGCAAGACTCCCAATACAACAATTGAGGTTCTTACGCCGGATTTTCTAAAATGCGAAAACTCGGCTTTGGAAACGGTGCTTGAAGCCGGTCCCGACGTATTTAATCACAATCTGGAAACAGTTCCGGGTCTTTATCGCGAGATTCGCCCCGGAGCTCGCTACTTCCACTCGCTTAGGTTGCTGCAGCGCGCGAAGGAAGGAAAGCCTGACGTCTTTACCAAGTCGGGCCTCATGGTCGGACTCGGCGAAAACCGCCAAGAAGTTCTGCAGGTTATGGACGATATGCGCTCCGCGCAGGTCGATTTCCTTACCATAGGACAATATCTTCAGCCGACGCGGAAGCACCATGCGGTAATGCGTTGGGTGCCGCCCGACGAGTTCGCATCTTACGAAATGTCGGCCTACGGCAAGGGATTTTTACTGGTCTCGGCATCGCCACTGACCCGGTCCAGCTACCATGCGGACGAGGATTTTAATCGCTTGCGGCAAGCTAGGCGCGATGCCTTGGACCGAAGAACCGGATAGTGGAGCCGTCCGGAATCGACTGGCTACGGCGTCCGATTTCGATACCGCGAAATAAGTATTTCGGGTCCTTGCAGAGGTTCTTTCGCCAACTCCCCGTGATTAGAATTTTGACTTGGTAGAGCGCAGAGCCGAAGCCTCGTTTTGGAATAGCCGATTCTTTCCCCGCCGGAAGTGTTTCAGAGAACTCGGCGCACTTCGGCCGCTGGAACGCGAAATCGGTTAGCTCATTTGCCGTAATCCTAGCATAAACCGTGACATTCGGCTTGGCGTAAGAATTTCAAAACTCCGGTTCGCCTGCCGGGCATTGACGAGGTCCGTTTGATAGTTCCCGCGCCACTCGCTCGTAAATTTTCCAATTTTCGTTAGTTGCATTGACGAAAGTCAGGTGGTTTGGGCGGTCGTCAAAGAACCTAAAGCGTTTCCCGGTCATCTATCCATTCTGCTCAACTGCGCCCATTTGCCTGTCAAGCGCAGGTCCACAGCGGATTCGTGCGGCAATCAATTCAATCTGCCAATCCGGCGCATTCACCCTGGCAGCCGTTTAGACTAAGCTCTGGGCCAGCGAATCTCGTCGCGTCCTGTCGGCCGGTTGGAATCCCGATTCACTGATTTAGCGAAACCGTCTCGCGCGCCTTTCGGCCGAAGAAGCGGGCGATTGACTTACCGGCATCATTCGATAGCGAATGGGAAAGCGAAAACCGTACGACAGACACTTGATCCGAAATTCGGGTGCCCAATTGATCGATCTCGCTGCCAAGAGAATTTAAACGCTGCTGCCGCGCAGCATTGTTCAACCTTGAAATGCACTCAGTTTGCCAGCGCATTCTGCAGTTTCGGCGCGACATCGTCGGCATGTTTCGCGATCAGCGCGCCGGCCCGATTCAAAGCGTCGCACTTTGCCCGGGCAGAACCGCTTTCGAGGACCGAGAGCGTTCCGGCGTGTCCCATTCTTCGCTCCTCCGGCGCATGGCGGCCGACAATGAGCGCAACGACCGGTTTGCCGAATTTTTCGCGCGACAAATATTCTGCGGCTTCCTCTTCTTCGGTCCCGCCAATTTCGCCTATTAGAACAACTCCGTCCGTGTCCGAGTCTTCCTTGAAGAGTTCAAGGCAACGCCGAAAACCGATCCCGTGAATCGGATCTCCGCCTATGCCGACTACTGTAGACTGGCCCATTCCTAGCCTGGTCGTTTGGGCGACGATTTCGCTCGTGAGGGATGCGGAGCGGCTAACGATGCCGACTCGTCCCGGTACCGCCGCGTCCGTCGCCATAACTCCGATCTTGCATTGGCCCGGAACGAGAAGCCCTTGGGAATTGGGTCCAATCAATGCCGAACGGGAACCGTTCAAAATATTCTTTACCTTCACCATATCGTGAATTGGAACGCGTTCCGTGATGCACACGATCAAGCCGATTTCTGCCTCGATTGCCTCAATCATGGCGGCGGCGGCTTGGTGGGCCGGGACAACTATTAAACTGGCAGCAGCTTCCGTGGCCTCGGCCGCCTCTTTGACGGTATTGTACATTGGCAAGCCCAGGTGTCGCCGTCCGCCCTTGCCCGGCCTTACGCCCGCCGCGTATCTGGAACCGTACCTTATCGCAGCATCGCTATAGAATGTTCCCGCTCGACCCGTCATTCCTTGAACGATAACTCCGGTATTTGAACTCGCCAAGATAGCCATTACCGGCTCCCTTTGCTTGCGATTGCGACCGCTCGCGAAACTGCCGGAACCATAGAGCCGAATTCTTCATAGGGCAGGGCACGGTCCCGCATTATCGACCGCGCCCAGGAGGCGTTCTGGCCGGCCGCTCTGTAAACTATGGGAATTTTTCTGGAACTTCGCGAATACGCAAAGTTTAGGGCCTCGGCGATCGTGTCGCAGACCGTCATTCCGCCTCCGTGGATATTGACGAGCAGGACATCGATGCCATCGCGTTCAATTAGCATCTGGACAACCTTCGCAATTTGGAAACTGCCAGTTGTCGTTCTGATATCCATGAAATTAGCCGGCTTTCCGCCCCGGTCTATAATGAGGTCGTGCGTAGCGAGACCGAGACCCGCTCCGTTGACTACGACGCCGATATTTCCGTCCAGCAAGATGAAGTTCACGTCGTTGTCCCGCGCAAGGCGTTCTTCCGGTTTCATGGGAACACTGAAATTTATCTGTTCCAGCAACGGATTGCGCGGCAGGGCGTTGGAATCGATAATGACTTTTGCGTCGACGGCTACAGCCGATTGTTCGGGCGTGATGATCAACGGGTTTATTTCGACAAGGACCGCTTCGTAGTCGCAGAACGCCCTCACCGCCCGGTCCGCGAGAACGGCGGCGTTTTCGAGGGCCGGGCCCGCAATGCCGAATTGACATAAAAATCCTTGAATTTCGTTCGACGAAGTATTTCCGTCCGCGGGAAGGGTCATCGTTTTGACGATTTCCGGCGTTTCGCTAGCCGCTTTCTCAAAAAGGTTTCCCCCGAACGGCGCGGCGATAATAGTCGGCCTGGCATTGCGCTGGTTTACAACCACTGCAAGGTACAACTCCGTTTCCGCGATCAGAGCGGGCTCGACGAAAACCTGTTCGACCAGTTCGCCTTCAGATCCGGTCTGCGAAGTCACGAGTCTCGAATTCAGCATTTCGGCGGCGAGCCTCTGCGCTTCTTTCGGCGAGGAAGCAAATTTAATTCCGCCCGCCAATCCTCGGCCACCGGCGGCAATTTGCGCCTTGATGACAAATTTCTCGCCTGCCAGGTCCCTGGCGTTCTTCTCCGCCTGGTCAGGAGAATTCGCTACGCGCCCGCCCGGCACGGAGACCCCGTGTCCGGCTAGCAATTCCTTTGCCTGATGCTCCAATAGGTACATGCGCCGTTCTCCGAATGCGGCCTCGTTCAAGAACAAACGAATTTCCGCCTAAAATCAAGCCATTGTTTGGCATTTTGCATACCAGGCAGAAAAATTTCTCGATTCCTTTCGCAAGTCTTCGGATTGTTTTAGAATTGCGCCGATTTCACGGGATCAAGACCCGCTATCGGATTGCAACGACAGCAGGGATATGGTATACCACGTTTCGGCAATCCGCGATTCGCCGGGATGCCGCTCTGTAATTGAAGGAAGAGAGCTAGTTCGCCGGCTGCATGATTACGCTGAAACCTTTAAATCTGCATTCGACTCTAAAGGACCAGATCTATGGCGTTCTGCGCGAGGCGATTCTGGAAGCGGACGTTTACGACGAATCGGCTTCTCTCAAAATGGACGAACGGCATATGGCGGCGCAGCTAGGAATATCGCGCACGCCGCTTCGGGAGGCCCTGACGCGTCTCGAAAACGAAGGATTGGTAGAGATTCAGGCTCGGAAGGGTGTCTACGTGAAACGCCTGAGCTTGAAAGAGATCGTTGAAATGATAACCGTTTGGGCGGCGCTGGAAAGCATGGCCGCGCGGCTCGCATGCGAAAAGGCTTCGGACGACGAAATCGAAGCGCTTCGAATGATCGGTGCGCGCTACACTATGGACTCCGCCGCCGCAAGGCTAAACGAATATTCGGAATCCAATATCGAATTCCACCGTACGATTATCCATTTGTCGAAATGCACGAGGCTACAGGAGATCAGCGAGGATTTGTTTTCGCAGCTGCGGCCGGTAAGGAGACGGGCGCTCCGCGATACGAAGAGAGCGCATACGTCGGTAGGCGAGCACGCCAAGATAGTCGAGGCTATTGCCGCCCGCGATGCGGTTTTGGCGGCGGACCTCGTGCGCGACCACACGATTCGTCTCGGCGACTACATCCGCAACACGTGGATTGCTTTGGACGGAAACGGAAAAGGACAGGACTTCTAGAATGCAAATGACTTCTTCTACCGCGCACGACACGCTTGCGCAGAAAAGCAAAGACGAAAGCGTTGTCTCCGGTGGACGCCTCGTCGCGAAGGCATTGAAAAACGAAGGCGTCGATACGGTATTCACGCTTTGCGGCGGCCACATTATTGACATCTACGACGGTTGCATCGACGAAGACATTCGCATTGTGGACGTGCGTCACGAGCAAACTGCGGCGCACGCCGCGGATGGCTACGCTAGGCAAACGGGCAGGCTGGGTTGCGTAGTCACTACTGCCGGCCCCGGGTGCACCAACGCTGTAACTGGCGTCGCGACGGCATTTCGTTCCGAAAGCCCAATTCTTCATATCGGCGGGCAGTCGTCCTTGTCTCAGCACAAGATGGGTTCGCTTCAGGATCTTCCGCACGTGGACATGATGACGCCCATCACAAAATTCGCGTCCGGCGTCTTCTCGACCGAAAGAATTGCGGACATGATTTCGATGGCCGCGCGCGAAAGCTTTTCCGGCGCCTACGGTCCGAGCTATCTGGAAATTCCTCGAGATATACTTGACGCGGAGATCCCTATTGAAAAGGCCCGCATTCCGGAGGCGGGCCAGTATCGCGGCTCGGTGCGGTCAATCGGCGATCCGAGAGATATTGAAAAACTGGCTGAAATACTTGTGAATGCCGAAAGACCGGCCGTGCTTTTCGGCCAGCAGGTTTGGGCATCCCGCTCGCATGGCGAATGCATTCAATTCGTTAGGTCCCTCGATATTCCAGCCTACATGAACGGTGCGGCCCGGGGCATGATGGAGCAGGGAGACCCGCATCACTTCGACCGCACGCGCTCCGACGCGTTCAGGGGGGCCGACGTCATTCTCATCGTTGGAACTCCGTTCGATTTTCGAATGGGGTACGGAAAGAGAATTTCGTCGCCGACCCTGGCGCAAATCGACCTCGACTATCGAACTGTCGGCAAGAACCGCGACATTTCGCTGGGCATCAGCGGGCATCCGGGCGCAATACTGTCCGCAGTGGCAGACGCGGCATCGGCGATTGAAAACAAGCCCGCTCGCCGGGCCCGGCAGGAATGGATGAAACAGCTGCGGGAGATCGAAGCGGCGAAGCTCGAAAAACTCCTGCCGTTGTTCAGATCGGACAGATCGCCGATACACCCCTATCGGCTCGCTTGGGAAATCAATGAGTTCCTGGACGAAGATACGATCTATATCGGCGATGGCGGCGATGTCGTAACGATATCCGCGCAGGCCGTTAGGCCCAGGAATCCCGGCCAATGGATGGATCCGGGCGCATTAGGCTCGCTTGGAGTCGGAACAGGGTTTTCGATGGCGGCCAAGCTGGCTCATCCAACAAAGGAAGTCGTTTGCCTTTACGGCGACGGTTCGTTCGGCATGACCGCTTTCGACATGGAAACATCGCAAAGATTTGGCGCCCCGTACTTGGCAATTGTCGGAAACAATTCCGCCATGAACCAGATCCGATTCGGCCAGATTACAAAGTACGGACAGAACCGGGGCGATATTGGCAACAAACTGGGAGATGTGGAATTCGGGAAATTCGGCGAAATGATAGGCGGCTATGGCGAGGAAGTGCGAAAGGCATCTCAAATCCAGCCCGCATTGAGACGCGCGCGAGAAGCGATCGCCAAAACCGGCAAATGCGCAGTAGTAAACGTTTGGATCGACCCCAACGAATATGCTCCGGGGACCAAGGCGCAGACGATGTACAAGTAGTGCCCAAGTCTCGATAGAAGTGGAAATTCTCGGAATGCGACATATGAATGCACTCGACGGTAAAAAAATTCTGGATTTCACGCACGTGCAGTCAGGGCCTACATGCACCCAGTTGCTTGCATGGTTGGGAGCCGATGTCATCAAGGTCGAGCGCCCAGGGGTAGGGGATGCGACAAGAAAGCAGCTAGTCGATGTTCCAGGCGCCGACAGTTTGTATTTCACGATGCTCAACCACAACAAGCGATCGATAACGGTCAATACGAAAAGCGAGACCGGGAAGGAGGTCTTGACGCGTCTGGTCGAAAAGTGCGACGTGCTCGTAGAGAACTTTGCGCCCGGGGCCCTCGACAGGATGGGGTTCGGCTGGGAAAGAATTCAGGAAATCAACCCGCGAATGGTCATGGCGTCGGTCAAGGGATTCGGGCCTGGGAAGTACGAAGACTGCAAAGTTTACGAAAACGTGGCGCAGTGCGCGGGCGGGTCGGCCTCGACCACGGGGTTCCCCGACGATGTTCCGATGGTAACCGGAGCTCAGATTGGCGATTCGGGTACGGGGCTGCTTCTCGCGCTGGGTATCGTAGCTGCACTTCTCCAGCGCGAAAAAACGGGACGCGGTCAAAGAGTTCTTGCTCCAATGCAGGACGGCGTTATCAATCTATGCAGGGTGAAATTGAGGGACCAGCAGCGACTTGCCGCAGGACCGCTCGAAGAATATTCGCAATTCGGCAAGGGAATTCCGTTTGGCAAGGCCACGCCCAGAGCCGCCAACGATTCGGGAGGCGGTCAGCCGGGACGCATATTGAAATGCAAAGGCTGGGAAACCGACCCCGACGCCTACACGTACTTTATTACCCAAGCGGCGGTTTGGCCGAAAATCTGCGACCTAATTGGTAAGCCTGAGTGGAAAACAGACCCGGAGTACGCGACGCCCCCGGCGAGGCTGCCCCGCCTGGACGAAATTTTCGACGAAATCCAGAATTGGACGATGACCAAAACCAAATTCGAGGTCATGGAGGAATGCAATCCTCTCGATATACCGGTCGGTCCGATTCTTTCTATGAAGGAAATCGCCGAAGACCGGGGTCTGCGCGAGACCGGAACCATAGTCGAAGTCGATCATCCCGAACGGGGTCGCTATCTGTCGGTCGGCTGCCCGGTAAAGCTATCCGACTGCCATGTAGAAGTGAAGCGATCGCCGCTGCTCGGCGAGCATACGGCGGAAATACTTTCGGAATTCCTTGGGTTCAGCGAATTGGATTTGGATCGCATCTACGATTCCGGCGCAGTGGGCGATCGCCCGGCTCGGGCCCGATAAGGGCCGTCGCATGAAGATTTCAACTGTATTCGCCGCGAATTCGGAAAGGGACATTCGATGAAATTGATCGTCATGGGGCAGCAAGCGTTCGGAAAGGCGGCGCTGGAAAGATTGCTTGAACTCGGAAGGGACGAGGTCGTAGCCGTCTATTGCGCACCCGATAAGGAAGGAAGGCCTGTCGACCCTCTTAAGGAAGCCGCCCTCGCCGCCGGGCTGCCCGTTATTCAGCCGTCAAATTTTTCGGACTATGAAACGCTAGAGTTGCTGGGATCCCACAATGCGGATCTGATGATAATGGCTTATGTGACCCTGTTCGTTCCGGAGGCCGCGCGCAACAGCCCGCTTATGGGATCCATCTGCTTTCATCCTTCGCTGCTTCCTTTGCACCGCGGGCCAAGCTCGATAAACTGGCCGATCATCGGCGGCTCTACAAAATCTGGATTTTCCTGGTTCTATCCTACGGACGGGCTCGACGAGGGCGATTTGCTGTTGCAAAAGGAATGCGACATCGGCCCTGACGACACCCTGGGCGATGTCTATTTCAAAAAGATCTTTCCCAGCGCGATCGCTTCGGTGGACGAGGTTTGCGATTTGTTCAGGTCGGGCAAGCCGCCGCGCACTGAGCAAGACGACAGCAAGGCTACGTACGAGAGCTGGTGCCGAAAAAAGGACGCATGGATCGATTGGAGCAACCCTGTCGCCGATGTCTATAATCTTATACGCGGTACCAATCCCCAGCCGGGAGCTTGGACGACCTCCGGAGGCGACGAGCTAAAAATCTACGACTCCCGGAAAATCGACGGCCAAGGCAAGCCGGGAGAAATAATTTCCGTGTCCGACGATGGCGTAGAAATTCAGGCTGGAGGAGGCCGAATACTTGTCAAGCGCGTGCGACCGTCCGGAAGCGGAAAGATTCCCGCCGCCGAGTGGGCGACGGCAAAACGAATCTCCGCCGGAAGCGTACTCGGCGATTGACGGAACTTGGGAAACAGGTGATCCAAAATGGCAAGTGACATAGAAATCGCCAGGAAAGCAGCGAAGCAGCCGATTCAATCGATTGGAGCGCGGCTCGGCATACCCGATTCAGAGCTTCTGCCATTTGGCCACGATAAAGCCAAAGTCTCGGCGAGCTTCATTGAATCAATCGCCGACCGGCCCGACGGCAATCTTGTCCTGGTGACGGCAATCAATCCCACGCCCGCTGGTGAAGGAAAAACCACAACGACAGTTGGACTGGGCGACGGGCTAAACCGAATCGGGAAGAATGCGGCAATTTGCATCCGCGAGGCATCGCTGGGGCCCTGCTTCGGAATGAAAGGCGGAGCCGCGGGAGGCGGATACGCGCAAGTTGTACCTATGGAGGAAATGAACCTTCATTTCACGGGCGACTTTCACGCAATTACCTCGTCGCACAACCTTTTGGCGGCCATGGTGGACAATCATGTCTACTGGGGAAACGAGCAGGGCATCGATACGCGACGCGTCGCATGGCGTCGGGTCATGGACATGAACGACCGGGCTCTTCGCGAGATTGCATGCAGCCTTGGCGGAGTTGCCAACGGATTTCCCCGTGAGGCCGGATTCGATATAACTGTCGCTTCGGAGGTCATGGCGATCCTTTGCCTGGCCAAGGACCTTGACGACTTGCAAAGGCGACTAGGCGACATCATCGTTGCGTACCGCCGCGACCGCACGCCCGTATATTGCAGGGACGTCAAAGCGGACGGCGCGATGACGGTACTGCTGCAGCAGGCAATGCAGCCCAATCTCGTCCAGACTTTGGAAAACAATCCGGCGTTTGTGCACGGTGGGCCTTTCGCAAACATTGCGCATGGCTGCAATTCCGTGATCGCTACCAAGACGGCGCTAAAGCTCGCAGACTTCGTAGTTACCGAAGCCGGATTCGGTGCCGACCTCGGAGCGGAGAAATTCCTGAACATCAAATGCCGAAAGGCCGGCCTGTCGCCCAAGGCGGTCGTGATCGTCGCTACGGTTCGAGCGCTGAAAATGAACGGCGGTGTCGGCAAGGACGCTCTGGGATCGGAAAACGTCGAAGCGGTAAAGCAAGGTTGCGCGAATCTAGGCCGGCATATCGAAAATCTGAAAAAATTTGGCGTGCCCGCGGTCGTTGCAGTCAACCATTTTGTTTCGGATACCGATGCCGAGATCCAAGCAGTTGTAGGATACGCGCAGTCCCGCGGTTCGGAAGCGATTCTCTGCCGGCATTGGGCTTTGGGATCGGAAGGAACGGAAGATTTGGCGCGCAAAGTGGTGGAGATTGTGGAAAGCGGCAAGGCCAATTATGCGCCGCTCTACCCCGACGAGATGGGGCTTTTTGAAAAAATAGAATCGATCGCAAAAGAGATTTACAGAGCCAATGAAGTCGTTGCAGACAAACGAATACGCGATCAGCTCGCCCAATGGGAAAGGGCGGGCTACGGAAGCCTTCCTGTCTGCATGGCAAAAACGCAGTACAGTTTTTCTGCCGACCCCGACCTTCGCGGTGCGCCGGAAGGCCACGCCGTTCCGATTCGCGAGGTTCGGCTATCGGCAGGCGCGGGCTTCGTCGTCGCGATTTGCGGTGCGATCATGACAATGCCCGGACTGCCTCGTAAACCCGCGGCCGAATCCATTTGCTTGAACGACTTAGGACAAATCGAAGGATTGTTTTAGGTTTTTGGAATGGCGACGGTAAGCGACGCAGCGAATAGGAGCACAGCGCAAGTCGCGTGCTTTTGGAATGAGCTCGGCATGCCTATTTGGAATCAATTGGCAATCAATCCGTTGAGGATTAAAATGAGCGAGGAAAAGATTAAGAAGCCGCATAAAGCGGACTAAACCTAGCGGTCTGACAAGTGCAGACGCGCTACTTTAATGGAGAAGAAAGATGAATCTGGTATCAAAAATCTCGCTAGGCGCAGCTGCGCTTGGCTTTGCGGTTTTGGCGGCCCCTGTTCAGGCATTTGAACCGGTCAAGCCAATCGATTTCGTAATCATGGCCGGACAGGGCGGAGGCGCGGACAGAATGGCCCGCCTGATGCAGTCGATCGTTGAGCAGAACGATATGGCTGGCCGTCCCCTGGTCCCGACGAATAAGTCCGGCGGCTCCGGGGCTGAAGCGTTGCTCGCACTCAAAAATGCGACTGACAAGGACCATACAATCATGGTGACGCTCAACTCGTTTTTCACGACGCCTCTGCGACAGCCCGGGCTTGAAGTCGATATTCTTTCATACGCTCCGATCGGACGCATGGCTGAAGACACGTTCGTACTGTGGGTGCACAAGAACGAAGGCATCAATACCTTTGAAGAATTCGTCGCCGAAGCCAAGGCGCGCGGCTCGGACTGGGTGATGGGAGGCACGGGTAGTGCCCAGGAAGACGAAATCATCACGAATTTCCTGAATGGCGCTTTCGGCCTCAATATGAAATACATCCCCTACAGCGGCGGCGGCGCGGTTGCGCGCGATCTTGCGGGCGAACAGATAGATTCGTCTGTTAATAACCCGTCCGAAGCTCTTGGCTTCTACGAGTCCGGCGATGTCATCCCGCTCGTGGCCTTCACCGACGAACGGCTGCCGTTTTTCCCCGACGTGCCTACCGTAAGGGAGAAAGGCGTTCAATTCGCGTATTACATGCAGCGCTCGGTTGTCGGCGCGCCAGGCATGTCTGAAGAAGCCTCGGCATACTATACCGACCTCTTCACGCGAGTCTTCGACTCCGACGAGTGGCAGACATATCGCAACGACAAATCGCTTCTCGGCGATTTCCTGTCGGGAGAGAACCTCATGACCTACTGGGAGGTTCAGCGCGAAAGGCATGAAACGATCCTCAAGGCATCAGGCGACATCAAGTAGATTTGCCGTCCAAGCTAGCGATCGGAGGGGAGGGCAAATTGCGACTTGCAGAGCTGGTTACCGCTACCGCAATTGCTCTCCTCTCCGTTTACTTGATGTGGAAGAGCGGCGAGGGACCCTCGTGGGACCCAACTGCCCAAAGATTCGCAAATATCGGTATAAATATCGACGGCCGCGGACCGGGAAGCGGCTTTTGGCCCTTCTGGCTGTCCGCAGCGATGTTTCTGGCGTCGCTGGCGGTAATTTTCAATTGGGCCACGCGTAGGTCGCGCCCGTCGCGCTCCGATGACCAGTATCTGGACGCGGAAGGCAAGAAAATGCTGGTTCAGGTCGGAGGCGGGCTTTTTGCGTTCCTAGGCCTCATCCATTTTCTTGGATACTACGGCGCAATTTTCTTGTTCCTAATCTATTCCGTATACTACATTGGCCGACATAAATTGCGCCTTACGCTGGCAGTATCGGTCGCCGTGCCGGTGTTTTGCTTCTTCTTTTTCGATATTGCGATGCGCATCGTGCTTCCGAAAGGCTATCTTGAGCCGCTGTTCCTACCTTTATACGAAATCTTTTATTGAACAGCGAATTCACCGCGTTGTCGTGAAAGGCATCCGCACATTGCGAGCTTGAAAAGGAAACGTCCCCATGGATGTACTTTTGCATCTTGCTGATGGAATTTTGGCAGCGCTTGCTCCGATCAATCTCGGATTAGCGTTTCTCGGCGTAGTCATAGGCCTATTTGTCGGCGCCATGCCCGGGCTTGGATCGGTAAACGGCGTCGCCATATTGCTTCCTTTCACGTTCGTTATCCAGCAGATCACGGGAACGGCGACATCGCCGATGATCTTTCTGGCGGCGATTTACTATGGCGCAATGTACGGTGGCGCAATTTCGTCAATAACTCTCGGAATTCCCGGCGCCTCGACGGCAGTTGCCACTACTTTCGATGGAAGGCCATTGGCGCTGAAGGGCGAAGCGGGAAGAGCGCTGGTAATTGCAGCGGTTGCCTCATTCATAGGCGGTACCGTAGCAAACGTAGTTTTCACAGGAGCCGCGCCGCTGCTTGCGTCCGTGGCATTGAAATTCGGCAATCCGGAAATATTCGCATTGATGCTCCTGGCATTTGCAACATTCGTGGGTCTAGGCGGCGACGACATCCCCAAAACGCTGATTTCGATTTTCTTCGGCCTAATCGTTTCCGCGATAGGATTCGACATTATTTCCGGAACTCCTCGGCTTCTGCTGTTTGATTCGACCGTATGGTTTAGCCGCGGAATCCAGTTCCTCGTTCTAGCGATAGGAGTTTACGGTATCGGCGAAATGCTATGGACTATCAATTCATATCGATACGACATGAAGATGACGGAAGCCGATATCACTATGAAGGAAGTCGGGCTGTCGATTCTCAGATTCAGGGAAGCCTGGAAAGGAACCGCCATAGGCTCGCTGCTTGGATTCTTCGTCGGCATCCTGCCGGCGGCGGGAGCAACGCCTGGATCTCTGATGGCCTACGGCGTCGCGAAAATGGTATCCAAGGACAAGTCAAAATTTGGAAAGGGACAACCGGACGGTGTTGCCGCGCCGGAGTCAGCCAACAATTCCGCGTCGACCGGCGCGATGCTGCCGATGATGACGTTAGGTATCCCGGGATCGCCGACGACGGCGGTTCTCTTGGCGGGCATGGTTATTTGGGGACTTCAGCCCGGGCCTCGGCTGTTCACGGACCAGCCGGATTTCGTATGGCCGCTTATAGGTTCGTTTTACGTTTCGAACGTAATTGCGGTTGCGGTCAATCTCGCCTTTATTCCGCTTTTTCTTTGGGTGCTTAGAATGCCGTTTACCATTCTTGCTCCCTTGATTTTCGTCTTGTCCGTCGTCGGCATCTATGCCGCCTATCAAAACATCTACGACGTTTGGCTTATGCTGTTTTTTGGCATCGGAGCATTCTTGCTTCGCATTCTCGACTATCCGCTCGCGCCGGCGGTTCTAGCGATCGTTCTAGGGCCAATCGCCGAGCCAACGCTGCGCCAATCTTTGATTCTGTCGGATGGCAGCCTATCGATTTTCTTTACCAGACCGATTGCCGGACCTATTACAGTCGTTGCCATAATCTTGATATTGCTGCCGCTTTTTGGACTGATACGCCGCAAGATCAAGGCGAGCGGGCGAGGCGGCTTGACGGTTTAGGAAAACTCGAGCGGGACAATGCGACGACCAAGTGCAATCGCAATGTCGGCCGCCCGCCTTTCGGAAGAAAAGACTATTCCGTCCAGCGCCCTTCACACTCGCCCCAGACTGCTGTCCTTCATTGGGAGAATCGCAGTTGCCGCGAGGCTAAGAGGATAGTTCAAATGCGATCGCTTGGTTCCTAGCGGCAATAGCGTTTCGGAAATGCCGAGACACGAGGAAAGGCGCAAGCTACCTTATTCGGCGGATCAAGTCTTCGAACTGGTCGCCGATGTCGAAGCATATCCGGATTTTCTGCCTTGGTGCTCCAAACTTAGAGTCACGGACCGGAGACCCGAAGGAAGCGTAGATCTGTTGATTGCGGATATGACTATTTCTTTCAAGATTCACGAAGAAAGTTTTCTCTCGAAGGTAACGCTTTCGCGAGAAAGGAATCGAATTGACGTTGAGTATCTGGAAGGGCCGTTCAAGTTCATGAACAGCCGGTGGGAATTCAAAGATCTCGACTACGGCTGTCTCGTGTCGTTCTCAGCCGAATTCGAATTTCGCTCAAGATTCTTGAGAGCTTTGATTGGAACAGTATTCTCTCAGGCCGTGCAGCGAGTCGTTCGCGCATTCGAAGACCGAGCGCGCGCCGTATATGGAGAGTCGCCGAGGGGATGCGCGCTCGATAGCTAGCCCGTCCGTAAATCGGCAGGCTGAAGCGACGCTTAGCGAGACTTTTCGCCGAGTCGCCGAGAGACGTAGTCGGAAACATTCCTGTTCAAGACTTCCATATGCTCGTCGGTAAAGAAATGACCCGCTCCCTCGACTGTCTTGTGTGTAATCCTTATGCCCTTTTGTTCGCCCAAGCGAGCGACGAATGCGTCGACATCAGAGGGCGGAACAACGGAGTCCGCGGTTCCGTTGATAATTAGGCCCGAGGACGGGCAGGGTGCCAAAAACGAGAAGTCGTATAGATTTGCGGGCGGAGCGACGGACACGAAACCCGTGAGTTCAGGACGCCTCATCAAGAGTTGCATGCCGACCCAGGCGCCAAACGAAAATCCGGCTACCCAGCAATTCTTCGAGTTAGGGTGCTGCGCTTGAAGAAAGTCGAGCGCGGCTGCGGCATCGGACAATTCTCCGTTTCCGAAGTCGAATTCGCCCTGGCTTCGCCCGACGCCGCGAAAATTGAATCGCAGGACCGCGAAACCCAGCCTGTGGAAGCAATAGTGCAAGTTGTAGGTCACTTTGTTATTCATAGTACCCCCGTATTGCGGGTGCGGGTGCAATATGACTGCGATATCTGCGTCGATTCGGTTTTGGGGATGATAACGTCCTTCCAGGCGACCTTCCGGTCCAGTAAAAATGATTTCCGGCATTGTTGAGAAATTCTCCAATCGCATGAAGTTGCACGGCGAACGCGACCATAATCAAGTTGCACGTCGATCAACTTGTCACCAGACTTGTGGTCGCAGGAGGAGCTTTGTCAATACCTTGATACCCTCTCGAGCTTCGCTGCAGTAAAATTGATCGATGCGCGGCAATTGTAAACGGAGTCGCTTTGGCAAAAGGGCGATGCAGCCAAATATAGTAATCTACGAACGCGGCATTCGAAATTTTGTCGCGGGAGGCGGAATTTCGCTTTGAGTCGTGAATTTGACATGAGCGCCTCGCAAGATTAGCCTGCTTCACCGGTTCGGCGATTTTGCGGATACCGGTATGAGGAGCGCATGTGTAATTGGCGAACGCGCTTTCTTACGAATGGGCGATTTATACGCACGGCGGATACGACATGAAATTAAGCACCAAGGGGAGATACGCCATGGTGGCACTGGCGGATGTCGCTCTTGAGGGCGGCAACGGCCATACTTCGCTCGCGGAAATTTCCAAGCGACAAAATATTTCCTTGCCGTATCTGGAGCAACTGTTCGTGAAACTGCGTCGCGCGGGGATAGTGGAATCCGTACGTGGCGCAAGCGGGGGCTACAGGCTTGCCAAGGAAGCGGATGAAATCAAGGTCTCGGACATTCTTGAAGCAGTGGACGAATCTATGGATGCCCTCCAAGCGGGATTCGGGATTTCGGGTACAAATACGGGTACGCGCGCGCAATCCCTGACAAATAGGCTTTGGGAAGGCTTATCGGCCCATATCTATGTGTTTCTACACCGCTGCGCATTGTCCGATATAATCGAAAACCGGCTTGCGCCTTGCCCGGCTGTGCCGAATCTACTGTCGGTTGTCGACGAATAGTGCCAACTCGAATCTATCTAGATTGGAATGCTACGGCACCACTCCGTCCGGAAGCGCGCCGCGCTATGGTCGCCGCGATGGAAACTCTTGGCAACCCTTCGTCCGTCCATGCCGAAGGTCGAGCGGCGCGCGCCGTGATCGAGCGGGCGCGCTGGCAACTGGCGGCCGCAACGCATTCGGACCCCGAAGAAATCGTGTTCACGTCCGGAGCGACCGAAGCCGCCGGCATGGCTCTTGCGGGACGCGCTCTTGACGCTAGCGGTATAGAACATCCTGCCGTGCTGGCTTGGACAAACGAGTCGCTCCGCGTGGACCCTCGAGGCATCGTCGAAGTCGAGGACCCAGCGCACGCCACTCTGCAAGCCGCAAATGGCGAAACAGGCGTAATTCAAAATCTGCCTAGGGGCATAGCGGTGACCGACGCGACGCAAGCCTTCGGGAAAATCCCTTTTTCGTTCAGAGAACTCGAACCGGGATGCGCAATTATTTCTGCTCATAAGATTGGCGGCCCTAAAGGCGTCGGGGCACTGTTGATGGGTGGCAAAGCGCCGATTGCGCCGCTCCTCAAGGGCGGAGGCCAGGAAACGGGCAGGCGCTCGGGAACCGAAAACGTTGTAGGCATCGCTGGATTCGGCGCCGCGGCCGAAGCGGCGGCGCGGGATTTAAATGACGGGACTTGGTGCATAGTGAGGGAACTACGCGATTTTTTAGAGGGCATTCTACTTGAAAGCGCAAGTGGACTAGTATTCTTTGGCAACGAGGCCAATCGACTGCCCAATACTTCCTGCTTTGCCGCGGCCGGCTGGAAGGGCGAATCTCAAGTAATAAGATTGGATCTGGATGGGTTCGCGATTTCCTCTGGATCCGCCTGTTCTTCGGGCAAGGTCGGTCCCAACCAGGTATTGATTTCGATGGGTGTCGATGAGTCGAAGGCGAGTTCTGCGATCAGGATTTCTATTGGCCCCGCAACTTCTCGCGAGCAAGTGTCGCAATTCGCCTTAAGATGGATTAAATACTACAAGAGACATTGTGAACGTGGCAATTAGAAGAATATTCTAGCCGCATCTAGCCGTCTTTAATCAGCACGATAACGCAGGAGCGTTGCAATGACCGAAGTACTCAAAATTCGCGAAGGCGTTGACGAGGAAACGATCGCCACGGTCAAATCCGTAGGCGACCGCTACAAATACGGTTGGCATACGGACATTGAAACCGAGTACGCGCCGAAAGGCCTAGACGAAAATATCGTCAAGCTGATTTCGGGAAAGAATTTGGAACCCGAATGGATGACGGCTTGGAGAATGCGCGCCTACCACCGCTGGCTCCAAATGAAGCAGCCAAACTGGGCGATGGTAAACTTTCCACAGATAGATTTCCAAGAACAGTATTACTATGCCAAACCGAAAAGCATGGAAATTAAGCCGAAGTCGCTCGACGACGTAGACCCGAAATTGCTTGCGACGTACGAGAAACTCGGCATTCCCTTGCGCGAACAAATGATCCTGGCGGGAGTCGAGGATTCCGGAACTGCGGCGGACGCCAGGCAAGTCGCCGTCGACGCGGTATTCGATTCGGTTTCGGTTGGCACGACGTTTAGAAAGGAATTGGCCAGCGCCGGTGTAATATTCTGTCCGATATCCGAAGCGATCCAGGAGCATCCCGAGATCGTGAAAAAGTATCTCGGATCCGTAGTTCCGATATCGGACAATTTTTTCGCGACATTAAACTCGGCCGTTTTTTCCGATGGATCATTCGTATACGTGCCCCCGGGCGTTCGATGCCCCATGGAATTGTCGACCTATTTTCGAATCAATGCGGAGAACACCGGGCAGTTCGAACGAACTCTCATAATAGCCGACAAAGGATCCTACGTCAGCTATCTGGAGGGATGTACAGCGCCGCAGCGCGATACAAATCAGCTTCATGCGGCTGTCGTCGAACTGGTGGCATTGGACGATGCGGAAATAAAGTATTCAACTGTCCAGAACTGGTATCCGGGCGACGAAAACGGCAAGGGTGGAATTTATAATTTCGTAACGAAGCGAGCGGATTGCCGGGGCCCGCGGTCGCACGTCATGTGGACCCAAGTAGAGACCGGCTCGGCCGTAACCTGGAAATATCCTTCGTGCATTCTCAGAGGCGACGACTCGCAAGGCGAATTCTACTCAATTGCGATTACAAACAATTGGCAGCAGGCCGATACCGGCACCAAAATGACGCATCTTGGAAAAAACTCTAAGTCGCGGATCGTTTCAAAAGGAATTTCGGCTGGACGGGCGCAAAACACCTACCGTGGTTTGGTGTCCGTGCATCCCAAGGCTCCGGGCTGCCGGAACTATACACAATGCGACAGCTTGCTGATTGGCAACAATTGCGGAGCCCATACGGTTCCGTATATCGAAGTGAAAAACAATTCGTCGAGAGTCGAGCACGAGGCGACAACTTCGAAAGTCGACGATGACCAGTTGTTCTATTGCAGGCAGCGTGGCATCGGAGAGGAAGAAGCCGTCGCTCTTATAGTTAACGGGTTTTGCAAGGAAGTGCTTCAAGCCTTGCCGATGGAGTTTGCTATGGAAGCTCAGCAGCTTGTAGCGATTTCGCTTGAAGGATCCGTGGGTTAACCAATACTTCAATAGTTCGCATGCGGTGGAGGCGGATGCTTCTAGCCGGATTCGCTTGGAATCAAGTAGCTTCCAAGAGTGATTTTTTCGAATCGACGCCTTGGCGAGCGGGCCAAGGAATTTGGCAATCCCTGCGTCCGCGCACGTCAGTTGGATCACAGGCATAGTGAACAGGCGCGCTACAGCTACACAATAGAACTCAACTCTGATTCAGACACGTAAGGGATTTCTTTCAATGAATCGATAATGCTGGGTACTCGTCCAATTGAAATTCCGGAAACCGCGCGGGTTGATCGAATCTAACATCGATCAGCCGACTGACAGTATCGATTCAGGTTAGGGATATTCTTTGGTACCCCGACCCAAAGCAAACCAATTCCGATTTTTTATATCGGTGCTATCCAACACCGCTTCTAACGAATCTCGGCTACCTGCAACCTGGACTAGGTACGTGCGTCCGTCGCCGGCGCCGATTGCGAAGCCCTTTACTCGATGAACTTCGCTAGGCAGTCCACGAAGGATTTCGGCCAGCACAAGCAGTGCGACGGGACTCTCTGCCTTCCAGGACCGCGCGTGCAACTCTACGAGGATCCGTCCATACAGATTGAAAACAGTATTTGAATTCGTCAAGAATTACGGATTGAAGAGAGTGTTTCGACGAGACCCTTTCGAAAACCGTTCGATTCATTGAAGCGACCGGATTCGCACGCTGATGGTGCCGTTCTAGCTCCAATAGCGACTCTGGCGAAAGCAAGTCGGTTCCATTTCAATCAAGCGAATCGCTACCATGCACTTCTTTCGCGCGCGCCCCGACATACTTGTCTCGTTCCCGGGCCAAATGCTGGATTCCATAAACAATCGTGACAACGGCGCTCAGACTGATTTCTGACCAGCCAGCGATACCCGCGTGCGATGCGACCCGGAAGAACGATTCGTTCAGTCTGCGCAGTCAAAGCGGCACACTAGCCGGCGGAGATTGAACGGCTAGCGCAACCGTTCGTAAGGGAGAGAGTCTGATCGTCTCGTGATTGAGTAAAGGAAGCGTCGACGTTTTTTGCTCCGAATTCGTTTACAAGAACCGCGACCCGCATTTTTGAATTCACGGCAAGCAACCGGTCGAGTGCCATGGTTTTTTCGGCTCCCAGATACCCGGCAAGTTCTCTCGACGGTATCCGCCTTCAAGCACCTCGCCTTCGTAAACCACTGCATTGACCGGAGTGGCCTTGAGTGCCATCGGCTCGATTTCCTATGGGTCGTCGGATAGTACCGTCATGTCGGTTTTCTTTACCGCGCGTATCAAACCGATTTCGTCTCCCGTTCCGAGAATATGGGTGGCGTCAAGCGTTATCTCCCGCTTCGCTTGAGCAACTGTAATTCGGTCGATTTTGCCAAGTACTTAGCCGGATTCGGTCACGCGGTTAACGGCAAACCATGCATGGCTATGCAGGGGAGGACCTATTTCCCGTCGAGTGGTTTCTTCACGGCCGGCCCGGAGGAGACCATTTCAAACGGCGCATGAAACGAAAAGGCGTGTGGCTTGCCAATTGATCTCACCTTAGCTGAGACGTGCGCGCCACAGGTTAACCAGTACCACGTATGAAAGCCTCGGTAGACCAGCGCCGAGCGAAGGAAAACAAATCGACCTTGCTAGAATATTTTGACTACCACTTCGAAGTATTGACCCGATTGCGTCGGCACCTCCACGCCTACCCTGAAATTCTCCATGATGTAGGCGAGACCGCCGCGTTTGCCAGAATTTCCAACCAAGTGAACGCACTGCGCGAGCAGGCGGCACCATTTCATTCCACGAGGATGCGCCGACGGACCACCGAAAATATTTTGAAAATCGTGAAACCGCGCGGTTCTCATGCGAACACTCCCGCGCCTCGGCAACCAATGACCTCGTCTACGACAACGAAGAAGATGGCCGCGAGCCTTCGTTACCAGTACTTGCGCCTTGGTCCCCTTTTGGAGAGATCGACCGTTGTTTCGACCCTTTCGACTATTGGAGGAGAAGAGCACTCGACACACGAGGCCAAGCCGTGAACGCTTCGCACTAGTTGGCAGAAGACGTCACCGGCGTAATCGCCGAGCTCTTGGTTGGGTCTTTCAAGAAATGTTCCCGATCTAATGGGCATGGTTGTACGCAATAGCGATAATCGAGTTTGTGAGTTGGTCCCAATTCGCTCTTGTTGAGTACTACGCAGAATTTTGAGAAAGGAAATGCAGGATATTACGCTTACAGTCCGCTTTTGCAGGTCCGTTTTTAATAGAACCGGCGTTCTCTGATAACCAAAACCTACTCTGTTAAAATGCAACATGCTAAATAGGGTAATTGCCGCTGTACCAATCGATCGTATTTGCAGTGTTAGGGCCATATCTCTGGAAGTGGATAGGCTAAATATAATTGAAATCATGGAAATTTGTTTATATTCAATGCGATGCATCTAATTATTAAACTAAAGTTGACGAGTTATATGCAACTTGTTGAATTCACGCCAAATTAACTCTAATGATAAGTTGAATGCTTTTTTGTTTGTTAAAGCCTGCGAAAAAATATATGCCCTACCACACGCGCGCGGCCAACAGGGCATGGCGCAACCCCGCAAATTATTGAGTAGGATATACTTTCATGCCTGATCCGGTTGTAAATTTCCAAAATATAGAAGGCTTTTATCGCGAGCCCGAAAAATCCACTCGCTTCGGCGCAACCATTGCAATGGTTGGCAAGCTATTGGGGCTTGAGGGCTTAGGTTGCAACTATATAACCGTCGAACCAGGTAGGCGTGCTTTTCCGACGCACAATCACCTCGGCAACGACGAGTTGTTCGTAATTCTTGAAGGCGAGGGCACATACAGGTTCGGCGACGCCAAATATAGCGTGGGACCGGGATGCTGCTGCGCTGCGCCAAGAGGCGGCCCGGACAAGGCGCATCAGCTGATCAATACCGGGGAATCGACCCTAAAGTACTTGGCGATTTCAACATGCCGGGACCCCGATGTAATTGAATATCCGGATAGCGGAAAATTCGCAGCAGTCGCAATTGCTCCGGGCGCGGATTTCATGAGTGCGCACTTGAAATTTGTAGGCCGCACCGAAAGCGCCGTTGATTACTTTGACGGCGAGAAAATTTAACTTTCGATTGCGAGCGCCGGCATCGATTCAACTGACTCGATTGCTCATTCAATGTGAAGCGAATATAGGCGGTGGGCAGGATTCGTCGCTGCGCCGCGTACAAATTTTCAAAGGCCAGTATCTGATGGCCGTTGTACCGAGGAGCAATAGCGGTCCAAAAGCGATGGCCGCGTTATTACGTACCTGAATGAGAAATGAGCGCATTGGAGTGCCGGTCGCTCTTTGGCGGTGCGAAAGCGGTTAGGATTGGAGTATTAATATGCTGGAAATTAGAGAGTTGCACGCAAAACTTGAAGAAGAAGATAAAGCTATTCTTAAGGGCGTAAATCTAAATGTCGAAGATGGAGCTGTACATGCAGTGATGGGGCCGAACGGTTCGGGGAAGTCTACGCTGTCTTTCGTGGTCGCGGGACGCGAGGGCTATGAAGTAACGGAGGGATCCGCGACTCTAGATGGTATCGATTTGCTTGAGCTCGAGCCGGAAGAGCGCGCCGTTGCGGGATTATTCCTTGCATTCCAATACCCGGTCGAGATCCCGGGCGTCGGCAATATGAATTTCCTTCGAACCGCATTGAATGCCAAACGGTCCGCACGAGGAGAAACTGAAGTTTCAGCCGCGCAGTTTCTGCGCCTCATCAAGGCTAAAGCTCGTACACTCAATATTCAAGAAGATCTGCTAAAGCGTCCGATCAACACCGGCTTTTCGGGCGGCGAAAAGAAACGCAACGAAATCCTACAGATGGCTGTTCTGGAACCGAAAATGTGCATACTCGACGAAACGGACTCGGGCTTGGACGTTGACGCGATGAAACAAGTCGCCGCCGGAGTAAATGCCCTGAGGGATGCGAGTCGTTCGATTCTAATCATAACTCACTACCAAAGGCTACTTAATCACGTCGAACCCGACAGGGTCCATATCATGGTCGACGGTAGAATTGCAAAATCTGGAGGGCGAGAACTCGCTCTTGAAGTCGAAGAAAACGGATATACAGATTTACTTGCGGAGGTCGCCTGATGAAACCTGTCGGCAGTGTAGCCGATTCATCAGGCAAAACCGTAGAGTCCTCCTGGGCCCAGGACGCCCGGAACGATGCCGGCAGACGACTTGATTCGACGGGACTGCCGAAACGCCGGGACGAGTATTGGAAATTCACAAGGCCTGATGCGCTTATCGAGCCGGTTGGCGAAGTTGACATTCTCGGCAAGGAGACAAGTTCGGTTTTCCAGGGAATCGACCGCCTCAAAGTCAAATGCGTCGACGGCGAGTTCAATCTTTCAGGCACAGGTCAGCCAAATCTGCAGCTTCAATTGTTGAAAGAAGCTTTGGGCGATGAATACCACTGGGCGGAGAAAGTATTCGGAGAACTCGAGTCAGATGGCCAGAAACGCGTTCCAAGGCCTTTTGCATCGATGAATACGCTGCGAGCGACCGAAGGCCTCGCGCTGCGGGCCTCGGGTTACGTCGCCAATCCGGTTGCAGTTACCTACAATCGCGAATCGCTTTGCTCGGACACCTTTGTCCGTCATGTCATAAGGGTCGAAAGCGGAGCCGAACTTACGTTTTTGGAGGCCGGACCGGTTGCCGCGCGATTCAACAAAGTAATCGAAGTTGAAGTAGAGGATGGCGGTTTGTTTCGGCATGTCTGCATCCAAGGACGAGACCACGGGAGATTGCATGTAAGTCATGTATTTGCAAAGCTCGGCGCTGAAAGTTCTCTCAAGTCCTTTACTCTGACCGCCAACGGCAAATTGATGCGAAATGAGTTCGTCGTGAACCTGGCGGGAAACTACGGCAGGGCGCACCTTTCCGGAGCCGCAATTGGCGACGGAGAATTCCATCATGACGATACAGTTTTCGTCGAGCATTCGGGAGTACACTGCGAAAGCCGGCAAGTGTTCAAAAAAGTCTTGCGAAACGGTGCCAAAGGCGTATTCCAAGGTAAAATACTAGTTAACCCCGGTGCGCAGAAAACTGATGGCTATCAGATCAGCCAAGCGCTTCTGCTGGACGGGGCAAGCCAATTTTTGGCAAAGCCGGAATTGGAAATCTACGCCGATGACGTAGCATGCTCGCATGGTTCGACGTGCGGCGCAATCGACGAAGACGCTCTTTTCTACCTGCGGTCCCGCGGAATTCCGCTTTCCGATGCGAAAGACATGCTTATATTGTCGTTTCTGGCCGACGTATTCGACGAGATCGACGACGAAAGGCTGGCTGCAGGCATTGTCGATCTACTCAGGGACTGGCTTTCGAGACATCGCTGATGCTGGTCGCAGCGGAAATTCTGCGAACATATGTGAATCCGCGTCAAGCAATTCGAAATAAGCTCGGCGATGGAACCGGTGAAGGTCAGGCGCTTGCGTACCTTTTGGCCGCATGCCTGATGCATTTCTGCTCTAGGCTGCCGCAGCTTTCGAGGGAGTCGGCCAACAATACCGAAGACCTGTCATTCCCGGCGTTGGCATCTGGGCAATTTATCGGCGCAGTACTGGTTGCGCCATTAGCGTTTTATGCATTGGCGGCGGCGAGCCGACTTATCGGTCGCGCTTTCGGGGGCCGAAGCAACTGGCGCAATTCGCGTATCGCTTTGTTTTGGTCGTTGCTTTCAGCAGCGCCGCTTGGACTTGTCGCGGGAGCGGCATCAATGCTCCTTCCGCTCGAATTCGCGCCTATAGTGATGAATGTGTTATCGTGGGTCGCCGCCGGAGCCTTTGCACTCATTTGGGCTATCGGGATACTTGAAGCGGAGAATCCGCCTTAAGTACGTTGTGCCGACGAACGATGCTGCTGCACAGCGTCGGGGAAGAAATCGCGTCCGCGTGGCAGAGATACTTGCCGCCGCAGGGCCGAATCATTATCTGACAAAGGAATGTCCTGCTTGGGATTCCAGTTCTTATGATCAGCAATATGTTGCTACATGCTTGGGTTTCGGTCAAAAATCCGAAAGAAGGCGCGGCCATTGTTCTGAATTTGGCGCCAAGTTGGCGCGTGCTGCTAGAAATGGCCGCTCTCGTTATCGTTCTAAATGTATTCCTTACACAAGCATTTGCCCTAGTTACGCCATCGCCTCCTAGCGGCTCTCTACTGGCTACTTTGGAGGCCCCTCTGCCAAGCTTGCTGATTCACGCGGCTTTGCTAGCTATCGTTGTCGTGGCGACATTCGGTATTGGTCGCATTATGGGAGGGTCCGGCAGTCTTGAAGAAACTTTTTTGATTTTGGTTTGGCTTCAGTTCCTCATGTTGGTCGCCAATTTTCTTCAAATCGTGGTGGCGCTGATTTGGTCGCCGCTAGGCCTTTTCGCCGCATTGCTTTCATCAGTTCTTTTTCTTTGGCTATTCGTAAATTTCGTATTGGTACTTCATGGATTTAGATCGGCATTAAAGGTACTGCTCGCGTCAATTGCGTCCTTTTTCGCAATGATTTTTCTGATTGCCGTTAGCGTATCATTTTTCGGGTTCATGGTTTAGGACGGGCGGCATGTACGATGTCGAAGTAGTAAGGCGCGATTTCCCGATTCTGTCTCGCGAGGTTAACGGCAAGCCGCTGACTTATCTGGACAACGCCGCATCCGCGCAAAAGCCTCGGGCCGTAATTGATTCCGTAACGCGAGCTTATTCCGAAGAATACGCGAATGTTCATAGAGGCCTGCACTACCTCTCGAATAGAGCCACCGACAAATACGAGGCGACGCGAGGAATTATCGCGCGGTTCCTAAATGCCGACGACGATGAAATCCTGTATACAACCGGCGCTACGGAATCGATCAATTTAGTCGCTTATAGCTGGGCGATGCCGCGCATCGGCGACGGCGACGAAATTTTATTGTCTGTGATGGAGCACCACGCAAATATAGTGCCCTGGCATTTTTTGCGCGAACGCCAAGGCGCCGTATTGAAATGGGTAGAAATTCGAGGCGACGGCAGCTTGGATACGCAAAAATTTATCGATTCAATTGGCGAGAAGACCAAGCTCGTAGCGATAACGCAAATGTCCAACGTGCTGGGAACGCGAGTAGACGTGGCGGAATTAGCTTCGGCCGCGCATGCGAGAGGTGTTCCGATTTTAGTCGATGCATCGCAATCCGCCGTGCACGGCAAGACTGATATCCGTGAAATCGATGTCGATTTTCTAGCTATTACCGGGCACAAGCTCTACGGCCCTTCAGGATCGGGCGCCCTCTATGCGAAGAGGGAGAGAATCGCGGAAATGCGCCCGTTTAAGGGCGGCGGCGACATGATTAGCGAAGTTACGCGCGGAAATGTTGCCTATAACGACCCGCCGCATAAATTCGAATCCGGAACTCCGCCGATCGTGCAAATTATCGGGCTTGGCGCGGCTCTCGAATATCTGATGGACCTAGGAATGGATGCGGTGGAAGCCCATGAAAATAGCATCCGCGACTATGCGCAGGAGCGGCTGTCGACTTACAATTGGCTGGAAGTTCAAGGCAAGGCTCCGAACAAGGGAGCGATATTTTCCTTTACTTTAAAAGGCATGGCGCACGCTCACGACATATCGACTATACTAGATCAAAAGGGTATTGCCGTCAGGGCAGGGCATCACTGCGCGCAGCCGCTAATGGAGCAATTGGGTGTAACTGCAACATGTCGGGCATCGTTTGGGCTCTACAACACCCGTCATGAAGTAGACAAGCTCGCCGATGCCTTGGAATTCTGCAACGAAATTTTTTCGTAGTTGCCGGACATTGCCGGCCGAAAATCGAAAACAATTTGCGTTCGTGCTCGGTTTCCGGTAGGCGAGCTAGATTGGCACCCGTAGCTCAGCAGGATAGAGCGCTGCCCTCCGAAGGCAGAGGCCAGAGGTTCGAATCCTCTCGGGTGCGCCAATATTTTCCGTCCTCGTCAGGCTAATCTGGATATTAATTCGTTCATGTCGAAACGGGCCGACGCTCAATGAATTCGCCGCTCGACGAATTTTATCGGATTCCTACCCAAAAAACATTTCGATTCTGGAGGTTACTTGGCGAAATTGATAGATGAACTCGAAAGTATACTGGACCGCATTCCAAACCCGATACTGATCGTCGGCAGGGATCATCGACTGCTCGCGATGAACGCAAATGCGAAAAGCCTGTTCGGAACTCGATTGAAGAATTTAGGGTTTGAGGCCGTATTCCGCCTGCCCGAGCCTCGAAATTGCGTCCTGGCCGCCTTGAACGGGTCAACGGATCTCGAAAGCACGGAGTGCAGGCTTATCGTGGCTGGCGAAGCTTCCGATACAGTGTTTAAATTGACCTCTAAACCTCTACTACCCTGTGAATGCGGCCTCGACGGCGCCGTCGTTTCCCTTTGCGACATGTCGGAATTGGATAGAAACGATCGGATGCGTCGTGATTTCATAACCAACCTTAGCCACGAATTGAGATCGCCAATAACGTCAATTGCCGGGTTTGTCGAAATCCTTCGAAAGGGTGCTTGGGAGACGGAAAGCGACCGAAATCGCTATCTCGATATCGTGGCTACGGAATCCGGCAGGATGACAAAATTACTAAACGATTTTCTAGCTCTTTCGAGCATCGAGTCTAGGGAGAAGGTTCGACCGACATCTAGCGTCGACCTCGTGGCCGTCGTTCAAGATTCAATCGCAGCGCTTAGCCAATTCGAGCAGCACAGAGGCGCCAATATTCGATTTCGGACAGGACCGAGGAAATGCGAAATCGTCGGAGACGGCGAACAACTTCGGCAAGTATTCGGAAACATTATCGAAAACGCCATCAAATACGGTGGCGAAGGCAACAGGGTCGATGTCATCGTTTCCAGGCAGCAGTCGACGCCGGAAATCGGTATGCCATCCGTAAAGGTTGAGATTTCCGATCGAGGAACAGGGTTTGACCCGATTTACATTCCTAGGCTGACGGAAAGGTTTTTTCGAATCGACCACGCTCGGAACCGTGAGTCAACGGGTACGGGCCTGGGTCTTGCGATTGTCAAGCATGCGCTCAACCGCCACGGCGGCAAGCTATTGATAGAAAGCACGCCGGGCGTAGGCAGCAAATTTACCGTGTTGCTTCCGGAATGCTCTTCGAAATCCCGCACGTAAAGTAGTTTCATCACAAAACTGTTGCGAAATCGTAATACGCTTGTGATAAAATTACTGTGTAATTCATGGCGGGCAGGTTTTCCGGCGCTAAAGATCCGGGCAAGCGGAAATTCAAATCGGAATCCGAATTCCCAAACGGTTCGAATCAATTTATTGGGCAGTAGGGAACTAGAGCATGAATTCGCATGGCACGGGAGAGAAACCGGCTGCTTCGGTCAAAATCCTGGCGCGCGACGTTAATGTGCACTATGGCGACAAACAAGCGTTGAACGATGTTTGCGTGGATGTGGATGACAATGCGGTAACGGCCTTTATCGGTCCCTCGGGGTGCGGAAAATCAACCTTTCTTCGCTGTCTCAATCGAATGAACGATTCAATCGAATCCTGTCGCGTTGAAGGCAGAATCGAACTCGACGGCGAGAGCATTCACGATCGATCTCTTGACCCGGTTCAGCTGCGAGCACGCGTCGGAATGGTGTTTCAGAAACCGAATCCGTTTCCCAAGTCAGTATATGACAACGTTGCTTATGGACCGCGAATCCATGGTCTTGTTTCAAGCAATCAAGAACTCGACGAATTGGTCGAAGCTTCATTGCGAGGCGCCGCGCTATGGGACGAAACCAGGGACAGGTTGCGCGAGCCGGGAACCGGTTTGTCCGGCGGCCAGCAGCAAAGGCTGTGCATAGCAAGAGCCATCGCAACTTCGCCGGAAGTGCTGCTGATGGACGAGCCGTGCTCGTCGCTCGACCCGATCGCAACGTCGCAGATCGAGGAACTTATCCACAATCTCAGGGAAAAATATTGCGTCGTTATTGTCACTCACTCGATGCAGCAAGCGGCGAGAGTCAGTCAGAAAACGGCGTTTTTCCATCTCGGATGGCTTGTTGAATTCAACGACACCAACGAAATATTTACCAATCCCAGGGATGAGCGAACCGAAAGCTACATTACCGGAAGGATTGGATAGGGGCAGGGCAGGGACATGATTGAAAAGGAACACATTCATTCGGCCTTTGACCGAGATCTTCATAATTTACAGTCCTCTGTCATGCGGATGGGAGGACTGGTCGAGGCTTCGATAATCAATACGAGCAGAGCCCTGGCGGACAATGACGAGGAACTTGCTCGAAAAATTGTTGACGATGACCAATTGATCGACGGCCTGGAATCGGAAGTGAATTTAGCGGCATTGGAACTTCTGGCTCTGAGGCAGCCAATAGCTCAGGATTTAAGGTTCGTATTCGCAGTTTTGAAAATTGCAACGAATCTGGAAAGAATTGGCGATTATTCGAAAAACATGGCGAAGAGGACCACTGTGTTGCTGAAGACACCGCCGCCGAACGGCGCAGTCGCATCCATTCGCCGCCTATCGCACAGCGTTCAGGTTTTGCTTAAGGATTCCTTAGACTCGTTTGCCGAAAGGGACGCGGAAAAAGCGAGGGAAATTATTGTCCGCGACAGGGATATCGACTTAATGTACAATTCGCTTTTTCGCGAATTTCTAACATATATGATGGAAGATCCTCGGTCGATCACGCCTGCCATGCATTTGCATTTCATGGCTAAAAACCTGGAAAGAGCGGGCGATCATATCACAAGCGTTTCCGAACAGGTTATTTTTCAGGTGACGGGCGAAATGCCTAAAGACGATCGTCTAGTAGAAGACACGACATCCTACGAGGCAGTCTCGATGGGCGCGGTGAATTAAGGAGATTGTCAATTGCGAACGGATTTCTGCGAATCGCTAGTTGACGTAATTTGGATTTCGCAACTTTCTAGAGGATGGACATCTTGTTCGGGCGCCTTGAATTCGAGGAAATAACGTGACCCAAAATTCTCATTCGCCAGCCGTCTTGATAGTGGAGGATGACAAGAACCAGCTAGAACTCCTGGAATCTTCGATAAAAATGCACGGATTCACTCCTATTTGCGCGATGTGCGGAGAAGAGGCGATGGAATTGGTCCAGGAAGCGGCGCCTGACGTAGTAGTACTTGACTGGATGCTACCGGGAATATCCGGCCTCGAAGTTTGCCGGCGAATTCGCGCCAATAAACTCACTCGCACTATTCCTGTTATCATGCTTTCGGCCCGAACCATTGAAGAAGACAGAATATCTGGGCTTAAGAGTGGCGCCGACGATTATGTGACCAAGCCGTTTTCGATCGAAGAACTCATGGAGCGAGTTCGTGCTTGCCTTAGACGAACCATGCCGACGGCCGTAGGCGAAATAATTGAATGCTGCGACATAAAATTGGATGCAGAAAAATACCGCGTATATAGAGGCGGAAATCAGTTGCATCTAGGGTCAACGGAATACAGACTCTTGGCAACTTTGATGGAAAAGCCCGGTCGCGTGCTAACCAGGGACCAATTGCTGGACCGCGTTTGGGGGCGCCGGATTTTTGTCGAAACGCGAACCGTCGACGTCCACATTGCTCGGCTACGGAAAAGCCTTTGCAAATTCGGAGGCGTCGACCCGATCCGCACAGTGAGGGGAGTCGGCTATTCGATCGGCTAGCAATCGAAACGAGTAAAGAACTTCGAATCAAAGATCGCCGACTGCCGCTTACCGGATTAATATTTCGCCAACTTGATAGTCGGTTGCTGTATTCCTGAATTCAAAAGAGCCAGCGAAGCCGCCAATTCGCGAATAACCGGATATATTTTTCCGATAATGAATATTATGTTAATTTTAGCCGGGAATCGCGCTGACATTTCCGAGTATTATTCCAGGTCCCGGCGATTTATAGAATTACGTTGCAGAATGCAGCCTAAGATGCAGAATTCTCGTCGCCATCTCTTCCTTTCGGTTTTTGACGGAGCGCGCCGCCTATGACTTCGATACTCGTCCTGAATGGACCCAATCTCAACATGCTCGGATCACGGGAACCCGAAATATACGGAACTGATTCTTTGACGGCGATTGAAAGAATTTGCCGCGAACGCGGCGACCACTTGGGCGTTGACATTGAGTTTCTTCACAGCAATCACGAAGGAACTCTAATCGATGCCATACATAACGCATCAACGCGAACTGACGCGATCGTAATTAATGCGGCCGCCTACACGCACACGTCGGTTGCATTGATGGACGCTCTAAAGTCCGTTCCGCAACCGGTTGTAGAAATCCACCTTACGAATATTCATCGACGCGAGTCGTTTCGTTCTCGATCCTACATTTCTTTGGCTGCCGACGGAGTCATTCTGGGGTTCGGAGCCAAAGGCTACGCGCTGGCAATCGAAGCCGCGCTGGGGCTGGCAAAACCGCGTTGAATTTGATCGGCGCCGGTGAAATCCGTTAGTTTCAAGTCCTCTGCGAAAAGGAAACTTGGGTTGCGTCGGCGCAGTTTTTTCGCAACCTATCCGTTTTTTTCGATGCCTTCGCCAACTTCGAAGCGAACGAAATCGACAATTTCGATTCCGGCATTCTCGGCGAATGAACGAATATTCTGATCCTGATCAAATACGTACTTTTGGTTCAGCAAGGTAACTTCCTCGAAGTACTTTCGCAATCTACCCGCAATCATCTTTTCGATCACCGCCTCCGGCTTTCCGGATTCTCTCGCTTGTTCGGCAAGCACATTTTTCTCGCGCTCGATGGCATCTGCAGGCAAATCATTTTCCGACAGCGAAAGCGGCCTTGAAGCCGCGACGTGCAGCGCAATTTGACGCGCCGCATGCCCGTCGCCGCCGTTGTAGGCAACCAACGCGCCAATTTTGCCGAGATTCTTTGAAGGCGAATTGTGCACGTATCCTACAACTCCGCCGCCTACAACTTTTCGCATTCTGCGTAGCGATAAATTTTCGCCGATAGTCGCAACCTTTTCCGTTACGGCGTCTTTTACCGTTCTGCCGCCAATGTCGCTCGCGAGAAGAGTCTCCAAATCGGGGGACTCGATAGCCAGCTTTAGAATGTCCGATACGAGACTTTGGAATTCGGAATTCTTAGCGACAAAATCGGTTTCCGAATTCACTTCGACCACTACCCCGGCGCTTCCGTCAATGCGTATACCGACCAGTCCTTCGGCGGCAATTCGTCCCGCCTTTTTAGCCGCGGTTGCTAGGCCCTTTTTTCGAAGCCAGTCGACGGCAGCTTCGGTATCGCCATCGTTTTCGACCAATGCCTTTTTTGCGTCCATAATCCCCGCGCCAGTCATTTCGCGGAGCTGTTTAACCATTGCAGCTGTAACAGCCATCGATCTTCTCCTTAGGCCGCAGATACGGCGGCGGACTGTTCCAAGTCGCCTTTTTCGCTTTCGGATGATTCCTTGGCGCCGCCTTCTGCAGCTTCCGAGAGTGCCGGTTCCGTTTCCAGTGAATCAGCGAGTTCGCCTACGTCTACGCCGGCATCGCCCATGTGCTTGGCCATCCCCGACAATACCGCTCTTGCGACAAGATCGCAGTACAAAAAGATCGCGCGCGACGCGTCATCGTTGCCGGGTATCAGATATTTTATTCCATCCGGCGAGCAATTCGTGTCAACAATACCGACTACGGGAATCCCCAATTTTTTTGCTTCTGCCACCGCAAGCGCTTCCTTTTTTACATCGATGACGAACAGAATATCGGGTACGCCGCCCATGTCGCGAATTCCGCCCAGCGATGCTTGGAGTTTTGTTTGTTCACGCTCGAGACCCAAGCGCTCCTTCTTCGTCAGCCCCTCCACGCCTGCCGACAATTGCTCGTCAATTGTTCGCAGTCTTGAAATGGAGTTGGAAACCGTCTTCCAGTTGGTAAGAGTACCACCGAGCCAACGATGATTGACAAAATATTGGGCGCACCTCTCCGCCGCCTCGGCAATTGGCTTTTGCGCTTGACGCTTCGTCCCGACAAAGAGAACTTTCCCGCCCTTTGAGACAACTTCCGTTACCGCGTTCAATGCCGTGTCCAGCATTGGAACCGTCAATGTTAGGTTGATTATATGGATTCCGTTCCGTTTGCCGTAAATGTACTCGGACATCAGCGGGTTCCACCTTTGAGTCTGGTGACCAAAGTGCACGCCCGCCTCCAAGAGCTGACGCAAATTAAAGTCTGGTACTGTCATGGCTATTCCTTTCCGGTTTGCGCCACGGCGAAATCGCAGGGTAAACACCCAACCGGCGGACACGCGATTAGCAGTTCACGAGCCCATGTTCCGCCTGAGAATTGTAACGGTGCCTTACTCGAATATACTTGCCTCCACAAGCGGGAAAAGTTGAATGAATTCGGCTAACAAGCAGCTTAAGTCGCCTCGGTCCAGGGCAGTCTGCATTGGGTCCGTGCATTGGGACTGGATAGGAACGACGACAATTGAATCTTGCGAAGACGTTCCGGGCATTATCGAACGAAGACCTGGCGGCGTTGCATTCAATGTGGCGGCGGGATTGAATTATAATGGCGTTGATGCCGCGCTTCTTGGCGCGGTGGGCAATGACCGCGAAGGCGAGGAGCTTGTGCGCGCATTAAACCATATGGGCTTGTGCACTAAATTTTTGCTGCGCATTCCAAATTTGCCGACAGATCGTTATCTTGCCATCGAAAATCGAAGAGGCTTGGTTGCTGCGGTCGCTGACACACGCATGCTAGAACGGGCCGGAATAAAAATTCTCGATTTTTTTCGATCCGCCGATTCGCTAAGCACGGCAAGGACGTGGGCCCATACGATCGTTATAGACGGTAATCTGACGTCAATCTTCTTGGAGGCCTTGCACGACATTCAAAAGTCGTTGGGATCCAAATTCGCGGTTGTGTGCGCGTCACCCGGCAAAGCCTCTCGGATTTCAAATTTTGCGAGAGTTCCCAATACGACGATCTACATGAATCTTTTCGAAGCCAAAAGATTGCTGGGACGAGATTGTCGAAACGCCTGCGATGCGGCTGAGTTGCTTTGCAATTTCGGGTTTGAACGAGTTGCGGTTACTAACGGTCCTAGCCCGGCAGCGGTCGCAACGTTCGGCGAATTGATTGAATGCCGCCCTCCGAAAGTAGACGCCGTTCGCGCAACCGGGTCCGGAGATGCATTTGCCGCGGCTCATATCGCGAGTGAGCTAAATGGCGACAGCGCGGAGCAATCTTTGAAAAATGCTGTCTTGCTGGCCTCGCTATTCGCCGCGGGAGAACTAGAATATTGAATCTACCTTTGGATATCAGCTCGGGCGTCGCTGCCGCGCGGGAAGAAGGAAAACCGATTGTTGCTCTTGAAACCGCTATCGTTTCGCACGGCCTGCCCTATCCTGACAACGTTGAAACCGTTTTGGCATCGGAGGAAGAAATAAAAAGAATTGGAGCGCTCGCGGCCAGCATTGCGGTAATCGAAGGTCGAATTCGCGTCGGACTAGACACCGTCGAATTGGAAAGAATGGCGACAAGCAAGAATGTAGTAAAGCTTAGCCGTTCCGATATCTCGCTGGCATTGGCCGGGCGCTGGACCGGTTCAACGACAGTTTCGGCGACTATGATTTGTTCGCGCTTGGCCGGAATTCAAGTGTTTGCTACCGGCGGAATCGGCGGCGTTCATCGAGGAGCCGAGATAAGCTTCGACGTATCCGCCGATCTAATTGAACTGGCAAATAGCCCCGTCGTCGTCGTCGCTTCCGGCGCCAAGGCAATTCTGGATATACCGAAAACGCTGGAGTTCTTGGAAACCCTCGGCGTGCCGGCAATCGCTTTCGGACAAAACTATTTTCCCGGGTTTTGGTCGAAGTCGTCCGGATACAGGGCTCCGTATAGATTCGATTCGCCGGCCGATATCGCCAACTCCTTCAGATTACGGCGCGATTTGGGTATTCGCGGAGGAATTCTCGTGGCGAATCCTGTTCCGGCTGAGAATGCACTTCCGCTGACAGAAATCAATCAATGGATTGACCGCGCATTGCAGGATTTGGATGCGCGGCAAATCCGCGGCAAGTCAGTTACGCCCTTCCTGCTTGAGCGAATTGCCGAACTGTCGGACGGGCGTTCGCTAAAAGCCAATAAGGATTTGATCAAGAGTAATGCCTCGCTGGCTGCCCAAATCGCCATAAACTTGAATCAGACAAATGTCGCATCCCCGGCAAGTGCCTTTCGAAGCCGTAGGAATTCAGCTTGAATGAATTAAACCGATTGTGCAAACTAGCGCAGTATTTGCGAGGTCGTAATATTGGAGCAACCAAAAGAATCAAATAGTCAGGGTCGCCCTCAGGCGCCGAAGTCGGGAGGGATACTTGGCGCGCTGCGCGCCAATTTTCTGACTGGACTTGTAGTTTTGGTGCCCGTCGGTCTCACCGCCTACATTTTTTGGACGGCGATTGGAATTATCGATTCTTGGGTGCTTCCCTGGATTCCGGAAAAGTATCACCCATCGGCCTATATTGGCGTCGATGTACACGGCATCGGTTCCGCGATATTTCTGGTTTTCTGCGTGGTTGTGGGTTATTTTGCCAAGGGCTTGATCGGCAGATGGATTTTACGCTGGGCCGAACACATTGTCGGCAGAATGCCTTTGGTGAGGTCGGTCTACCAGGCCTTGAAACAGATCGCCGAAACCGTATTTCAGCAGGGCGAAACTTCCTTTGATCGCGCTTGCCTCATCGAATATCCCCGCAAGGGATTGTGGGCGATGGCATTTTATTCGACGACGACCAAGGGAGAAATCCTCGAAAAAACGCCCGATGTCGGTAAAATGATAAGCGTGTTCTTGCCGACGACACCCAATCCGACCTCCGGCTTCCTTTTGTTTGTACCGGAAACGGACGTAATATTCCTCGACATGTCGGTCGAGGATGCCGCCAAGCTGGTGATATCGGCAGGCTTGGTATATCCGGTACCAAAATCTGGCGTTCCCGCCCTGCCGAGCGGGAACGACAATCGCTGAACAAAAATTCCTAAACCGCAATCGGAAATAAAGATGCGGTCTATTCGGCCGCCGGCTTTTCGTACCACCACACATCGGGAAGGAAGCCGATCCAGTCTCCATAGATCGGAATGGATTCCGGAAACCTAAGTTCAGCCTTGTACGCCAGTCGCGAAAAATTCGAATACCATACCGGGATGACGAATCGGTTAGCCGTAAGAATCCTGTCCAGGGCCCTGACGCCTGCAATGAAATCCGACTGCTCCCTCGCTTCCAAAATTGCGGCGATCATGGCTTCGACAGCATCGCTGGCCACGCCCATCCAATTTCGGGTTCCCGGCGTTTCCACGCCTTCCCTGCCCCAGTAAAGCCGCTGTTCGTTGCCGGGGCTTAGCGACATGCTCCGTCGATACCACGCGACATCGAAGTCATAGGCGTTGGTTCGCTCTTGATATTGAGAGCTGTCGACGAGAGTTATCTCCGCTTGGATTCCCAATCGCTTAAGCGACTCGATATAAATCTCGGCGATGCTCATCGTATCGTGCGCACCCTGCACGACAAGGATCTCGAATTCGAAGGCTTCGCCATCGGCATTCTTGAGGACCCCGTCGGTATCAATCGACCATCCCGCCGATTGAAACAAGTCTCGCGCTAAAAGAATGTTTTTCCGATTTCGTTCGGAACCGTCGGAAACGGGAAGCGTATACCCTTCCAAGGCGTCCTCGGGAATTTCGTTCTTGAAAGGTAAAAGCAGTTCAAGAACTTTTCCAGTCGCGGGGCCAGGTTTCGCACCTAGCACTGAATTGGAAAAATATGACTGAATTCTGGGAAGTTTGCCATCGTTCATGATCGCGTTTGTCAATTCAAAATTGAACGCGTGGATAAGCGCATCCCGAACTCTAATGTCCGTGAATTTTTCCCGCCTTGTGTTGAAAACGAATCCGCGAATGCCGGAAGGCCGCTGGTGATAGATTTCCGATTTTACGACCGCATTGGTACGTACTGCAGGAAAATCGTAGTTCGAATCCCACTTGGCGGCGTTCCATTCCCTGTATATATCGATTTCGCCGGCCTTGAAGGCTTCAAAAACGACGCCGCCATCGCCGAAATACTCGTACGTTATTTTATCGAAATTGTGCCTTCCCCTGTTGAAGCTCAAATCCTTGCCCCAGTAGTCGGTATCGCGCGCAAAGCGAATGAACCTTCCCGGCTCAAATTCCTCGACTACATAGGGACCGGAACCTATTGGGATATCGAGCGAACTTTCGCCGAACCCCTTGCCGTCCCACTGGCTTTTCTGGAGAACTGGGCGAAGCCCCAAGATCAAGGGCAATTCGCGGTCGACCGTATTGAATGTAAACCGAACGGTCCTTTCGCCGGTCTGCATCGCGCTCTCGATCTTTTTCCATGACAGGCTATATCGCGGATGACCTTCCGTTCCGAGTGTCTCGAACGACCAAAGCAAATCTTCGACAGTCACGGGTGAGCCGTCGGAAAACCGCGCCTCCGGTCTAAGCGTGAACTCGACCCAGTCCCGGTCGGGTCCCGTCTCGACCGTTTCAGCCAGGAGGCCGTACAGCGTAAACGGTTCGTCGTAGCTTCTTCCGAGCAAGGTCTCGTAGACATGCGATCGAATTTCCCATGGCGCCCGCCCTTTTACGATCCAAGGATGAAGCGAATCAAAAGAACCGGATCTTCCGTATGTAATGCTGCCGCCCTTCGGCGCATCTGGATAGGCGTAGGGAAGCGAGACAAAGTCCGGCGGCAGCGCCGGCTCGCCGTACATGGCTATGCCATGAGAAGGCACCGCGTGAACTTTCCCGGGCGCGACTACGCCCGAGGCGAAAGCGCAAGCGACCGCAAGGACAACATGATTAATTTGTGGCATTTCGGCAACAACCTCCTGGAATGATTAGATTTTTCAAGCGAGACTTACCCAAAACTCACTCCGGCCCTTGTCGGCCGCCCTAATATTAGATATGGAATTCTCACTGCTCGATAGGTTTCTTGCCTGTATGAAACCTGCCTCAACATCTTAGCGCCCGCTTCGGCGGGCGTTTTTTTGCCGCGCTGCAGCATGCAGTAATGCATTGATCCCCGCCGACTCTTCTCGCGGTCAATCAATATATTGACGGATTTGCGTTTGCAAGACGCATATTTCGCCCGCGCGCTGTCCGCCCGCGCCGGCGAAACGGTTAGTTTAGCGCGCTAAACTAAACTTCGGCCCGTTTTTAGCAATATTCTGTCCCGGCATCGATTGCCCAAATTCTGCGAATCAAGATGCTCGATTGTCGCGGCTCTCTCTTGTCGCAATTCGGGCCAATTCCGCAGCGATAGCCAGCGCCCCTCTCATCCTTTCCCCCGTTCCGGGCCAGTGTCTTCTCACTACAAGTTTGTTTGAGCGAACCTTCGCCCTCCCCTTCTGATCGTGAATAAAGGAGATCAGTCCTTCCGTATTGGCAAACTCGCCCTTGCGAAATTCGACGGTGGCTCCTTTGGGGCCGCCGTCCAGCCGGGAAACTCCTGCTGCGGCGCATAGGGACTTTATCCGGATCAGTCTCAAAAGCGTTGTAACTTCTGCCGGCATATCGCCAAATCTGTCGATCATCTCGGCCGCAAATCCTTCGATTTCCACTTTCGTCCGAAGCGACGAAAGTCTGCGATACAGATTCATGCGAACGTCAAGGTCCGCCACGTAGCTGTCCGGAATCTTTACGGTTACGCCAAGATTGATCCGAGGCGACCACGCTTCCTCCTGCATCGCAGCATCGATGTTGCCGCCCGCCTTAAGGTTGCCAATCGTCTGCTCCAGCATTTTTTGATACAATTCGATTCCAACTTCGGGAATTTCACCGGATTGCCGCGAACCCAAAATGTCGCCGGCGCCACGAATGTCGAGATCGTGCGATGCGACAGCGAAGCCTGCCCCGAGAGAATCTAGGTTGCTCAATACGCGAAGCCGACGATCCGCCTTTTCCGATATTTTGCTACGGCGATTATAGGTTAGGTAAGCATAGGCTCGAAAGTATGAGCGCCCTACCCTCCCCCTTATTTGATAGAGCTGAGCCAAGCCGTACAGGTCCGATCGGTAGACTACGACAGTATTCGCAGTCGGCACGTCCAATCCGGCCGCCACAATTGTCGTAGAAAGCAAAACTTCAGCTTTTCCTTCGAAGAAAGAGGTTGTGCGAGCCTGCAATTCGTTAGGACTCATTCTGCCGTGCGCTACCACAAATGAAACTTCAGGAACTTGTTCTTCAAGAAATTTAGCAATTCCGCCAAGATCGGAGATTCGGGGCACAACGAAGAAGCTTTGGCCCCTTCGCGAATGCTCGCGAACCAATGCTTCCCTGACTGTAACCGTGTCGAATTCCAAAACGTAGGTGCGAATCGCAAGGCGATCGGCGGGCGGTGTTCCTATTACCGACATGTCCTTTATTCCCGACATTGACATTTGGATCGTTCTCGGAATCGGAGTAGCCGTTAAAGTAAGAACATGGACTTGCGACCGAAGCCTTTTGAGTTTTTCTTTCTGGGCGACGCCAAAATTTTGCTCCTCGTCAATCACGAGAAGTCCGAAATTCTTGAATTTGATCCTGTCAGCAAGCAAGGCGTGGGTGCCAATCGCGATATCAATGGTGCCGTTTTCGATTCCCTTGCGAATGTCTGCCGCTTCGCTTTTTCCAACCAGGCGCGACAACTGGCGGATTTCGATCGGAAAACCGCTGAATCTCTCTTTGAAGGTAGCGTAGTGCTGTCGAGCCAGCAAAGTTGTTGGCGCGACAACGCCGACTTGCCAACCTGCGAGCGCCGCCACGAACGCGGCTCGCATGGCGACTTCCGTCTTACCGAAACCGACGTCTCCGCAAATCAACCTGTCCATGGGCGTACCTGACTCCAGGTCGCTCAGGACATCGGCGATCGCTGAAGACTGATCATCCGTTTCTTCATACTGGAAGCGGGCAAGAAATGATTTGTACGCGTATTGGTCGGGGACGATGACATGACCTGACCGAAGCGCCCGTTCGGCCGCGACTTTCAGCAGGTCGTCCGCCATATCCAGTATCCGCTTTCGCATCCTGGCCTTGCGTTCCTGCCAGTGCGCGGCTCCGAGTCGGTCAAGACGAGCGTGGTCTTGGCCGTAGCGGGACAAGAGGTCTATGTTTTCTACGGGAACGTAAAGCCGGTCCCCTCCTTCATATTCCAATACGATGCAGTCGTGAGAGGCATTCGATGCTTTAAGCGTCTCCAAGCCTCTATAGACGGCGACGCCGTGCTCGACGTGAACAACGATGTCGCCTGGAAGAAATGCCGCTGCGTCCGCTAGAATTTCTGAAATCGCTCGTTTCTTGTGCCTAGTCCGGACAAGCCGCTTTCCGAAAACATCTTGCTCGGAAATCACGGCTAGTCCTGGCGCGCAAAAGCCGCTTTCAAGAGCCCAGACTACGCAGCAGGCTTTGCTTCGTAGCCCGACTAAGTCGCTCGCACTGTCAATTCGACGAATTTCGCCGACTCCGGAGTCTTCCAAAAGTGATGAAAGGCGGTCTCGGGAACCGGTGGTCCAGCATGATACTACAACGTTGAAGTCCCTTTTAAGCTCATGAATTTTATTCGCAAATCTCTCTAATTGGGTTTCCTGGCCTTTCGCGTTGCTACTTGCTCGAATCTTGAACCCGGGACGTCCGCCCGCATCGATAATTCCGGGCCCGGGCGGCAACTTGCCCTGGCGGAGGCGGAAAACTTTCCTTTTATTCAGTAGTCTCTCGAATGCTTCAGGATTCAAATAAAGAAGTTCGGGCCTGCAAGGCGGAGCAAAGACGTCGGACCGAGATGAATTCGCCGCCGATTGGGCTCTCGTCTCGTAGCGAGCTCTGACTAGATCCCATCTTTCCGCTCGATGGAAAGCGTCTCTTTCGTCGAAACTGACAGTCGCGCTAGGCAAATAATCGAAAATAGTTTCCAGCCGCTCCTGAAAAAACGGAAGCCAATGCTCCATTCCTTGAATTCTTTTTCGGGCCGAAACGGACTCGTACAGCACGGCTCCAAGCGGCGGAGCGCCGAATTCCGAGCGGTATCTGGTTCGGAATCGCGACACCGATTCATTGTCGAACAAAAACTCCGACCCTGGTGCGATATCCAAATTTTTCAGCTTGCCAGTCGTCAGCTGGCTGTCGGGATCAAACTCTCGGATACCGTCCAAAATGTCGCCAAAAAAGTCGAGCCTTGCCGGTTTTCGCCAGCCCAGAGGAAATAGGTCAATTATCCCGCCTCTTACGGCGAATTCGCCGGGCTCGATGACTTTAGAACAGCGCAAATATCCGGAACCGCTGAGAAATTCCACGAATTCATCGCGATTAATTCGCTGGCCGACGGACGCCGAAAGGCTGTTTCGACTAATGGTTTCACGCGGCGGCAAGTATTGGGTTGCCGAGTTAATTGTAGCCAAAATTACGATCGGCGATCGAATTTTTCCATTTGCGATGGATGCCAAGAGCGAAAGGCGGCTGGACGTTATCTCGGCGCGAGGCGATATGCGGTCGTACGGCATGCAATCCCAGGCGGGAAACGACATGATAGGGAGATTCGGCGAAAAAAATGAGATTGCTCCTGCGATTTCGGCGAGCCGCCGATCATCTTTGGCAATATGCAAAATCGGTCCGTCGTGCCTTCCAGCCCAATCCGCAATCAATCTTCCGTCATAGCCCGCCGGCGCTCCGCAAACCGTAACTTCATCGTAAATTGAATCAATCTTTGGCATGGTGCGTTGCTAGATTGCCCGCTGTCTGTTTTGTCAACCCGCGTTATCGGCCGTCAGGAAAAAATTGACTGCCAACACGAATTCTTCACGGCAAGCAATATTCGAGGGATCGAAAATGCGGGCATAAGCGTAGAGATATCGAATGTCTAATTTCAGCCACAGCGAACTCAATTGAAACTGACGGCCTCGCCGACGACTTCAAATGCGCGGAAGTTATCTTTGAAATTCGGGAACGAGACACGAGCTACCGCTATCGAATTCGCAACAAGCGCCGTGGCGCATCCATCGCAATGACAATCAATGATCGCATATTCGAGTAGCACCTCAAGAGATCCAGTTGAATTACTTCCTCTCGCAACCGGGTCGGCGCTAATCCACCGTTTTTTCGTCCGATGGAATGCTGGGTGGCGATACGCATGCGCATCGGATTCCGTCAATAGGCCCATGCCGAAAGTCTCTTCCTTTAATCGAGCGGAATGGCAATCAACTAATTTTCAGGGAATACCTTGAGAATTCACATACTGGGCTGCACGGGCCATTGACTACGCTTTCGCATACTTAGGCAGGAACAATCTTTGTCTTGTCCGCTCAGCAACGGTTTGCAAATTCGACTATTCTGCAAGTTCCGCGCCTCCAGAATTAACTGCGCTAAGCCTGTTTGCGAAAAGTGCCACTAGTCGGCCCGCATTGGCATTTTGATTCAACCCAAAAGTAAATCCAAAACCCAATACTTGGACTGAATTCTAATTTTAAACTATTACCATTTGTTATTACTGAGTTTTTCGATGCAATTTAATCAATCTATTATACTTTCGCAGCCAAGGATTGCATTCCCGGCGCATTTGTTTAGGTTGATGAGGGTATATCCCCCGCTACTCTGGATGCGCCCAATGCTATCCCAATTTCCAATGGCTCGAGCTCGCCGGTTGAGGCGAACGGCCGCTTTGCGCGACCTAGTTCGCGAAAATGCGCTAACCGTTTCTGATTTAATTTGGCCGGTTTTCATACGTGATGGCAGCAACATTTCGGAACCGATTCCGTCTATGCCGGGCGTAAACCGCATGTCGATTGATTGCACCGTAGCAGCGCTAAAACGTGCTGCCGACTTAGGTATCTCGACTACCGCCCTGTTCCCATATGTCGATCCTGCAAAAAGGACAATTCGATGCGAAGAGGCATGGCGCCCTGACAATTTGATCAATAGAGCAACCAGAGAGATAAAAGAGAATTTACCGCATATGTCAGTGATGCTCGATGTCGCGCTCGATCCGTACAATGCCGACGGCCACGACGGAATCGTTGAAAAGGGAGAAATCGTAAATGACGAAACTGTGGAATGCTTGGTTCGGGCAGCTTTGTCCAGTGCCGAAGCGGGAGCAGACATACTGGGACCGTCGGATATGATGGATGGCCGCATAGGTGCAATTAGAAAATCTCTTGAGAGCCATAAATTCAAGAATACTGCAATAATGTCCTATTCGGCGAAGTACGCGTCCGCATTCTACGGCCCGTTTCGTGATGCGGTTGGTTCAAGTGGAGTCCTCAAGGGCGACAAGAAAAGCTACCAGATGGATCCTGGCAACGCCTTTGAAGCATTGCGCATGGTGCGACGCGATCTCGCGGAAGGCGCCGATATGTTCATGGTCAAGCCAGGCATGCCGTACCTCGACGTTTGCCGCCTAGTTAAATCGGAACTTGGTGTGCCAACCTTCGCGTACCAGGTATCGGGGGAGTATTCTATGCTCCATGCGTCCGCCATGAACGGATGGGTCGAACTCGAAGCGGCAGTCGCTGAGAGCTTGCTCGCATTCAAACGAGCCGGTTGCGATGCCGTGCTTACTTATTTTGCGATTCTTGCAGCCGAGCGGCTGTTGCGGAAGTAACATGCATTGGAAAATTCTGGCCTTTACCGCTTTGGCCATTTAACTATTTGTAAAATATGATATAATCGTTCTTCCAAGCCAGATCCTAAACATTGCATTGACTCGGAAAAATAGATTACGGCGGTAGAACTATTCGCTCCATAGATTCCGTCAAGTCACGTTCGGAATCCATCGCATCCTATTGATTCGTTGTGCCTATTTTTGCAAAACGCATTACAGCACAAAATTGGAGCGTTGCGTCGACGCTATCGCGCGCTCGAATTCGAAGACTATCTAGCTTTACGGCCGAAATCAAAATAGCGCACAAGGATTTCGACTGACGCTGCATTCCCAATCCGGATTGAAACACCTCCATTTGCCGCCCGGATCGAATTTAGGGACATGCCGGCCGAGAACAATCCTCGGCACTCCGAGGCTCGCCGTCGGACATCTGAATTCAGGACTGTTCGGTAGAATTTGGCAAATCCCAGTTGCAGGAAATCGGACCCTGAGTATTGGTAATGCCGGCAGCTAATATCCGGACGCATGACAAATTATTTGCCTGATCGAGGTAGTTCAATACTCCCGAATTCGCCTTCGGCGCAATCCCTATCCAAGCCGATCGGCCAATCGCGAGCCTCGATTCACGCGATGAAGTACGCGCAGCGATTCACGGCTAAATCTGCCTATGGGCTACCGACAAGAAACCGCTGCGAAAAACATGGCCTGGCCATATATCGCAGGGCCAGCGAATTTATGGATGCCAACTGATCTGGACATTATCGAATTTACGACAAATATCATGACAAAATTCTTCCGCCGTTCTATAATGTTACAGGCAGAAAACGATAAATGAAAAAAAGCGGGGTGGGCAATGACCGAAATCACGCGACGCGCGTTTTTAGCTGGAACGGCGGCTTGCGGTGGGCCGGGATTGGCAATTGCGCAATCTAGTTCCACGGTTCCTAGCGTCAGGTTTAGGCGCATCGAGAACCAGGTTAAATCTGCGCTTGGCTTTATGACCCAAAGAGTGCCCGGCACTCGCGATTTGCTGGATAGAGCCAACGGCGTGTTGATTATGCCGTTGATTACCAAGGCCGGATTTACTTTCGGAGGAGCGTATGGCGAAGGCGCGCTCCAAATCAGGGGGGTAACGGTCGACTACTATTCCTCCTTGCAAGCGACGTTCGGACTACAGTTCGGCATTCAGCAATACTCCCACGTTTTGTTCTTCATGACCCCGGAGGCACTGGAAGGATTCCGGCTATCGAGCGGCTGGCAACTCGGCGCCGATATCGAATACGTTCTAATCGAAGAAGGAGATTATGTAGGCTTGGATACGACGGTTCGCTTGCCATCGGTAATTGGGGTTGTTTTCGGCCAAACAGGTGTCTTGTTGGGCGCGACAATAGAAGGCACCAAATATACGCGCATTGCACGATAGGCACGCGACTCGGAAAATTTGGAATACTGATTCGTTCAAGATGCCCTTGGGAAATTTGGACGAGAAATCGCCGCGCTGAGCCACTTGGCGACAAGGTTCAGACCTAGATTACGGTATTTCTGGCGATTCACAAAGAACTGCGATGCTAATAATTTTCCGGTGGACACTGCGCATATTCATCGCATCGGTTTCTTTAACTATCTGCGCCGCTCTAGTTGCCTACCTTCTCATTTCGCGTTCGTTGCCCAGCTACAATGCAGAATTTGTCATCGACGGCATCGACGACTTGGTAGAAGTCGTGCGCGACGAAAACAATATTCCTCACATATTCGGGAGCAGCAACGAGGACGTATTCTTCGGCCTCGGCTTCGTGCATGCACAGGACCGACTATGGCAAATGACCGTATTGAGACGCACTGCCCAGGGTCGTTTGTCCGAGCAATTCGGAATCCGTACGCTTAACGCGGATAAGTTTATTCGCAGCCTGGACCTTTACGGCTTGGCAGCCGCGTCCGTCGAAGACCAGGATGCGGAAGCAATGACATTTCTAAATGCGTATGCTCGCGGCGTTAACGCTTGGGTCGACATTGTCAATCGAAACGGGCTGGGACGTGGCGCTCCGGAATTTCTGCTATTCCCCGCGCCGGTTGCGCCTTGGCAACCGGTCGACAGCATTGCGATTTTGAATCTCCAGGCGGTTAGCCTATCCACCCATTTGGACCAAGAAATTCTTAGAGAGCGGCTCGCCAGGGTCTTGCCCGTGGAAAAATTCGAAAGTCTTTTTCCCGGCGAAACCGACAGTAAATCGCAAACCACATTTGACGACCCGGCAAATGCGCGCACCGAAAATAGGCTGCCTTCAAAGGAGAACAATGTCGATTTGCTGGATCCGGTTCGCAGCAGAGGATTTGGCGGCGCTTCCAACGCCTGGGCAATCGCAGCGAACAGGACCGCGGCGGGCGGAGCACTACTTGCGAACGACCCGCATCTATCTTTTTCCGCCCCTTCGATCTGGATGCTTGCTAGGCTTGAGCTCGCCGACGGTGGAGTAATTGGAGCTACAATTCCCGGCATGCCCGTTGTTGTAGCCGGACGCACTGACAAGATCGCTTGGGGAGTGACATCGTCTTATTTGGACGATCAGGACGTTTTTATCGAATCTCTGCACCCGAAGGACAAAACCCGATACCTTACTCCTAAAGGATTCAAGGAATTCAAAAGTCGTGAGGGCAAAATTCTCGTCAAAGGCGAACAGCCCGTAAGATTTGAAACAAGATGGACGGAAAATGGCTTGGTTTTGACCGGCCTTCAACCGCAATTCGACGGTATTACGCCGGCAGGCAGCGTCTTATCTCTATCATGGACACTTTTCGACCCGGACAACACGACGATGTCAGCCGCAATCAGGCTAATGAATTCCAAGAGCGTTGGAGAGGCCGTGCTCGCCGGTAGTCTCTTTCGTTCCCCGCCTCTCGTTCTGACCCTCGCGGAAAAAAATAATATCGCGATGAAGCTTGTCGGAGCGATGCCGCAGCGGCACCGGCGCCACGAGACGCTGGGTCGTACCCCAAGCGACGGCTGGAAGCCCGTCAACAGATGGCTTGGTCTGAAGCCCTATAGCGAGAATCCGGCGCTTACCAATCCCGAAAGTGGAATTCTTGCTACTACGAATAACAAGCTGGTTGACAGACCGTTTCCGGACCACGTCAGTTTCGATTGGGGAGATACACAGAGAATAAGCCGGTTGCTAACCAAGTTGGAAAACCAGCACACGCATTCTCGCGAAAGCGTCGTCGAGACCCAGCTAGATACTATCTCTTATACGGCCCGGGTACTTGTGCCGCTGTTTGCGCGAAATTTGTGGCACCTTGCAGGGTCCCGAGCCGGCAATGCCTCCATGAAGGCGAATGTTCTTGAAATGCTTCGGAACTGGACTGGTGAAATGAGCGAACATCGCGCCGAACCTCTTATTTTTTCAGCTTGGACGCGAAAATTGTTCGAACTGATAGCCAGAGATGAGCTGGGATCGCTTTATACCGAATTTCGGCATCCCGACCCGGTATTTCTTGAACGCGTGTTTTTGAACAGGAACGGAGCCGGAGCATGGTGCGACTTGATCCATTCCCAAAAAACGGAATCATGCTCGGATTTAGCCGAAATCGCATTGGACGAGGTTTTGGGCGAACTCTCGTCTCGTTACGGAACAAACCCCAATCGCTGGCGATGGGGAAATTTGCATGAGGCGGCGCATGATCACCCCGCTCTCGGAAGGCTCCCGCCTTTATCCTGGATCGTCAATATTCGCCAGTCCACATCCGGCGGCGACAACACTATAAATCGCGGATTGACGCAAGGCGGCGGAACTAATCCCTTCATGAATATACACGGCCCCGGATACCGCGGCGTCTACGATTTTTCTGATCCGGATTCTTCGCTATTCATAATCTCAACGGGCCAAAGTGGCCACCCCCTCTCGCGCTTTTACGACGACCTGGGAAGACTATGGAGGAGAGGCGAGTATATTCCGATGACTCTGGATTCCGAACTCGCGCGCGCCGCGCCGGTTGGGATCACCAAGCTCTTGCCAATAGAAAATTGAATTAGGCGCCTCGCTCCTAGGACTCTCCAATCTCTTCGTCTTCGTCGACACCGTACATCGATACAGGCCGAGAGGGCATGATCGTCGATATCGCGTGCTTATACACGAGCTGAGACTGGCCGTCGCGCCGTAATTGGAGGCAATAATTGTCGAAAGAAACGATACAGCCTTGAAGTTTTACGCCGTTCGTCAAGAAAATTGTCACGAAACTCTTCGACTTTCTGACGCTGTTTAAGAAATCGTCCTGCAAGCTGTGTTTCACCGCTGACATCGCTCGAGTCCCCCAATGTATTTCTTATGGTTCGCCCTATTATTACCGCGTGCTTTACATGTCTAGCCGGTATTTAAGTCAAAAATCTGCACGAGCTTAAGCAAGCTCTACAAGTCACGGATGCCTTTTGCCTTCTATCCCTTTCGTCTTTGGTCAAGATCGCCAGAATTCCGGATTCAGAAGGGCTATAACGGCCAAGAGTTCGAGCCTCCCGACAACCATTGTCGTCGCCAACGCAATTTTCGTGCCGGTGCCAAGGTCTCCATAGCTAAAGGTGCCTCCGATCGCGGTTTCCGCCAGTGGACCGACAGTAGCTAGCGACGAAACTGCAAGAGCCAGCGAAGTCTCGAAATCCAACCCGAATACCGAAAGAACCATCATAGTCGCAGCGGTAGCAAGAACGAACAGCATAAAAAATATCCAGGCGATGTATGCTCCTTCCCTGCGCATCCTTCTTGCGCTTGCGCCTGCCCCTCCTATCGATGAGGGGCGGGTCAATTTGTTCATTTCGCGCAGGCCGTGTTCGTAAAGCGCGTAAATCCGCAGCAGTTTTATTCCGCCGGCGGTTGTTGCAACGCCGCCGCCCGCGCACGCGAGCCCGATCAGCAGTAGCTCCGGTGCCTGAAGCCCCGAAAACTGTTTGGCATCGTACCACCATGCGCTTTCGAATCCAGTTGTGGTTAGAAACGAAACAATCGTGAAGGCACTGCCCCAGTAGGCTCGCAGCGCGCTTGCCATCCGTGCTTCCATACTCGGTTCGGAAATCAGCTGGGGAAGAACAAGCGCCAGCGGAAGCGCTAGCGCGCAGAAAATTGCGAACTTCAATTCAGGGTCGCGCAACGGCCTAAGCACCGGCGTCGTGTCCCGGTCAACGCCATATACCAGCCTGGTCGCAGCCAAGAACAAAAACAGAAATACCACCAATTCAATAGCAAAAGAGTTTGCCTCGCCGGCACCGAAGTCGCGGTACTGAATGCCACTCGTCGAAATCGTCGACATCGCATGGATTAGGCCGCCAATCCAACCTTCTCCCGCGAATACTAGGATTATCCAGAGTACGGCGGTTGCTCCTGCGTAAAGCGGCAGTAAGGACCTGGCGTAATTCGCCAATCTATTCGCAACTACCGAATCGCTGGTTTTCGATATTCCCGATCCGACGCTCCTGAAAGTAGTGCCGACGACTTCGAAACCCCCAAGATTCAATGGCTCCATTACTGCAATGGCACTCAGCCAAATTAGAAATCCTCCGGACCAAGCTACCTGGCTCCTCCAGAAATGGATTGCAAGTGACGCATTGCCGGATTCTCCGAATATTGTCGCTCCCGTTGTCGTGAGACAGGAAACCATCTCGAAATAGTGGCTGACGAATCCGTATTCGGGAAGCAGATCGTAGACCGGCACCGCCAGGAGTACCGGCAGCATCACAAATACCGCCAGCAGGGATACTAGCCGCCTTTTCGCTAGGTTTTTTCCGGGACGGCGTTTCCAAGTTGCTATTGCCACAAAGGAGCTTATCAGCAGTACGATTATGCCGTAATAGAAAAACACCCTAGACTCGACGTCGTTGCCCAAATGCAAAGCGATACCGGCTGGAATCAGCATTGAGAGGCCGGTCCAGCCGAGAGCTACCACAAGAAAGGGTAAACTAGCGCCGACCCGCATCCGACCGTAGGAGTTCGACAACGGCGCCGACATCGCTTGCCAAAGAGAAAAAGGCGACCGTGTCTCCAGCATCCAACTTTGTATCGGGCATGACTCGCTGAAGCCTCCCGCCCTTTTTAATTGCACCAAGCAGCGCACCTTCCGGCAGGTTCGCAGCCCGCAGCGCCTTGCCTTGAATCGGAGATCCCGGATCTACCTGCATTTCAATAATTTCCGCTTCAGCATCGCCGATGGAGTAGATTGAACCAATCCCGCGCGTCCTAATGTGCGGAAGAATTGAAGAAACCGTCGTAGCTCGCGGATTCAAAACCGCATCGATGTTTAGCTGGCGCTTCAGAGATTCGAGCGCAGGCTCGTTGACGAGGCTAATCGCAATCAATTTCTTTCCCGCATTCTTTGCGCGCGTCGCAGCCAGCAGGTTTGTCTTGTCATCGGCCGTAACCGCAACCACGGCGTCGGCAAATGAAACGTTCGCTTCGTCAAGGATTTCTGTGTCAAGGCCGTCGCCATGCAACACAACGGTGCGCATTAACAGGTCGGCAGCGTTCTCCGCGCGGGTTCGATCCAGCTCTATGACTTTCGCGCGGACCTTGTTACCCCTAGAATCAAGGGCCCTCGCGATTGCCAAGCCGATGTTGCCCGCCCCAATGACGATGACACGCTCGCACGCTTCGGATTTTCTTCCGAATATTTCAAGCGTTCGGTTTAGGTCGTTCGCGGCCACGAAAATGTAGACTTCGTCTCCGACAAACATCTGGTCTTCAGGCTTGGCAGCCAACAAGGTTCCGTGCCTGCGGTAACCTACAACGACAGCCATCAAATCGGAGAAAAGCTCGGAAAGCTGCCGCAAAGGCGTGTTGACGACCGGGCAATCGATTTCCAGGTGAATTGCAACCATCAAGGCTTTAGAATCAAGAAAGCTCCGCCTGTCGAACACGCTCGGGGTCTCAAGCAACGTGAGAACCGCCTGAGCAATTTCATTTTCCGGAGAAATCACGACGTCAACCGGGCTAAACTGCCCTGAAGCAAAAAAAGAGTCGTATTGCGGTTCCCGGATTCGAGCAATTGTGCGCGCTTTCGAACCCAGCCCTCTCGCAACCACACAGGCTAAAACGTTGACTTCGTCCGCCGACGTGGCCGCGATCAACGCGTCCGCTTTCGCTGCCCCCGCCTTCATCAGAACGTCTGGATGAGAAGCGTAGCCAGCGATTCCCTTTACGTCAAGTTGGTCGGTCGTGCGCCTAACTAGATCAGCGTCGCGGTCAATGATGGTTAAGTCGTATTCCTCCGCCGATAGGTGCTTGATTATTTGCCCGCCGACCTGGCCGGCACCGCACACAACGATTTTCATTCCTGCGGTTCCTCGGTGCGGGGATCTTCAATCTCCACTTCCGCGATCGCTACGCGGGAACCCGCCGACTTCAGAGTCGTGATTCCAAGCCCTTTCAATTTCCTGTGCAGTGCTGAACGCTCCATTCCGACATGCTTGGCGGTTTCGGATATGTTTCCGGAATATCGATTAATCTGGCTAATAAAATACTCCCTTTCGAAAATTTGTCGCGCTTCGCGAACGGGCATTGCCAGTAAATTCGCGGGAAGCATGGTCTTTTGATCGTCGTTGGCACCAGAATGCGCGGCTTCGATTTCTTCATCGCTAATCGGACCCGACTCCGGTCCGAGTATCAATATCCTTTCGATAGCATTCTTCAGCTGCCTGACATTTCCCGGCCATGACATCGAGGACAATGCGATTCGCGCTTCGGAAGTCAACGACCGGTTTGGAAGTCCGGCCGAGTTCCGGAATTCCTTGATGAAGTGCTCGGCGAGTTCCGGAATATCACCGCTGCGCGCGGCAAGACTCGGAACCTCGATATTGACGACATTGAGCCTGTGGTAGAGGTCTTCTCTGAATCGCCCGTGCCTGTATTCGCCGACAAGGTCGCGGCAGGTGCTGGAAACGACTTTGCAATCGATTCGAACGTATGCGGAGCCGCCGACTCGCTGGAACCTTTCAGATACCAGCATGCGCAATAGTTTCGACTGCGCGTCCATCGGCAGATCAGCAACCTCGTGGAAATACAAAATGCCTCGATGCGCCGCTTCAAACAATCCAGGCACGATGCCGCCATCAGCCATTTCCTGGCCGAAAAGAACTTCTTCGCAACTCTTGTCGTCCACGGCGGCTAAATTCACGGAGACGAATGGGGCGTCGCTTCTAGCAGATCGCGCGTGCACGAACCTCGCGGCCGTTTCCTTTCCGGAACCGGCGGGCCCGGTGAGCATGACTCGACAATTGTTCGAAGCAACCTTTTCGAGGTTTTGACGCAAGTACGTCATAGCCGCAGAAGAACCGACCATTTCAGCCGGTTCTAAACGCCTCGATCTCAATGCGGCGTTTTCGCTGCGCAGCCTCGACGTTTCGAGCGCTCGCATTGTTACGGACAGCAAGGGATTTCTACGGAATGGTTTTTCGATGTAGTCATGCGCGCCAAATTTCATGGCGTTGACAGCAACTTCTAGGCTTCCATGGCCGGAAATTATGACGACGGGAATGTCGGGATCATTTTGCTTGAGTTCCTTTAGTATGTCGAGGCCTTCACGCTTATTCTCTCCTGCTAGCCACAGATCCAAGATTACGAGCGCCGGAGGCGACGTGTTCACATGCAGCATGCACTCGTCTCGCCCGGATGCTTCCCTGGTCGACAAGCCCACATCTTCGAGAATCATCGCAATTTGTTGTCGAATGGCAGCATCGTCATCGACAATCAAAACGTCTCGTTTCATACAGCCTCTTCCCTGGGGTTGAGTCGCAACTTTGCTAAGTCGCCGAATTACTCGTCTGGTTCCGGTCGCACCTTTCCGACGAAATCGCTATTCTTTTTGAAAGCAGAAAAATCTCCGAGGTCGAATTCGTAGTCCATTGCCCTTTCTTTCCTTTCCTGTTCGAGAGGCAGACTCATGCGAGCCGTCGCTCCACTATGGTCGCATCCTTCGATTGCCGAGGCTGCCATGAGTTCGAACGCGCCGCCATGCGAATCCACATAGTGCTTGACGTTCATTAAGCCGTATCCCCTTCCCAGCTTGGCTCCCGGCGCGCTCGACTTTGAAGCTCTTGCTAGCCCGATACCGTTGTCGGCCACGCGAATATCCGCTAATGTGCTGGATTCCTCAACTTCGACGAGGATGGTCGGGCGATACGCTCGTTTGTTTGAATCGCCCATAATGGAACGCTTTTTCATTCGCAACGATTCGTCCGCATTCTTGAGTAGATTTGTAAGAGCCGCGGAAATCATGCTTGGATCAATGTCGGCAAATACTGCCTCCTCCGGTAATTTCACTTCGATTTTCACTTCTTTGTTGCGAAGATCCTCCAGCGCTGCCTGACGACGAACGAGATCGGAAAGGTCAGCGCGAACAAAGTGCGGCGCGGGCATTTCCGCGTACTGCCTAAATCCTTGTATTCGGCTTTTGGCGCGTTCGCTTTCATCCGCTATTATATCGCATTGGAGCTTGAGGCGTTCCAGTTTTTTGCTGTCCATTTGGGGCGACATGCTTTCCTTGATGTAGTCCGCAGCGAGCATAATCGGCGTTATAGGGTTGCCTAGGTCATGCGCGAATCTTTGCGCGGCCTCTTTCCAGGCCGATTGCTGCTGCAGCTTTAGCAAGTCGGTCACGTCGTCAAAGGCCGCGACAAATCCTTCGGTTTCGCCGGACTCATTGCAAATACGCGAAATGCTGGCGCTTAGGCTCACGCGATTTCCGCCTCGCTCCAAATTTATGAGTTCGCCTTCCGAAGCCGCATCGCGGAAGTCGAGCCGGTCTATGAGAGACGCCAACTCCGGCGCTGCCGACCGGATCGGCACGTGGCCCTCGCTCTTGTCTCCCGGCTGGTCGATTTCGAGCAGTTCCCGCGCGGCATGATTGGCAAAGACAATTCTTTTTTGCGAATCCAGACCGATAACGCCGGAAGTCACGTTGGAAAGCACTCCCGCCATTGCTCTTTCTCTTTCTGCGGCTTCCGCATGGAGTGTCGCAAGGTTCGTGGCGTTGCGATGAAGGCGATTTGTCATAGCTTCGAAGGCCTTGGCCATCGTGCGAATCTCGTTGTCGCCGTGGAGCGACAGCTTGATGTCTTTGAGTTCCATATCGCCCGCCGCGACGCGCTCGGCGACGCCGGAAATCTCCCGCAGCGGCCGCGAAAGACGCCTGGATAGGAGGATCCCGGCCCATACGACAAGGGCCGCAGTAGCCACGGCGAATCCCAAGAAAAGAATGGAGTATCGAGAAAAAATCGTGCCTAGATTGCGGAACAAGGCCTGTGATCCGGCCAGAGCGTCGCCGCCGTCGTCGCCGACGGTTGCGTGCAGATTATTGATGGACGGTATCGCTTCAAGCGTCGTGTGCAGGTAAAGGTCGATGGTAGCAACGATCGGAACGACGGCAACATAATGATGCCGCTCGCTACCGACCTGAAATATCGCCCCAAAAAAATCGCCTTCGTCAAAAATTTCGAATTCGTTTGAATTCGGCAATTTGCCGGGGCACATGCTGGCTTCCGAAAAAACGCTGTCTCCCGACGTCAGTAGCCTCAGGCGGTCCATCAATTCGGCTTCCGGCAGCAGGATATCGAAGCTATAGCTGTTCGTCCCTCGCGCAATAAGGCGGCACGAGCCGTCGATGAGGAACACGTGCTTAAGGCCGCCGGGAATTTTGGATTGTTCGGAGACCAATATTTCACGCTGATCGCCCGGGTCCGAAAGCGGCACTTCGACAAATCTTCGATTCACTGCGCTCGCAAGGCTTGCCGAACTCCCGATTAGAGTTTTCCGCATTTCCTTGTCGTAGTCGTTCGCGGCTTCCAGCGCGTCGTCGAAAGCCCCGGCGACCTTGCTCGATATCCATTCGTTGGTTTCAACGCCAATAGTTCTTATCGCCGCAATGGAAACAATTGCCGTTGGAATCAGAACCGCATACGCTACCATTCGAGCTAGCCTTAACTCGAGTGGACGGCCTAGCCCGCGAGCCTTCGTTACGGCCAGCAACCCCAATTCGAACAGCAATAGGAAACACAGCGTGTCGGCAACGAGCAGCCGAGCTAGGTTTTCCGGTAGCTGCCCGGCATTCATGCTTTTGAATGCGGCGTATGTATACTGGCCTAGCATTGGACCGACCACGACGAGCGCGGCAAAGAGCGCCGCGACCGCGAATGGCCGGTATCTTTCCTGGAATGCCCGGCGAGCGCCACGCATCGGGGAACCGTGTTTGCGAACGAACATTTTCCTTGCTTTTTGGCGCTTCGCTGCCCCTCTGGCTTCGCGTAGGAATCGCAATCGGAATTATACTAGCGTCTTGTTTCGCTTCGCGGTAATCCTGTGTAATTCAATTTTTCGCCTGAGAGTATTTCTATTTATTCCAAGCAATTCTGCGCATTTTGCCTTGTTGCCGCCCGAGGCCCCTAGAGCTAGGCTTATCAATGGCTCCTCGATCTCACGAAGCACTCGGTGATAAAGGCCTCGAGGAGGCAAGCCGCCGTGAAGTTCAAAATACCGCAATAGCTGCGACTTTACAGCACCCGATAGCGTCAATTCGGCATCTGCAATTCCGCCAGGCGCAGACGGCAAATACCTTAAGGCCTCAGCCGCGGTTGCACCCGTTATTTGCATCTCGGGGCTAATAACCGTTAGTTGCTTGCAGAAATTTTCGAGTTGCCTAACGTTTCCGGGCCAGCTGTAGCGCGCAAGCTCGTTTAGCGCTTCGTCGGAAAATGTCTTCGGCGTAAATCCTTGCCTTTCGGCGCGCACCGCAAAATGAGCAGCGAGCAGCGGAATGTCTTGAATCCTGTCCCTAAGCGTCGGGACCTGGGCGGAAATCCCGCACAATCGAAAAAATAGATCGCTTCGAAACTGTCCAGATTCGGTTTTTTCTTGGAGATCTTTCTGAGTCGTGGTCAGAATTCGAGGTCCGCCGCCTTTTGCCGCGTCCAGCGCTTGTGTAAGCCTTTGCTGCGCAACGTCGCTCAGTTCGCCGACCTCTTCAATGACGACCGTTCCGCCCCTCGCGTTCTCCAGCATGCCGCGAATCCCCTCGCCGTCTCCCAAAAGGCAAGATGCCATGGATGCGAACGGCATGGTCCTACGGTCGCTGAATTCATGCACCGATCGAGCGATCAAGGACTTTCCCGTTCCGGATTCGCCTGCAATGTGAACCGGAATGTCGGTGTTCATGACCTTCGCAAGAAGTTGGTAGAGCTTTTGCATCTCCGGTGATCGGCCAACGAGGGGCAGTTCATCGGCCTCGCCATTCCGTGCCGGAGTCGGTGTTGACCGGTCTTTGAACTTAAGAGCGTCTCCCGCTCGCCTAAGAAGGTCGTATAGGTCGAATGGCTTGGGAAGATAGGCGAAGACTTCCTCTTCTTCGGCTCTGATCGCCGTCATGATTGAGTTTTTCGCGGAAATCAGAATGATGGGAAGGTCAGGTCGCGTCCTTTTCATTTCCGGTAGTTTTTGCAGACCATTCCCGTCCGGCAGCGCAACGTCGGAGATGACCAAGTCGCCTTTTCCTTCCTTGATCCATCTCATCAGCGTATTCGCAAGCGACGTCGCGTGGACCTTGCACCCCGCCCTTGTAAATGCCTGCGTGAGAACCTTGCGAATGGCATCGTCATCGTCGGCGATCAGTATCGTTCCATCCATTTGGATTCCTAATGCTCCTAGTCCGCCGCAGGCAGTGATAGCCGGACGGCCATTCGCCCCGGTTTGGAATCAACGGAAATCCAGCCGCCATGATCGGACATAATCTTCGATACGAGCGCAAGGCCAAGACCCGTACCGTTTTCTTTGCCGCTAACAAACGGTTCAAATACATGGTCTGCGATATCCGAGGGAAGTCCCGGGCCGTTGTCTACGATTTCGACTTGAATCGGAAGCGGCATCCGAACGCCGTCGCCTCCGCTCACGCTTAGTTGATTGTCGAAGTATGTCCGAATTAGGATTATTGCTTCGGGCCCGGCAGAATCCACCGCGTTTTTCAATAAATTTAGAAATACTTGCAGCAATTGGTCGCCGTCGGCGCGGGCATGCGGCAGGGAAGGGTCGAAATCGCAGCGGATCGTCACTCCCGCCGCGAATCCCATCAAAGCAAGTTTCCGCGCCTTTTCCAGCGCGTCGTGAATATTCATGGCTTCTGCGTTCGGCAGACCATAGTCGCCGAATTGTTCGACGTTTTCAAGAAGCGACAGAATTCGCCGGGTCTCGGCAAAAATTAAATCTGTCATCTCTCGCTTTTCGCGGTCCAGGCTCATGGAAAGCAGTTGCGCCGCACCGGATATACCGGCAAGCGGATTCTTGATTTCATGGGTAAGCATCGCGGCCATGCCGACAGCCGAATTTGCCACCGAATTAATTCTCGAACCTGGATTCATCCGCTTCGCCATTTCCCGAGATTGCATGCAAAGAATCATTTTACCGGGTGAAGCGTGGATGTGCGCGATCTGTACGCTAGCGGATATCGGTGCGCGCTCGCCTGCACGGATCCTGACATCGTTCATCGAAACAGCCAAGCTACCCGATCTGGCGCGGCGAAGCCCTTCTCTAGCCTCCCCGTCAAGAAAGAGGAAATCTGCGACATTATGGCCCGCCAACTGGCGCGCCGACGTATTCAGTACCGATTCTGCCGCCGGATTCATGCGTTCCACGGCATCGCGCTCGTCAACCACCAGCACCGGGAATGGAAGTGACGACCAAATATCGTAGTCTGTCAGTTCCAAGTCATCATCGCTCCTAGGCAAAGTCTATCCTTCTGCGCGCCGATTGTCTGATACAGTCCATGTTTCTATTGCTGCTAGCAATATGCCGGTCTCGGTCAAATTTCCACGAAAATCCATCCGCCTGCAATACGACCAGCTCTTGCACACCATCTCGCGAAGTCGCGATTCCGATTGAAAACGGCACTGATTGCCTTGTCCAGTCGCGGTCCGCCGGCAATCTCGCCGCCGACCGGTACTCGCGAAGCCGAATTATTGATTTACCGCCGCCTTGCTATTAGTTTTGCTGAGGAAGAAAGGCCAATCGGTGGCAGGATATGAATCTCGTTGCGATCGTACTCGCCGCCGGACGGGGCGAAAGAGCTGGATCGGGAGACCCCAAGCAATTCAGGAAGCTAGGAGAAAAGCCAGTTCTTGCACGTGTACTGGAAGTACTGTGCGCACATCCGGCCGTGTCAGAATGCACGGCAATTATCAGCGACGATCACAGAACGCTTTTTGACGCGCTTGTCGCACCGGAAGTCCCTGCTTCGGTACGAACTGTGATCGGCGGGACGGAAAGGCAGGAATCCGTCAAGAACGGATTGGAAGCTTACAGGGGGTCCGATGCAACGCACGTGCTGATCCACGATGGAGCCCGTCCATTCCTGTCATCATTGCTTATTGACCGAGTCGTCGATGCAATGAAATTCCACGACGGGGCTGTGCCAGTTCTGCCGGCTTCCGATGCATTGTGGCGGGGATCCGGCGGACTTCTGGACAAAACCGTTCCTCGCGCCGGCATACTCTGCGCTCAAACTCCTCAAGGATTCTCTTTTCCGGCAATTTTGGATGCGCACGAGAATCATCCCGGATCGGCCCTGGACGATGCGGCTATCGCCGTTTGGGCCGGCATGCGCGTCGCGGCGGTACGCGGCTGCCCGTGCAACGAGAAAATTACTACGAGGGAGGATTTCGAAAAAGCAGAGAGTGTCGAATCGACACATCCGGATTTCCGCGCGGGCCAAGGATTTGACGTCCATAGATTCGGTACCGGCAGCTCGGTAGTGCTTTGCGGAATTGAAATTCCCCATTCGCACGGGCTCGTTGGGCATTCCGATTCGGACGTGGCCATGCACGCAATAGCGGATGCAATATACGGCGCAATGGGCGAACGAGACATTGGCTACTGGTTTCCGCCGAATGATGCCCGTTGGGAAAATGCGCCATCGAAGGATTTTCTTCGCCACGCTTGCGAACTTGCCGCTGAATACGGGTATTCTCTGTCCTCGGTCGACTGTACTATCATTTGCGAACGTCCGCGAATTGGTCCGCATGTCGATGAAATGAAATCTTCGTTGTCGGCTTCTCTTGGCATCGAACCTCGGCGTATCGGCGTAAAGGCAACAACGGCCGAAAGGCTGGGCGCAATCGGGCGAGAAGAAGGAATCGCCGCTATGGCTGTCGCGATGCTCAAATCAAAGTGAAGAAAACTGTAGCTACGTTCTTTGGCGTCGGCTGGTTTCCTGTAATGCCTGGAACGATTGCCTCTGTAATCGCGGTGCCGATCGCATTGCTTTTTCACGGTTTGGGAGGCTTTCCGGTCCTAGTCGCCGCGACGCTTGGACTGTTCTTGATTGGATGGTGGTCGGTTTCCGACGGGGCGGAAAATGACCCCGCCGAGTTTGTCATCGACGAAATTGCCGGGCAGTGCATTTCCATTTGGCCATATTCCGCGTGGCTGTGGGTGCGCGAGGAATCGCTTTCCACGAATCACTGGCCAATCGTTGCCGGCTCTCTGGCACTATTTCGGCTATTCGATATCTGGAAGCCCGGGCCGATCGGTGCCATTGACGAGAGGCATGACGCCCTTGGAATCATGCTCGACGACGCTTTGGCCGGAGTTGCGGCCGCCGTGCTCCTAGCGGCCGCCTTGTTCCTGCTTGAATTGAAATGACGCGCGAACTTGTACGCGAGCTTCTATCGGCATGTAGGCGAAATTCCATTCGTGTCGCGACCGCGGAAAGCTGCACAGGCGGATTGCTTTCCGCAAATATAACGAGCGTCCCCGGGAGTTCGGAAGTCTTCGACCGAGGGTTCGTAACCTACAGCGACGACGCCAAGTGCGAGCTTCTCGGCGTCCGGCGAGAAACGATAGCCGCATTTGGGGCGGTGTCCGAAATAACGGCGCACGAAATGGCAGACGGAGCACTCGAGCGCTCTGGCGCCGATATTGCGGTCTCGATCACAGGGGTCGCCGGTCCGGGCGCTTCCGAGAAAAAACCGGAAGGTCTCGTTTGCTTCGCGCTCTCGCGGCGGGGAATTGAGACATTGACGGAAACAATTGAATTTGGTTTTATTGGCAGGGAGCAAGTGAGAGAGAAATCCGTGCGACACGCGCTGCAACTTCTGACTACGGGAGCAGTCTCCAGCGACAAAACCACGATTCTCGGATTCCAGAAGAAATAGTTGGCTGCTAGGCGATCAGCGGATATTGCATGCAACTGCGCAAAGGAATTTTGTACAAAAGTCTAGTTAGGAAATCGAGCAGCAGGACCTTCCGGGACTAGACCTGCGGCCCAGAGAAAAAGGAGAAAATTATGAACGGAGCGGACACCGCTTGGATCATTGTCGCAACGGCGCTAGTTTTGTTTATGACACTCCCCGGACTCGCGTTGTTCTACGGCGGCCTCGTTCGGGCGCGAAATGTTCTAAGCACATTCATGCAGTGCTACTCGATAGCCTGTCTGATGAGCATACTCTGGCTCGTTCTCGGCTATTCGATTGCGTTCGGAAGCGGCTCGACGGCATTATGGGGCGGCCTGGGCAAGATGTTTCTATCCGGAGTCACTTCTGAATCACTGTCGGGAACATTACCCGAGATACTCTTTTTCGCGTTCCAGATGACATTCGCGATAATCACTCCCGCTCTAATCGTCGGCGCATATGTTGAACGAATAAGCTACGGGTTCGTATTGACCTTTTCCGGCCTTTGGATGCTACTTTGCTACGCTCCGGTCGTCTATTGGATTTGGGGCGGCGGAATGCTCTCGGATGGAGGCATTTTCGGGGACACCGGAGTTAAGGATTTCGCTGGCGGAATCGTCGTGCACGAAACGGCGGGGTTGGCCGCACTCGTCATCGCGTTTTTCCTCGGCCCACGAAAGGACGTTAACAAGCCACCACACAACCCGGGCCTGGTCATGGTTGGCGCAGCAATGCTTTGGGTCGGTTGGTTTGGATTCAACGGAGGCTCTCAGCTAGCGGCCGATGGCGGCGCCGCTTCAGCCCTGGCTGTTACTCACATATCCGCGGCGGCTGCGTCTCTAACTTGGGTGCTGTGGGAGCGAATAAAATACGGCAAGGCGTCAATGGTCGGCATGGTGACCGGAACGATCGCCGGCCTCGCCTCGATAACTCCCGCATCCGGATTTGTGGGACCGGTTGTCGCGCTTGTTATCGGCGGAATAGCGGGAATACTTTGCCAGGAAGCCGTCGGTTTCGTCAAAAATTTGCTCAAGGTCGACGATACGCTCGACGTATTCGCCGTTCACGGTGTCGGGGGAGTTTTCGGCACGGTCATGATTGCGATTTTCGTCGGCGACGCAACCTGGGCCGCGCAAGTTGGATCCGTCGTAATCGTCGGCATCTACACCGTTGTCGTTACGGTGATTCTGATAAAGCTGATCGACCTGGTCGTCAAAATGCGCATTGGAGAGGAGGAAGAGTATACGGGCCTCGACATGTCTTCGCATGGCGAACGGGCGTACGACATCACGTCCTAGTTTGGACGTCTACCGAAAACCGGCGGCGCAGCGCGCCGCCGGCATGCATCAATTCCCAAGCGGCACGGCATTAACGACTTTTCGGGAACGCTCTTCCAGTTCGATTGATGGACGCGCCGCAAACTTGCCCCTATACCTTCTCGGCTAAGTGCAGATGCGACATGGACGATAAGCCGATCCGGCGAAAGTCAGGCGAATGCGTCGGGCATCGAATCCTTCTTCTTCCTGACAAAATCTAACAGAGCATCTTCTACTGCGATGTCGAGCTTCGGCTTTTCGTAGTTTCGCAAAAGTTTCCTAACTTCCCGCACAGCCAGTTCGACCGTGTCCGGCCCGCCCTCTTCCTGCCAAGTTTCGAACGGCCTGTAGTCGAAAATTCCGCTCCGCCAAAACGCGGCTTGGTAGTTCGCCTGCGTGTGCGCGCATCCCAGGAAATGGGAACCCGGTCCGACTTCCCTAATCGCGTCCATCGCCTGCCCGTTCGCATCAAAGTCCACACCCTCGGCGAACTTGTGCAACGCGCCTAACTGGTCGGCGTCTATTACAAATTTTTCGAAGGACGAGACAAGCCCGCCTTCGAGCCACCCGCAAGCATGAAGCATAAAATTGACACCCGCCAATAGCGCCGAATTTAGGGTATTCGCACTCTCAAATGCCGCTTGAGCGTCCGGCAGCTTAGAACCGCACAGACCTCCCCCCGACCGGAAAGGCAGGTTGAGACGACGCGCCAACTGGCCCGCGCCGAACAGGATTTGACTTGCCTCCGGCGTACCGAAGGTCGGCGCTCCTGAATTCATATCAATCGACGTTACGAACGCTCCGAAAATTACGGGCGCTCCCGGCCGTACTAGCTGATTGTACGCGACGCCCGCCAGCACTTCCGCGAAGACTTGGGCGAGAGTGCCGGCGACCGTGACGGGCGCCATGGCGCCGCCGACTATGAATGGCGAAACGATGGTTGCCTGATTCGACCGCGCATAGACTTCCATCGCTCCGATCATGATCGAATCGAAGGTCAAGGGAGAATTTATATTGATAAGCGAAGTCATGACGGCATTGTTCTCTACAAATTCGCCGCCGAACAGGATTTTCGCCATATCGACGGAATCTTGCGCTCGCGACGGTTCTGTAACCGACCCCATGAACGGTTTATCCGAGAGCGTCATGTGCGCATGGAGCATGTCGAGATGCCGTTTGTTTACGGCCACGTCGGTCGGCTCGCACAAAGTCCCGCCGGAGTGATGGAGCCATTTGGACATGTAACCGAGCCTAACGAATTTTCGAAAATCGTCGATCGTCGCATATCGGCGGCCTCCGGCCAAGTCTCGGACGAAGGGCGGGCCATATACTGGTGCAAGAACTAGATTCTTGCCGCCGATAACTACGGATCGCTCGGGATTGCGAGCGTGCTGAACGAATGAATCCGGCGCCGTCGAGCAAAGTTTGCGTGCCAATCCTTTCGGAATGTGAACGCGATTGCCGTCGATGTCCGCGCCCGCTTCGCGCCAAAGTATCAGCGCCTGCGGATTATCGACGAAATCGACACCGATTTCTTCAAGCACAGTTTCTGCGTTGTCTTCAATAACTTCCAGAGCTTCCAGGTTGAGAAGGTCGAAATTCGGCACATTTCGTTCAATAAACCGTGCCGTTTCGATGCTGACTCTAGTTCGCTCCGCGCGGCGCGCGGCACCTCCCCCCGTCCTAGATTTACGCCTGCCGAAATTTCGAGGCGCCGCATTTTCGCCGAGACCACTCATCTCCAATCTATACCTTTCCAATTTCGCTCAACCCAACCCCGGAACAGATGCCCGCCCGATCTCCGTTTCTTGTCCTGCAGGCCGAATGAACGCCCTACCGCGAGATTTCCTACTCTTATCGATCCATGCCGAGGAAAGTAGCCGCAATTTGCCTTTGGCAAATCTTTGAATTGTCCGAGTCATCGTCACAAAACGACACGACTGCACGATTTGGACAATGGTTATTCTCCCTCCTCCGGGTCCAATCGATTAGATCGACGGAGTTGAACTGAATGAGAAAATAATCTTAGATGCTCGCGGCAGCCATTAACTCATGCCAAGCCAATAAGAGAAACGAATGTCGATCCGACATCACGACAAAATGCTGATCGTCGACTTCGGCAGCCAAGTCACTCAACTGATTGCTCGCCGTCTCCGTGAGTCCGGTGTGTATTGCGAGATTCATCCCTTTCAAAGGGCGGCTGCCGCGTTCGCGGGCGACGCCGTTCGTCCAAAGGCCGCGATTCTTTCCGGCGGGCCGGCGAGTGCCGCCAGGTCTGAATGCCCCAAAATCCCCCAAGTTCTATTGGATTCCGGAATCCCCCTATTCGGAATTTGCTACGGCCAGCAAATTTTGATGGAACAACTGGGCGGAAGAGTCGAATCAGGCCGGCATAGGGAATTTGGACGCGCCTACATTTCGGCTCTTCCCGACCAAAGGGACGACCCGATATTCGATGGATTTCTGGAATCCGAAACCGAAGAAGTCTGGATGTCTCACGGCGACAGGGTTGTGCGCGAGGCGCCCGGATTCAAAATTATAGGCCAGTCGCCGAACGCGCCAATGGCTATCGTCGCGGATTCGAAGAGACGGTATTACGGCGTACAATTCCATCCGGAAGTCCACCATACCCCTAACGGTGGCAAACTCCTGCGAAACTTCGCAAGAGTCGCCGGGTTTTCCTTCGACTGGAGCATGAGTTCCTTTCGCGAGGAAGCCGTGGCGCATATTCGCCGTTACGTGGGTACGAGCAAAATCGTCTGCGGCCTGTCCGGCGGCGTCGATTCTTCCGTTACGGCTCTACTGGTTCACGAAGCCGTTGGAAGTCAATTGACTTGCATTTTTGTCGACCACGGGATGCTTAGAAGGGGCGAAGCCGCAGAAGTGCCTAGGTTATTCAGAAAGCACTATAATATTCCGGTGGAATCCGTTGATTCCCAAGATCTTTTTTTAAGCAAACTGGAAGGCGTAGAAGACCCCGAAGCCAAGCGTAAAATCATCGGCGAACTCTTCGTCCAGGTGTTTCAGGAACGTGCGAAATCTCTGGGGAACGCGAATTTCCTGGCGCAGGGCACGCTCTACCCTGATGTCATTGAATCGGTAAGCGCAAGCGGCGGACCGTCGTCGAAAATCAAATCGCACCACAATGTTGGAGGTCTACCCGCAAAAATGAAATTTAGAGTCGTAGAACCGCTGCGTACGCTGTTCAAGGACGAGGTAAGAAAGCTTGGGCGGGAGCTTGGGCTTCCCGAATCATTTGTTGGCCGCCATCCTTTTCCCGGACCGGGGCTAGCGATACGCTGTCCCGGTGCCGTTACCCGGTCTAAACTCGAAATTCTACGCCAAGCCGATGCCGTATTCATCGACCAAATTCGAGCCTATGGCCTTTATGACGAAATTTGGCAGGCGTTCGCCGCCATACTTCCAGTTAAATCCGTAGGCGTTATGGGAGATGACCGGACCTACGAATTCACTTGCGTCCTACGAGCCGTGACAAGCGTAGATGGAATGACCGCCGACTATTTTCCGTTTCAGCATTCCTTCCTTTCGGAAACGGCTAATCGCATCATCAACGAAGTGCCCGGTCTCAATCGCGTCGTCTACGATATTACTTCCAAACCGCCGGGAACGATTGAATGGGAATAGAATTTCTCTTGCCAACCATCGATCGGTTTCGGTCGGAGCCAATCGAACTTACCCAAAACTACTCTCCGTCAATTTAGATTCCGGCGCGGCGGAGGCTCGTGCGGAAGGCTTCGCGCAGTCGCGGGCTTCGCCACGACGACGCCGAACGTCCGCCGGGCTTCTTTCCGTCTCGAATGCTCGCCGCAGCCTCTTTCGCCGGTTCGCCTCGCGGAGCCGCGCGGCCGGCACCGGAATTGCGTCTTGCGCCGTAAAAACAGCGGAGTCATGATGGCTCGGACATGGCGGCAGTTGAAGGGGAATTGCGCTTCAAAGAGGAAGTGGGAAAATGATTCGTTGGGTATAAGGGCAGATTGAACCGTTGAGTTGGAAGCAGTCCCCGCCAATTCGCGCGGCGTTCTGGATGATCGGCACGTTGACATCCTTTACGCTGCTCGCGGTATCTACTCGTGAACTGAGTTTCCAGCTCGATACATTCGAACTGGTCTTTTATCGCTCGTTTTTGAGCCTGGTTGTTTTGGCCGCTTTCGCTAAAGCGATCGGCCGCCTGCCCCGTTTGAATTTCCAAAAATTCCGGCTGCAATGCCTGCGCAACGCATTTCAATTCGCAGGAATGTCCTGCTGGTTTTTTGCGATCGCTTCAATTCCGCTCGCCCAAGTATTCGCCTTCGAATTCACGACACCTCTTTGGGTGGCTCTTATGGCTGCGGTATACCTAAAGGAGCCATTGACGCCGGTTCAGCTGTTTTCCGTTGCGTTGGGGGCTGTCGGCATTTTCATCGTCGCCAGGCCGGGTCAAGTAGAGTTTACGCCTGGCACGTGGGCGGCTGTATTCTGCGCGATAGGATTCGCCGGCTCGGCCGTCTTGACTCGCAAGTTGACCCGCTACCAGGGCACGATCGAAATCCTGCTTTGGATGTTGATCCTGCAATCCGTCGCCGGTCTAGCTGTCGCCGGGCGGGACCTCGAATTGGCAGTACCGTCAATAAATATGGCATTGCCTCTGATCGTGATGAGCGTCGCGGGCGTTACGGCGCATTATTGCCTGACGAAGGCTCTGAGCATCGCACCGGCAGCGGCCGTGGCACCTATAGATTTTTTTAGACTGCCGCTAATCGCTGTAATCGGCATGCTGGCCTACGGAGAAGCATTGGAATTGGCGGTATTCGCGGGCGGCGCGATAATTTGCGTGGGGAATTTCCTCAATGTCCGATCGCGGATTCGCATATGACAGGTTGATTCGGCGCACTTTCCAAGCAAAATCGGGCGTCCGAAAACTTAATCGACCATTCGATTTCCCAAATTGTTGCGATAAATTTGAACTTTCAAAATAGTCTGCAATATTGCGGCCGAATAAATCCAAAGCGAGGCGGTAATGATCTACAAGGATGCCGAACACTGGCTGGCTTCCGGAAACAAAAGGATATTGCTTTTCGGGATGTCGGGCGTCGGCAAGACGCATGTCTCGGATATTCTTCGAAAATCTGGACAATGGTTCCATTATTCGGTCGATTACCGCATCGGCACCCGGTACATGGGCGAATATATCGTCGATAATTTTAAACGCGAAGCCATGAGAAATGAATTCCTTGCAGAATTGCTAAAGACGGATTCAATCTACATCGCTTCCAATATTACTTTTGAAAACTTGGCTCCCCTGTCAACTTACCTCGGAAAACCCGGCGATCCCGGTCTGGGAGGCATCCCGTACCAGGAATACAAGATTCGGCAGCAGCAGCACCGCCACGCCGAAATTGCATCGCTTAAAGAAACCAAGCACTTTGTTGACCGCGCGGAGAAGATTTACGGATACAGGAACTTCGTCTGCGATTCCGGAGGGTCAATTTGCGAAGTTGTCGATACGAATGATCCAAGCGACGACCTAATGAACACGCTTGCGGAGCATCTGCTACTGATCTGGATTCGGGAAAGCGACGATCACGCAAAGCAGCTGGCTGAACGATTCGACAGGGCGCCTAAGCCAATGTACTATCATCCCAGCTTTCTCGACAGAATGTGGAGCGAGTATTGCGGCGTCAAAAACTGCAGAGCGGATAAGGTCGACCCGGACGATTTCGTTCGCTGGATTTACGTGCGCGCCATAGAAAGGCGGATGCCCCGCTACCGCGCGATGGCGGAGAACTGGGGCATTCAGTTGTACGCCAACGACATTAAGAGAATCACAAGCGCCAGCGAATTTTGCGATCTCGTCGCGGCGTCCCTGGACGATCGCGAATACCGGGTCTGATTCCAGGAGCAGCTAGAAGATGCCTATCAATATACCCGAAACGCTTCCGGCATATCAGGTGCTGCAAGATGAAGGCGTGATGGTCATGTCGACCGAGAAAGCATCGCGCCAAGACATCCGTCCACTGAATATCGGCCTGCTGAATCTCATGCCGGAGAAAATAAAGACTGAAACGCAGTTCGCAAGGCTTATCGGGGCCACTCCTCTGCAAATCAACCTGACCTTGTTGTCGATGAGTTCGCACAAATCGAAAACGACGTCCGCGGAGCATATGGAAGCCTTTTATGAGCCGTTTGCGGAAGTTAGGCACCGGAAATACGACGGCCTAATCGTGACTGGCGCTCCTATTGAACATCTTCCCTACGAAGACGTCACATATTGGAGCGAACTATGCGAGCTCTTCGAATGGGCAGAACACAGCGTGCATTCTCTTTTCGGAATTTGCTGGGGAGGAATGGCGATGCTCTACTACTGGTACGGAATCGAAAAACACATGCTAGCCGAAAAGGCGTTTGGCTGCTACTCGCTGAACAATTTGGCGCCTTCTTCACCGTATTTACGCGGATTCTCTGATGAATGCGTCATCCCTATCAGCCGTTGGACCGAAGTTAAGGAAAGCGAAATAGGCCCTGTGCCCGAATTGCGCACCCTGCTAGGATCGGACGCAACAGGACCTTGCCTCGTCGAAGACCGGCGACGCCGGGCGCTGGCGATCTTTAACCATTTCGAGTACGATAGCGAGACGCTGAATAACGAGTATAGGCGCGATATTCGCAAAGGCGTTCCGATCAAAAAACCTGTAAACTACTATCCGAAGAACGATACGGCGCTTCCGCCCCAGAATCGCTGGCGCAGCCATGGTCACCTTCTGTACGGCAACTGGATCAATGAAATCTACCAGACCGCGCCTTACGACCCCAAACGGATTGGCGCCGGCAAAACGCTTTGACTAGATCGCGGAAAACAGAATTCACGGCCGACCGAAGACTATGATGGCCAAGCGAGGATACCATCACGGCAACCTTAAACAGGCTCTCATAGACGCGACATTGAAGCTAGTCGAGGAAAGAGGTCCCAACGGTTTTACCATGGCCGAGGCCGCGAAGTTGGCAGGTGTATCGAGCGCGGCGCCCTATCGCCATTTCCGTTCCAAGGAGGATCTGCTTGAAGAGGTGGCCCTCCAAGGATTTGAGATTTTTGCCGATCTAATGGAATTCGCCTATAACGGAGGAAAACCGTCACCGCTGTCAGCATTCGAAGCGACCGGCCGCGCCTATCTCGCCTTTGCGCAGAAATATCCCGGCCACTACATAACGATGTTTGAATCCGGCATTTCCTTTAACGTAAATTCCGATTTGGCCCATGCCGCCATGCGCGCAAAATCGGTGCTTCATCGAGCCGCCGAGGCTTTGATTTCTCGTATTCCACCTAGCAAGAAGCCGCCTTCTGCCATGGTAAGCGATCACATCTGGGCGATGAGCCACGGAGTAGTCGAGCTATATACCAGAGGCGAGCCGGGCAACCGATCAATTTACTCCGCGGAAAACCTACTCGAAACCGGTATCGGAATCTACTTGCGCGGGCTAGGCCTCATTGAACCCGACAACTGATCGAACGCGCTCGGCTATCGAGTCGCTTATAGGCGAACGCGAATCCCTTCATGGATTGTTCACGAATTCAACTTGTTCGATTCTTCACGAAGAAGGCGAGGATATTCCCGTCCGGTCGCAATCCCTCTCATGACAAATTTGCTCGAAGGCCAGTGATCCTTATTCTCAAGAAGCGCTCCATGGCTGCCAATCGACTGTTTTGCCAGACGGAGAAAAAAGAGAGCCGGCGATTCGAACAATGAAACAGAGAATGTCGATTCGATTTCTTCCCGGATCGAAAATCGGTCCTAATGGCGGTAAATCACGTCCGATAGCGATACGCAGGCCTGCAATACCGGACGCGATCCAAACGGATAAATTGACGAGCTATCGTAGTAATTCTTGCTCGCTCGGCCATCTACAGACCACCGTCGCAATATAGCGGCTGATTTTATCCTTTGAATTTCAAGGCTGTATTGGCGATGCCTTTCCCGGTTCCGTAGAGCCGCCTGCCCATCTCGCGTTTCAATTAGATGACATGCTCGGCGGAATTGGCTGACGAGCGACCGCTTGGGAAAATCATTTAAGAATATATTCACGACTGTTCCTGAAGCCCTGAAATGCAAGATTCTACGCACATGGTCGATTTGGAGTCGGTTTGTTTGGAAAAATGTCTCCTCGAGCGATTCAGATTGACGTTGTTGACGGTAATAGGTAAGCGCCCGACTTCTCGAAAGAAAATTTTCACGAGGCGATCTTAAACGAACATGAGCGTACCGATTATCAGACTTGGGGAAAACGACTTTCCGTTTACTAGCGATGCGGCCGAATCGTTTACGCTACCATCAAAATTCTATTTCGGAGCGGATATATTCGAGCGCGAAAAGGATGCGATATTTTACAAATGTTGGTTGTACGCCGGTCATGCCAGCCAGGTAAGCCGGCCGGGGTCCTACTTGACAACGCGCATCCATGACCAAAACGTTTTCGTGATACGCAATGCCAGCGGCCGACTCAACGGATTTTACAATGTTTGCCAGCATCGCGGACATGAACTCGTAAACGGCACCGGACGGACCAATATCATTACGTGCCCCTATCACGCGTGGGCGTACGACTTTGACGGCAACCTTCGGAGAGCGCGCAACGCCGAAAACGTTAAAGGATTCGCCGCCCGCGAATTTTCGCTTAAAAGGGTTCGTGTCGAGGAATTTTGTGGAATGGTGTTTGTCAATCTCGACAGCGACGCCGTTCCATTCTCGGAGCAAGTACCCGGGCTTGAAGAAGACATTAGAAGATACAGCCCGGAACTTGAGAAATTGGAATTTGCCCAGCGGGATGCGTATAGCGTCGCCGCGAATTGGAAGGTGCTAATCGACAATTTCCTGGAATGTTATCACTGCGAGACAGCGCACAAGGATTTTGTAAACCTCGTCGACATGAAGAGTTACAGGTCCAAAATTTGTGGCATTTATTCCCGGCACTGCTCCGGTAAGGCTCGAACAACGGAGAGCACCGCCTACAAGTTCGAACAGGGCGATGTTGAATTCGGATATGCGGGCTGGTTCGTCTGGCCGAATTTGACGATTTGGGCGTATCCGGGAGACCCGAACATCTCGACGCTCCAAATGATTCCCGAAGAAGCGGAACGTACAATCGAATACCAAGACTGGTTTGTACCTGGCGGCAAGCCGACCCGCCAGCTTCGGGATGCTATGGACTATCAAAGGTCAATACTTCAGCCGGAAGACATAAGCCTTTGCGAAAAGGTGCAAAAAGGATTGAAATCCAAAGGCTATAACCAAGGCCGCTTCATCGTAGACAGCGACCGCTCTGAACTTAGTGAACATGCCGTCCATCACTTTCAGCATTTGGTAGCTCGCGCCCTTGGCGAAGAATGCTAGCGCCGAAGTACCTCGCTGGATTCGTTTCCCGGCCTTTTACCGGTTTCGGAATTTGTAGGCGGTCCATCAAAGCAATAGCTCGGCCTTCTTTCCACTGAATCTAAGGTCCTAAATCCTCTATCGAATTCCGCATCGGTCGAAAGCTCTCGAAAGGAACCTGGAACGGCGTCGCATTAATGGGTTCGATCGCCGCCCTACTCAGGTGGACATCATGCTTGCTCCATTCGGAGATTCGCAGCCTGGTGCAACGGAACCCCCGCGTGGGATGGGAGTCGCGAGACCTACTTCGCCAGTACGCGGGCGATCCTCGATGGGTCGCGTTTCGCGACCTCAGATGAGCGACGCTAGCCTTCCTGCTGCGAGCCCACGCCGTTCCCAGGCGGTTCGCCTCGGTCGGCGGCAATTGCGCCACCGACCGGGCGTGACGCAGAACCATGCTCGATTGGTCGAAACGGGTGCAGAAGTCGCAACAGTGCCCAACTGGGAGGCTCCGGGCGAAATCGCTCTTCATGAAATGGCGCGCGCTTCGCAATCTTGACAATGCCTTGCCGACAAGAGCGTCAGGCTACGCGCACTCCCTAGCGCGGAATAGCCGGTTCTCGGTCAAACCGGGAATGTGCGAGTTGCCGGCCGAAGAATTCGCTACGACGCGGCGCGGTCCGAAATTTGGCGCATGCTACCTAGCGCGACGATTCCGCCGCATCGGCTCTCGGCCGTTTTCTGCCGGAATCCCGCAATTTCTAAAGCCCGCTTTTGTGCGAAAGCCGTTCCATGGTCGTTTCCAGGACCGCGAAGGACGGCGATTTCTACTTGCAACCGCGACCCCGATTGCCCTCGCCGATGTCGCCGGGATTCAAATTGTCCGCTTTGGACCAATCGCGCATCCGCTCTTGCACTGCGCAAAAATCAAACTCGCCGAAGTTCAGATACGCTCTATTCGACCCTCACGTCAGGCAAATGACAAGATACCGAATCTTTCGGCTAAACGGTTTAGATCGCGAATTGGGAATCTGTTGCAGGCAGAGTCGAGTGAATTCTGCGTATCGGGCATCCCGAGTCGGCCGTACTTCATTTGCTAGTCGAAGACAGCAGAGCAACCATCCAGTCGTGGAAGGGGCTGTTGGCATCGCGGACATGGCGAACAGCACGCACCGGGAAGGAAGTACCGGGCAACGGAAGGGCGACGAAATCCAGATTGAAACGAGTCGCATGCCCTTCGGCGACGCGCCGTGGCAGCGTCGCAACGAGCTCCGACTGTTCCAGAAGCGTTAGGGCCGGAAAGAAGAGCGGGACGGTAGCGTGAACATTTCGATACAGGCCATGGGTTTGCAGGGCGTGGTCGACCACGCCTTTCGATTCTCCCGACGGCAAAATCAGCAAATGAAGTGCTTCGGCATACCTCTCCAATGTTACCTCTCCAATGAACAGAGGATGGCCGCGCTTTCCAACCACGACGTAGTCCTCGGTATAGAGATCTTCGTAGACGAACTGCGCTTGCGAATTGCTGAATGGCAAAGTCTCGAAATAGCCAAGAGCCAGATCTATTTGGCTATTCGCCAGCCCGGCTAGCGCTTCGCCGCTAGACAAGGTGAGGGTTTCGACCCGAATGTTTCGGTGGAACCGGGACGTTCCCGAAATCAATTGCGGCAGAATCGTAGCAAGCTCGTAGTCGTATGCTGCGATTCGAGCGGTGACTTCGCTGCTTTCCGGATCGAATTCCGACGGCTCCTCCAGCGTCTCGGAAATAAGGCGAACGATTCGCCTGACTTTCGGTTCCAGCTCCCGCGCCAGCGCCGTTGGCTCGACCCCGTAAGCGCTCCTTAGAAACAACGGATCGCCGTACAGCCTGCGCAGTCTTCCCAAGGCATGGCTGACGGCAGGCTGAGAGAGCCCTATCTCATTTGCGGCTAGCGTCGCTTTCCTATGCCGCATGACGGCGAGAAATACGATCAGAAGAGTGCCATCGACGAGCCGAAGTTTAATTTTATGAATATCTTTCATTTAGATTATTCATTAGATCAAATCGGGACAAATGGATAGTAAATTCGGAGGAACAATCCGAAAGGACGATGAAATGATCAAAAAAAGAGCCTTGGCCGCCCTCGCGGCAGTCTTCGTCGGAACGGCGGCGCATGCGGAATGCGCGTTCGAGAACGAGATAGAGATCAGGATGCTTTCGGCCAGCTTTCCCGCGTGGGTCGGCGTAACTGATGCCATGAAAGAATGCGGGAACGTTGAAGCGGAACTCAACAACGAGTTTCTTGAAAAAATGCAGGAGGGTTTTGCCGCCTTTCCGCCACTGTACCACATCGGAGGACTCTATGGCACGGCAATTGTTCCTCTCATGGACGCAAACCTCATCCGGCCGTTAGACGACCTGGTTGAAAAATACGGGCAGAACCTGAATACAAACCAGCTGATCAAGGTCGACGGAAAGACCATGGCTATCGCCATGATGGTCAACGCTCAGCACCTCATGTACCGCGAGGATATTCTAGACGAACTCGGCATTCCCGTTCCTTCGACCTATGTCGAGCTATTTGATGCGGCCGAAAAAATACAGGCTTCTGGCAAGGTCGACTATGTATTCGGCGGCAATTTCCGGACGGCCTGGCTAGAATTCGTAAACATGTATCTAGGTTACGGCGGATCGTTTTTCGATGCCGAATGGAAGCCGACGATCAATAACGAACAAGGCGTCGCTTCGCTCGAGACGCTCAAGCGCCTTACCAAACACATGGACCCGGAGTTCCTTGCCAGCGACACGACCTACACGGCCCAGCAGCTGCAAAAAAGGAAAATCGCAATGGCCACGCTTTGGGCTTCGCGCGCGCAGGCCATGGACGACCCCGACGAATCAGAGGTCGTCGGACTGGTCAAGCCAGCATCTGCTCTCGCTCCTGAAGCGGGAATGATTCCGGCGGCGACGCTCTGGTGGGACGGAATCGTGATCGCGTCGGGAATATCCGACGAAGAAGCGGATGCGGCTTTCCGCGTTGCGATGGAAGGACTTGACACTGAAATGGCCTTGGCAAATCCGGGCGCGGCGATTTGGCTAATTAAAGGCTACGAGCCAGGCAAATACGCCGACGGCGCAATTGCAACTGTGGCGAACGGGGCAAGGCCCTATCCCGCGAGTTCGCAAATGGGACTGATGCAATCCGCAATCGCCGGCAATATTTTCGACTACCTGAGAGGCGAAAAAGATGCCCCTACCGCGCTCGCGGATATGGAGTCGGACTATATCGTCTCCGCTAGGGAAGCGGGATTCATCAACTAACCAAGGCTCGTCATTGCCGAGGCGGAAGCGGCGGCTAGCAGCGCGCCGCTTCTTTCGCAACGCAGGATAAAATGGATATCCAATCAGCTAAGGAAATTGCCTGGGGCATGGCAACGACGCTGCGGCCGGATATGTCCCGGCTGTCCGAGGACCTGCTCTTCTACGGACCTGCGCCAATTGAGTTCGCGGGCGGCGGCGAGGAGACGGACAAACTGATCCTCGAACCGCTGCGCCGCGCAATGCCCCGAGCGCGGAAACGCCCATACATTTTTCTCGGCAGCGAATACGGAGGTTCGATCTGGATCGCGACTACCGGCAACATTGAAGGCGAGATGGAAGCGTCGTGGCTGGGTATTCCCGCCGGCCAGGGATTGCGGAAGCTTAGGTTCGGCGAATTCTACCGGGTGGACGGAGAGCGCATAGTCGAAATACGATGCCTGTTCGACATTCCGGGGCTGGCTGCTCAGGCGGGTATCGAAATGCTGCCGAAATTCGAGGGCCTAGCTCATATACCGAAGGGCCCAAAAGACGGCGAAGCCGTGATCAGAATGCCGCAGGACCCCGCTGAATCGGACAAAACCAGATTGCTGGTAACTGAAATGATAACCAACGGATGCAATCGGCTGAACGGCTCCGATCTCCGATCGCAGCGACTAGAACGCTTTTGGACAGACGACATGGCCTGGCACGGTCCCTGGGGAATTGGGTCGAGCTACGGAATTGATCAATTCTACCGGTTCGCGCAGAGCCCTTCAGTGAAGTCTTTTCCGGGCCGCCGCGGAAGCTGGCCCAAGCTGGCATTCCCCGCCGAAGGGCCGACAGCGGCGTTTACAGGATGGCCGGGATTGATCGGGGAGTTCACTGGCGAACCGTTCCGCGGCATTGAACCGACCTACGGCCCGATCGGTCAGACGGTCATGGACTTCTACTTCCGGCGGGGCGACAGGCTGGCAGAAAATTGGGTGCTCATCGATCTTGTGAAATTTGCTTCCGATTGCGGAGTCGACCTAATGTCAAAGCTTCGCGACGGCTCCTATAAGTCTCTAGAGAGGAATTGCTGACATCAGGGCCAGGACGTTTGCATGGTTTGTAGGGCCGTCCGTTGCGGTGATGCTAATATTTATCGCCGCGCCGCTGCTTCTTGTCCTAATCAATAGTTTTTACGTAACCGCTTCGAAATTCGAAACCGTCGAGACGGAATCCTGCACGCCGGGAATCGCCGGCGAAATCTGCGTCACCGAACTGCGAACGCGGCCGCTATTGGACGAAGACGATAAAGTTATCCGGCAAACTAGGTACGTCGGCCTACAGAGCTATCGCAATGTACTTGAGCTCGAAAAGGCCGCCGGATTTCTCATTAACAATGACTTTCGATCAATACTTACGATAGATTTCTGGAAAGCGCTCCGGTTTACGTTAACTTTCACCTTCATTACGCTTCCTATAATGCTCGCAGCCGGTCTAGGAATCGCACTGGCCGTGAACATGGTATCAGAACGCTTTCGCGGCCAGATCATCTTCGTTTCGCTGCTCCCACTAATTATCACGCCCGTGATCGGCGCACTTTCCATCCGCTGGCTATTTATCGGCGACGGAATTTTGACCGCGGCTCTTGAAATGATTCTTGAGCGAGATATCGCAATGTTCGCCCAGGCCTGGACAGTCGAAGTCCTGATTCTCTTCTACCGTGTATGGCACATCGTTCCATTCGCCTTTGTTGTGCTCTACGCGGGATTGCAGACGCTGAACCGGGACACCTTGGAAAGCGCAATAATTGACGGTGCTTCCCGCTGGGAAAGGGTGCGATACGTCGTAGTGCCGTATTTGATGCCGCTGATTGTCTTCTTGACGGTTATCCATCTGATGGACAGCTACCGTGTCTTCGAAGAAATTGTCGGCCTCGGCGCCGAAAGCCACGTAATTTCGCTGCAGTGGATTACCTACGATTATCTGCGTCCCGACGATGCCGGGAACAGAGCGATCAGTCGCGCTTCGGCTAGCGCAATGCTTACAATGGTTGGAATCGTATTCATTCTGGCCCTGCCGCTTCGCCAGACCTGGCGGGACTACCATCCGAGAAGGAAGTGAATTGTTGGGACCGGCCGCGCTTCGCCCATCCGCAGCACTGAAAACCCTTGCCTTCGGGTCCGTGGCACTTTGGTGCCTGATCGCCGCCTTTCCAATCTTCTGGATAACGGTGATGAGTTTGAAGCATCCTGTTGATGCCTTCGCCTCAAATCCGTTAATTGTCATATTTGGAGATCGAACTCGGGAAACCGGCCTAGGCATTTCGACGTTCGGCCTGGCGGTGACGGCTGCAGCGCTTTTTTCGGCCTACCGGATAGGGCGCGGAGCGCTTCCGCGCTGTGCGTCGGCGCTTTCTCGAGCCGTTGGAACGCGAGTTGCCTGGATACTGTTGTCGGCGGCATACATTTTAATCACACCGATAGTGGCGATAGTGGCGATTCCTGCGCTGGCTGGCTCTCTCGACCCACTGCTCGGCATCTTCGGGCGCCCGATTGTCGGCCTGACGGCAGATCACTACGTGTCGGTCTGGGTTGAAGGCGAATTCTACCGAAACTTCATTAATTCTATGACGGTAACTTCGGGCGTTGTCCTGATTTCGCTGACTTTCGGAACGCTTGCGGGATTCGGCCTAGCGCGGACGCGAGCCAAGATCGCTTTCTGGATTCTTATAGCGGCGCTGGTTTTCCGTGCGCTTCCGCATTCGGTTCTCGTTACCGGCTATCTCCCAGTTTTCATCAATTCCGCTGAGATTCTGCGGCCGCTATTCGGCGAAGGTGCGCCGACTCTTTACGGAAAACCGCTGCCAGTGATCATGGTTCTTGTTGCGATAAACCAGCCATTCACGATCTGGATGCTGCGATCGTTTTTCGCCAACATACCGCGGGAACTGGACGAGGCAGCCCGCGTCGATGGTTGTACGTACTTCCAGGCCTTCCGCTATGTCATTATTCCGGTCATGTGGCCCGGCGTCATTACGACTGGACTGTTCAGCTTCCTCGTCGGCTACAACGATTATCTGGTCACATCGCTGCTTCTTGACGAGCAAAATCAGACAATGGTACCTGCGATAACGGGATATTTTAATCGGGAGACGACTTCAACCGACCAGGTGCGCGCTGTCGCTGCTGCAGTCTCTATTACGGCGCCGCTATTCTTTCTAGTTATGGTATTCCAGAGGCACATCGTCAGAGGCTTAACGACGGGCGCGGTCAAAGGCTGAACGCGCCTATTGCTCAACTATCGTCGTGATCCTGCAATTTAAGGCGGATCTCGCAGCGAATCCCTCTGCTTCGGAAGCGTGAGCGAAGCAGTAGTAAGGGTCACTTCGATGCATCAATCTACTCGGAAATAAAATCCATCGCAAAACCTCGATTTTGGAATAAATTGCGGCAAATTTGAATCCCTCCATCCCTTGAGCACATATTCAAATTTCTATGTAACGAGGCGTGCGCAAGCCGAATGAGCAATTTCTGATAAGGCTGGTTGGTGCACGAGCACGTCGCGTCGCCTCCTGCGCCGCTCCGCGGCGAGCATCGGCAAGAGAAATTGCCATAATCGCAGATCGACCGAATCCGCCTACACGCGACTGCCGCGGCACGGCGGCCAGCATTGCGGACCCTCGCCGATATCTTGCCCTGCCGCTGGTCGCTGCCGAATTATGGTAGCGAGACGCGGGCGTGGAAGAGAATCGGCGTCAAGAACGCCAAGCGGGCGACGAGGTCGAACTGCCGGCATTCGACGGGAACGGGCACCGGCAGGAATTGGGCCAAACCGCTTCCGTCAGCCCAGGCATCAAAGTCGCCGGGCCGAACACGCCTTTTTTTGCGTTGCCGCTCAAAGGGTGTTTGTAGTTGGCGACTCTTGCGCCTTATCGCGCCGACGCGTAAATTCCTGCAAATAAAGTTTCGACTTAGCGAGTAGGAAGTTAACGGGAATTGCCGGAATATGATCCCTTCGAGCAACAAAGCGGGCCGCTTTGCGAACTGAGATGTAGTTCCTAAGCGCTTGTTCGAATTTGGCGCGAAGTACCGGTTGAGTTCGCTTCCGAACAAATCAAATGGCGAAAAAAATGTCTGCGGAAATCCTTTGTTTTGGCGAACCGCTGTTCGAATTCAACGAACAGGAAGATGGAATGTTCCTACCTTCCCATGGTGGCGACACTTCCAACTGCGCCGTCGCCGCTGCCCGTCTTGGAGCTTCAGCCGGCATCCTGGCAAGAGTCGGAAACGATCGATTCGGCGAGAGCTTTTTAGAATTTTGGCGACGCGAACGGGTTGACTTGTCTGGCGCAGCATTGGTCGAGGGCGAATTCACGGGAATTTACTTTGTTTCGCACGGGCCGTCCGGACACGAATTCACCTACTACCGCGCCGGTTCAGCCAGCTGCAATTGGACTCCTAGCGCCCTGCCCTTTGCGCTTATTCGAAATACGAAAATTTTCCACTTTTCGGGAATCGGGTTAGCTATCTCCGATGGTTCGGCGGAAACCGCATTCGCAGCTATGCGAACCGCTCGGGAAGCTGGCGCTAAAATTTCATTCGACCCAAACTACCGGCCCCAACTCCTGTCGCCGGAAAGGGCCAAAGAGCTTTTTCGCAGAGGCTTGCAAAATTGCGACATAGCTCTACCGGGAATTGCTGATGTCGAATTGCTGTTCGGCCTCTCCGATCCAGACGAGGCGATCGACTATTTTTTTTCGCTTGGATGCGAAATCGTGGCGCTAACGCTGGGCAACGAAGGCGCGGTAGTGGCGACGCAAAGCGATCGGAATCGAATCCCTCCTCATTCTGTTTCCGCCGTCGACGCGACCGGTGCGGGCGATACCTTCGACGGCGCATTTTTGGCCGAAATCGCATCGGGCGGAAATCCGCTTCAGTGCGCGGTCTTTGCCAACGCCGCCGCCGCGTTGTCTACGCGAGGATTCGGAGCAACCAATCCAATGCCGAACCGAAGAGATGTGCTTAGATTGCTCGAAAATTGACCGGCAATTCCGACGATTTTGAATTCCGATCCTAAGTTTCGAGCGTACAATTGCGCTCGACGGACACTCTTCAAATACAGCTAGTTTGTCCATATCCGATGCCTCGAAGATATTTTTTGAAAATTCTTAGTTTCGGGCTTGATTCCGTCAACGATTAAAATATATCTAGATTGTTAATGTTACTCACATTAACATAAAAGCAAGATGAGGAGCAAGAAAATGGGTTCAGTAGCTACCTGGCCGTCAACCGCCGCAAATTGGCTTGATGAGCGCGGCAAGGGCGCCTGGATAGCCCTAATGGTTATTGGTTTTGTATTTTTCTGGCCGGTCGGTCTCGCAATACTGGGCTACATGATTTGGAGCAAGCGCATGTTCGCAGGGAAGAAATCAATATTCGGTAACGGTGAATCCGGTTTGGGATTCAAGTCTTCGGGCAACGTAGCCTTCGACAACTACAAGGCACAGACCATTCGCCGGTTGGAAGAAGAACAAGCCGCATTCGACGAATTCGTCAAAAGGCTAAGGGAAAGCAAAGACAAGGCGGAATTCGACCAGTTCATGGAAGAGCGCAAACGCAACGCCTCAAGCGATTGACCGGCGACGATTAACGGCGAGCGAGAAAGGCGGGCCACATTCCGGTGGCCCGTTCTTCGTTGGTTTTTGGTCATTAAGCGCATTATTCAACGGTAAAATATTCGAAGCAACACATCCTGAAATCTGTGATTTCCTGTCGCTCAGCTTCCGTTTCGCTTGCGCGCGGCTGTCTCGTGACGCGGAAGGCGCGAGTTTCGCACAATTGACAGAGAACGCAGAATTCGCTTATGAAACGGCGACGCGGTAACATTTCCGTCTTGTCTATAGGCCTCGACTCGTAATGAGACAGACGTATTTTATCTCCGAGCCACTGCCTTGTTCCTATCTCGCAAACCGCGTCGAGCGGAAATATTTCACGCGAATTTCTGGAAGCAATTCCGTCGAAATGAACGACAGGCTGGCGAAGCATGGATTTCGGCGCTCAAGAGACATCATGTATATGCACGCCTGCCCTACTTGCTGCGCGTGCGTTCCAGTAAGAATACGAGTTTGCGATTTTGCGCCTTCAAAGTCGCAGCTTAGGACGGCTAGGCGAAATTCTTTCTTGAAAAGGATAATCCGGCCCTCTGAACCAACTGAAATCCAGTACGAACTATTCACTAGCTACCTCAATTCCCGTCACAAAGCCGGGGGAATGGAAGGCATGACCTGGCAAGACTATTCCGAAATGGTGGACGGAAGCGTAACTCGTTCGATACTGGTCGAATACTGGCAGCCTCACGAAAATCCGGAGGCGAAAAAGGAATTGGTCGGCGTGGCCCATGTCGACATTCTCGACGACGGCCTTTCCATGCTGTATTCCTTTTTCGACCCGGGACGACCGAAATCTTCGCTAGGGACCTTCATGATTCTGGATAATGTGAACTTGGCGAAAGAACACGGAATGAAATACGTCTACTTGGGATTCTGGGTGCCTGGCAGCGAGAAAATGGGATACAAGGCGAAATTCTCGGCCTTGGAGGCACTGCGATCGGGCAAATGGTCGGATATCGGCGATCGATCTTCCTATGAATTGCGGACGCGTCGACCTAGCGGCATCGGCGCGCAATTCAAACTTCAGGAAAAAACGGAGATGCAGGCGGCCGTATCGGCGCTTGCTTAGCCGCAGGTGCCGAATACTTGTGTCTCTAAGACCGTTCCTTGATTTTCGCTTGGCGAAAGCGGCATTGAATGCCGGATTTTAGCCGCGAAGTTCTACGGAATAGTCTGCGGTTCCAATAATATCGCAGCGATTACCGAATCTCTATGGCAGTAGCACTCGCGAAAATTCGGATTCTGGCGGGGCTGCCAATGGCCCAAAACCAATTTTATAGATGGCTAAATCTCGGTTCCGTTGCGCAATTGGTCCAGCGATCTGCGAAGATCAATTGTTGCGCTCGGAAAATTCTAATTGGAAACCTAACGTCAGCCTCTTGTGCCTAACGCGTCTCGGCCAAAATTCGGAATTGACGCGGCGGTCGCTCGGCAACCGAGCATTGGAAGCACGCAGGCGCAATAAACATGTTGACAGGCCATTTTAGGTTCATTATCGTCAGGCGCATTATGGATAGATGCGTAGACAAAAGAGCGGAAGTTCTAGTGAGTTCGCGGCGGGCCGAACCCTGATTGGGTTCAGGTGAGCTCGCTTTAGGCCCCTCAAGAAGGGGTTTTTTTTTGCTCTACCGCATGCCTGTTAGGAGGCTAAATACGATGACCCGAGCGATGACCGGCGCGAAGATCGTCTTGCAAGCGCTTATAGACCAAGGAGTCGACACAATATTCGGCTACCCCGGAGGCGCGGTCCTTCCGATCTACGACGAGATTTTGATCCAAAACCATATTCGGCACATTCTCGTTCGTCATGAACAAGGCGCAGTACATGCGGCAGAAGGATACGCGCGGTCGACCGGGAAGACTGGCGTAGTTCTCGTCACATCGGGTCCTGGCGCGACTAATTCCGTTACGGGAATGACGGACGCGCTTATGGACTCTATTCCCGTCGTGGTCATAACGGGGCAAGTTCCCACTTTCATGATTGGCACTGACGCGTTCCAAGAGGCCGACTCCGTCGGTATCACTCGCCCCTGCACAAAGCACAATTGGCTCGTCAAAGACACCGACAAGCTGGCCGAGGTAATTCACCAGGCGTTCCATGTCGCGAAAACGGGACGTCCCGGACCGGTGTTGGTGGACATACCTAAGGACGTACAGTTCGCATCGGGAACCTATACTCCTCCCGACAAGGTTCGCACTAGTCACTATAGGCCGCCAACTCGCGGCGACGCGGGCGCGATCATGGAACTTGCCGAGAAAATGGAATCCGCTAGGAAACCTATTTTTTACACCGGTGGCGGAGTAATAAATTCCGGCAGGCGCGCTTGCGCGCATTTGCGGCAACTCGTCGATGAGACAGGATTCCCGGTGACATCGACGCTGATGGGGCTTGGAGCCTACCCAGCCTCCGGCAAGCATTGGATGGGAATGCTTGGCATGCACGGCACCTACGAATCAAACCTTGCGATGCACGGATGCGATTTGATGATAAACGTAGGAGCGAGATTCGACGATAGAATTACTGGACGAATCAGCGATTTCAGCCCCGATTCTTGCAAGGCGCATATAGATATCGACCCATCGTCGATCAACAAGGCGATTCATGTCGATATTCCGATCGTTGGAGATGCGAAACGGGTTTTGAAAGAATTGTTAGACGTCTGGCGAACTAGAGGCAAAAAAACCGATCATGAAGGAATTCGCCAGTGGTGGCGGCAAATCGATGAATGGCGCAAGGTAGACTGCCTAGCCTATCGCCCCTCAACAAAGACGATAAAGCCCCAATTCGCCATCCAGAGACTGGAAGCGCTCACGGCCGGCACCGATAGATACGTTACTACCGAGGTCGGGCAGCACCAGATGTGGGCCGCCCAGTTCATGGGATTCCATGAACCAAATCGATGGATGACATCAGGAGGCTTGGGAACGATGGGATATGGGCTTCCAGCGTCGATCGGTGTTCAAATTGCTCACCCCGAGTCACTGGTTATTAATGTCGCCGGCGAAGCGAGTTGGCTAATGAATATGCAGGAAATGGGAACGGCAGTTCAATACAACCTGCCTGTCAAACAGTTCATATTGAACAATGAGCGGCTCGGCATGGTCCGGCAGTGGCAGGAATTGCTGCACGGCGAAAGATACAGCCATTCATGGTCGGAAGCTTTGCCCGATTTCGTCCGACTAGCGGAAGCTTTTGGTTGCAAAGGGATTTCCATCTCTGACCCGTCCTATCTCGACGAGGCTATTACCGAAATGCTGGACTACGACGGGCCCGTTATTTTCGACTGCGTCGTGGAGAAACATGAGAATTGCTTTCCAATGATCCCGTCCGGCGAACCGCACAACAAAATGAGGCTTGGAGACGACGTAGAAGAGAAATCGATCGGCGCGTCGGGCGCGGTCCTAGTTTAGCGGAGATCGGATGATGAATGAATTGCGAATTAAGGCGGGAACATCTCGCAAGTCAGCTTACGACCTGCGCAGTCCGATCACCGAAATTCAAGAGTCTCACACTCTGGCTATAATTGTTGACAACGAAGCCGGCGTCTTGGCGCGCGTGATCGGGCTCTTTTCGGGCCGCGGATTCAACATCGATAGCTTGACGGTAGCGGAAGTCGACCATGAAGGCCATTTGTCCAGAATTACGATCGTAACAAGCGGAAAACCGGCAGTAATCGACCAAATCAAGAATCAACTTGGCCGTATCGTTTCAGTCAGAAAGGTTTTGGACTTGACGGTCGAAGGACCGTCCGTCGAGCGCGAACTCGCATTGCTTAAAATAAAGGGAAAGGGTAAGAACCGGGTAGAGGCGCTAAGGCTTGCCGATATTTTTCGAGCAAAGGTTGTCGATTCGACTTTGGAAAGCTTCACATTTGAATTGACCGGAACGCCAGAGAAGATTGATGCGTTCGCCGACCTTGTTCGACCGCTAAAGCTGGTCGAAATTGCTCGTACTGGCGTTGTCGGAATTTCCAGAGGATGAATTAGCGGGCTTTTCGCATTTACTGAGCGGACGAAAACTGCGAGTATCGCGTGCGTTGGGGCAAGAGTATTCATCAATGTCATTCGGTTAATCCACCAAGAAACTCCTCAATTGTTCCCATGTGTCGCTTTGAAATGCACCGGCAGGCCCTATTTTTTCGCGGTCAAGAAAACCGGATAGCGACACGCTGCCAATTGGCCGCGAAGCGGTGATCAACTCTGCTAACTGCGAAGATGCGCTATGCCTCGTGTTTTCATCCAAATGGCTTAAGACCTGCAACCGTAGATTCAAGCATTTATCGCAAATTGTTGGTCGACAAGAAGTCACGCGACCGGGATCGAGCAGAGCTCGTCCGCGGTCGCCATTGAGATTTCCCGCAACTGCGGCGACCGGGATTACGGCCGGGCGATCGCGCAAGTGAAATTCGACAAGCGACGCTCGGACGCCTCGTCGAAACCGCGCCGGTTGGATCCGGAAAAGGAGCGGGTCGCCAAGGAAATGCTGTAGCTGGTCAGGAGACGCGAGCAGACTTCAGGGCGACACCTGGGCGCAAATCGGGAGTTGGTGAGCCGCCGCCAAGGATATACGAGCGCATTACTTTCAGCCGAAAGATTAGCGACAGCCATTGAAAAAACTTCAAGGCCTCAATTTCACTAAACGGGTGCCGAATCAGCTGCAAAACGCTAGCCGGTTGCAGATAATTTCCCGGCGGATTGGTCACCTACCAGATTTTCGGTAAAATTTCGTTGGAATTCCTGCAATTGATGGAGCAAAATATGGCTTGTTCGGCAATTCGAATTCCGTTTCGTCGCAAAATTCAAATTGGTGCGATCCAGTTCAGTTCAACTCTCGATGGTTGGATCGACTATAGTTGAAGCTAACTGCAACCCGTCGAAGAACCGCATGTCGTGCAGTACAGGCACGTTCCGCTACGTATTAGAGTAAAGTTACCGCAGTCGCCGCAAGGGTCGCCTTCGAATCCTCTCATATTGGATTTCCGGGTATCGGTTTCAAGCAATGCGCTCTCCGCCGCTTTGCTTTCGCTCACGACCGTCAAACCGTTCTCTAATGAATCTCCGACGCGCCTGCTCTTGCCCGTAACAATTTCCGCTTCGGAAACGGACTGGCTCTTTCGAATCGAGGCGGATCGCCTATTTGATCCATTTGATACCTCGAGCTGAATTCTGTTCCTCAAATAGCCGCGCGACCCCATATTCATTACGGCTTCTCGAACTAGATCGCGCATGTTCCCGCCGTTCTCGTCCGGGTCGATACTGTCCTCGCCGCGTCCGAGATCTGTGATCATGTCGCCTTCCGGTACGACCTGAGCAAGGTCCGTACGGTCGAGGTAGCTTACCGCCAACTCACGAAAGATGTAGTCAAGAATCGACGTCGCGTTCTTAATCGAATCATTGCCCTGAACCAGCCCGGAAGGCTCGAAACGCGTAAATGTGAAAGAATCTACCAGCACTTCCAAAGGAACGCCGTACTGTAAGCCAAGCGAAATCGCGATGGCGAAATTGTTCATCATCGCGCGGAATCCCGCGCCCTCCTTGTGCATGTCGATGAAGATTTCGCCTAGCGTTCCGTCTTCATATTCTCCGGTTCGAAGATAAACTTTGTGTCCACCTACGACGGCTTTCTGAGTATAGCCCTTTCTTCGAGTGGGAAGAATTCTCCTTTGCGCTAGACTGGCCGTTGGCGTAGACGGCGCGTACTCTTCTTTCCAGCGCCCGTTCGTTTTTGAGCCGCTTCCTTCGGCCGACTCTTCCTGAATTCCTTCCTCGCCAATATCGTCGTATAGTACCGATGCCAACGGCTGACTAAGTTTCGAACCATCCCGATAGAGCGCGATAGACTTGACACCAAGCTGCCAAGAAAGGCTGTAGGCATTTTTGCAATCTTCGATTGTTGCGGAATTCGGCATATTTACGGTTTTGGATATCGCGCCGGAAATAAAACTCTGGGCAGCAGCCATCATTCGTATGTGGCTTTCCACGCTCAAGCACCTCGTGCCCCTTCGGCCGCAGGTGTTGGCGCAGTCGAATACGTGCAGGTGCTCTTTTGACAGGTGCGGCGCCCCTTCCAGCGTCATTGTCCCGCAAGCATATTGGTTACCGGCCTCGATCTGATCGTTTGAAAAACCCAATCTCGACAGCATGTCGAAATTTGGGTCGACCATCTCTTCGTCGGTCAAGCCTAGCTCGTTCCTGCAAAAATCTTGGCCGAGATTGGAAGGATTGAAAATAAATCTTATGTCGAAAGCCGAATCTAGTTTACTTTCTATTTTGGAAATCGCTTCCTGGGTAAATCCCCGTGCGGTGAGCAGATTGTGGTTGATGCCCGGTGAATTTTCGAGTTCGCCGTGTCCGACCGCGTAGTTGACGATGTCGCGAATTTGGGCCTCGGAATAGCCTAGCGAATTAAGTGCTGCTGGAACGGATTTGTTGATTATTTTAAAATAGCCGCCGCCCGCCAGCGATTTAAACTTCACAAGCGCAAAATCCGGCTCGATACCGGTGGTATCGCAATCCATAACGAGCGCAATGGTACCCGTTGGCGCGACAACGGTCGTTTGCGCATTTCGAAACCCATGCTTTTTGCCCAGCGACAGCGCTTCATCCCACGCCTCCCTTGCCAATGCTGCGAGATCCGAGTCCGGGCAATCCTCGGCCCGCAGCGGAACCGGTAGCACAGCGAGCGACTCGTATCCGCTTGTTTTCCCGTATGCCGCTCGCCGATGATTTCTAATTACCCTCAGCATCATGCCGGCGTTCTTTTCGTAGCCTTCGAAAGGTCCCAATTCGCCGGCTAATTCGGCAGAAGTCGCATAGGCGGTTCCGCACATTATCGAAGTCAAAGCGCCGCATAATGCGCGTCCTTGCTCGCTGTCGTAACCTAGACCCATGCGCATAATCAGCCCCCCGATATTGGCGTACCCGAGTCCAAGTGTTCGAAAGCGGTGCGAAAGCAAAGCAATTTCCTTCGATGGAAATTGCGCCATTAGAACCGAGATTTCGAGCGCCATGGTAAGCACGCGCGTTACGTGCCTGAAGTCTTCCGTGCGAAATCGGCCGTCCTTGTAGAACGGGAGGAGGTTTATTGAAGCCAGATTGCACGCGGTGTCGTCCAGGAACATGTACTCCGAACACGGGTTCGAAGCTCTAATCGGGCCGTCGAACGGGCACGTGTGCCAAGAATTGATCGTGTCGTGGTACTGAACGCCCGGGTCGGCGCTTGCCCACGCCGCGTGCCCGATTTTTTCCCACAGTTCGCCGGCGTCGACGACCTTGGCGACAGTACCGTCGGTTCGACGTAACAATTGCCAAGGTTCATTCTTTCTCGCTGCCCGAAGGAAATCGTCGGTCACGCGCACCGAATTATTAGAATTCTGCCCTGAAACGGTTGAGTAGGCTTCCGACTGCCAGTCGGTATTGTAGGTGTCGAATTCAATGGAAGTATATCCCTGTTGCGCATATTGCAGGCAGCGGCCAATAAACGACTCCGGGACCATGGCTGACCGAGCTTCCTTGATCTCGAGCCGAAGCCGCCTGTTCTGTTTCGGGTCGCAAGCGTTTTCGCGCGAGCCTTCCCAAGAATTAACGGCCTTGAAAATCTTGTTGAGCATTTTTTCGGTCGCCAGCGACCCGGCTACGAGTGCAGCGACCTTCTGCTCTTCGCGGACTTTCCAGGAAATGAACTCTTCGATGTCCGGATGGTCTAGATCGCAGATGACCATCTTTGCGGCGCGCCTCGTCGTACCGCCCGATTTTATGGCGCCAGCGGCTCTATCGCCGATGCGTAGAAAACTCATCATTCCGCTCGACCGGCCCCCGCTCGAAAGCGGTTCGTTTGCGCCTCGCAAACTGGAAAAATTCGTTCCGGTTCCAGAACCGAATTTAAACAGCCTCGCTTCGCGAACCCAAAGATCCATAATTCCGCCATCGTTAACGAGATCGTCGCGGACCGACTGTATGAAACAGGCGTGCGGCTGAGGGCGTTCATAAGCGCTGGCAGACATCTGCAATGCACCGGTTCTGTAGTCGACGTAGGAATGCCCCTGCCCCGGTCCGTCGATTCCATAAGCCCAGTGCAATCCGGTGTTGAACCACTGCGGCGAATTCGGGGCCGCCAACTGCGTCGCAAGAATATAGCGGCTTTCATCGAAAAACGCTCGCGCGTCTTCTTCGGAATCGAAATAGCCTCCCTTCCAGCCCCAATAGGACCAAGTGCCGGCCAATCGGTCGAAAACTTGCTTTGCGGAAGTCTCGCCGCCGAATTGCGTCTCCATAGGAAGACCCTTCAATGCCACCTCGTCCGGCTCCGAAGGCCAGAGGAATTCCGGAACGTCATTTTCGATCTTTTTGCGTAGCTTCGCAGCCACTCCGGCTTTACGGAAGTATTTTTGCGCTAGGACGTCGACGGCGTTGCGACTCCACGCTTGAGGCATTTCTATGTTGGAAAGACCAAAGACCAGCGAACCGTCGGTGCTGCGAATTTCGGAATCGGTCACGACAAACTCGATTCCGTCATACGGGTCGCATCCAGCTTTTGTAAATCGCCGCGAAATCTTCATGCTCGCCCCTCCAAGATTCCGTCAGGTTTCGCTGCCGGCACGCATTCGGAATCTGAGGTCTCAGATTCTAAATATCGCGTTTTGTCTTAGTGAACCCCCAATAGACAGGGTTCAAAGTTTGTTGTCAACCAAAATTTTTGCAGGCTGAATCGGCCAGACGAACGTCCCGGCGATCAATGAAGCGCTGCCGGCAACTCCTATTTTAGTGCGGCCTGCGAACAACTTCGACCGACAGAGACGAAAGGACTTTCAGGAAAATGCGCGAACAACGGTCGCCGCATCCGGCCCTCTGCCATTCGCTGAACGATGGACGATACGCACCTCACATGTCATTCAATTGCATTTGCATGCAAAAATCGGTTGAATTCCACTGTCCGGTACAATTGGAATTTGGTCGGGGCGATTGGATTCGAACCAACGACCTGCGGTTCCCAAAACCGCCGCGCTACCAAACTGCGCCACGCCCCGCCGAATTATGCGCGTCTTAATTTAAACTGGTACACTCGCGCATTAATCGCAAGGCCAAATTGCCTTGGACTGGGGCATTTTCGGATGCCTCAGTTGTGAACCGATCCCAAGCCCTAATTGATCCGCCATTCCTCCATTTATCTCGAGAACCGCCAAAATGCCGTCCCCGCCGGTTATTGGGGCAAGGCTACCCGGCCTCGCATTCGAGTGAATAAATTTAACCGCGCCCGATTCGCCGAGGAAAATTATGTCTAGTGGAATTAAGGTGTTTTTCATCCAAAAGCTCGCCGGCCCAGGACGCTCGTAAAGGAACAGCATTCCGCTTTGAGTTGGAAGGCGCTCTCGAAACATCAATCCGCGCCGCCGCTCATCCTCACTATCCGCGACTTCGACGCGGAATCGCGCCGAGCCCCACTCGCCTCGAATTTCGGCGACGCCAGTCTCGCAGGCGTTCGCGGTTGAAACGATTAACCAAATCGAGAAACATGCGACGGCTAGCAACGAAGGGGCACCAAATATTGAGCCAAGGGAGCGGGTACGTAGCGTCACGCTATTCCATTTCCGAAATAGCCGCCTCCCAATTGCGAATTTCCGCTGCCATTTTTCCGCGCGGACCTTCGACAACTCGAATGCAGAACGCTTCGCCCGACTGCAGATCCGAAAATCCGCTTTGTCGGACTGTCTCCATGTGCACGAATATGTCTTCCGGATAGCCGAACACGTTGGCAAATCCGAAACCGCGAAGTTTGTCGAACCATTTAATGCGCGCCGGTTCCAGCGGCGCGTCAATAGTTGCCGAATCGGCGAAATCGATAGTTCTCATGCCTTCCGTTACTGGAGCGTCAGAAGGTGGCGTTATTGAAAGAACTTCCGTAGCCTGAATTCCCCTAGGCGTTTCCTGTGTATAAATTTCAACAATTGCCCCTTCAGTAACGGTGCCCTGGCCGAAATTTCGGAGAACATTCGCATGCAACAAAATGTCGGGACCGACTTCATCGGTTACGACGAAACCGAAGCCCTTCGACGCGTTGAACCACTTTACGCGACCCGTTACCTTTTCCTGATGATCCACTTTGTCAACTCCAAACCGCTTGGAATCAGCCAAGCGAGTTATTTACATGCATATTCGGGTACAATAGTCGCTTAGTTTCGTTTAAAAAACAAGAAAAATCGTGCCGCATGTAAACATTTCGCCTCGAGTGAGGATTTTTTGCTCCGTATGACTATCTCATTGAATATCCGACCGATTGCCGAGCTAATTCTACATAATTTCCAGCGAAGATTGCGCGATGGGACGGATCTGCACTCGGCATCAGCGCAGGTTCGCTGCCAATTGATAGTGACCCATAGCGCCGACATCACTGCGGCTCCCGCATTTGGCTCTAAGGTATTGAAGAAGGATATTATTTCTCATAAATGGAACTCAAGCGGGAAAAGTGCGTGGAAATGAAGATGCCAACGGCCTTGTTAGAGGGTAAGCGCGGCCTGATCATGGGCGTGGCAAACAGTAAATCAATCGCTTGGGGCATTGCGCGAGCTTGCGCGGCGCACGGCGCAGAACTTGCGATTTCCTACCAAGGCGAAGCGTTTCGCAAAAGGGTAGCGCCGCTCGCAGCATCGCTCGGCGACGCTTTACTCATGGAATGCGATGTCAGCAGCGAATCCTCCATAGACGCCTTGTTCGAGCAACTTGGATCCAAGTGGGGCCGTCTTGACTTTTTAGTGCACGCGATCGGCTTTTCCGACAAGACCGAGTTGCGGGGCCGATATGTCGAGACTTCTCGTAGCAACTTCAGCATGTCCATGGATATTTCCGTGTATTCATTTACAGCCGTTGCGCGCCGGGCGGAAAATCTCATGAAGAATGGCGGTTCTTTGCTTACGTTGACCTATTACGGCGCGGAAAAAGTCATGCCCCATTACAACGTCATGGGAGTGGCAAAGGCGGCACTGGAAGCGTCAATCATGTACTTGGCCGCCGACTTGGGCGGATCGGGTATCCGTGTCAATGCGATATCGGCAGGAACGATAAAGACGCTAGCGGCGTCGGGGATCGGCGATTTTCGGTATATCATGAAATGGAATGAGTTGAATTCTCCCCTTCAGCGCAATGTAGACCAAGACGAAGTCGGAAGAGCGGCGTTGTTTTTGCTTTCCGATCTCGGGTCCGGCGTAACAGGAGAAATCGTGCATGTCGATGCCGGCTATCACGTAGTTGGCATGAAGCGGCCTGATGCGCCAGACATCGACGCAGTTAGCAGACGAAATCCATGAACGAACCTGAACGGTACGAAAAGAGTTTTGTAGTAAGTTGGGACCAATTGCATCGTGATGCCAGAGCGTTAGCGTGGCGCCTCGACCGCAACAATTCCTCGGAAGTCGAATGGAAGGCGCTTGTCGCGATCGCACGGGGAGGAATGGCTCCGGCAATGATAATCGCAAGGGAACTCGGTATTCGAACGGTCGATACAATTTCAGTCAAATCCTATGATCATCAACTGCATGTAGGTGTTGAGATATTAAAATATCCCGACAAAGAAATCACAGGCGACGGCGAAGGAATTCTGATCGTCGACGACTTGGTGGATACCGGAAAAACTCTTGAGGTCGTTCGCGAGCGTTATCCTAGAGCCCATTTTGCCACTGTTTATGCCAAGCCCAAGGGCCGCCCGCTCGTAGATACCTTCATCACCGAAGTCAGCCAGGACACATGGATATTTTTCCCTTGGGACACCGGTCTAAAGTATGTCCAACCATTTAGAATGACTACTTGAATCCGGTCGCGCCGTACAACGAGGGTGGAAGGCTCAAATGATTGTCGTTCGATTCGCAAATCGACTAATCGGTAGTTCGCCGATCTTCGTAATCGGCAGGCAGGTACTCGCGAATTTGCAGTACCAGCGCAGTTAGACCGTAAATCGGGCAATGATTCCAAGTGGCCAGCAAGGAGGGCAAAGTGCCGACAGCGACACCGCAAATCCAAATCGAAAACGATACTGTCAGGGTTACGGAGTGGAATTTCACCGTAGGTGCGGAAACCGGGCACCATCGTCACGAACACGACTACGTAATCGTACCGCTAACGACCGGAAATCTCAAAATCATTGACAACGACGGCAAGGAAACGATCTCGCACCTAATTAAGGGAAAGCCATATTTTCGCCGCGAAGGTGTTGAGCACAATGTAATTAATGACTCCGGCACTGAGTTCGCGTTTATTGAAATCGAATTGCTTTGAATCTGGAGTTTGCCGAAAACTCCCGAAATTCGATTGCTCCTTAGGCGGCAATTGCGGAAGCGTCTCGAACGCCGGAGTCCCAGATTAGCCGATCTAGCTAAGATTCCGATGCCAATATCCAGTTTAAGCGCCTGTAACGGCAATCAATGCTTATTTCCAATTTCGCGATCAAAGGTTCGGACTTGCAGGAATTGTTCCTTTCAATTTTCCTTCCTTTTCGCGGCGGTCTAGGATAGGATGAAGCAGGCAGAAAGAGATAGCTCGCTGCCAAATTCTGAATTCTGCAAATCAAGGGGCAGATTTCGCTGGCATTCAAAATCGAAAGTACGATCCGCTAACGGCGACGCTTGCGATTCCCACGTCGTGGGAAATTTGGTATCGGCGCCGAGCGATCAAGAATGCTCAAAAACGGCGATTATAGGCGACTCGAATTCGGTTTTGGCGTTGGCGCAAGTTTTTGATGCAATTCGACAAGAAAGGCCCTTTGGATTGATTCCTGCTGGCCATCATGCCGGCTTGCGAAGTCGTTCCTTAAGAGATCTGCATATCGCCGGAGAGAGCGGCGACAGAAATGTCTTCATGTGTTTGAGTTCTGGAAGTCAAGGTTCGCCTAAATGGATTTGCAGAACCCACGAATCTTGGCTGCGAAGTTTTGAAGTAAACGCTGAGCTTTGGAATATCAGCACTGATTCAGAATTCGCCATTTTAGGGCTACTGGGATATTCGCTGTCTTTATACGGGGCGCTTGAAGCGCTGCACAACGGCGCCGACCTTCTTCTACTAGGCGGATTTCGTCCTGACTTTCAGCTTTCCGAACTTTCGAAAAGAAGAGTGACGCACATATTCGCGACTCCTACGCAGCTTCGGCTCCTTGCGAACGCACATCGTAAAGGGGGAGAAAAAGCATTAAACTCCGTTCTGTACGTGCTAGTTGGCGGTGCCAAGCTCGACATCGCGACTTCGGAAATTTCTAGTCGCATCTTTTCCAATGCCGAAGTTCTGGAATTTTACGGCACTTCCGAAACGAGTTTTGTCGCGACCGCAAGCAAATTTTCGCCAAGCGGTTCGGTCGGCCAACCCTACCCAAGAACTGAAATTGAAATCCGCGACAATCGAGACGTTCCTGTTCCATTCGGCACCGAGGGCGAGATCTGGGTGAGAAGCCCCTACCTTTTCCTGGGATATTCACACGGTGATTCGGACGCTACTCGATGGGACAATAGCGGATTTTTGACGGTTGGCGAAATCGGCTTTCAGGACAGCCAAGGCAATCTTTACATAGTTGGAAGAAAAGACCGAATGGTAACTGTTGCCGACCAAAACGTTCATCCAGAGTTGATTGAAGATTTTTTGCTCGAATTTGAAGGAATAGAAAACGCGGCAGCCGTTCCGATCGAAGATCCCGTTCGAGGGCATAAATTCGTCGCGTTCGTCTACGGGCGGAACAGCAATTCGAACTGCGAAATATTGTTGAAGTCCAGCCGGGTAAAATTCGGCCCGCTCGTCTCGCCAAGAATGATCATCGGCCTAAGCCGATGGCCGCTGCTGCAGTCAGGAAAAACCGACTACCATTTCTTGAACCGTTTGGCAGCCGGCGAGGAAATTTGAGTTCCTCCAGCTATATCGTCGCGGCACGACGAACTCCGATTGCACCTCGAAACGGTGCCCTGAGCGCCGCGGAAATTCACGAGCTCGCAGCCCCCGTTGCGAAGGCGGTTCTTAACGACGCCAAAATCCCTGCCGCCGAGGTAGACGAATTCATACTTGGAAACGCAATCGGCGGAGGCGGCAATCCCGCGAGGCTGGCAAGTCTGCGTGCCGGTCTTCCCAATCGCGTCGGCGGCCTAACAATCGACCGGCAGTGCTGCAGCGGCCTGGATGCCATTTTGGTTGCCGACGCGGTTATCAAATGCGGTGCCGCAGAAATCGTATTGGCGGGAGGCGCGGAAAGCTATTCGAGAAGACCAATTCGAAGCAAGACCTTCAATGACGGCAGAGCGCCTGTTTCTTATGACCGGCCACCGTTCACCCCTTGGCCGCGCGACGACCCTGAATTGCCGGATGCCGCTGATCAAGTTGCCGAGCGATTAATGATTTCCAAGGAACGGCAAGACGCATGGACGGTCGAAAGCCATCGAAAGGCCATGGATTCCCGATTGGGTTTGCGAAGTGAAATCGTAGAAGTTCCGGGAACATCGCTAGAGGAGGACAGCTATCCCCGAAATCTTTCTATGGCAACATGCCGGCGCGCAAAAACTATCAGCGGAAATGTGACTTCGGCCAATACGGCGCCTGAGGCAGATGGAGCAGCGGTGTGCCTGGTTGTTTCCGAGAATATTGCCCGGAATTGCACTTCCGCCGCAATAATCCTGTCATCGGCGATGCTTGGCGGCGATCCAAAGGAACCCGGGCTAGCTCCTGTCGCATCTATCCGTCATGCGCTTGAATTGGCTGGCATCGCCCAGGGGGAATTGCATTCCGCCGAAATTATGGAAGCATTCGCATGTCAAGCAATCGCGTGCGTGACTGAATCGGGATTGGATGAGCACATAGTCAACAGGCGCGGCGGCGCACTTGCACGCGGCCATCCGATCGGCGCTTCTGGTGCTATCCTTGCCGTACGCTTGTTCCACGAATTGAACGAACCGCAATCGTGCGGGCTTGCGGCCATTGCCGCTGCGGGCGGGCTTGGCACGGCAATGTTGCTTGGATCTGAACGAGTAGATTCCTCTAAAAAGCAATATTGAATACAGGGCATGAACAGATCTCCGAATTGAATCGACTATCCGCACTATGGCTGCCCGCGCAATCGCAAATCGATAATGCATGCTGAATTCACTATCGCATGCTAACCGCGTGTGCCTAGCGTCAATTATTTATGTGGAAACGATTAGGAAAAGCCTAGCGGATAATATTTTTTCGGCATGATTTCTGCCCCGGCCTGCCGATCAAGATGGCATGCCGTCAACGAATTTCTTGACTTTCACGAATCTAATATTCAGCAACACTAATGCATGGCGCCGGCCACTATTCACAGTCGCGCCAATTAGATTGAATCGAATCGCGAGCGTGCAGCGTGCGCCCCGCTAACCTTCGCATCCGTTGAAATTAGTCTTGGTTTGCTTGTCGGAAGAGAATTCCGAGTGAAAGAACGCAACTCGACCTAGGTACCTGAAAAGGCTTTTTGAGAAGAAACGAGCGAATTCGATCAACTTGAGTTTCTTTAGAAAACTTCCTGCCCGTATCAAATTTGCGCCGCCACTCCCCGCAACACGGTATCATCGCGCCTATCGAGACTCCGATGTCGGCAAAGCTGTCAATAAGCCAATTTGCGAAGCCTAACTTCCAATGTATGTTGGATATTCATGCTCCGACAGTATAGCTAAAACAATATGTTAAAGCGTAAACTTCAATTCTTTTATCATCCGTCAGATTCGCCGCGAAATTACGCTCTCAGGTCTCATGCGTAAAAGAGATGACGTCACTAGACCCGCGAGAACGGCTTTCAAAATGTCTCCGGGAACAAAGGGAAGAGCCAAAACGGCAGCTTCAGCGAGCGATTTTTCAATAGCGAAAGCCATCCCGAAGATGCCAGGAATATAAAGCAAAACCACGCCTCCAGCGATCGAAGCGCCGGCGGTTGCCCAGAAAGGCCCAACCGATTTGGTATTCTCAACGATCCAACCAATCGCAAATGCCGCAAAGGGAAACCCAATTAAAAATCCGGCCGAAGGAGTGACAAACAATCCTAATCCGCCCCGGCCTCCGGCCAACAATGGCAGACCGAGTGCGACGAGCAAAACGAATAGTCCGGCCGCTGCGAATCCGCGAATTGAACCCAATACAGTTCCGCATAGCATTATTCCAAGGCTCTGAGCCGTGATCGGCACTCCGGAAGCTAGCATGACCGTGGGAACAAGGCCGAGCGCCGCAACGAAAGCGGTAAAAAGCGAGACGAGCGCAATGTCTCGCTCCGAGAATTTCTGCATTGTTTTCATGGGCTAACCTCTGCTACGGGCGCGTATCGCTTCCGCAACTTTTTCGGCATCGTCTATTGCCGTCAGCGTGAATGGAACAACTATGCGCCAATTGGGCTGTCGAGTTGAACGTGCCTTCCAAGCCAGCGTTAGTGCTTGGCCCTTTCGCGCAAGAGTCGGAGTAAATCGCACGACCAACGCGACCGCCAGATCCAGCCCGCTTAACCCTTGGCGAGATTTGCGAAACGGCGATGTAAGTCTTTGAACAAATCCTAGTAGGTCGTCGAGCCTTGTCGTCATCGTTACAAAATTCGCCAACCCGACTGCCGCGAGCAGTTTCGCAGCGATTTCGAATCCGGAAACGAGCGTTCCAGTAAAAGAGTGCCATGCCGCAATCACCGCTAGAAACGGCCAAAGAGGAATAAGAGCACGCAGGCCGGCAATAAGGAATCGGGAACCCGACAAAATGTACAAAAGGCCGACTACGGCAACAGCCGATACGTGAGTGGCCGCAGAATCGGCGGAAAAGAGAACGGCGGTAAAAAAGCACAATACCAAAAGCTTCGGTCCCGCCGGAACGTCGTGAAATCGAGTCTTAACCGGCGAAATCAGTGAAATCATCAGATTGTCCTCGGAGTTCCATCGTTCCTAAGAATTCGTCTAAAACTTTTTCCGGTGCGCCATCCATCAATATCCTACCGGCATCAATCCAAATGATGCGATCAAACCCGGTTAAAAAGGAAACATCATGTGTAATTAGCAAGATCGCCTCTTTCAAAGATTCGAGGTAGCGAAGCAAGCGGCGCGTTGTCGGCAGGTCAGGTCCAGAAAACGGCTCATCCAGAATTATCAGTTGCGGCTTCATTGCAAGTACCGAAAGCAAGCACACGAGATGTTTCTGGCCTTCCGACAGCGCATGCACAGGTTTGTCGCGCCAGTCCCCTTTTCCGAATGCAGAAAGAAAATCTCTAGCTTCTTTCCTCGCTTCGGAGTCGGATTGGCCCGTTTGCGACAGCCCGAATGCGATTTCTTCTTCAACAGTTGGAAATATTATTTGGTGGTCCGGATTCTGAAATATGATGCCAACTTTTTCGATCGCAGATTTACGGTCTTTCGATACGTCGATGCCGTCGACAATTATCTTACCCGATGTCGGCTTAATCAGGCCGCAAATAAGTCGAGCCAAAGTTGATTTGCCCGATCCATTGCATCCCACCAATCCAATACGCTTTTCGCTTAATCGCAGAGAGATGTTGTCAATGATCGTTTGTTCGTTCAACCGGTAGACTAAATTGGACAGAGTCGTGACCGGGATTTCGGTACCTGTCTTGATCGCGCTTGGCCGCGAAAGTCGCCCGCTATTCGGTGCAAGCCGATCATTAGTTCCGATCATCGCGACAAGTTGCCAAGTCCGCTGGCTCCGAACCGAATAAGGCCAGAAAAGATCCTTGGGGCTTACCTTTAATGTCCAATCCCAGCTACATTCCCCGCTCACCGGCAAATTTCGGCGACGCAGCCCAAATTGCCGCAGCCTTCAATATGCCTTGTAGATTGCTTCGTCAATTTGTGGCGCACCCGAAGATTCCGAATCCGACTCGATTCTATCGATTGCAACTGCTTATGGCAAAGTCCAGTACATCTTTTCGAAGAGCAACTGAGTCTCGAATCGCGAAAACACTCAATCCATTAAGTGAAATACGTACTGCGAGTGTCCGAAAGCAAATATTTGCTAATGCAGCGAATTCGGTGCCGCGGCGGGAAGGGCGACAGATTTTTGAGCGATCCATTCCACTTTAGAAAGAGTCAATTTTACGCATACATGCCAGCAACCGTTTTAAACCGAGGCAGCAGTGAATTTACCGTTCCCGGAAGTATGTAATTTCAGTGTTCGCGGGCAGGATGCCTAGCCATGAAGGTATCCGTTAATCTCACCTTGCCCAAATGGCATTGTCGCAAGATATCGGCACTGACGCGTATATCAACTAGCCTGTTCCTTTCTCATCGGCAAAGCCGCCACTCGGGCATCGAGTTCTCTTGCGTTTGAAATGCAAAGCGCTGCGCTATAAATCGAACTTTCTGGGAGGTTGCCCCTTGTGCTTCTTGCCTAAGTATTTTCTAAATGGCCAAATAGTCGGATTATTGCTGGGCCGCACTTGCACTTGCACGTCGTACTGAACATATGATTGGCATTATACAAAATTGGAGCAGCCGCTAATGAATAGTTTCAAAGATCGAGAAGATGCATTCGAGAAAAGATTTGCCCGAGACGAGGAATTGCAATTCAAGGTGCAGGCCCGAGGATGCAAACTAGTCGGTCTTTGGGCTGCTGAACTAATGGGAAAGTCGGGTTCTGACGCGGATGATTACGCACGCGAAGTTGTAATTTCTGACTTGGAAGAGGTGGGGCAGGAAGATGTCTATCGCAAATTGGCCGGCGACCTGGGCGAAATCGCCAACGAGTCTGAAATCCGTCAAAAAATGGAAGAATGTTTCGCCGCCGCCAGGGACCAGATAATCAACGAAATCTGAATTCGTCGAGCGTTCCCGACCGCAATCCGCTTGGAAGCGCAGAATTACACGACTAATCGGGTGTAAGAGACAGCGTTCTTTTTGGCCTTCAACTATGATTTGAAAACTCTTTCGAAGATTTGGTCAATGTGAGCAAGATGGCGGTCAATCTCGAAACAATCCTCCAACTCGGAAATATCCAGAACCGAGGATACGAATTCGTCGGTTTGAAGTGCCTGCTTGAAGTCGAGTCCCGTATTCCAAGTCGTCATGGCTACGCGTTGAACCGCGCTATATGCCGCTTCTCGACTTATTCCCATGTCTGTCAGAGAAAGCAAAACATTCTGGGAGTGAACTAGCCCGTTAAGCCTGCTTAGATTTTTTTTCATATTGTCGTGCCTGACAACGCATTGCCGAACAACCGTTGTCAATCGCGCCAGCGCGAAATCGAGCGCAATTGTTGCGTCGGGGGCGATAACCCGTTCAACAGACGAATGCGAAATATCCCTTTCGTGCCAAAGTACTACATTCTCCATCGCGGGAGCCGAATAGGATCGGATGAGTCGCGCAAGTCCAGTCAGGTTTTCGGACAATATCGGGTTTTTCTTATGCGGCATCGCCGACGAACCCTTTTGTCCCGAAGAGAAACTCTCCTCGATTTCTAAAATTTCCGTTCTTTGTAAATTGCGGAATTCCACGGCTAGGCGTTCGGCCGATGCCGCGATTATGCTCAGAACCGCAAAAAACATCGCATGTCTGTCTCGAGGTATGACCTGCGTTGAAATTGGTTCCGGTCTCAATCCAAATTTTCGACACACATGTTCTTCAACTCTTGGGTCGACGGTCGCGAACGTGCCAACCGCGCCGGAAATTGCGCCTGTCGATATTTCTTGTTTAGCCGTCGCCAACCGCGATTGATTCCTCGCCATTTCCGCGTATGCCTGAGCTAATTTAAGGCCGAATGTCGTCGGTTCCGCATGCACTCCGTGACTGCGGCCGACGCACACTGTATACTTGTAGTCGAATGCCCGTTCCTTCAAAGCCTCAAGTAATGCTCTTAGATCCTCTAGAAGAAGATCGGCGGCGCGACTTAGTTGAATGTTGAAACACGTATCAACTACGTCGGACGAGGTCATGCCCCTATGTAGGGACCGGCTGCTGTTCGTTCCCGATTTTTCGGCGAGATACGTAAGGAACGCTATAACGTCGTGTTTGGTTTCGCGTTCGATTTCTTTGACTCGAGCCAGGTCGAAATCAGTATCAATTCTGCGTATTGCCGCTGCATCTTCCTCCGGTATCTGCCCCAGTTGCGCCATCGCTTCGCTAGCCGCGGCTTCTATACTGTACCAAATTTTGTATTTTTCGGAGTCCGACCAGATTTTGGCCATTTGGGGCCTTGAATAGCGCGAAATCATAAAAGCCTCCTATCGGACAGGCATTGCCAGATTCTTTTCGATCCAGGGGAATATTTCGCCATCAAATTCCGATGTTTCGCAAAAAACTACTCGTAGGACGTCGACAGTAATCGCCGCGAACCGCGATTCCGACGCTCCCGGCATCGCAGCGAGTCATGTATATCGCGAGGCCTACGGCATCAATGCTACGCATGATTGCACGGCCGTGCCAAGCCATATCGTGATGCGAGGACGACCTCGTGCATCTCCATTTCAATCGCTAATTTCGCCGATTTAGTAGAATACGGAACATTCGAATGCTTCCTCCGCTCACGAAGGTCGAGCCGTCGCGAAATGGCATTCACGCAATCAGCGCACGCAAGAACCTGCGAATTTGGTATTGGAATCATGACCGTCAACATTTTTTGCAAGTAGGAACCGTCAGATTCCGTGTTAAATTGAGGTTGTAGCGAAGGAATCAATCAGCAATCCAACGGTCCCTTGATATCAAATTGCCTATCTGCAAAGGTTGTTGGCGAACTAGCATACTGCTAACGACAGAACTCGAAAAGGAGTATTTGATCGAATGTTTGGTCTTATCGTTTTGCGATAAGTTTGACATATACGTGAACAGAAACGTTCGCGCAGCGTCAGGCCATCGGAAAATCGTGGACGAAAGAACGAATTAGGCAAGGCCTCTTCATTTCATTCTTGATCAAGAGCCCAATGTTCCGATTGCCTTCAGCATTTGCCCTCTACCCGGGTGAGACTTGCCCGGTTGCATAGACTGGACTATAGACCGGGGGTTAGTTCGTTTCGAATCCGTCCGGCTACCGATTGGAGTTCCAGTGGCGAAGCAAAAACTCATATTTCGAGGCAAGACAAAATCAATTTATGAGAGCCAGGTGGCCAATGCAGTCATTCTGAGATTTCGCGACGACGCGTCCGCATTCGGCGGAGCAAAGCGAGCCGTCTTCGAAGGGAAAGGCGTACTCAACAACAGGCTTTCGGAACATTTCATGGCATCGCTTGCTCAGGTCGGACTCCCGACACACTTTTTGCGGCGCATGAATATGCGCGACCAACTGGTCGTCTTAGCGGAGATGATTCCGCTTAAGGTTGCCGTACGAAATTGCGCGGCTGGGTCCATGGCCGCGAGACTGGGCATCGAAGAAGGCAAAGTTTTACCCAACCCCATCGTTGAATTCGCATTGAAGGATGAAAAACTCGGTTATCCGGCGGTTACGGAGGAGCATGCTGTCGCTTTCGGCTGGGCATCTCAGATTGAAATGGAAGACATGACGGCAATGGCGCTTCGCGCCAACGATTTTTTGGCTGGTATGATGGCCGGAGCCGGGATGCGTTTGGTTGAAGTCGTTCTTGAATTCGGACGCGTGTGGCAATCGGAATTTAGCCACCTTGTCATTGCAGACGAGATTTCGCCGGATGTTTGCCGGCTTTGGGACATTAAATCCGGACGGAAACTGGACAAGGATCTATTTCGCAACGGCGACGGCGACCTGACGGACGGCTATTCCGAAGTAGCCCTCAGGCTAGGAGTTTTGCCGAAAACGGGGACTCGAGTACAAAAACCAAAACTCGTAAATTGACTTCTCGATAACTTTCGCGAATCGCTGGAATTGTGAAAAGCCGGTAGACTTTCCTTTGACACGCAATCGACTTGTAGCGGCCATGAAAATTTAAGGTAGCGATGCAAATCTCCGGTCTTTTCCGCCAATCAGAGTCTAAAAACGTTTCATAAGTTCGGTTTGAGCGATGCTGAAAGCTGTCTCGGCGAAAACTAAACTGAGTCGCTGGGTAGACCGCTATGTCCATGACAGCGGGTTTGTCCGCTTCAAGAACTGACGAAACTGCCTCAACCAATTGAAAGTTTGTCTCGGCGCGATACCCGACCGCGCCGTGCTACTCAGCCAGCTTGTCGAATGGTAGACTTGAGACTTCAGCACATATGTAGCGTTCTCCCAAATAACCTCGCTGATAGGCATTTCCGCTCCCCAGCAGCCGTTGTTCAAGACAATCGTGACCATTTTTTTTCCCAAATCGACCGCGTCGATAGTTCTGAAATTGTCATGCCGAATCCTCCATCTCCGATAGGGCGTAATACTGGACTTTCGGGACAGGCTCATTTGACTCCTTGACCGCACTCGAAGGAAAATCCGACCAAGCCAAAGTCAAGCGGCGTAAATAAACTTTCGAAAAGCAGTGGTCCAAAGAGTCCGTCGACTGCAGGCAAAGCGTGCGAGCGTCGAGGGTTACAATCGAATTATTAGGCAAATCGCTTCGTAGAGACTAAAAAGCACGGAAAAACGGGTCGGAACGCTATCAACGTCCGCATCTCGGTTGCGCCTTGAAAAGTAGGCGCGATATTTGTGCCGGAATGACTCCGTCCACGATTTTGAATGCTCGCGACAATCTATTGCTACAATCGCATTCATCAACTGATCGGCAGCGGTGGGCGCGTCGGCCTCTTTCACCAGTCGCGCGTCCACCGGGGTGCCGCGAGGCCCAATTTGCGCGGCATACGAGGGATATCCGAACGGTATGCAGTCGCCTTGCCCCGGCGATGCAACGCCAAGGCAATTTATCGATTCAGACTGTGAATTGGTTTCCTCTCAGCTTCCTAAGTATTTTGTTTCCACGCCAGCTGAAATTACGGGCCTCTTCGATTTCGCTATAGTCGCCGCCGCTTCCTTAACCGCGTTCGAATTCGCAAGCGACCTGTGGCGAACAATTTCGCGGCTTAAACTTGGAACCGATTGCGGAGCGGCGGATGCCGCCAAAATATCTTTCGGACAGTTGACGTGAACCGGTCCTTGGCGCGGTGCCGTGGCAAATCTAATCGCCTGATTTTTGGATTCCGAAAGTCTATTCGTTCGCGTTGCAGTGAATGTTTGCTTCGTAACGGGAGCAAAGAGTGCCTGCTAGTCCACTTCCAGGAATGCATCTCGATACAAGTGCTCGGAAGAAAGAGCTCCAGCCAAAATACCAAAGGCGAAAATGGTGCCTTGGCCTGCGCCAGTCCGGTTACTTGTTTCGTTGCCCCGGGCCCGTTCCGAACAGCCAAGACGACGCTCGCGTTTCGTGAAGCCTTTGCATACCCGTCCGCCAAATTCGCTCCCGTTCGCTCGTCGTGAGCAGCCAAAATTCGGATTCTTCACAATCGGATAGCGCATCGAATATCACCAAGGTCGCCGAACCGATCAATCCGAAGGCGTGTCTTGCGCCCTCCGCTTTAAGCGGATTGACGACTAATCGTCCACCGGTCGCGCATCTATGGATTTCTCCTTTAACGAGAGCTGCATTCAGAAGGCAGTTCGGTATTCGTAGCCGCTTTGCGGCAATTGCCTCAAGCCGGTCACTTCGAACATTCGGAACCCTGATTAACGCGCTCTCTTTTCGACCTATGCCCTATACAAATCCGGCGACTTTCAATTTCTCGTTGAATTGCGGCAACGCGAGAGATCTCTGATCGTAGCCGATTATGAAATCTTTCTCAGCTAGTTGAACGCGGGCAAAACTTTCTCAGCAAAGATTTCCAATGATTGTCTTTGCTCTTCATGGCCTAGGCCGATACTCGCATAGTACGAAAAGGAATCTACTCCTAGTTCCTTGTATCCATATGGCTTTTCGATAACCCCGTCGGGCAAATCGAACATTAGGTTTTCTTCAAGTATCTCGGGGTCAAGGAACAGTCATTCTTCTATTTTCCAATGGCGTTGATTCGGGAATTCCGCTGACCACGGCGCCGATTCGCGAGAATAGATTGCCGAATTGGGAAAGGTCGCAGCGTACAGCCGCGATTGACGCGTCTTGGTCGCGTTCGCTCTCGAAACGGCTGTACGGCGTATAAACTCAAATACTGGTCTGGCATTTTTTCTCGACTTGACGACTGCTTCGTCAAATCGGTTCTTGTACAATTCGGCTCAATCGAATTTCTTTGAAATACGCCAGCAGAGAATATTGCAGCCGTTGGCTACAGCGTAATTGAAGGCAACTGGCGCGCGGGCGGCGACCCAGAACGGCACATTGCTTTGCAATGACCTGGGGCATGATGTTGACTTCGGGAACTGCCAAAACCTCACTTTGTGGACAACATCTCCATGCCAAGGTAAACGAAGCGAAGGAACCATTTCTTGCTTGTATTGCCACGAATCAGTCTGCCTAAGTCTCGGTTCCATTCGGTCGAATTCTCGCTGGCCCGCCCAGATCCTAGGCCGAGTTCCAGTCGGCCCCTACTAATTTAGTCCAAGAGAGCAGCTCCGCCCGCCAGGGTTGATCGGATGCTAGTAGGACGAATTTGCCACGCCGCAGCCAAAGCGTATCCCTTTGGTTTCTCCAGCCCGCCAAGGCAGCATTTGAGACGGATTGGGCGCAACAGTCTTCTCAATCGCATAATGCTCTGCTGCCTAGACGATATCCAAGCGCGCCCGGTTCGCCTTCGCCACTAAATCTAACCTGTGGCTAGCTACATTTCTCGTATCAATTTTGTGGCCGTTCGCTCCAGATTTATCGCCAAATAGATTTTAATCTCTTGCTCGCCCAAATATTCTACTCTTAATTTTTTCGTCTGCTTCCGCAATTCCTGAAAGCCGAGAGCGAATTCAAATTGCCCTGGAGCACGAACTGTTGCCGAAACTCGGCAGACAATCGGCTATCGAATTTCGCCTAGTTGGCAAATCGAAAGTCGTATTCTCTTACTGGCAAACACCGCCAAGCAGAACAATGAATCGTACGTGCTCGGGTCTGCAATTCACCGAACCAACCGCAAACTGGTCCCCTTATTGATTTTCTTGCTCGCGCAGAGCGTTCACGGGAACTTTGAGGTACGTCATGCCGTTGTCATCAGCTTCAGGCATGTTGCCTGCTCGCATGTTGACCTGGAGGCTAGGAACAATCAGCCGCGGCATTCCCAAATTCTTGTCCCTCTCATTCCGCAGCTTCACGAATTCCTCTTTGGCTCTTCCAGATCCGATATGAACATTTGAAGATTTTTGCTCACCGACCGTCGTCTCCCAAGAAAATTCGTCGCGTCCAGGAGCCTTGTAATCGTGTCCAACGAAAAGTCGCGTTGCGTCCGGAAGAGAAAATATCTTTTGAATGGACTCGTAAAGGTCTTCAGCCGACCCTCCTGGAAAATCGACTCTGGCGGTGCCGAAATCGGGCATGAAAACAGTGTCTCCGCAAAATGCAGCATCGCCTATCACAAATGTCATGCAAGCTGGCGTGTGCCCAGGCGTGTGCATGACGAACGCCGGAATCGATCCAACCTTGAAACTATCACCGTCGCAAAACAATTTGTCGAATTGGGAACCATCCCTTTGAAACAGCGTCCCTTCGTTGAATACTTTTCCGAATTTTTCCTGAACGACGACGATATTTTCGCCGATGGCAATTTTTCCGCCCAATTCCTGCTGGATGTAGGGAGCGGCGGACAAATGGTCGGCGTGGACATGGCTTTCAAGTATCCATTCGGTTTCGAGAAATTTGTCCCTAACGAATTCGATTAGCTTGTCAGCGGATTCCGTATCGGTGCATCCCGACGCGTAGTCAAAGTCCAGGACAGAGTCGATTACTGCGCATTTGCCTGTTTTAGGATCGTTGACTACGTAGGAAACGGTGTTGGTTCCTGAGTCAAAGAACCCTTGCACGTCCGGTTGATTCATTTTTCCTCCATCCGCGTTATCTAATTGGCGATGTATTTGACCGCTTCACTATGAATCGACGAATTTATTCCGACTTCCTCTATTCGGAATCATGGCCAACGAAAAAATTTATTTTCGAACGTCTGTCCTCTCAACTGTCCTGAAGTGTCAATACACAATTGCGACGCGCCCTCAAGCGGGACAACCGAACCCTGTTGCCTATTAAATTTCGACTGTAACGCGCCAAAGCGGAATAGTTTGCACGCAAATTTCTAAATCCGAAAGTTTTCCGGCTGTTCACATGAAATTAGCCGCACGGACGTCTTGAATCGACTTTGCCTAAATAAGACCCTTGGGAAGGGAGCTGGCAGGTGCCGGTGCCGCTCTTAACGCATCATACCTGACCTTGTGCCGCTGTTTGTACGCCTCGCGGCATTGCCGGTATCCGATTGGCGTCGGTAAACCGAGTAATTGGCCCCCTATGCAGCCAGTTGGAGCGGCTCCAGCCGACCATCTCATCCTCTTTCCCGTTCTACGCGCTCTACCGCCGACTTCATGGATACGTCGATTGCCCAGGCTCGCGCCAATCGGAGTCTAACCGACCCAACGCGAATTGCGGACATTCGCCTCGCGCAAGGGGCGACCTGCCATTTCGCAATAGTCTTTGAGAGAATGGCCAAAAGCTTCCTCTCCGAAATAGCCACCTTGGACCTGGTCAAATGTGGCAGCCCTTCTTCGGAAAAATGCTCCGCGCAGCTCCAGAAGAGCTTGCTTGAAAATCTTTGACGAGATTCAAGTTGACACGTCACTCGAAGTGATAGGCCTGTAGCAGGCTCCTCTCAACATAGCTGCCGAATTTCGACACAACTGAAGCATCGTTGGTGTATCTTATTCGGCATACCTACTGCGTCTGAACAAACTCTCTCCGATTCACCTAACGACGAATTGGCTCTCCAGTGGCTGGCTTGAAGTGTTCATCCATACCGTCTTGGATCGAGTATAGTCATAAATCGCTTGAATTCCGCTCTCACGTCCGTATCCCGAGGACTTAAACCCACCATGCGCAGCGATCGGCGAAACCGCTCGATAGGTGTTCACATAAATTATTCCGGCACTGATTTTTTCTACCAAGCGAAGAGAACGAGCACTGTCCTTCGTGAAAACGCCTGCTGCTAGCCCGTACTTGGTGTCGTTCGCTAACCGAATGGCCTCTTCCTCACCCCGAAATCTTTGCACAGCCAAAACTGGGCCAAACAGCTCCCTGTTCAAAATTCCAATGTCTTGGGTGGGACATGAAAGTATCGTCGGGGCAAAATAATGGCCACCCAGTTCATCTAATCTATCACCGCCGCAGAGTACTTCCGCACCCTCATTCACAGCAACGCCCACTTCCCTTAAAATATTTTCAATTTGGGCAAAGGTGCAAAGCGGGCCCATGTCCGTCGCCTTGTCCATTGGGTCGCCAACGCAAATTTGTTTGGCCTTGGCCACCAGTTTAACAAGGAATTCGTCGGCGATACTCTCCTGCACATAGAGCCTTGAACCCGCCACGCAGCTTTGGCCGGAAGCGCCGAAAATTGCACCGAGTGAACCGTTGACGGCGCTGTCTACGTCGGCGTCGTCGAACACTAAAACCGGCGACTTGCCTCCAAGTTCTAAAACCAAACCCGCAAAGTTTGCTGCGGAATTTTCAACCACTCGGCGCGCGGAAGCGGGACCGCCCGTAAACGCTATGCGTTCAACCAGTGGATGCGAAGTCAAGGATCTACCGCAAGGGTCTCCGTGGCCGGTCAATATATTTACGACGCCGGGGGGAATTCCCGCCCTATCAATAAATCGACCAAATTCAAGAAGCGGTGCAGGCGCGTTTTCGGACGCTTTAAGCACAACCGTATTCCCGGCTGCCAGCGCAGGTCCGATCTTTATGGCTGCCAGGAACAGCTGGGAATTCCAAGGAACGATCGCGGCTACCACACCTATCGGTTCCCGGCGCGTAAAGACAAACATTTCAGGCTTGTCGATAGGCAGCGTCTCGCCATTTACCTTGTCGGCACAACCGGAAAAAAAATGTTAAAAATCAGAAAGATAGGTGGTTTGAGTCCTTGTTTCCCTGTATAGTTTACCGGTATCTTTTGTCTCTGTAGCACCTAGTAAGTCCGCGTTTTCTTCCAATATGTCCGCCAGCCGGCGCAGACACCGGCCTCTTTGGGTTGGCGACATATTGCGCCATTCACTGCTTTCGAAGGCACCGTGCGCCGCTTCTACAGCTGCGTCTACATCTTGTTCCGTTGCTTCCGGAAACGTCGCCCAGACCATACCTGTCGAGGGGTCGATGCTCTCGAATGTACCGGCATCCGAGGCCTGGACCCATTCGCCATTTATAAGCATATTGTAGTGTTTCAAGTCTCGAGGCATCTGTCGCTCGACTGCAAGTACGATTGCGTACGACATAATGCCAATTCAGTATAAAAACCATCCATCGCACTAAAAAAGACTCCTCGAGTCGGAAGATCCGCCCTTTCTCAATTCATGATCGAGGCGATCCTGTCGGGTGGCCCCGCGAACTCGGTCCACGCTTCGAGTACAGCTTCGCGAGCATCCTCGACGGTGTCCAATAGCCTGTTCGCCAGCTTGTTGGATTTCAGATGGCCGAAGACTTTCCCCATCCAGTTCAGTTCCGGGCTGAGGGGAGGATGGCGCAGAAGCGACACGCCATTCGGAATCTCGAGGTCCTTTGAGCGATACCATCCGGCACCGTCGAGCACTACGGCCGGGTGCCCCCTTCACGAACCTGCACGTCGACGTCGGCGAGATGGCGGTTCATCCGCCCGGTATTTGCCCGCTCGCAAACGTGGCCGGCGGAGATTCCGCGTATCGGGCTGGCGGCTGTAGCCGTAGCGGTGGTCGCACACGACGCCGGAGCGCGTTCCCTTGCGGGCCAGAGCCCGAAGAGCATGCCCTTCTGCCCCTAATGCCAAGTGCGCCGTAATGCCAAGCTGGATGCGTCAGCCACTTTGAGGCAAAGGGCCGAAACGGACTTCGACTTGGCATTATGTCCGGCGGAAGTGTCGTGCACTGTCGTTCTCTCATTCATTCAAAGGGAGAACAAACAATATTCGCAAACTCCAGAAGTCGACGGTCGGCGGGTGCCGCCTTTGCTGCGATCGCCACGATCATTGCCGCCATCTTTGGCGATCTTCGCCGCGGGGGCGTGATTCCAGAGGATCGGCATCGCCTGCGGGGGCGCATCGCCCGCCGCTTCCTGACCTGGCTTGAACTCGCCGCGATCGATCTCAAGACGGTTGACGGCGAGTCATCGGCCGCTTTCTGAGGTACGATTTTCATTACGGCGCGTTTTGCGCACCGCTCCGTCTCGGGCGCCGGCGCAAGCGTCCCGCTTCCTCCGAACTCATGGGATTCGTCCGCCAACTCGAGCGGACGGGACATATCGAGACGCCCGGCGAGCCGGACGACGCGGCTCCCGATGGCCTCGTCGTCCGCGGGACGAAGTTCGGCAAGTCGAGACTGGTCGTGCTGCATCCGACCGACTGGAACGCGCCGAACCGCTATCTGGAATCGCGGCTCAGGGAGACGAGGACCGGCTTCAACCAGTGGCTCGATGTCAGGATCTCTCTCGAAAACCGCTACCTGTTCCTCAACGCGCGGGGACGGGCGATGGGCGCGGCGGGCTTTGCGTACCTGCTCAGGAAGCATGCCGCTAAGGCGGCGGAAACCGTTCCGTCGATCAAGGCGAAGCGCCTAACCCTCATGCGCTTCCTCATTCCAGGAGCACGGCGGCGATCCCGCGCGCCGCCGAAGGCGTCGGGAAGGTCTCGCTTTGGCTCGGTCCCGCAAGCGTCCGGAGCACCGAAACGTACGTCCACGCCAGCCTGGCGGAAAGGCTGGGCATCCTTGCGGTCGGAACGCCTCCCTCCATCAGGCCCGTGAACTTCCTCGGCCAGGGACAGCCTGATGGAGATGCTCAACAGCGGATGAAAATCGCGGACATAATGCCAACTCGAAGGCCGCCTCGGCCCCCTGCCGCAGAGGGGCTGACGCATTCAGCTTGGCATTACAGCCCAGAAGGGCATGCTTTCGCGGCTCTGGGCCCGGAAGGGAACGCTCGCCCCGTCGTGCGCGACCACCGCTCCGGCCACCGTTGCCTGTTCGCCGCCGCTTGCCCAAATCGCAGAGCCTCCGACGGCCATGTCTGCGGCCGGGCCATGTCTGCGGCCGGGCCAAGTCCTGGCGGATGAACCGCCATCTCGCCGACATTTCCGCGCAGGCCCGGAAAGGTCGCCGCGGCGAGGTCGCCCTCGACGGAGCGGGATGGCGCCGTTCAAAAATATTTTAATCCCCGACGGCGCGTCGCTCCTGCGCCTTCCGGCCCACGGCCCGGAGCTGAATTCGATGGAGAACGTCTTCGGCCATCTGAAACCCAACAAGCTGCCGAACAGGCCGGTCGACACCGCCGAGAGTGTTCGGGAAGCCGCGCTGAAGGCGTTGACCGAGTTCGCCGGGCAGCCCGGCAGGATCGCTTCGTTCATGACCAGGAAGTGGCGGTCCTTCCGGAAAATTGGGATTGATTCCGGTTCGGTGCGAGGTTTTAAAGTTGCTGTAGTAAAACATGGCTAGTTGGCGTAGCACATCGGCTAGCTATAGAATTCGAATTCACCGTCTAGTCTCCTTCCCCTAGCGGCAAAATTCGGGGAAGCGCAGATACCTGGCGTATTGCTCGCGCTTGCTGAGATTTTCAATGGCCTGGGCGAAGAACTAGATCTCGGCTTCGCCGATGCAGTATGCGAGGATGCCTTACCGTTGGCGGATGCGTTTTGAAACGCTATGGATCTCGACCGGCCCTTCGTCGCCGTCGCGCGGGACATTTTTGGGTTCGAGCCGAACTCGTCTCGGCCGGCAGCGGCCGCGAACTCGCTCCGGCCCAGACCGCTGAGGCCGCACAGATTTCGCGGAAAAGGGCAATTTTGGTACCGGTGTTTGGCTCAAATTGAAATCTGACCCTTAGAACTACTCCGAATTTTAACTAATCTACGAAGAATTGGCGAAAACCTAGTGCGGAATTTCGCGCAAATTCGATCGCTACTTCATGTTTCGAGGCACGGCACCACTACGGCAATTGTCCCAATGACTGCACAATTCGGCATAGTTCGATGCCATAATGTCGACCGCTTCGCTATCGGAAATTTTGCCATGGAACCAGCGCTCGGCCGCATTTCGGAATATCGTCCTTCCAACCGCAAATCCCTTAACAAGTTTGAACGAAGCGGCTGCCCTAAAGCAGCAAACCAATTCCTCCATGGGCGCATCCAGACCGAGCACGACGATGCCCCTCGAGTATTTGTCGTTTAGATCAATGGTGTGACAGACCGCCTTCCATTCCTCGGAATATGCAAAGGGTTCGAGTTTCCACCAATCGGGAAAAATTCCTATATCGTAAATTCTTTGGATGACGCTCGTCACACCGTCGGCGCCTAGATTTGTCCCTTGCGGCGAAATAATTTCCAGTAGCAATTCCAGCCGGTTTCGCCTCGAAACTCGAAACAAACGTCGCAACACTTCTTCCTGTCTTTGCTTGAGCGCATCGTCGTCTTCGGGATGGTAGCGGCAAAGTACCTTCACAACATGGTCCAGCGGCCACTCTCGCAGTCCGCCAAAATCCGGTCCCAGTGTATCCTCTAGTTCGAGCGGCCTAGATCCCGGTTTTTCAGTTGCTCGACCAATCAAGAGTCCGGTTCCCGCAGCTTGATGCAACGCGTCCTCGCCATACCGGTCATCGCAAATGATGCCAAATCCCTTTCGAGTTGCTGTCTTTCTGGCAGATCTGAGGCACAGCTTCTTGAATTCGCCAATGCGATCGAGGGAAGATTCTGACCGAGCCGCGAGTTCTTCGAACTGTTTCCGATGGTCGAACGCAAATATTCGAATGGTAGACCACTCCCGGCTCCGGTTTGTCGACCAGTGGATTTGCTCGAGATCCCTATCTTTGCGCAAAGCGGGATTCTTGATGCCGCGTTCCAGAAAGAAATCCAGTTCCTTGCGCGACGGATAGGACGGCGTGCACCCGTGCCTGCTAACTGAAAATGCTCCGCAAGCATTGGCAATTCGTAGCGAATCGTTCCAGTCGCAATCGGTGAGCCAGCCTGTCAGCAGCCCCGACATGAATCCGTCGCCGGCGCCGACGACATTGAATACATCTACCTTAAACCCTTCGCCCGCTATCCCAAGGTCAAGCGAATCGGGAATATCGGTTTCAAACGCAACGGCGCCTACGGGACCGCGCTTGCAAACCAAAACGGCATCGGAGATCTGCCGAACAGCGCGAAGGGCATCAAGCGTATCAATAGTTCCTCCGGCAATATGAAACTCCTCTTCTGTCCCTACGATCAAATCAAATAATCCAAGTGTCGATTGCAGCTTTGCAGTAACTTTTCTCGATTCAATGTACCTTCCCTCGCCAAATCCGTGGCCTGCGAGTCCCCAAAGATTCGGGCGATAGTCGATGTCAAGCGCGGTTCTTGCGCCGGATTCGCGAGCAAGGCGGATTGCCTTGAGTGATGCGGATTCAACTTTCGGATGCGACAAATGCGTTCCAGTTGCACAGACGCAGCGAGCGGATGCGATGAATTGAGCATCGATGTCCTCTTCAGAAATCGCCATATCGGCACAATTCTCGCGGTAGAATAGCAGCGGAAATTGTTGCTTGTCGCGGATTCCCAAAATTGCGAGTGCTGTCAATCGATCCGGATCCGTCTTGACCGCAGTCACATCTACACCTTCTCTGATGAGTTGTTCTTTGATGAACCGTCCCATATGCTCGTCGCCTACGCGTGTTATCAGCGCTGATCTCAGTCCGAGCCGCGCGCTACCAGCCGCTATGTTGGTCGGCGAACCTCCAATATACTTGCTAAAGGAGGCCATATCTTCCAAGCGACCGCCGGTCTGATCGCCGTAAAGATCGACTGACGCTCGTCCAATCGTAATCAAGTCAAGAGTCTTCAATTTCTTCCTCGTGCAATTGTCGCTCATGCCGGGTCGCAGGCCTTGTCTCGCCAATTACGCGTCCTAAACGAAGGCGCTTGCTTCGGAATTTGAACGCCATTCGAAAACGACTACGAATTCTTCTTGAATCGCTTCTCAAGCATTTGATTTTAAATTCAGATCACCCAAGTAGTCCGGAAGATCGCCATAGCCAGTAAACCGCCGTTCAAATTCGAGACACAGCCGACGCGCGCATCGTCGGGCCTCTCGGTCAAGCAATTCATCATCGGTCTGAGCGAGATAAATAAGCTTCTCATAGTTCCCAAAATAAGCATCGCGCAATTCAGGATGGCGATCTAAGCCGAGCGGCTTCCACACAAAGGATTCAAATTGACGGACTAGAAAGTCAGTCAGATAGAATGCCCGCAATTCCGCGACAGAATTCTTTTCGAAATTCTCCAACCCGTCGAAGAATGCGTAGCAATGCGCGCCTTTAACCATTCCTACGCCCAATTCGTCGCATTTTTCTTGGAGTTTTCCCCCAGTTCCGCAGTCGGCATAGACGACGAAAATATTCTCGAAGCTGTTTCGGTGGATTTTGACCGCTTTTTCGATTTCGGCGGGAATTTTGTCGGGGCGCAGGTGCAGTTGCGCCGGCAGACAGGTCAGTTCAAGATGATTTAAGCCACCTATTCGCTTTATTGCAAGGATTTCTTGCGCGAGCGCACCGCAAGCGATCAGCAAAACTTTGTTTCGACTTATTTTTTTATATTCAGCCATCGAACCAAGTCAAGCCCTGCCTGTTTGTCGACTCGTGATTATTCTACACAACGCTACTAGAATGGAAGTTGGGTTGCGGATTGGTCTTTAGCAACCACTCAAGTGTTATTCCTTTCAACGATGCACTGAATTGGTCATGGAAAATCATTGCCGTGTCGGCTGGTATCATCCTGCGGCAAGGACATTGTGCTTTCGCTCCATAAGGCGTTTGGCTGTTTCAACCGCGACTGCCGCATCACGGCAATATGCGTCGGCTCCGATGGCCTTGCTAAATTCCTCGTTAAGCGGAGCTCCGCCTACCAAAATAACGTAATCGTCTCTAACTCCTTTGGCCACCAGCGTATCTATCACGACTTTCATATAGGGCATTGTAGTCGTCAGAAGAGCGGACATCCCCAGAATATCAGGGCATTCGCTTTCCAAGGCTTCCATATAGTTTTCTACCGGGTTGTTGATTCCTAGGTCTATCACTTCGAACCCGGCTCCTTCCATCATCATTGACACCAGGTTTTTGCCTATGTCGTGAATGTCGCCCTTGACAGTGCCGATGACCATCTTACCCATTCTAGGAGCGCCGGTTTCTGCAAGTAGCGGCTTCAATATGGCCATTCCGCCCTTCATCGCGTTTGCCGCTAAGAGGACCTCCGGAACAAAAAGAATTCCATCCCGGAAATCAATTCCCACGATTCGCATCCCTTCAACGAGAGCTTCCGTCAATATTTTGTATGGTGCCCAACCTCGTTCCAAAAAAATGTTTACACCTTCTTCGATTTCTTCGCGCAGTCCGTCGTAAAGGTCATCGTGCATCTGCAGAACAAGCTCGTCGTCTGGCAATTCTGAAAGTATAATGTCGTCGTCATCGCTGGACATTTGATTTACGTCTCCATTAATTTTCCGGGCTTCCTAGACAGATTACGCGAAAAATTCCGAAGCCTCTGTCTGGGAAAGGCACAAAGCGCATAGCAACAAAATATGCAAGCGTGTCAATTCTTTCTCGAGCGCCGTCTGCCTGACCGACGCTTTGCACTCTTGCCGGGAAGCGCTTTGTTCGCTGTCAACTGTCCGAGTTGCGACACGATTTCGCTCATTGCGGGCCTTGGTCCCGTTTTGGGAGCGGTCTCCAGCGCCAACCGCATTGCGCGTATATGCGCAGGCGTTGTTCCGCAACATCCGCCAATGATCCTCGCGCCGGCGTTTTTCGCGAGCACAGCGTATTTCGCCATCAATTCCGGGCTGCCGTCGTAGACTATTTGCCCCCTCAAGAATTTCGGGATTCCAGCGTTGCCTTTAGCAATGATGGGAAGTCTCGAAGTTTGGGACTCAAACTCGAGAATCGTCGCTACGAGGTCCGAAGCGCCGGTGCCGCAGTTCGCGCCAAATGCCAATGGCGGACATGGCATCGCATGAACGGTCTTTGCCAAGTCGGCGGGGCTTACTCCCATCATCGTTCTCGCCGCCGTGTCAAAACTCATTGTGCCGCACCAAGAAATGCCCGCGAGATGGCTCCCTTCAGAAGCGGCTTCGTATTCTTCAATCGAAGACATGGTTTCAATCCACGCAAAATCCGCTCCGCCCTCCCTCAGACCATCCGCCTGTTCATGAAAAATCTCGATTGCGTCATACTTGGAAAGCGACCCGACGGGTTCCAAGAGCTCGCCTGTCGGCCCCATCGAGCCAGCCACAAAAATATTTTGGCACGCACTGTCGCTGACCTCTCGGGCAATTTCGGCAGCTACTCGGGCGATCTTGCGGCTTTGAGATTCCTTTCCGTGAAGCTTGAGGCGCGCGCTATTTGCGCCGAAGCTATTGGTCAGAATTAGTTGGGCGCCAGCTTCGACGAATTCTTTGCACAGCGACGCAACAGACCGCGGCTGAACAATGTTCCATAGCTCCGGGGCTTCTCCCGTCGGCAGTCCGGCCGCAAACAAATTCGTTCCAGTTGCGCCATCGGCAAGGAGCCATCCTTGTACGTTTAAAGTATCCAATAGATTTGAAGCATTTGCGTTCAAGTCGGCATATTCCGCAGTTTATCGAAAGAAACTCAGACGAACTGGTCGCGGAAACGACGTCAGGATGCGACCGCCGAGAATTCTTTCATTGAAGCCGCGGCCAAAGCGCGAATTCTTGCAACCATAGCGACAAGCCCATTGGATCGTTGCGACGAAAGATGCTCGTGCAGCCCAAGTTTCGCTAATTCCGTCGATGCATCCACTCGGACAACTTCGGCAAGCGTCAGTCCGTTGTAAAGCGAAGCCAAAATTGCAATCAGACCGCGAACAATCATCGCGTCGCTATCTCCTCTAAAGCTGAACCTGGCATTCCTCCCTGATCCAGAAACTTTCGGCAATATCCATACTTGGCTAGCGCAGCCGTGAACTTTAGTCGCCGGCGCGCGAAACTCATTCTCCAGAGGAGGCATTTCTTTTCCCAGTTCAATCACGTACCGATATCGCTCCTCCCATTCGTCCAAGAATTCGAATGTGTCCAATATTTCATCAAACGCTTCTGTTGACACGTTTTTTTCCTTGAGCGCTATCGAATCGCCATTGGCGAAATTCGGCACGGTTCAGTTTAGCGCCTTTCCGGCGAACGAGATTGCGCGGATTGTCCCCGTCCAGACCAATTGTATCGCGAGTTCACACGCTAACTAAAGTAAAAAAAAGCGATTCGCTGAAATTCTATGTTTTTTGTTCGACAATTAGTCGAAATATGTCGCCTACTCGGACGCGAAATCGGCAAATGTCGGGATTTGCGCCGAGACAATTTTCACTGATCTTGCCGCAATCAATTCGAGAGCGCCGTAAGACCGGCGACCGAACCGGATATTCGGCCAATCTGCAGGAACAGGCGACCGAGGCTAAGCGTCTATTCAATTCCAAAAAATGAGCAACCAATTCGATACCGGCGGCAAGGGACTATTGCGCCCGCTCGTCGTCGGTTTAGCACTTATCTTGCATGCCGATGCGGGCGCTACGGCTGGATGGAAGCGCAACTGACAAATAATCGTTCTGTTCGCTACCGGTCCGGTTCGGCCGAAATGTGTCCTGCATTTCTAGCTGGAGCTTATTCTTCCTTTGGTCCCAGCAATTTGCGTAGTACTGTCGTTTCGCCGTTCGATTCACCTTAGCGACGAACCAGGAATGAAATTCTAGAAACTCTCTGCTCTCGCCTATGACGTAGATTCGCGCTCCGGTACCGCTCTTCGCCAACCCGGGGACGTAAGGCTACCTCCTCCGCCCGCCATTGCCATTTCCGCTTGGCTGCATTGTTCACGCATATCTTCCCTTGGCTCGGTGATCAGAACACAAGGCCGCGCGAATTGCTATATTGCGTGCCTGTTCTTGCTGTCAGCCATTTAATTTACAAAGCATACTCGGCAAATAATCGGCCGACTATTGGGATTCTCCCGAAATAACTTGCGCGGATCTAAATTTTACCTCGAGCATTTAGGAACAAAATCCAATCGTATTTCAATCAATCTAAATTGATTTGGCAGTTGACCAAATTTAACTTCATCGATTTTTCTAGTTCCTCACGGCAACCGGTTCGTCGAAATCCTACGGCGTCGCAAACAGTGCCATTCCAAAGGGCGAATAAGGGAACTTAATTAAATTGCAAGACCCAAAAATATTACTCTTTCCAAGCAAATTCGATTGAGTTAAGGTTATCTGGAAGTGAAATCGACGTTCACGGGCGATGACGAACTTAATTGTTCAGTATGCCCACGGTTTAGTGGAAAGGCTAAGGTCAATGAAAAAAGCATTTGTTGGTTTGTTTGCACTGACATTTTTGTCAGGCTGCAGCTGGGATGCCGGCGGGAACTGGAATCCATTGAATTGGTTTGGCGGCGGCGGCGAGCCCGAACTAGTGGAATATGAAGAAATTCCATTGGAGGTCGAAGACCTGGACGAGGATTTTTAGGCGGAGGTTTTCGTCAAATCAATCCTTCACGGGAGGACATTTATCCACTTAGGCCAAATGTAATTGTTGACCGATTGGATTCCAACGAATTGCTAATTGATTCGTTTTCTTTTGGAAGCGGTGGAAGCGCGAGGGGCGTGGCGTACCCCCGCGCGTAAGATTCAATCGTAATGTCCGTTCGCATCCATAGGCGGAATTTTTGAGTTCGGAAGCCGCGATTGCCCTTTAGAAACGGTCTAAATTTTGACCAGCGAAATTTCGGAATTGCTAGTCGCCAACGCGAGTTCGCCTCGCGCAACTCGAAGTGCGTCCGCGCCGAATACCTCATACCTCCAACCTTTTGTCGCCTTGCACGTGGTGCTGCCAGATGCAATCTCCCTGAGGTCTGCGGCACTTGCGATTAAACGTTCTGCGACTCTGTTTTGTTTCGATTTCGCTTTAAGAAGAACGCGAAGAAGCTCCAGAACGCTTTCGTTTACATTCTGGTTCTTAATCGGAGTCGCTATGGGCCTTTCATTCGCTCTGCAATTTATTCCGCGCAAAACTGCATCCAAAAGATTCTTCGCGAATTCTGACTTTTTTCCGAATTCTCGACGCAGGAACCGAGACTTGTACAACTGCTCCAATGTTCTGGGACGCATTCCAGCGATTTCCTGCAAAGCTTCGTCCCTTATGATTTGAGATTTAGGTTTGTCGCGTTTCATTGCCTCGACTTCCCTAAGTTCCGCTAGCTCTCTAAGAATCGCAAGATAGTCGCGATTGTAACTACTGATTTTGATTTTTTTCCATGCTTCTTTCGGATCTACATTGTATGTTTCGGGATCGAGGAGGATTTCCATTTCCTCGTCCAACCAACTCGAACGACCGGATGCATGAAGTTCGTCCGACAGCACGCTGAAAATCTTTCGAAGGAATGTTACATCTGACACAGCGTAATTCAATTGCGATTGGGAAAGTGGCCTTGTTCTCCAATCGGATATTCGCATTGACTTGTCGAGTCGTCCGCCTGCAACCGTCTTCACAAGTTTTTCATATCCGACTTGATCGCCAAATCCGCAAACCATCGCGGCGACCTGGGTATCGAACAGGGGAACCGGCAACACGCCGCCGAGCCGATAGAATATTTCCAGGTCCTGTCGCCCGGCATGAAAGACTTTTACGATTCGGCTGTCGGCAAGCAGGCGAAATAGCGGTGCCAAATCTACATTGCCCTCGACAGGATCGATCACTACGGGCGATTTTTCATCGGAATCCGGAACGGCCAGCTGTATAAGGCACAGTATGGCAAAATAAGTGCGTTCTCTGAGGAATTCGGTATCGACTGCAATGAAAGGGAACTGTCCCGCATATTCGCAAAACTCTTCTAGTTCTGAGGTCGATGTAATAATTCGCATCAGTAATTCCGAATTGCCTAGTGTTGAGTGGGTTAAGAGCTCGCATTCCGGAAAACAAGCTGCTGCAAGGAGAATTTGATGCGTTGCCTCGTACAAAGAGCTGCTTCCGCCAAAGTTTCTTGCCATGGCCGTGTAGTCGGCGAAATTGGTGAAGGGCTATTGATTCTCATTTGCGGTATGAAAGGCGATACTGACGAGATCGCGCATTTCATGGCGAACAAAGTTGCCAAGTTAAGAGTTTTCCGTGATTCATCTGGCAAAATGAACAAGTCTGTTTTGGATACCGGCGGTGCAATGCTTGTCGTCAGCCAGTTCACACTGGCGGCTGATACGTCGCGCGGCAATAGGCCCGGATTTCAAAATGCAGCTGTCCCCACGGAGGGCGAGCGTCTCTACAGGAAATTCATTGAATACTCAAAAGATCTCGGTATTCGCGTGGCCGAAGGCTTATTTGGCGGCGATATGCTTGTCGAAATTGTGAATGATGGACCCGTGACGATCTGGCTAGAAAAGATATAGCCCAACCTTCCAAAATTTTGATTTTGCCTACGCCTATCGGCTTGGTGTAAGGCAACTCCGTAACCGCTTAAATGCTTCTAGCCCGATTTGGCAAAATTATGTGCCGGCATTTGACACCGGCCTTGCCGGTCCAACTCAAATCGAATTAATTTTCTGCGAGAAATAATCGTACTGAGGATTGGAATACCCTACTCTATCCATCCGGCAGTCGCTCATCGAAGTAGGCACGGGTTTGAAACGCGGGTAACTGATTCAGCTGCGATAATGAACATTTGCCCTGAATTCAGGTTGATTTGCGGTTTTTTCTTGGGGTTTCGGACCGGGGCAAGCAACAAAAGAAGACCGAAATCCCATGCGAAGCGGTCTGTAGAAGCGCTTCCCGCCTCGAAAAAATCGTGAAACGGGATTTCCTATCAGCCAATCGGCAACCACCCTTGGCGAAACCACGGGAAATCGCCCCGGCCTTGCAAATTTATCTAGCAGCAAGACGATCTCGAGCGATTGTTCATCGTCCGTCACACGGAAAACGGGAAGTCGATGTTGACTACGCGGATGGTCGTGCAATGCGTCGGAAACAACGAATGGTTTGTCCGATCTAAAAATCACCGATCAGGCCAAGACGATTATACGGCCATTGCCCCAGAATACGATGCATCGGTCGTGGCCGATCAAGATTGGCCATTTCGCTATAATCCGGTGACCTATAACGCCAGGCAGTTTCGACCCAAGATCGCGTCCGTGGCTATTGACAGCCTTGAGTCGAAATGGTCGGAGGCAAGGGGTGTTTGGATGGAACTCAAGCTGCGGATTCGCCAGTCTAAGGATTAAGGGCCGCCATAGGTGGTTGATCTCGTCAAGGGAAGATTGGTGATCGATTTCCACGAGGTACTGAGTGGATTAATCCTGCGGATAGTCGGTCGAAGAAAAATCCATTGAGTAGACGGTTCACTGCGCAAACTCCTAGCCTGAGTACCGTTGACCATGAGCTTGGAAACATCCGGTAGTTGTTCTAGTTGAAAAGGCCGTCTGAATCAATCCCTTCCAACTTCCTGGACGCCTAGGGGGAATCGTTGGAACCCGGCCGGAAAGTAGGCTCCGTACGTAGCGTTTCCGAAAATAGCATCATCAACTGCGGGATCGATGCCCGACCGATTCTAAGATGTTTGCACTATACGGGCTCGAAATTCTTGCGGTTCGAACAGTATTCCGGCGATCGTATAGGCGGCAAAAGATGCGAATTCGTCGATATGCGCAGAGAATACTAGACAACGATGCACCGACGGCCTTACCCGCGTCAATTCGGCGTCGGTGATAGGCGGTCGCCGCAATGGCTGTGACTGCATTACATTCTTCGCCGACCTAGTGGCGTCGACCGGAGTTTTGGATCAGCCGCACGGCAAGTTAGCGACTTCGCGACCTGAAGCGCGGGATAGGCCAAACCGAGGTCGTGGCCGATCATGAAAATCCGCCTCAAAACCTCGCAATCGGCCAAAAAACAAATAAGGCCTCGGCTATCTCTTGCCAAAGCCCTATAATTTTGGCTCCGGCGGCAGGATTCGAACCTGCGGCCAATTGATTAACAGTCAACTGCTC
>JAPPFL010000055.1 GCA_028823855.1 Albidovulum sp.
GGGGCCGTAGCTCAGTCGGGAGAGCGCGTCGTTCGCAATGACGAGGTCAGGGGTTCGATTCCCCTCGGCTCCACCAAAATCTATAACAGATCGCTTTTTTTTCGCGGGCGGGCGAAGCACTGTCATGGGCTTGATGCCGCTGCCTTCACATTTCTCGACGGCGGCAAACTCTTCTGAATCTAATTCGTCGATGTGAAGCGACTGGACGGAGGCGGGCGAATGCGCATCGTTGGGGCAGCGTTTCGAGCGAAGGCGCCTCGCTTCGCTCCGGGCGGCTGCCATGATGAAAACGGGTGGCAGCTTTGGACAACATTTGAGTTTTGCTTTGTTGAATTTCGGCAATTTCGCCCCGTGAGGGCCGTCCTTCGAAGTCGGCCGGATGGCCCGAGCAAAGCATCTCTAGCGGGCGGCGCTCCGGATCCGGCCCCGATCCGGCTATCCGGTCGCCGCCAAAGCTCCGGCTTGGCCGAACCAGGCCAGCGGCATCGGATCGTAGCCGAAGCCGCGCTCGAGCGGAGGCAGAACCTCCCTTGGAATCGCTTTTCCCGCGGCGCCGATTGGGCGCCCCCCTCTACATTTATTGGAGAAATCCGCGATCGGACATCCACAACCCGGCAATTCCGGATTGCCGGGCTCAATCTCCTTGCGGCGATCATCACCTATTGAAATACGGATCGGCTCAGCCGCATCTCGCCCCTCGGATGGGCTCGCATCCTGCTTGCCGGCGAATACAGATGGATTGGAAAGGCGGTTTCAGGGGCTTAACGTGCGATTCCGCCCCTTGCCGGAATCGACCGCGGAGGGTTTTTTCGGCGCCCGAGCCGATGCGCAACCTAGCGGGCCGCGGACTGCTTTGAGCCAATTCCGGGCAAGTTTGGCTGCCGCCCGTCGGTTGCAAAAATGTAGCGCGTGATTCAGGCCCCTTAGTTCCCGCGCCGCATCAATACTCTCATTTCTCCGAACCCGCGCCGGCAAGGAAGGCATCGAATTCGTCATCGGCGATGGGAACCACATGCTCGGGTGCCGGATACGCTCCGGAATTCACATCATCGATGAATTCCTTGAATGCCTCGACCCGTTCGCGCTGAAGTCGTTCGAACTCCGACTTGAAGTCTCGGTAGACCTTGCCGTGCCGCGGTTTGTGGTTCTGCCCGTATCCGAGGACATCCTCGGTAAAGAGATATTGGGCATCTGCTCCCGGTCCCGCGCCCATGCCGAGCATGATCATCGAAGTGTTCCTAGTGATCCACTCGCCTACGCGGTCCGGAACGACCTCGAGCTCCGCGCCGAAGCAGCCTGCCTCCTCAAGCGCCTGCACGTGCTTCCAAACCGCGATCGCGGAGTCGGCGGTCTTTCCGACCGCCCTGAAACCGCCGGTCCACGTGCATTTCGAAGGAATGAGCCCCACATGGCTTACGACCGGAATGCCTTCATCGGCCAGCGCCTTCACCGTGCCTACCCCCGCGGCGCAATAGATGCAGTCCGCCCCTAGCAGCATCACGCGATGAGCAGTGCGCAGGTAATCGTCGCTCGTGGCAAGTTCACCGTAGAGCAGCCCGACCTGGACAAAGCAGTTTCCTGCCGCCTCGCGCATCTGCGGGGTCCAGAGCGGATCGATGATTGAGAGCATGTCGACTCCGGCGCTCGCCGCCGCCCGCGCTTCCTCGTGTGTTTCCACAAACAGCATTGAGATCTTTTCGCCGTTGGCCTTCTTGGCGCGCATGTCCCAAACGGTAGGGCGATCATGGTAGTTCATTTCCATCAAGAGTCTCCCGTCACGTTGCCTTGCCGGCTCTCGCCTTTATGCGAGCTTTTTTCTTTTCGAACCTCGCCAGCATCCGCGCCTCGGCTTCCGGCGACCCGTCGTGGAAGGTGCCTAACAACTTGTCGAGCGGGATGAGCCCGTCGCCGTAGTTGACTTCGAATTTCTTGTGGTGAAGGTAGTGGATGTAGGCATGGCTATCCATGGCCGTTTCTTCGCCGATCTCGATTCTCTCGAATCCGATATGTCCCGGGATCGCTCCGAAGCCTGCGAAATGCAGCTGATAGAGCGCGATCATCGGGTTTGACGGAATGATCAGGTGCCACGCCATCACGCCCAAATACAGCAGGTGCTCCACGGGATGCATCGCCAAAGATGAAAACGGCGACGGGTTTGCCGAATTGTGGTGAACCGAATGCACGTACTTGTAGAGGAACGGCGTGTGGATGAGCCGATGGATGCAAAAGAAGTGGAATTCGTGAAGGATCGGAACCGCAAGCGCGAGACAGACAAGATAGATCGGATTCTCGGCGATGGTCAGCCAGGGAACCCAGCCGTTGGCATAGACCCAGAAGACGAAGACCTGAACGCCGGTCCAAATGGGAATGGCAGAAAACACGGTCCAGATGAAGCTGTCGATGTTCTGGCTCTTGAAGAAGAATGCCGGATTGGGATTCTCGGACGGCCACTTGGCGTTGAACTTGAAGCGGCTGCCCTGGGCGCGACGGATGTAGAGCCGAAACTCGAATATGCCGAACCAGACGAATATTGAGGCCAGATTTATTATGAATAGCTTCGCAATCCAGCCCCAGGATGGCGCGGCCATCGCCTCGACATCGGGCAGAACCCAGTACCACCAGGCAAGCGCCGACAATCCGAACAATATGTTGTAAGGCCAGAAGTAATGCGGGAGCCACTTCAGCAATGCCGCAGGCTTTGGCGGAAAAGAAAACAGCGGCGCGTATTCGGCCGGTTCATTCGGGACGTAGTCGCCGCGCTTGTTGCGCGTCCCGTATAGCGTGTCATCCATGGGTCCGGATCCTCCCTAGTTCATAACCCGTAAAACCTTACGCCGTTATCGCGGAAGAACTTGCGATGTCCGCTAATGTCCAGCAGCGGACCGACGATCGAGCGTACCGCATTCATTACATCGCCGTAGCTCGAAGCCGCCATGAGCGCGACGGGCCAGTCGGAGCCGAACATCACTCGATCCGGGCCAAAAACGTCAAGGACATGGGCGACGTAGGGCCTCAGGTCGTCCGGGTTCCAGGAATCCGGGTCCGCCTCGGTAACCAGCCCCGAGACCTTGCAGTAGATTTCGGGGAAATCGCGCAGCTCGGCGATTTGACTTGCCCAGGGCTCCAGGACGCCGCCGGCGATGTCGGGCTTCGAAATATGGTTCACGACCGCCTTGAGCCCCGGCGTTCGTTTGATCGCCTCAACAGCGTAGGGCAATTGCGGCAAACGCGTCAGGACCTCGAATCGCGCACCTGCTTCAGCCGCGTGGGCTAGATTCTTCAGAACACGCGGCTTCAGAATCCAGTCCGGCTCGTCGAGATCCTGCAGCATGGGGCGGAAGGATCTCCAAATCGGGTTTGCCATGTAATGCGCCAGCCGCGCGGGGAAGTCGTCGCTGTCCATGTCGAGCCAGCCGCAGACGCCCGCGATCCAGTCGGTGTCCGCGGCGAGTCCCAGCATGAAGTCGGTTTCGGCCTCCGTATCGGCGGCCTGCACGAGTATGGTCCTGTCGACGCCAGCCTGCCGCAGCAGCGGCGCAAGATCCTCCGGCATGTAGTCCCGCGCAATCGGCAGTTCAGGCGCCATCCAGAAGTAGTCCCCCCGCTCGGGCTTCCATAGATGATGATGGGTGTCGAGCGCCGGACCCGGCGTCTGAAGTGGCCGCGGGTCGCCGCCAATCTCTGCGAGGCGGGCATTGAGGTCGTAGACCCGCTCCATCGGCGCCCACCAATCGCCTTCCTCGGCCCACGGCACCAGCTGCTGATAGCCATGCATGAAGCTATCCCACTCCTTCGCGCGCGGCGTTTCCTCGAGATAGCGGGCAAAGTCGACGCGATAGTCGAAGTCATCCTCGACCCGCAGCACCATGAAGAGCCGGTTTCCGATTAGATAGATGTTCTGCGTGATCACCCCGTACTTGGCCATGCCCCGCATGATCTCGGGCCAGACCCTGCGGTGCCAATCGCAGTAATCCCGAATGTTGTCCGGCTCGTCCTTCAGATCGAGCGCAAATGCGATCTCCTTGGCCATCGGCGGTCCTCAGTGGGTCATGATGATGTCGGTTAGTTCGTTTAGCGAAGTTTCCGACTTCAGGCAGTCTCGCACGTTCTGGCCATTCGCCAGAATCGAAAATCGGCCGCACACCCGGAAAGCATGATAGAGGCTGTGCGTTACGAATACGCACGAAACCCCGGCATCCGCTAGTTCGCGCATAATGTTCCGCGCTTTTTCGGTCTCGCGTGCCGACGGAGCGGACGTCGGCTCGTCGAGGAGCAAGACGTCGCGCTTGAAATGGACTGCTCGCGCGATGGCGACAGCCTGCGCCTGAACGCCGGAGAATTCCTGTACCAGAATGTTCGGCGAGGCAATGCCGGCAATGCGGACGTATTCGTCGAGAATCTCCATCGCGGTCGAGCGCATCTCCTTACGCGCATGAACCCCAACGCATTCGTCGGCTCGCGCCCGGCGACGATGTTCCGCATGATCGACATGGATTTGACCAGCGCGATGTCCTGGTCGTTCGTCTGGCTTCCGCCGTCTTCCTTCGACTTCGTGCGGGTCGAAATGTCGGCCCTTCGGCCCTCGCGGTAAAACTCCCCGCTGTCGGACTGAACGGCTCCCGAGAGAATCTTCATGAGCGTTGATTTCCCGGATCCGTTATCGTTAAGCAGACCGGCGACTTCTCCGCGCCGAACTTCGTAGTCTACATCGACAAATGCCTCGACATGGCCGTACGACTTGCTGATCCCGCGAGCTTCGAAGACTGGAACCCCGGCTGCCATGGCGCGGGCGGAGGCATCGATTGACGATTGAAAATCGTTCATCAAGAGACTCCTTTGCTGCTTCGGCATGATCCCGCCAGCCCAGGCCGCAGTCTCTCTCTGCAACCGGGGGCCGCGGCGGAATCGTAAAAGCCCGTGCTGCACCCGTGCCGTGGCCAGTGCAGATCACAAAGCTCCTTCTGGACTGGTGCGCCGCGCCCCAAGCGCAGGGCGGCAGCGAGCCTAAACAGCGGGGCAATCGCTTCGAATTTTCCCGCCTTCCTATTTTAAAGCATGATGCGTTTCGCCTGAAATTTCAAGAACGAGGCAGTCGAAACGCAGGAATTGAGACAAATATTTGAAGGAGTTGGGGACCCGCGGCGCAGCGACGCGACGCGCCATGAGCCTTGCGAAATGCTGATGATCGGATTGCTTTGCGTAATACGCGGCGGCGAGGGACGCGTCGACATGGCGAAATTCGGACGCTCGAAGCTGGAGTAATTGCGGCGTTTCATGAAGCTCAAATACGGCATCCCGAGCCGCGAAGCCTTTTCCGCCCTGTTCGATTCCTTTGATCCAGATGGACTGCGATGCGCTCTCTTTCGGCTGGCGTCCAGCTGGAGCGTATGAAGGACGAATGTCATCGCCTTCTTCGGCAAGGCTCTGCGCCGTTCGTTCAAGGACGCGGCGTCGCGCTCGCTTCCGCATCTCGTCCGCGCTTTCGCCGCGCAGTCGCGGCCTGGGCCAGGTCCGCGTCGGCACGCGAGATCAAGGGAGAGCGGGCAACCGAAACGAGCTTCTTCCCGCCCGGCTCGAAGATAGAACCGGGGGCGGTTTCCCGGGACGGTTCGCGCGCACTGGCCGTCGAGAACTCGCTTCGCCGGGCTCTCGATGCCGCCATGAACGAGGACGCTCAGCGCGACAGCGCGGACAAAGGGCCGGAAATCCTGATGGTGATGAGACGCCTGGCGCCGAACATCGCACGGGCGCATCCGGGCAAGGACTCCATGCGCGGGAAACTCTTGAAGGCGGCTTGGCGAAACGAGTTCCCGCTCGATCTGATTCGCTCGGCCGTCACAGCGCCGGAGGCAAAAAATTGAAAATCTCAAAAGCGACTGCCCTGGCAAAGACAGGTCAAGTGCTTGACTTTCCGCAGGCCGGGGTTGATCCTGTTGCCATGGCAGTTTCATTGATCACACGTATCGAAATCCGCGAATTCACTTTCGACGTGGAGAACATCGGAGTGGAGAGCAACTCGGAAGACGCCCGCAAGCACGGCGGCGGGACCCCGGGCGGAGCAGTCGGCTACGCGCCGGGCCAAACGGCCACGATGACCCGATACGCCGTAGTTATCGAGGCGAGCGACGGTAGCAGCGGAGAATATGTAACCCACTATGTGGGCACGAAGAGCGCTCACGCTCAGAGCCTGATGCTGGCGCCGATGCTGCTGGGTCGTGACGCCGAGGCGCGGGAAGGTCTCTACGACGACATGAAACGCGAATTGAGGCAATACGATCACATGGGTCACGGCCCTCTCGACATCGCACTTTGGGACCTGGCCGGCAAGAAATACGGGACATCCGTGTCGAGGCTGCTAGGCGGATACAGGAACCGGCTTCCCGCCTACGCCTCTACTTATCACGGCGATAGGAACGGCGGCCTCGACAGCAAGGAGGCGTTTGCCGAATTCGCATTGCAGTGCCGCCAGATCGGCTACCGCGCATACAAGATCCACGGCTGGCACGAGGGCAACGCGCGCGAAGAGGCCGCCTGCCTGAGCCATGTCCGCGGCGTAGTCGGCGACACGATGGAACTTATGGTCGACTACGCCTGCGAATTGCGAACGCTGGCGGACGCGATCTATGTGGGCCACGCCTGCGACGATACGAAATGCTTCTGGTACGAGGACCCGTTTCGCGATGCCGGCACGTCTGCCCACGCTCACAGCATCCTCCGCCAAAAGATCCGCACGCCGCTTCTGCAGACCGAGCATATTCGAGGGGTCGAACCCAAGGCCGACTTCGTGCTCGCGGGCGGCACCGATTTTCTGCGGTCGGACCCGGAATATGACATGGGAATAACGGGAGCGATGAAGATAGCGCATCTTGCCGAAGCACTCGGGGTCGACTGCGAGGTCCATGCGCCCGGCCCCGCTCACAGGGCTGTCATGTCGGCCATGCGCAACGCGAACTATTACGAAGTGGCTCTCGTCGGACCCGATTGCCCCAACGCCATCCCGCCCGTCTATGCTTGCGGCTACAGCGACCAGATCGATTGCGTCGATGCAGACGGATGCGTGGCCGTTCCGGAGGGCCCGGGGCTCGGCGTGACATACGACTGGGAGTTCATCGAGGCGAACACTACCTCGCTTCAAACATTCAGCTGACCGCGCGTCGGGAAGCGGAAGCCTCCGATTCCACAAATTGCATTTGCGGTTTTTGAGTTTTCGACTAATCTGTTCGGAAACGGAATTTCATGGAGAGATTATCATTTCGAAGCGCGATTACAGTCTTCTCGGGCCGAACGGGCGGTACGCCGTCAAGATTGGGCTTGCGGCAGCAGACTGGTACCACACCGATATTCCTAGAAAAAAGATCAAGGAATTGATGGAGCGCCGCGACGGTCCGGCAATCCGCGACCAGATCATCTACTATGGAGCCATGATTGTCCTGGCCGGCATAGGCATCGCGCTTTGGCCGACTTTGTGGTCGCTGCCGTTCTGGGTTGCATACAGCGTTCTCTACACGTCCGGCGCCGACAGCCGCTGGCACGAAGCTGGACACGGTACGGCATTCAAGACGCGCTGGATGAACAACGCTGTCTACCACGTCGCCTGCTTCATGCTGTTTCGCAACCCCACGCTATGGCGCTGGAGTCACGCCCGGCATCACACCGACACCATCATTGTCGGGCGGGACCCCGAGATCGTCACGATGCGTCCGCCGGTGATCTACAAGGCCTTTCTGCTCTATATCGGTCTGCACAGTTGGGACGGCTTTGTAGCCATGTTCCGCCACGCCGCCAAGGGCCTGAACGAGGAGGAAAAGTCGTTCACGCCGGAAAGCGAATGGCCGAAGGCACAGTACACCGCCAGGGTCTGGATCTCCATCATCGCACTTACAGTTCTGACCGCGCTCGTCACCGCCTCATTTTTGCCTTTCATGGTCGTCGGGCTCGGGCCGGCGATACTCGGTTCATTCCACTTCATCACCACGGGGTTGCTTCAGCATACCGGCATGGCGGACAATGTCATCGACCACCGTCTGAACACCCGCACCGTCTACCTCAACCCGATCAGCCGTTTCATCTACTGGAACATGAACTACCATGTTGAACACCACATGTTCCCGATGGTTCCCTATCATGCTTTGCCTAAACTGCACGAACTGATCAAGGACGACCTGCCGGCGCCGAACAGGAACATGATCGAAGGCATGCGCGAAGTGATCGTAGCTCTGCGACGACAGACGACGAATCCCGAGTACCGAATCGAGAAGGTGCTTCCACCGACGGCAAAGCCTTACCGCATGGACCTTCACGACATTGCGCTGGAAATCCCTGCCGCCGCCTGACCCGCCTCTTCGATCCGGATTAGTCGGGAATGGCATAGTCTACGCCGGTTGCGTCCGGTCCTGAATTCACCTGATTGCCGTCAGGCTTTTCGGGGCTGGGCGGCATTGCCGATGTCCCCGCGACCAATAGTTGGACGTTGAGCGAGAGCGACCGTCAGCGCGCTTTTTTCGAGCCGAAGATGCGCATCCCGGCGTTTCTCGGCTGAGGCTAAATTCGCGGTGTTGAGACTCTGGCGAAGCCGATCACGTCGCCTGTTCTTCGTTTCATGCTCTTGTCTCTCAATCGGCCCTTTTGGGCACAAATTTTGAAATTAAGAAAAGTGTAGGCAAGTCGAACCGACTTCACGGTTTCCCTTAAATGCCGGCCGGGCGAAGTCCTTCGGGAACGAGGCGGGATGCCGTAAACGCGTACATGATCCTGCCGCCGATCACCCATTTACAGCCAATTCCCGTAGCCTGACCGGAGAATTCAATTGATTGTGGTGGCTACTTTGCATTATGGTTCATGGAATGGGTCGTCCGCAACACCAACATTCAGCTGAATGGGCGGCCCCTAGGCTAGTATAAGAGGAGATTATGAAACACCTAGGAAAATTGGCACTTGTTGCCGGGTTCGCGCTTGCGGGTCTGCCAGGTTCTGAGCAGAGCGTTTCCGCCGCAGACAAGACGTACATCACCATCGGGACCGGCGGTCCAACCGGCGTCTATTTTGTGTCGGGCAATGCGATCTGCAGGATGGTCCACAAGGAAGCCGCCGAGGGACGCGATACCGGGCGCAAGCACAACATCCGCTGTTCGGCACCGTCATCGGCAGGTTCGACATACAATATCGCCCAGATCACTGAAGGCGAATTCGACTTCGGCGTGGCGCAGTCGGACTGGCAATTCCATTCCTACAACGGATCATCGGAAAAGGTCACGAGCAACCCCGATCTTCGAGCCGTGTTCTCGGTGCATCCCGAACCCTACCAGCTCATTGCAGCAAAGGACTCCGGTATCGATTCCTGGATGGACCTGGAAGGCAAGAGGTTCAACATGGGCAACCCGGGATCGGGCCAGCGGGCAACTACAGAATTGCTAATGGAACGCTACGGCACGCCAGTGGAATTCTTTGGCCTAGTCACCGACATGACGTCGTCGGAACATTCCAAGGCGCTCTGCGACGGCAAAATCGATGCGTATGGTTACGTGGTAGGCATACCAAATTCGGGAGTTGCCGTGGCAACCGAGGGTTGCGGCGCCTATATCGTCAATCTCGACACGGAAGTCGAAAGCGGGCTGATATCGGAATTTCCGTTCTACGGCCCAGTCACCATTCCCGAGGGCGCCTATACATCCACGGTCGCTCCCGTGAACACCTTCGGCGGGTATGCAACAGTCGTGACGAGCGCGAGCGTCCCGGATGACGTGGTCTACGAAGTTGTCCGAGCGGTCTTCGAAAATCTCGACGACTTCAAGGCGCTGCATCCGGCCTACTCGATTCTGACTCCGGAAGGAATGATAACGAACGGCCTGTCCGCACCGATACATCCCGGTGCCGCCAGGTACTACGAAGAAAAGGGTATGATGTAGAATTTGGCTTGGTGATGACGTGTTTGCGTCAACACCGTCCGAATTCACTCCCTTCCTCCCCTTTGCCGAAAGGCAAAGGGGAGGAAGCGTCGGTTTCATGGTTCGAGCCTTACGTCTGTGTCAAATCCGCATAATGTCGACGAGATAGTCGAGAGATTCGATGGGCCGCGACGGGCCCTCGGCGGTCGACTTGCGGTCCTTGTGCCGCTGGTTGCATTTAGCTGGTCTCTTTGGCAACTCTGGATTGCATCGCCGCTGCCCTTCGAGTTTGGCTTCGGGATCTTCGTCGACCTGCCGGCAAGGGCGCTCCACCTGGCATTTGGATTGCTGCTGGGGTTCCTAATGTTTCCCTCGGCCTGGGAGGCGGCTAGAACAAGCCGCGGCCTGATAACAGTTGGGGGCGGCGTTCTCGCCTTCGCGGTCTGTTCCTATGGCTGGATCGCCTATGACGGAATTGTCAGCCGCGACGGAATCCTGCTTGATTTCCAGTTCGCGGGGATTAGCGTTCCGTTTGAAGCGTTACTCGGTGGCGCCGGGATATTGTTGTTGCTCGAAGTGACGAGGCGCAGCATCGGTCTTCCGCTTGTCATTGTCTGCTCGATATTCCTGCTTTACTCGATCTACGGTCAATCGATGCCCGACGTCATTTCGCACAAGGGCGTCTCCCTTAAAAGGCTGATCGGTTACCAGTGGCTGTCGAGCGAGGCAGTGTTCGGGATCCCCATCGACGTCTCGGTCAGCTATGTTTTTCTATTCGTCCTCTTTGGCGCGTTCATGGACAAGGCCGGAGCGGGGCGGTTCTTCCTCGACCTGTCTTTCGGCCTCGTCGGAGCAAATCGCGGAGGGCCGGCCAAGGCGGCGATCATGGCCTCCGGACTAACTGGAACGGTTTCGGGTTCGTCCATTGCAAATACTGTGACCACCGGAGCTTTTACTATTCCACTCATGAAAAAGATGGGGTTTCCCGCACACAAGGCAGGTGCAATCGAGGTAGCGGCATCCACCAATGGCCAATTGATGCCGCCGATCATGGGGGCGTCGGCTTTCATAATCGCCGAGTTCATCGGCATATCGTACTACGACGTGATCGTCCATGCCGCCATTCCGGCAGTCATTGCCTATTGCGCCCTGTTCTACATCTCCCATCTCGAGTCCGCGAAGCTTGGCATCAGGGGCATGGAAAAATCCCAATTGCCCGACGTCATGGCCACGTTGAAGGGCGGGGTCCAGTACCTCATACCGCTCGGCGCTCTGGTCTACCTGTTGCTGGTTGAACGCTGGAGTCCGGGAAGCGCGGTCTTCTACGCCATACTGCTTCTGGTCGGGATCATCTACATCACTTCGGTCATTGACGCCCTGCGGGCGGACAAATCCGCCATGCATGGCTTGCTGTCCGGCAGCAGATTGACGTTTGACGCCATGGTCTCGGGAGCCAAGAGCATGGCCGGAGTCACAGCTGCGGTTGGCGCTGCCGGCATTATCGTTGGCGTGGTCTCGTCAACCGGGCTAAACAACGCCATGCTCTCGGTGATCGAGGCAATTTCCCAAGGCAATTTTTACGTTCTCCTGCCCCTCGTCGCGGTCGTCTGCCTGATCCTCGGCATGGGACTGCCGACCACGGCCAACTATATCGTCGTGGCCTCGCTGATGGCGACGGTCCTCGTCGAACTCGGCAACGCTTCCGGACTCGTCATCCCGTTGATAGCAGTACATCTCTACGTGCTTTACTTCGGCCTGATGGCCGACTCCACGCCGCCCGTATGCCTTGCGGCCTTTGCGGCCTCGGCGATTTCCGGGGCAAACCCCATGCGAACGGGAGTGCAATCGTTTCTATACGACATCCGAACCAGCATTCTTCCTATCGTGTTCATCTTCAATCCGGAATTGTTGCTCGTCGGCGTAACCAGCATATGGCACGGCGCCACGATATTTTTCGTCTCGCTTGTTGCCATCCTATGCTTTGCCTGCGTCACTCAGGGATGGTTCCTCACCAGGTTGACCATTGCCGAACGCGTTTTGCTGCTGATCGTTGTTGTCGCCCTGTTCCGGCCGGATGCGCTCATGAATCGCGCGTTCCCGGAATTTAGCCCGGTTTCGCTGGAATATGTCCTAGCCGACGGCGGCGAGGAATTGCCGAGGGATCGTGCGCTCCGTTTGCATGTAACGCGATGGACGGAGTACGGGGACCGCTACAAGCTCTTCGTCATTCCGCCAGAATTCATGGCAAATGGCGAAGGTCTCAGCGAACGTCTCGGCATTTCCGTCGAACCGGAGGAAGGACGCGGTCTTCGCGTGAACAACTTGCAGTTCAACGGTCCGGCAGAGTTGGCAGGCCTAACCTTCGGCGACAACATTGACGAGATCGACATCGCGGAACCCGATCGACCCGCCAAGGAATGGGTGTACATCCTCGGATTTCTTGCGCTAGGCGTGGTTATCCTGACCCAATCCATGCAATCGAGAAAGAAACGGCGGCGCCGCGACACGTTGCCGGACAACTGACAATGGCCGAGAGCCCTTCAGCCACGCTGGATCCCGCCCTGGTTTCACAAGTCCTGAAGGATGTGGACGACTCGCGAGACCAAATTGTCGAAATGACGCGAATGCTGGTCCGCATGCCAACCGAATCACCGAAGAGCGACACGACCGCCGCGGTTCGCCTGGTGAAGGATGAACTTGGGGGCCGTTCGGGTATTGAAATCACAATTCATACGGCCAGGGAGCCGATACGAAATCTCGTTGCCAAGGTGCGCGCAACGACGCCGGGCAAACGGTTAATCCTCAACGGGCATCTCGACACCTACCCGGCCGGAGACCACGATACCTGGACCGACGGGCCGTTTTCCGGTTCCGTTCGCCGCGGCAGGCTGTATGGCCGGGGCGCTTCTGACATGAAGGGAGGCGTCGCATGCCTCATCCACGCGTTCAGGACCCTAGCGGCAATGCGCGACATGTGGGCGGGAGAAGTATGCCTGACTCTGGCTGGAGACGAAGAAACCATGGGCGTTCTCGGCAGCCAGTTTCTTCTCGATACGTCGGGGGATGCGCGGGGCGACGCCATGCTGAATGCCGACGTCAGTTCGCCTACGGTGCCCAGAATCGGCGAAAAAGGCATGATTTGGATCGACGTTTTCGCCAAGGGCAAACCGGCGCACGGGGCGCATGTTCACAACGGCGAGAACGCCATTGACGCGTTGCGCATTGCCATGAGCGCTCTCTCGGGCTTGTCGTCTCTTGAAGTGACGCCGCCGGGCGAGGTTGCGAGGGCGATCGAGCGCGCGCGGCCCGTTTCGGAGCCAATCGGCGGGGACGGCGAAGCGGAGGTCCTGAAGTCGCTGACGGTGAATTTTGGCCGCATTGCCGGGGGGCGCTCCGCCAATCTTGTGCCTGACCGCGCGGAAGCGAACGCCGATATCCGCCTGCCAATGGGGGTGACGGTTGACGAGGTCGAGTCGGAAATCTCCCGGCTGCTCGATCCCCTCCCAGGCATACGGTTTGAAATCGTCCGTCGGTATGAACCCACATGGACACCGCCGCAAGAACCGATCGTGACAGCCACGGTTGGCGCCTGCCGCAGGGTACTCGGGAGCGTACCTTCCGTCAATATGCGAGTCGGGGCATCCGACGCGCGCCTTTACCGCGCGGCGGGAATTCCCTCCGTGGTCTGCGGATTGACGCCGCATAACCTCGGAGGGCCTGACGAATACGTCGAAATCGAGGAACTCGGCGATGTGGCAAAGATACACCTCCTCTCGGCACTCAATTTTCTGGCGGTCCGCCATTGATCCGCTCCCGCCGGATTGGCCCGCCGTCGATCGCAGGGCAGGAGCGAAGAATCCGCGACCATGATTTCCGCCCCTCGAAGCCTTTCCGCCAGGCCGGGCCTCGAGAAAGCAATGGTATTCCAAGGACCTTGACTGGAAACATTCCGGGAACCGCATAGATCCCTGGAGTCAGGCCGCGGTTGGCGCAATGAAAAGCCTCAAGCAAAATTGTTGCATGGCGGATGTCCGAACGGCGTCAAAAACGGGGTCGGCTCCAGCTGAGTGCAGATTGACGGACCTAACCTTGCAAGGGTACCGATTCCCCCATTTAATAGCTTGGGTTTCTTGGTTTCGTTTTTCTTCATCTAGTTTGAGAGGTTTGCGGGCTTTGTGCCGTAGCGCTTCGCGATGAACTTCTGCGTTGATCCGATTGCGGGTAGTGCTTCGATCGCCGGACGAAATGGATCGAGCTTGCACATGCCTAGCCCTTTCGGGCGCTCGAACGGCAGCCGTGAGGCCTTTCTCGCTCTGAGTGCCTTTTTGGTTCCGACCGAGATCAAGTCGCGTTCAATCTCGGCGGCCACTGAGAAGGCCAAGGCGATGATCCTGCACTGTATGGTTTCGTCGCGCCTCTAGGACCCCTTGATCAAATTGACCCGAATGCTGGCGTCCGAGGCAATGGCCAGAATTTCCATGCATTCGAGTATCGAGCGTCCGAGACGAGAGAACTCGCCGGCGAACAAGGCATCGCCTACGCGCAGTTCGTCCAGAATGTCTGCGATCTCTCGCTTACGCCACCCGATCCTACCGGACGCCTTCTCCTCGACGAATTCGATGCGCCTGAGATCTTCCCGGTTGGCAAGAGCGAGGATGTCGAAAAGGTTCTTGGCGAGATCCTGTTCCTCTCTGGAGATCCGGAGGTATTCGATGGTCGTTCTGGACGGATTTTCGGCCATCGCCGGCCTCATTCGACGAAAATACGGCTATTCCGGATCAGCGATATCGTTCGGGATGGTAATTCAATTCGATGCGAATTATCAATGCCGCACTGGAAACAAGCGTTTTCTTCGAAACTCCCTGCAACGAATTCCTCCGTGCCCCGAATGCGCGTCCTTCGGCTTTTTTTGCGCCCGCGGGCGGCCGCGGTTGACGGGCTGCCTTTCCGCGCTTGCGGCGATGGAGCGCGGCTGGAGGGTTCCGCTGCCCCCGCCGTCGAAGTGCGTCCGCCCCTCCGGCCCGGCGATGCTGGGGCATCCGGACCCCGATCCGTCCGGCGTCCCGGACCTGTCTTTAATTCATAGCAAACAATGGATGTTTAAAGCGGTATCCGATTCGCATGCAGGATGACCGGGCAATTGTCTACGGTCCTGCTGATCCAGAAAGGCTGCGACCTCAATTTCGCGGCGCGTCCCGGCTGCAGAGGCCTGGGCGCGATCGGGAAAAACAGGAAATCGTCTGGAACGCTCGGCCTGTACATGCATTCGACCTACTCCGTCTAAGTTTTCGCCAAATGGCGGAGTCTAGTTGGCGGCATCGACTTGCTGGTACGCGCCATTCACGACCGGAGCCTTGGCAGGCGGCCTGCGAGCTCCGCTGGAGGTTGCTGGAGATCTCGGTGCCGGAGAAGAAGCGCGGGCAGTTCGGAACTAGGCCTTTCAAGCTGACGGCGGTGCGCGTCGCGGAGGAGTTTGATCCCTTCGACGGCGAGAGCGGGGCGCGCTAGGCGCTTAGCCTCTACGGCCTGCGCTGGCGCATCGGGGACTTCTCGAAGGAGTGCCCGATCTTAGGGCCGGGCAATCTCGTCGCCGCCATAGGCGGCTATCTGCACCGCACGCACGACCGAGCTCCGCGGAATGAGGTCGTCTGGTTTGGATACGCGAGGCTCGCCGATGCTTTCCAGGCCGCAGAGCGAGCTAGGACGCTGGGACCGGGAAGCGCGATGTACAAGTTGTGGCTGTCTGACTAAAATATAGACCAATGGTCAGGCTGCGCCTCGAGATCCTGCTTGTCGGTTGAGCAGCGGGTATAGCTGTCCCTGATATTCGTCATGGCTCTCTGGTACGATAGGCCTCCCGCTATTGCAAATCAATTCGTACCATTCTTATAAAGCACTTGGAAGAATGCGATTCCGGAGACGGAGTAGCCATGTCCAACCGGCCGCGGAACGGTCCTCTTTCGGACAGGGGATGAAGCCCGACCCAGAATATCGACGCCATCCTAGTTACCGAAATGTTCGGCGTTATCGCATAGAAAGAAGGCGGCAGATAAGGGGAGCAATACATGGCACTATACCAAGTTCACGATGATTACGGCTCGCCGATGGATGCTTGCTTCGAGACACGAAAAGGAGAGCTGATCCTGCATTCCCGGGGCGGAAAAATTGGCAGTAAGAATGCGCAGAACACTGAATACGGACCGGCCTTGCGGATGCTGCTCAAGCGAGTCCAACAATCAAACCTGAAACTTGAAGGGGTATGGGTGGACAGCAGCCATGTCTCGGATCTGCCAATGGAAAAACGGAAGATATTCTTTCCTAAAAATGACAAGGCCTCGCCGACGGAATTGTTCACATTGTTGTCCCGCCGAATGGCTAAAGTTGGCCGTGATCCAAACAGTCAAAGCCGCGGGAACTCAAATAAGCGGCTGCGCTTTGCTTTTACTGGAAATTTGCCCGGCAAACGGATCGCCCAGATCGCAGCCTTGGGTGATATTAGCGCGGTTCCAGTCCCGCCAAGCCCCGAAGACCGGGAGTGGATTGAAGGGAATCAGAAATTTGTGACCCATCTCAGTCGCGAACGTAACCGGAGAATCGCAAAGGAAAAGAAGAAGGATTTCATTGCCAAGAATGGCAAGTTGCTATGCGAACGTTGCGAGTTGAATCCAAGAGAAATATTCGGATCTGAATTGGGCGATGCATGCATTGAAGTTCATCACAAGGTTCCGGTCGCCGAAATGTTGCCTGGACAAACTACTAAACTGGAAGACCTGATTTGCGTATGTGCAAACTGCCACCGGGTTATTCATCGCGAACTACAAAATTCCAAACAAGAAGCATAAAGGGAACAGGGCACAAATCATCTTCAATGAGTCGAATTTGGCTAACTCGCCTGTAGAAGATCTGAGCGGGGATCTGGGCAACCGACCTCTATTGTCACTTTCCGAATGAGCGGATCGGGGAGTTCAGGAGTAGGCCACTTGTTCCGTTAACCGAGCTCCCGCAGACACGAAGCAAGGGTTCCTTGAACTATTGTAATCCAAACGTTTCCCGCAGATCGACCCCGGCGTTTTCAAGTCGAGCAAGAAGAGCCTTTATCGAGTTCAAGTCCGACTTTCCAAGACCGATCCCGCTTCGGCGAACCATTGATATGGCACGTGCGGACTTCGGCGTAAGCAGCCTGTGCTTTCTGCAAATCCCCTCGAAGTCGTCTATGTGCTCGCGTAGCCGCAAGAGCTGCGTCTCGAGTTCGATCGTCCGATCAATGCCCCTAGTCTTGATTGCGTCCCTTGTATCTTCAATTACCTGCGCGAGGTCCACGGTTACGGTATCGATCCTGTCGGATAAACACAGGTCGGCTCTGGAAACGTGGGCCCAGCACGCCTGCTGCTTTGCGTATTCCGTGACGTTTTTGATGCTGCTAGGCGGTTTCTTGATTATCGTAGCGACTTTGGGGGCGAGATCAGCGAGGACGGTCTTCAGTTCATCCGGCACTTCCTGAAACTTCCAGACCAGAGCCAAGTCGAGTCCAAGGTTCCGATCTTTTGCCAGCCGGTTGACCAAATATGCAACTGTGTAAGTGACGATGTTGGCTTTGTACCCGCGATCCGCTTGGTACCAATCGGAGCGGGCGATCATTCTGTCTGTGCACCGAAATATTATGGTTCTGGCGATAGCTCGGCGGAAGTATTCCTCATTGAAGTGGTCCGGGCTCTTGTCCCACGTCTTGCTGACGTTCTCTGCAAATGCCAAGAAACACTTTTGCGCACCGGCACTGACGACATACGGCTTGCAGTCGAATGTCATCTGGTACTTTGCGAGATCGGTCTTTTGCAGAGTTCGGTCCCTGGGAAACTCAACTCCGAACTTTCTGCGGTCCGATGCCGATCCACGCGCCAGCAAGTCCCTGTATTGGCCGCGCACGCGTTCGTAGAACCATTTGCTTGGAGCAAGGGAACCGGCCTTGGCCGGTGCTGCAATCCGCCTTGATATCCTCTCCATTTCCACGTGAAACGGATGGCTGGAGAAGAAGTCCGCTTCGCTTATCCGGTTCTGGGTGTTCGCAAAGCGCGAGACGAGTGGCACGACTTCCTCGATTCTGTCGGCATCGACGACCGAGAGCTTCATCTGAACGAAGACGGAAGAGAGATCGGCCTTGTTCCGGTCGTGTGAGTATAGAATGGATGCAGTGGTTTGTCCTCCATTCACAATCTGCAGATCCCGTATCGACTTGATCCCGGCCGTGCCATCGGATCCTGTCTCCAACTTCAAGCCTGCTGCCGTCGCCGTCAATCCGTTGTTGAATGCGAAGAACATTTCCGGCGACTTGTCGATAGTCTGGATGATGCCGCGATTGACTTTCGTGCGGGCTTGAAGAAATGTACGCACGTTCTGTTCGAGTAGGCGCGGGCCATAGAGGCCATAGATTTTCGCAAGAAGCTCGCCGGGCATAACGACAAGATAGGACCGGTAGTCGCTGCCGCCGACATGCGCTTCAAGACAAGGCAGTGGATTGCCGTTCAACTCGGCAACGTCGATCTCTATTGGCTCCGGTTTCCCACGTGATTCTAGGATGTCGTGGTATCGCTGAAAATCGAAGAGATTTAATGTGAAGGGTCGATTGAGCACTTCGACAGCTGCAACCTTCTTCCGCATGGATATCCTAGCGTTGGTGAAAAGAACTCCGCGAATTCGCTTGATGGACGCCCGCCGCCTGTAAATCTGATATGCGGCCTCAAAGGTGGGTCCCGTTTCTTCCAGGCTGTTCACGAATTCCGACTGGACCGCGAGTTCGCAGAATTTGCGCATCCGGGCATAGTTTCTCGCGACAGAGTCTGCATTGGCGGTTTGAAGTTCACGCTCCGCCCGAAAGTCGCTGACGGCAAGGTGGAGTTCTCCGCGATCATCATCAAGCGCATACCCGTCAATGCGGAATCCTCCCGGGCCGTCTCGACGGGCGGGTGTGTAGGTCAAGTCGGTGCAATCGCCGTTTTCTGAAGCAAGCTCCGACATTGCCGTGAAGAACACGCTTTCCTGGGGCTCCCCGGATGCCTCGGCCTCGACCAGCATGTCGTTCCGAAATTCGGAATATGTGGCGTCGAGGTCATTTGTAATCATTGAACATCATTTCCATTGCTTTCACTTCCTCTAAGATGAAATCATCGCAGGCATCAATTCGGACATCGTATCTGACGTGTTCGACGCCAGTTGGCAGCGACAAGGAGGTTATTCGCGGAAACCCGTCCTTCACTTCGAAAAATTTCGCGCCCGCGTAAGACCAAGGTGTATCGTCATACTCGGGGCGCCTTCGCCAGCCGGCCTCAATCAGAGCTGCCCGGAAGATGTCGGCAGCCCCCGCGTGCTGTTTGTCGAGAATATCCAGCACCTCCCCAGCGATCCGATTCAACGTCCTTGCAGACTCATCGGCATGTTCCGAAGGACCCAGCGTTTGGTGCACAAGAAACAGTCGGTGTTGTCCGGTATCCAGTTGATCCTCGGATGAAATGCTAGCTCGCCTGTCTGCGCTTGCAATTTGAGTCTTGATCTCGATGACCTTGTTTCCGATGACGAAATCCTGCTCGTCGCCGTACGGCCCTCGCCAAGCCGCGGCGGCGGCCAAAGGAGGAAGGTTTCCGAGTACACAGTCGCGAAGAAACAGCAACTCTCCCACTAGGCCGATGATTTTCTGCTGCGAAAGAACGTCGTCACGCCGTCGGCGCAGCAGTTCGTGCCATCGCAAAAGCCTGTTCGCCGCGATCAGAATGCCTGTCCCGCTCTCGCCTCGTTCAAGCCCTCCGGTCGCCTGCATCAGATTGGCGCAAAGCGCCCTGAAAACGTCCTTCTGCTCGTCCGACCGCAGCGTTAGCGAAAGCCGGCATCGATCGCTTCCGATCTCCGCCAGCACAGTGTCGATGTCCCCGAGCGCAGGTAATCGGGGGATGGTATCGCACGCGGCACCGCCTTCCAGCCAAAAGACATGGTTGCCGTGAAAGTCCTTGCCGTAGAAGAAGTCGAGCGGATGATCAGGGTTCGCCCGCTTCCCGCTGCTGAATCCGGGATGGTCGGGTTGCGAAATGTCGGCCCAGGGGTCAGACATCCTGGCCATACTCGATGTAGGCATCGTCGTCGTCCTCTTCGGCTGCCAATGCCTCAAGCTGTCTGCGGTAGACGGCATTGACCTGATAGGTGCGATTGACGGGTTCGACACTTGTTCTCGGAAGGCAGAAGCTGAGAGAGACGACTGGATCAGACAAGCACAGCCTCTCGTGTGGAATGTCGCCTTCAGCGACAGGTGCAAGTTTTCCTCCTGTCCTGAAAATATGGACGAGCAACAGAGGCCGGCTGCGTTGCAGGCAATATCGTGTGTCCCCTCGGGCGCCACTGGCATTCGCAGCGTCGATCTGGGTGTCTGTCAGGAACAATCTCGCGTCCGCCGGATCCGCGATTCGGTTGCGACTGCCATATACGCGGTAGACTCCGTTTGCAGCGCGTCCTCGCTTCCGTCGGCGAATCTTGAGCCTCAAGCCAAATGGGTCGGTTTCACGCGCGTCGTCGCCATTCCTGAGTGCGGGGATCGCTACGTCCCATCTTTCAAGTTCGTTCTGCAATCGATCAGAGACATAGTCCGCAAAGAGTGACGAAATTGCGTCGATATGCGCAAGATCAGGATGTTGCGGAGGAAACTGGAACCCGCGAATGAGCCGAAGCACACTCTCGCCATGGATGCCGCGCCATCCGGCGGCTGGCAGATTCTTTTTGCCATTGCGGACCTTGGGCGTGCCAAGCAATTTCAGGAAACCGGCCACTCGGCTGAGATTGTCCTCGTTTGTAGCCTGGTCGTTCCTGAGCACGTGTCCCTCGACGTGCCGTCCCGAATAGTCCTGTGATACCGTGATGCTTGAGGCGCTTCTCATCTTGTTTGCCGCCGTTATGCGAATGGCTGTCGGGCTTTGACGAACACGAAGGCCAAATTCCGCCGGCGTGGCTCCGACCTGCTGCATTCGCTTTACCTCCCACCGCAATTCCTCGATCGCTTCGTTGACATGCCGGTAGTGATCGTATGACATCTTTGGGAGATAGACACGGCAGAGGTCCTCGTAGTTCGGTCGATAGCCAAACCACCTGGCCATCTGCATCAACGTGTCGGACGCGGCGGTGTTGCGGAGTATGTAGGACACCGTAAGACCCTCCAAAGTAAGTCCTCTTGATAGGGCCAGTCCGCCAATGGCGATGACATGAAGGCCTCCTTCCTTGTGCCGAGAATAGTCGAGCGAGCCGCCACGCATGTTTACTGTGATCGCCGTGATCGACTTTAGGGCCTGTACCAGCACTTGGAGGACATCTTCGAACCGAACGCCGGTCTCGGAGAACTCGTCGTCGAAATCGCCCTTGAAATAGCGGATGATCGGATCGGAAAGCGCGTCAGGTCCAAGACCGGCATGGGCCACTGCCGCATTTGTCAGTTCCTGAAGATATTCATACACCAGACCGTGGACACACTCCTGAACATTATTGAATCGACTCACGTTGATCATCATTGAACAGTGCTTGGTTCCGTCGCCTCGCAATGTCCGGATTGCAAGCGCGAGCACAAAAACTCTTATTGCTTGGCGAAGCGTGTCAGGCAATATCGCTGGCAGGATTTCCTTTTTATGGTTCAGGGGCAGAATGTCCTGGTAGTCCGACACGATGCGAACCATCACGCGATGCAGGTTGCCGTCTTCATCAAACACGCGGTCGGCACCGACATAGTTTGAGGGCGGGTCCAAGGCCTTGACAAAGTGACGAGGAAACAGGTCGTCGCCAAGCATCGACTCGTCGGTTTCTGGATCGATGAAGATGTTTGCGAAGGGCGTCGCGGTATAGCCGACATAGGAAGACCGGTTGAAAAGCTCCAGGATTTCGCGCATTGCGCGATTGATCGTTGTCACCTTTCCTGGTTCCTTGGAAGTGTTGATTGACGCGTTGTCCGCCTCGTCGTCAATCAGAAGAAGAGCATCCTGGATTCGTCCACCATGGGTCTGATCCCTCAGCCAGTCGCGCAGCAATTCCAGCGTGGACTTGTTCTTCTTTGTAACGAAAATGATTGGCTCTTTCAGTGCAGCCAGCGTCACGCCGTAGGTCGCCGCAGCGTCCTTGCGGAAGTCCCTGTCTCTCGAGGTCCCATAAGCCGGAAATCGCTTTTGTGTCGCGAACTGTACAATGGCGAGCGGCTCCGCAATTGTGCTCTGGAACACGGATTTTCGGCCGATGAACGATTCGTCAAGACGTTCTTGGGTTTGCGAACGCAGCGAATTGGTGATGCCGGCAAGAAGGATCACGATCTTGTAGCCGACGTCGGCGGCCTTGCAGATCAGTGCCGAGTAGTTTGTCGTCTTGCCCGATTGCACGTGACCCATTACCATGCCTCGCCGACGCCAGGGGTCCTGCACCGCCGGATTCCCGCAATAGTCCAGCACCTCATCCGTGACCGAATCGAGGGTGGCCACGACTTGGGGTGGCAGCGAGCCCATATCCAGTTGGTAGCTTTTCAGGCGGTCCCAGTAGAAGAAGTCGATTTCACCACGTCGCGCCTGCAGCCATGGGACCAGATCCTGCGAAACAGCGGCACCGCGTTCCTGCAGTACCGAGAAACTGCTTTCAAGTTCACGGATTGCTCTTTCCGAGTCTTCCGGCGAAAGCGAGAACGGACCGCCCTCGACCGTGGACCGAATGGCATCAGCGGGCAGCGGTCTGTCACCGGCAAGCATTTCGGCGAACTTCTCGGCAATGGCATGACGAAAATAAGCGAGTTCTGCCTTGAGATCACTCACTGATCCAACCCTTTTCCTTCAGGTATTCTTCAACGATGTTCCAGTTGACGCTGAACGGTTCCGTTTTCCGAAGTGTGTCGGCCATCTTGTTGATGTCACCCCCAGCGTCAAGCAGAAGACCCGGGATGACGGCTTCGAGCCACTCGCGGACTCGAAGCGGGTCCGTTTCGGTCTGGTGGATGGAATTAAGGTCTTCCGTTGCGTCGGAGCCAAATGCGGCGACCGGGAACGTTTGTTCGATCGTCTTGAGTGCGGCCAGCACCGACTTACGGGCCGTTCGGTCGTCGGTCTTGAACAGCCGCGCAATGATCGGATGGTCGCGATTGATCCGGTATTGAATCTCGCCGTGCCGGGAATGGCGATTCCATACCGGGACCGTGCCCGGGCGGTCGATCCTGCCGCCCTTGCTGCGAAACACTTTTGATGAGTTGCGCTTGAGGCCAGCAACAATCTGCTTCAGTCGGTGGCGCAGTGCGGCGGGTAGCTGAGCGTCGGACTTGTCAATGGTGATTTTCCACATGTCATCCAGTGCATTCGGTATGTTTACACCGATCCTGACGAGCTGGGACAGCTCGCCAAACTTGGCGAGGCGAAACCACGTTCCGTCGATGATCAACCTGTGATTGCGGTAGATGTAGAAGCCCTGGGTCCGGAGGAAGCCGCCCTCGCCGCCAAGCCTGTCGTGATCCGAAAGACGAAGTTTCGAAAAGTGTGGAAGTATGTACGGAGCGATCTCCACAATTTCATCGTTGATTGACAGCGGCTCGACTTGCATTGGCATTGTGGCATTGTGGTGCCGAAAGAACGGATCGAACGGCTCCAGAACCGAGCCGTTCAAGCTGATTGTGAGGCGTTGGCGCCTTGCCTCACCAGACAGATACTTGTGAAATATCAGGGCGAGACGATCCCCCGAATGAGCGATCAACTCATTGAAGCTCGATGTAGAAATGTTCCCGCTTTCCGAAAGCCGGTCGCAATTCTGCCATAGAATCTCGGTTCCGTCGCCCTTGAGAAGTTCGTGCGACATCGCTTCCGCCATGTCGTCCTCGGACAGGATGCCCATTTTCCAGCAGTCGATGTCATTCAGATCCCAAACGGCGCCGGATGCATCTCCGGCGTGCCGGGACATGACCGTCAACCGCGTGCACTGCGAGAAGGAAGCCGATTTCATTCCCCAGCCAAACCGGCCAAGATCATCTGGCGAGCGTTGGTCTGTAGGGTTCGTGCTTGCAGGGCGCATGGCCTTGCGAAGCGTGTCCGCACTCATTCCGCACCCATCGTCGATCACGCGGACGACGGGATGGCCATCATTGAACAGGCATCGAATCTCGATGTTTTGGGCCTTGGCGTGGATGCTGTTGTCGACAAGGTCGGCCAACGCCGCCGCGAGATCATAGTTCCCGAAGCTCCGGGCGGATGTCATCAGGGAGCCCGCATCGGGCGGATTGTCAACGTACCTCATCCCGGGACGGCCATTCCGTTTCCGAGCAGGTTCGGTTGAGATCGATAGGCGCACTCATGCGGGCGGACTTCGACGTGGCAACGGTGCTTGCGGCGGGATTCCGTTCCGGCGGGATTGCCTTGCATGCGTGGGTTTGTCATTCGGCCGCAACAGCTTCGATCGGCTTGGTTTGACCATTGGACGTGAACGCTGATTCCGACAGAAGGCTGTGAACGAAGGCGGCTACCTGCCTTGCCAAGAATGGCGGCACGGCATTGCCCACCTGAACGTACTGCTCAGTTCGGTTTCCCGCGAACATGTAGTTGTCCGGAAAGGTCTGGAGCCTTGCCGCCTCCCTAACTGTCAGGCTGCGGCATTGCAGCGGATCAGGGTGGATGTAGTAGTGTCCGTCCTTCGCAATGTGGCTTGTCACGGTGCTGGATGGGGACGACCATGGTTGCGCTCGGAACCTGTCGGCGAACTTTCCCGTTGACCAGTTGCGATGATTGGGCGCAAGTTCTGCGGGAAAGGCGCTCGCATTCGGCGAGCGGCCATGGATTTCGGCATGGACCGAGGCAAAGAAGTAGCGGGCAAGATCCCTTGGCATGTGGCTGCGGCTTTCGTGATTGGCGAGACCTTTTAGATGGGGGTCGACGAGCCAGTCGTGAAGCGCTTGTGGACAGTTGCCGCGTTCATTGCGGTAGTGTCGCGATTTTCTTGGCAGTTCATGACCAACCAAACGAAAGTATGTCAGCAACTCACAAGCACGTTTATGCACCTTGTCAGCGCCGGGTTCGTTCGAGTTGCTCATGACTTTACAGACTTGTGTCATTGCTCTGTCCACCACAACTCGCCATGCATCCGAGTTGTCGGTCGACCGGCTCAGTCCGCTTCTCAAATGAGGGAGCGAACGAAGAACGTTTTCGACGCTCGCCAGTTCTGTTCGCTCTAGGCACTCTGGGCTCCAGGAACGCGTTGGGAGATTTGCAGCGAGATCATGATGCAACCCGATGATGATGACCCGATGCCGAGATTGGGGGACGCCGAACCGTTCCGAGCGGACGATGAAGTCCTGGGGTTTCCAATTGGCATGTAGATCAGTTCCTGGCTTTGAACGCGTATCGAAGGGCAGCAGGACATAGTTTCCGTTGCTTCCGCATTTCCTGAGGTCGTTGAGGATCTGTTCGAAGATTGCTTGGCCCTTAACGCTGGCCGACAGCATCCCCTTGACGTTTTCCATCACGAACGCCGCCGGTTGCAATTTCTTGAGGATCAGAATGTACTCCGAATAGAGAAAGTGACGCTTATCCTTCGCTGGGTCATAGGTTGGGACGCCGCGATTTCGTGCCCGTCCGACGAGTGAATAGGCTTGACAGGGTGGGCCCCCGATGACGACCGTGCCTAAACGGCGTTCGCCCGCGAGCTTCGCAAGTACCGGCTGAAGGGCTGCCGCCGCTTCGGGCGTTCCTAGCGTTTGCAGTTGTACTTCACTGCAGGCTGCCTGCCACTCAGCCGGGTGGAGTTTTCCCCAGTCCGGCTCGGTTCCCCCGTCGGCCAGAAATTTGTAGTACCGAGGGGGGAATTCGTCCCCGAACCGGCGAAGAAAGGCTCTGAGGCGTAGGGTACGCCAAGCCGCCTTGTTGTTCTCGACCGAAAGGGCAATGTTGAATGGCCGATGCCCGTCCAGCGTCCGGTGTTCAGAGAAACCCTCGCCAAGACCGCCTGGACCGGCAAACAGATCGATGACGGTATATTTGCCTGACATGGCACTTTATCTACTTTTCAACTACAGTTCTATCTGGAAAACACCCCCCACTATAGCGCATGACAGACATTGTCGACAAGCAGACCCGGGAGCGGATCGTGTCAAGAATCCGCGGACGGAACACTGGACCGGAAATTGTGTTTCGCAAGTCACTTCATCGCATGGGTTTCAGGTATCGTCTTCACACGAGTCAACTGTCCGGAAGACTGGATCTCGTCCTTTTACGCCGCCAAGCGGTTGTGTTCGTCCACGGATGTTTCAGGCATCGCCATGCAGAGTGCCGGTTTGCGACGACGCCAGCGTTCAACGTCGATTTCTGAAATAAAATGTTCAAGGTGACTGTCCTTCGCGATGTGCGTGTGTATGAAGAGTTGCGAAGTCTTGGCAGGCAAATTGCGACCGTGTGGGAATGCGCGCTCAACGGAAGTGAGTTGAGCACCACATCGCATTCTGTCGGCTCGTGGTTGGAGGGCCACAAGCCGGCTCTCGAACTTCCTGCAACAGCCTGATCGACAGTATCGCCTGATTGCGGGTCGCATTTGATTGGCGTTAGTGATCTCCCGCTGCCTCAATGACCAGCATTTTAGCCTGTCCGGAGGCATGGAACCACCCGATTTTTTTTGATTTCGTCCGAGACCGGCCCTTTCCCAACATAGGTAGGGTTATAGCCAGACTCATATTGAAATACGCGCCAGCGGCCGGTTCTCGGCCCCCTTGTCTTGTATGAAAAGAGAAGATTGAAAATACTCGCGGGTTGCTGTAGATGCTGGATTTGGAAATCTGTGGAAAATTCGGCGCAGCAGCGCCCGTTTCGGGCGCTGCGGCACTCTTGGGAATTTCCTTCCCCGCTGTGCGCGGGGCGGGGGAACGAGGGGGTCCGACTGTTCGTGTTCTGGCGGGGCCATCCGCTCTGCCCCGCTCTCTCCGCCGATCTCGCGGATCGAAGGCTCCCCCTCGGCAGAACAGCGCAATTCGGATTGCGGAACAGATCGAAGTATTCCTTAGGATCTCGCCGCCCAGCCGCTGCGGATAAATCCTAAAGGAATATCCTTGTTCCTCTTCAATTTAGTCGGCCTGATCGATCCTCGTCCCCGCCGGGTTGAACCAACCGCCCGGGATGGTCTGGAAAGATTTACCATTTATTGAATGTCCGGGACGCCTGTCTTGACAGGGGAGGATGGCCAGATATGGATCCGTTTTCCGCCTGGGACGGAATACGCGCTCAAAGACGGGCTGGAACCCCTGAGGATCGAGAATGCGTTGCTCATCCTAATTTCGGAGGATTGAGCGATGAGCGAGATTACGCGGTTGCCGACGCGGGAGCTGGAGGAAATCCGAGCCGAGGACCGGCATCGGAAGGAGGCTTTGACGAGTTCACTGCGCAGTTCAGTCAGCAGCGGGAGTGCTACGAGAATACTGCAAGGTTTGACAGCGGCCCGGGCGGACCTCCGGGCCAGACTGCAGGAATTCGAAAGGCTCTAAAGCAGGCTTGAAAAGCCAAAGCCACAGCCCCGGGGCGAGTGGTCAATTGTGTCCGCAAGCGGCTGGACGCGGAGGCAAGACCGGATGCCTGTCGTCCGGTCCGCCGCTGGATCGCGCGCCGGCGCCCGGTTTTGGGAACCGTGAGGCGGAATTCGGGCGGCTCGGGGGGTAACTGCCCGCGATTTTTGCGCTGAAGGCGTCGAGAGAGATCCCTATTGGGCGGTTCCAGCTTCTTTCCGGATTTCCGGAATCTGCCGTTGAAAACTGCGCTGCTCTTGATATATGCCTAATCCAAACGTCGATCGGCGCTGCTCAGGCCAAGAGAATCCATGCCAATATTTATCGTCATTTCTTACACCGCTATTTTGATTTTGTCTGTCGTGATTTCCGGATATCTCTCCTACGAGGGCCTGTTGCGGACAGCGGAGGAAATCACTCTGCCGCTGGTGGTTTTTCTAATGACGGTCATCCTAGCGATGGATGCCACGATCAGCTACTTCCGCTCGTCCGAACGAAGCTACCGGCTGCCTATTGTCATCTGGATGGTGGCCGCATTTTTTTCAATCGCGTCGAATTTCAATTTTCTCTATAGCAACTTCATGCGCGATGACGTCACTGAAAACACGGTGACCAGGCAAATCGAAATCTTCCGAAGCGACCTTGTGGAAACACGCGACCAGCTCTCGGAACTGGATGCTGTGCGCTATTCAACCGCTCTGCGGACGAACCTGGCCTTGGAATTTGATAACCTCTACAACCAAATCAAAGATCCTTTGCGCCCGGGATGCGGAGAAGAGTGCCGCGGCCACATGGGCGAAATTGAACGGATCTTGGGACAATCGATCACGAACCTAGCGATACCGCCAATCGGATCAATTCCGGATGTAGTTGAAGACTGGTACAGCCGTTACCGTTCCGCGGCAGAAGAGATTCTGGCCGTATCGCTGCGGGCAACCGATGAACCTGCCATCAAGTTGCTGCTCAAGCGGATCGAGAACGCGCTTCTGGAATACGATACCGCCGCGCGGGTCATGAGCAGCAAAGGCGGCCTGGAGGTATTGGCGGGCATGTCCGGCCTTTCGCTCGATATCGAACGCGAAGCCAACGCGCTGCTGCCTGAAGGGAAAACGGTTAGTCACCGCGACATTGACCCGACCCTGGGGAGGCTCGGCGAAATCGTCTACGCATTCCAGAATGGTTTCGGTGAAATGCCGAATCCGATGGCCACTGCGATTTCAATCGTGCTAGCTTCGGTGATTGATCTTATTCCATTCCTGCTGTCGTTTGCCCTGTTCGGCAAGGGCCGGCTGGAAAGACAGATCAAGACGGGTACCAGCCGCGGTTCCGGCAAACGCACGATAATTAGTTAATGCCTGCCGCATCCTTGCTTTGCGAATGCAGGACTATTCGACTGACAATATTGCGGATGCAGCCATGATGTCGAACGACCCCCTACTCGGATCGCCGGAGCGCCTCGTTCCGCCTGACAAACCAAAGCTGACCCCGGAGGACGTCAAGGAAAAGACGTCCGGCAATTACTTGTTCTCCTTTGGCTTTCCCGGGAGCGGAAAAACCACGTTTCAGTGGATGATGATGAACTACCTCATGAATGAAGGGCCGTTTCATCCGAAAATCCAGGTTCCCGACCGCGCCAACGGCCCGGACTGGGAAGGCCGGGGAATTATCAATTCCTGGAAGAACCAGTGGATCGAAGGGCGTTTCCCGGACTCCACGCCGGCAGGGGAGCGAAATGTCCGCGAAGTGATGGTGCACGCTCACACTACTGCCGGAAAGAAGCTTGCGGTTGATTTCAGCTTTCTGGAAGCCTCGGGCGAACTCATGCATACGGTAATTCCAGGATATCCCGAAGCGGGCAAATCGCCGGAGCTGACACCTCTCCTGCGCGCCTACCTCGAAAACCCGCGTTTGAAGTTCGTGGTTTTGCTGATGCTGAGCCCGGACATCGAGGAGAACGACCAGCTTTTCCCGAGTTTCGTGTCATACCTTGACCAGAATTTCCGAGGGCTGCGCGACCGGATGTCCCTCGGAGTCATTGTCACCAAGCCTAGGGAGTCGCTTCGCCGACTTCGGAAGTTCGGGGCGTCCGATGGCAGCAAGGACTTCCCCGAGTTCGACGAAAAGACACTTGAGGCCTATGTCAACCGTTTCTGCGGCGAAACCTACCAGATATGGGAATCCTGGCCGTATCCGAAGAAGACGCTGCTTTCGTCCCTGTACATTGGAGAGATTGAAATGATCGAAGGCGAACAGCGGTTGGTAAAGCCCGATTTCCACCACATCGGGGAGATTTTCTTCTGGGTGTTTGAACAATTCACCGGGAAGCGTCCCGGCCCGACCCCTTGGCAGCGCTTTACGGGAAGACTCGACTCGAAATGAGTATTCGAAACCAGCAGATACTCGGGCGGGCCGTCTTTGGAACGCTGCATGGGTTGAAGGCATACGGCAACGGCATGTTGGCGGATGCGCATTCCACGCCAGGAGTGTTCGAATTTGGACGGAACCGGAATGATCCGCTCCATGAGTGCGAGGAGGGACAACCGGCAGCAGTTTTCTGCCGCCGGATCGAAGCCCCGGCGCATGGTCTCGAGGCCGACCTCGTGGGTGTGGTTGCGCCTTCCAAAGACGAGCAGGGGCGCCACGGTTTTTTTGGCGCTTGCGTAGCCGCAAGGGCCGACCGGCTTACGAACCAGAATTCCGGAGGCTGGTTTGGAGACTGGACGTTACTGGAAGACGATATCGACTCCGTCTTCATGAAAGCAAACGAAAGTTTTGGCAGCACGAATGGCGCTCCGTCTTTGCGGCCTTATCCATTGCTAGCCGCCAGCAATGACCAGAAGATCAAATGGGCTTTAACAACAGACGATGTACGCTTGTTGCACTGGAGCATTGAATGGGATGTGAAGATTTACGAGTACATGCAGGCCATGGCATTCAAGGAAGGCACCAAGCACCCAACTATACTGGTATTCGGCGCTGCCGTGGCTGGGTCGAAATCTCTACGGTCGGACAAATACGATTATTACGTGCAGAACCTGCGCAACAAAAAGAATGAACGATCGCGGCAGAATAGTGTGTCCAGTAGCAACCAGCGCGCGTCGGCAGAGCAGACACCGGACCGGTTGACAGCTCTAGAGACACGAGTGATTCACTTGGAGGAGAAGGTTTATGAATTGCAGGGGAAAATTCAATCGCCCCGAGCAGTGCCGCCGCCGCCGCCAGCATTCGGAGCACAGCAGGCTGCGTCCTTGCCGACTGTGAAGGTCGTAATAGCTGTGGTTTGCGGCGCGTTGCTTTTGTCTTGTGCCATATTGTTGGGTATCATCTTCTGGCGGTGAAGGGGTCGTTTGCGGAAGGGGGGCGGAATCCTGCGCTAAGCGATTTTTGCGTTCCCTGGTGCGCTGATGGGTAACTGCATCTGTATTTCATGCCGATTAGGGCGGAGTTGCGCGTTTTCGGTGTCGGTCGCATGGTCAGAGTATTGACCATGTAATCGAACGAGATGCTGAGATTGCGTGCGTTTTGCCAGGCGCGGGTTTTTGCCAGCGAATGTAAAGAAAATCCCACAGGATGTGCCTATGACTGCATGCCGTCATCATGCACGGTCCTGAGCTTGCGGATGCGAACTGGCGGGAAATGCCGGTAAAGAGCCGTGCGCCTCGATCGCGTCGGCCGGAGGCGGCGGGATCGGAACCGAATTTAGATGCGAGCGCGACTCGCTGGCCGGTTCGGCTGGCGGCCGCGCGACTTCCGCCCGCGCTTCCGCAATCTTTTGCCACGCCGTTTTTTTCGGCATGGCTAGCTCCTTTCCATCCGGATTCGCTTGCCGGCGTGTCGCGCCGAATCCGCGCCCGGCCGGTCTTCTCGCTGATGGCGACCGGCTTCATGTACCTTTGTTCGGATAGACCTATTCATGCGATAACGGCAGTACCGGAATCCCAGTTGCCGTCACTAGGTTTTCGGGTTTACGCTTCGGTCAAAGCAGAGGAAAACAATGCAAGCTAGAATATTATTCCTTTCCGACAAAAGGAATTTTGAAGCAGTTTTTGGAAAAACTCGAATTTCTACATCAGATTATCTGAGGAAAAACACCCGCATGTCTTCAGCCAAAAAAACTAATTCGCAGATATGGAGAAATTTGCCAATGGAGAAAATAACGGTGAGTATAGAACCCTTGAAATTAACAAAATAGCGTGGCGCGAATTACTATTTGGCACTCTCTTTGCTGTCGCCTCTTCATTGCTTAGAACCAGTCGACTCATTGATTCAACTGCCCGAGAGAGTACGGCGCTTGCAGTCTTCCCGGTTGCGCTTCGTGTACGCGCACCCTTTTGGAAAGCGGGGGCGATAGTGTTGATGCCTTGGAGAAATTAACTCTTATTTTTGCGAGATATCATCATTCCATAAATTCGCATTTCGGGAAAAGAGGATGCCAAACTGTTTACAAAAAAAAGAACTCGAAGAAACATTGATCCATTTCACTCATGCGCGCAGATTGTGGAAAGCGGAAAAGAAAAACTCTCCAGTTTTTCACAATGCGAGATTTACCAGCGAATACCTAACGCATTTGGAAAATTTGGCATCGGAAATATCGAAGAACTCTATGGCAAGCTCTGCGAACTTTCGCACTCTGCAGCGGCTTCTGTCCGATGCGCTTTCTCGTCTAAAGATGATGGGAAGACCATTTTCGTAAGTAAATGCAATGATCTGGTACAACTGAATCGCATTTTAAACGCGTATCAGTCATCACTAGATCAACTGATGGAGGTCGCATTCAATCCTGTCGTTATTGCTCCGCGCGTATTGCATAAATTTGGTTTAATTTCTCATATAAAAGGACTTCGCACGGTGAATTCCAGTAACCTCCGTCTTCGGTCAAAGATTGAAAAAGAAATTAGAATTGCCCGCTGAAAACCGGATCTGACCGTGGGAATCGAAGGTCCAATTCGAAAGTTGGAACCCGGCAGCAGGCCCTGTAACCAGCAGTGATGGGCGGCAGCCGCGGAAGCGCGAGGCTGGCGGGAATTGCCGGTTCCTGCGAGCGGTGCCGACCGCCGCTCCCAAAACGTATCGGACATTTTCTCTTCCAAACGATTCTATTAAAACTAACTGGCTAACGAGAACTCGGAGCATTGGGACGAAAGATCGGACCGAACTTGCCTTGAGGTTTCCTTTAAACGCAAGGTATCCGCCAGGCGGGCGAACGAGCTGTTCGCAGCCGCGAAGGATTTTAGAAGAACTGCTCTCGAAGCTTGGATCAAATCCTAGTGTGCCTTCGTACCAGTATAGGCATGATGCAAAATCAACGATAGGTTCAAGCCCATGGCATTTTGCCAATTGGTTTTCATTTGCCGACCAATCGAGTTCCTTTATCAACCGTTCGTCGAGTAGGCGAGCGTATTCCAAAGCGAAGGAAATACTTAAATATACGGCGAAGTTGCCGCCGGAGAAGGGTTGAATTATTGAACGGTGATCATGTCCGCGATGGATTGAATGAGCACGCTATACGTTTGCATTACTTGCCGAATGCCGCATTTCCGCGAAGACAAGTTTAGAACGCCGTGCGGCGAGTCGATGCTTGAAATTGTCGACGGCTTCGCCGAAGACTTCCCGAATGTCGCAGTGAAAGGCCAGTCTTGCTTGATGGGATGCGAACACGGCTGCAACGTCGCGGTCGCCGCGAAGGGCAAAATGAACTATGTACTAGGCAGGTTTGAGCCAAACGAAAAAAACGCCCGCGCAATCTTGGAATACGCGTCGAAACACGCGGATTCGAAATCCGGGATCGTTCCGTTTCGGGAATGGCCGAAAAGGGTGAAAGGCCACTTTATTGCTCGCATTCCCTCCATCTACGCCGACGACCAATAGGCACTGGAACACGTGTGATTGCGGCGCAGCGTAAAACTTGCCGAATTTTCACTTGTCGGTCTATACACGAGGCCAGCCATGCGCCGTTCGCAATTTCCTATCTATCTTTTGAATCTTTCACTATACGGGCCAATGCGGAAACTTCGCGACAGCGTCGAATGTCAAACTCGACGCTTTCAGAAGCGGACGGTGAAAATTTGCGATCTCGGAAGTCGCGAAAGCGCGCCCTCAATTCGAAATTCCGTCAAATAGACCGCCATGAATGAACTTCTGAGCGGATTTATCGAGGCCGGCCGACTAATCGTGTCGCTGGATGCCGACCTCGCGGAAATTACGCTTCGTTCCCTGCATGTTACTTTGACGGCGGTTTTTTTCGCGTCCGCGATCGGACTGCCGGTCGGCGGTTTACTGGCGGTTACGCGATTTAGGTGGAGGCGTCATGTCATTGCCGTGGTAAATGCCTTGATGGGGCTTCCTCCCGTTGTCGTTGGCCTAGTGGTCTACATACTTTTCAGCCGGGCCGGGCCGTTCGGCGTGCTGGGACTATTGTTTACGCCGACGGCGATGATCATAGCGCAAATCATAATAGTCACTCCGCTCGTGGTTTCCATTTCCCACCAAGCGATCCGCGAGCTTTGGGCGGAATATCACGATCTGCTAATCTCCATGAATGCGAGCAAGAGGCAGCGAATTGCTACATTGATTTATGACGGGAGGAGGGCGTTGCTAACCGCTTCGCTGGCGGGATTCGGCCGCGCAATTGGCGAAGTCGGCGCAATCATGATCGTAGGCGGCAATATCGACCATGCGACGCGCGTGCTTACGACCGCGATCGCGCTCGAAACAAGCAAAGGCAACTTCCCGCTGGCTCTTGGACTAGGATTCGTTCTTATCGGACTCGCCGTCGGCGTGAATTTCGCGATTCACAACATTCTGCGAACAGAGAGGGCGAGTCTGTGGTAGAATCGATTTTCCCTCTCGCTCTGCGAAACGCCTCCGTTAAACGCAAGGGCAAGGTGCTCGTCGGCCCGATCGACCTGGAACTCGGCTCGAACGCTGCGACCGCCATTATTGGCCCGAACGGAGCCGGCAAGACATCGCTGCTGCGTTTGATGCACGGCTTGGAAAGATGCGACAGCGGTAGCGTGCAGTGGGCGATTCCGGATGAAGAGGCCCGGAAGCGGCAATCATTCGTATTTCAAACGCCTATCATCATGCGCAGAACCGTACTTGAATGCATCGCTTATCCACTTGCAATTCGCGGAGCCGGGAAAGGCGCGTCGCGCAATCTGGCCGCGGAGTGGGGCGAGCGAGTCGGCTTGAAAGACGTCTTGCGCGATCAAGCGGCCGTTCTTTCCGGTGGCGAGAAACAGAAGCTCGCTCTCGCCAGGGCGCTGGTAACCGCGCCCGAAGTGCTTTTTCTCGACGAGCCGTGCGCAAACCTCGACGGAAGGGCGACACGGGAGATCGAGGGGATTCTGTCGGACGCGGTCTCGGCCGGTACTCGCATCGTGATGGCTACGCACGACATGGGGCAGGCGCGCAGAATTTCGAACGAAGTATTGTTTCTATACAAGGGACGCCTGCACGAAATCGAAAGGACGGAATTGTTTTTTCCGTCGCCGCGAACATCCGAAGCCGCGGCGTTTTTGCGGGGAGATATACTTGAATGAATCTACGTTTGGCTGTTTGCCTGTTCTTTGCTTCGATCGCATGCGAGAACGCATGGGGCGACACCCTTCGTTTGGCGGTAACGACATCTTTCCACAACTCGGGCTTAAGCGACATTTTGCTGCCGATTATTGGGGAGGATCTCGATATCGAAGTCCATTTGCTTGTCGTCGGAACCGGCCAAGCGCTGCGATTGGGACGCGCCGGCGACGTGGACGCGCTACTTGTGCATTCGAAATCCGCTGAGGAAAAATTCGTAGAGAACGGGTACGCGACGCATCGCCGAGAAATCATGTACAATGATTTCGTGCTGATCGGGAGGGCGGCTGATCCGGCGAAAGTCGCCGAGGCCGAAACGGCCGTAGATGCTTTTTCTTCGATCGCTTCCGCGGAGGCTACTTTCGTTAGCCGGGGCGATGATTCCGGCACTCACAATGCCGAATTGTCGCTTTGGAGAGATGCGCGACTGAACCCGAATGGATTCGGCGAATGGTATCGCGCGGTGGGGGCCGGCATGGGAGCTGCTCTCAACACCGCTTCCGGTATGGATGCCTATATCCTGGCGGACCGCGCCAGCTGGTTGAATTTCGGAAACAAGGGCGATCTCGTGATATTGTTCGAGGGCGATTCCGCGTTGTTCAACCAGTATTCGTTCCTGCCGATCGATCCGGTAAGGCATCCCCATGTCAAGGGCGTCCTAGCGAACCGATTGGAGGAATGGCTTGCCGGTCCTCGCGCCGGTAAAATCATCGACGGATACCGACTTGGCGGAGAATCGCTATTTACGCACAACGCTCGGAATTGATTTTCAAATGCGATCGATTCGCGAGAATTCAGCCGGAGTGCGGGTCTTCCATTTGACCGTGGATGGCGAACTGCTCAAGCCCCGCGCTTTGGGATTCGATTGCCCTGAAACTTTCCCTTATCCCGCCAGTTTCCAGTTCGCGAATGACAGTCAATAGAGTGTTCGGAGCATGGTCGCCGCAGATTTCGGCCATATGGTTCAATTCGTCCTTTGCCACGGGAAGGGCCGCTTCTACGTCCGGTGCTCCGTAGACCTCTACGAAGTGCCGAGCCAGCGATTCGATCAGCTCTTGGAATTCGTTCCGTTCAATCCGCGTGACTGCGACAAAGGTTACCCGCCCGAAGGTCTCGATGCCCAGCCAGCCGTTCGAAAATGCCTGCCTCGATTTGCCGACCAAGTCGCTTTCCGTCCAGTTGGAAAACTCGAATCCTCCGGATATGCACCATTCGCCGGTCCGGGCCGGACTATAGTAGACATTTATGTCGCTTTCGTCGAAGTGGATCGCCCTTGCGAGCTTCAATTTAACGTTCCTCCCTTGAGCGCTCCGCAAAGCTTGAGAAGCCTCGTGCGCGCGCCGGTTCGCAAGATCATGTTGAATTGCTCGTCAACTCCGAGAAATTTGCCTTCAAGATGCTCGCCGTGCCATTCCATGGCAATGTCCTCGCCCAGGCCGCGAGCGAGACCGCGCCATTCGGCGTGCACGGCTTCGAGGCCGCCCTCGGACCAGCGGTTGATCCAAACGAGCGAATGACGCGACCAGCTTTCCAAAAGGCCGACCGGCGATATTTCCGCGCAACCTTCCTCGAAAAGGCAGGTCCGCCGCGGGTCTTCTCCCGGGGCCGCGGAAGCCGGTAGCATGAGAGGTATTAGCAGTCCGACTACCAGCCAGTCCGGCACCGCCTTCTCGTCGTTCGTCGAAGCCGCGATTTTCAATTCGCCGCAGGCGGCTCCGTTAACGTAAATTCCGCCCGACCAGTCAAGATGCACGGAAACTTCCGGCGGAGCCAGTGCTCCGAGCGCGTTTTGAAAGCCGATTCCGCAAACCGGAAGCATGGCAACGGCATCGGCGAGTTCGACTTCCGGGGCGAACACGATAGCGGCGGAGAGCCGATCCGCCGCAATGTTGTAGGCAATCAGCCCGGCATCGCATCCAAGCGCCGCCTGCGAGCAAGCTTTTTCGAAGGGATCGATAGATCCTGCGACTTCCAGCCCCTCGAAAAGGGGCGGAAACGATGCGGAAGATATAGCGTCGCTCACGCCTCCGCTCCGGCGACCAGTTCGCGGGCGACTCTCCGGAAAGCCTCGGCTGCCGGGGAATTCGGCTGCGAAACGACGATAGGAGCGCCTTGGTCCGAAGCCTGCCTAATGCTCAACTGCAGAGGAATTTCCGCCAAAAGAGGCACGTCGAATTTCTTCGCTTCTGCCGCCACGCCGCCATGGTCGAACACGTGCTCCTCGTGCCCGCATTGCGCGCAAATATGCTTGGACATGTTTTCGATCATGCCGATAATCGGCACATTCATTTTTCTGAACATGCCGATGCCCTTGCGAGCATCCAGCAATGCCACGTCCTGCGGCGTGCACACGATGATCGCCCCCGCCACCTCGGCATGCTGGCATAGCGTCATCTGCACGTCGCCGGTACCCGGCGGAAGATCGACTAGCAGCAAGTCCAGCGCGCCCCACTGAACCTGGTTCAACATTTGCTGAAGCGCTCCCATTAGCATGGGCCCGCGCCAGACCACGGCTTCGTCTTCAGCCGTAAGCAGCCCCATGGACATCATGGTCACGCCGTGGTTTCGCATCGGCAGGATCGTTTTGCCGTCCGGCGAAGCCGGGCGTCCGGTAACGCCGAGCATTCTGGGCTGCGAAGGCCCGTAAACGTCTCCGTCAAGGAGGCCCGTGCGCTGGCCTTCCGCTGCCAGAGCCGCGGCTAGGTTCGCGGCTACCGTCGATTTGCCGACGCCTCCCTTTCCGGAAGCGATAGCGACGATCTTTCTTATGCCGGGAATTTTTCGAGGCCCCTTCGGTTCGGCGCGAACATTCGACCTAAGGTCGGGAGGGGGCGGGGGAGGAGCCGTAGAGTGCGCCGTCATGACCGCCGTTACCTTTTCGACGCCGGGAAGCGCTTTGATCGCCGCTTCGGCGTCGGCGCGAACGACTTCCATTCCTTCGACCCGAGACGGGCTAACGTCTAGCACGAAGCGCACGTCTGCGCCGTCGACCGTAAGCGCTCGCAGCAAGCCCGCGGCTACAATGTTCTGACCGCTTTCGGGTTCAACGATTTCCTTGAGCGCGGCAAGAGCATCGTCTCGGGTCGGACTCATTCGGATTTTCCGTCGATCTTGCCTTCGACAACGTGCGTCAAATCCAGTTCCTCGACCGTTAGAACAATTTTCGCCTTGAACCTTTTTCCCGCGGTATTTTCGGCGCCCGCTTCGCGCATGGCCTCCTCGATGGCCTGCTGGGAAGTCACGCCGACCTGCTTAAGGAATTTCCGCATCGTCATGTTGAAACTGTCGCTCATGGTATGCCTTTCCTAACGGTTTCCCGTTTCATGTCCGAGCCAAGCAATTCGCTATCGACCTGGAATTGCAAGCTCTTACTAGGCGGTTGCTTCGGTATTCGTGTCACTTGCCCCGACCAACGCGCAAAATGCACGGAAACGCACGGGCTTACAAGTTCGAATCCGCGGGATGGCTAGCAGGGACGGAACCGTTTGGCGCTGCCGGAGCGGGGAAACTGCCTGCCGTCGCGGACCGCGGCCAATTCCTGCCGAGAACGCAAGCGCGGGGCACGCCTTGCTGTTCAAAGCGTTGACCATCGGCGGCAACGCAACTAAGATTGCAGGCTACCGCGCAAATACGCGGCGCGACCAAGCGGGGCGGAGTTGATACGCGCAGCAATAGCTATATTCGTATTGTTTGCCGGGCATGCGCTAGGGCAGGATCGGCAGATTACAGCCGCGAGCAGCCCGGAGCTGCTGGAAAGCGGCTTTGCAAAATATCTATTTCCGAGGTTTTCGCTCAAGAAGGGCATTCGCATCGAATCGGTAAGATTGCACGCCGGAGTAGACGCGGACATATTGATCGGCCCCGAATACGCGGTCGGCGAAGGCGTGCCCGTATTTCAAGGCGGCGATACGGTCTATATCGCGCATTCGGCGCCGTCTTCGGGAAAAACCGAATTTGTCGACGCGTTTCTCGAGTGGCTGTTGTCGGATATCGGCAAGAGGACGATCGACAGTTTCGCTCCCGATGGCGAGCAACTCTACTCCTCGTCGCCGAAGGTCGAAGTTCAGGCGGCGACGAAAGTATTTTCGGGCGATGCCGAAATCGGAGCGAAACACGCACTCGAGCTATGCGGCAGATGCCATGTCGTGGGTGAAGTCAATCGAATGAAGGGGCTGGGCTCAACTCCCTCATTCGGTGCGCTGCGCGCTATGAGCGATTGGGAGAATCGCTTCTTCATGTTCTATTTGCTCAACCCGCATCCCGCCTTTACGCAAATCGAGGATGTGACGGAACCGTTCGATGCCTATCGCCCGTCTCCGATCGCTCCTCTGGAACTGACCGTGGAAATCCTCGATTCGATAATATCGTACGTGAATGAAATCCAGCCGGCCGACCTGGGCGGCGAAATCCAGTTTCAGTGAAGCTTGCGATTCTTTAGGTAGTCGTCCGTCGTGCGCGGTCTTGGCCTTTCGCCAAGCGCGAACGGATTTTCTTCTGAATGGTATTGAGCCGCTACGCGGCAATCGTCGCACATGCGGATCAGACGCGATGCGCCTTCGCTTCCGAACATGGAGTGCTTTCCCGCCAATTGGCCGGCGATACGTTCAATTGTGGACTTGACGCCGAACGGTTTTCCGCATTCGATGCATTCATACGGCTCCTCTTCGTTCACGACCTTCTGTTCGAGGACCGCGTCCGACAAGTCGAACCGGGGTTCCAGCGTGATCGCGCTTTCCGGGCAAATCTTCTCGCATAGGCCGCACTGCAGGCAGGCATCCTCCTGAAATCTAAGCTGCGGGCTGTCGGGATTGTCGGTAAGAGCCCCCGACGGGCAAAGAGAGGCGCAGGCGAGGCAAAGCGTGCAGGCGCCGGTATCTACGATGACGGCTCCATAAGGCGCGCCATTCGGGAGCGGAAGAACTTCCTCGCTGCCGGGGTTCAGCGATTTTGCGGACAAGCGGGCAATATTGCGGCGCGTTCCGAGCGGCAATACGCGATTATCGAGCGTATCCGGGAACGCATGCGCATAGATAGCATCCGATAATTCATCCGGCTCGGCAGCATCGACGAGCCGAAGGCGTCCTTTCGCCCCCATCGCTTCGGCGATCTCGATTTCTCTTTCCAGAACTTCGCGTTCGGTCGACGGCGAAAACAATATATCCACGCCCGCGAAGCCCGCGCCGATTGCTCCCAATAGTTCCGCATGTCCGAAGCCGGTTACCGAATCCAGCTCCAGCGGCAAGCAGTTCGCCGGAAGCCCTCGTCCGAAACGCGCTGAAAGCGCAATCATCTCGCGGCCATAACCGGCCGTATGAACCAGAAGGCGAGGATTGGAGCCTCCAGCGGCGAAAAACGCTTCGATCAATGTCGTGATTCTTTTGAACAAGTGCTCGAGCGGCGGGTTGTCGGAGATCACCGCCGCCGAAGGGCAAACAGCGGAGCAAGCGCCGCACCCGGCGCACACCATTGCATCTATTTCGACGTGGTCGCCTGCCGGCGCGATTGCGCCGGTCGGACAAGAGTCCAGGCATCTCGTGCAGCCGGTCTTCTGCGCTCGGGAGTGCGCGCACAAGGATTCCTCCAGCCTCACGTAAAGCGGCTTTTCAAATGTTCCCACCAGTTGGGAGGCCTGCAGGACTGCCCGCGCAATCGAACCCGGGCTTCCCGGGTCGGCCCGAAGATAGCCCTCGCGCTTTTCGTGCGCAGGAAAAAGCGGCGCCGACTTTCTCAGGTCGAGAATGATGTCGCAGGAAGTTTCGGCGCCATCGCGGGGTTCGCCCAGCGAGAATTCTCCTCTGCCGCCGGGATCAAGCTGCCTGAGCGCGTCCAGCGCGACGGAAAATCCGCCGAGCGAGCCCTTCGCCGATTTCAATACTCCCGCAACGATTTCGAACTTGCGATCTACGGGCAGCGTGGCCGGCTCCTGTTCAAGCAGAACCGTTACCGACAGCGGCTCGGCGAGTTGGGCGGCGGCGTCAAGCGCGACTTCGGCTTCTCCCAGGATCAGGCAAAGGCCCTCGGAAATAACATCTACGGTGCGAGATTCCGATGCGAACAAAAGCGATTCCGCTACGAGCGCCGCCTGCTTGGGTCCGGCGTCCCGGCTCTCGTCGGACCATCCCGCCCGATCCCTGAGGTCAACGAACCCGGGCATTTCGAGTTGCAGTTCCTCGGCGAGTTCCATGAACCGCGCCTGCTCCTGACCGCACGCGATTATCAAGTCTCCGGTCGACATCTCCTTCGCCGCAAGTTCGATCTGACTTGTGCAAAGAGCCGTATGGATCCGAGAGCAGCTGATATCCGACGCTTCGGCGATGCAGTCAGGATGCAATGTCTGACTTCCGGCGCAGTCGCACAGCATCAACTTTTTCGCCAACTTTTTATCCCTTCGGCGACGGCAGCTTCGTGCCGGACTTTGGTCTTGGCCGGTAGCATCGGCGGAAAAGCGATGCGAACGCGAAGCACGGCCGTACTCGGCAAACATAGTACCGAATGACGCGGCCAGCCTTTAGAATTCCCGATTGCGCAGTATAGCGGAACCCGGGATTCGAGTATTTCCGGGCGGCGACGATTTCGAACAACCGTTACCACGGAAAATTTTTCCGGGCAATGTCCGGCTTGCCATTTGAATGCGACTAATCCATAGTTTCGGAATATACCTCCCAGGGAGCGATACCTTTTTCGCATGCCGACGAACTCGACATCTCTTCAATTGGGCATCGTTATCAGAAAATCGCCCGGCGTTACCAAATGGGCGCGCTGGGTTTGGCGCGTGATCGGCGTTCTCCCAGGAGCGGGTCCCGCGCACTGGAAAGTGCTCAGGCGCGAAGGCGATTTAGTCGAGTATCATGCCGCGACGACCCCTCTCGAGCTATGGGCGTCCGACACCGAAGCCTATTTGACTGGCTTGGCGGCCCGAGTCCCCAATGTATACGTTATACTGCGGGAATCGGACGGTCCCGAGGCCACGGAAGACCTCGAAGTCGTCCTGGCCACCGCTTCGCCCTACGAAGCGCAGGACTATCTCGACAGCGGCGAGGAAATCGTAGAACAGGTCGCCATGCCTGAAGGCCTTGCCGCGTTCGTACGCGACTTCTGCCACGAGCACCATGTCGAAGAAACTTTCGTAAAGAGGAAGCGCGACAAGAAACGAGTCGATCTTCGACAGGACGGCATCGGCGACCCGCGGATTCGGCAGCAGGCGGACGTGTACCGCGCTCCGGGAAAGGGCCGGGACACGAGGCATTGACGGAAGGCAACGATTTCTGGAGCCGCCGCAAGGCGGCGGTCAAGGCCGAAGCGAAAGCTGATAGGCAGGCCGAAGAACTGGCGAGGCAAGCCGGGACGCAGGAGCAGCTCGAAGAAAAATCCGACGATGAGATTCTAGCCGAGCTGAAGCTTCCCGATCCTGATGCTCTGCAGGCGGGCGACGACTTTTCGGCCTTTATGGCCAAAGCGGTTCCGGACCGCCTGCGCCGGCGAGCGCTGCGCAGGCTATGGCTCACGAATCCCGTACTTGCGAATCTTGACGAGCTTTTGGAGTATGGCGAGGACTACACCGACGCGGCCACGGTTGTTGAAAACCTGCAGACCGCCTACCAGGTCGGGAAGGGCATGCTGGCGCATGTTGAAAAAATGGCGGACGATGCCGCTCGACTTGAAACCGGCGAAGCCGGAGTCGAAGCTGGAGCCGAAGCTGGAGCAGAAGTATCTGAAGACGACGCGGAATTGGACAGGGTTGTAGCGGCTTCCGACGAGGAAACTGACGATAATACCGGTATGGCCGACGCCTCTGAAGAAACCGGATCCGCGGTATCCGGCGGGGCCGTCAAGCGCCGAATGCAAATTAATTTTCCAACGGAAGCCACCTAAGGATGACAGCGGACGAGAATCAGCCCGGCCTAGCCGAGGAAGAAAAATTGAGGGCGGACCTCTACGCCTTTTTAAGTGCGATATTGGCTGCGCCTCCCGAACAGGATCTAATCGAGAAGATATCTCAGGTCCGGGGCGACGACACGCGGCTTGGCAAGGCAGTTCAGACCATGAGCCGAATGGCGCGCGTCGCGACGCCTAAATCCGTGGAAAGAGAATTCAACGCGCTGTTTATCGGGGTGGGGCGGGGCGAGCTCCTTCCTTACGGCAGCTACTACCTGACCGGCTTTTTGAACGAAAAGCCGCTCGCTCGCCTCAGGAACGACATGTCTCGCCTCGGAATCGCCAGAACGCCTAACGTTTTCGAACCCGAAGACAATATTGCCAGCTTGTTCGAAATCATGTCCGCCCTCGTAACGGGCGCGTTCGGGGCTCCCGCGAGCCTCGCTCTGCAGAAGGTGTTCTTCGAAAGGCATATCGAAACATGGGCGGAACATTTCTTCGTGGATCTTGAAGGCGCGAAGAATTCGGTCTTTTACGCCCCGGTGGGGTCGGTCGGACGAGAATTCATGGAGATTGAGAAAGAATCCTTTCGGCTTGCCGGCGAACCTTCCAAGGAGGAGCTGGCTGAACTGCCTATCGCGAACTAGCTTTACGGGCGCGTTTCTTTCGTTTGTCATTTGTAGCGCGCCGTTGCAGAGCCGGCTCGGATTAGTCGGTGCCGCGAAATCCCTTGCATGACAAATCACCTGGAAGTTGGCGATCCGCCCGGGAGCTTCGCGATCAGGAATCGGAGCGCAAGCTTGTCGGCGAGAAGAAAATCCTCCGAATACGGTCGAGATTTACCGAATATATTGGCTGGTTTTAGATCTGCCGGAAGCTATACCCCGTTGCTTCGATTTCCCCTGATTTTTTCTTAACGCGAAGCCTTCCGCCGGTCATTGGGGCCGAGAAACCAAATCGAGAGCAGACATGTCATCGAGCGGCGGAATGGCGAGGCAGAGTCTATCACCTTCCCCGGCGGAGCGCGACGCGCATCGTAGGGTTGTGCGCACGCGCAAGGCGGAAGGGCTGAGTTCCAGTGTCTAGTGGAATGGCGGAACAGGTAAGAACGACTGAGTGGTGCAGGGACAGGCAGCCGAATACTCCGGGTCGCAGGATCTTTACACTCCGCATCGCGCATCAATCGCTCCGGATCGCGAATTCTGAAAGTGCAGTCAATCAGCTGGCCGAGCGAACTGCGCATGCAATAGCGGCATCGTCGCTCGAAGCTAAGCAACGCCGTTTTGGCCTCTTCCGAAATTCACTGGCACCGAGACGGTTGCAGTCCATTCGTCCTAGCCGAGGCCCAAGCCTATCGAATTCCAGAGCTTAACTCAGGCGCGAACTTGCTCGAATGGCGCGGAAATATAGATCGGTCTTGTTCAAGTTTCGCCGGAAGGATCCGAAGCGGCGCTCGAAAGCGAATACACAAAAACGGCCTCAATTTTCGCTCCGAGGATACTGCGCTGGGCCGGAAAGGAATCGCCCGTCCGTTGTCGGCGAAGAAGGTCGGCACCCGCCTGGCGACCAGCCTCTGAAATAACCGTACCGAATCGTTGCGCGGACGGTTCGGCGAGAAATTCCCAAAATTCGCTGGCGCCGCCAGCGTCGACAGGACGGTGGGGATCGCAGGGGCAGATCAAATCTCCACGCTGCCAGCGGAGAAACGCACTTCGATGGCGTTTAATATCCCGGCAAAATGACCCATCTCTAAACAAATTCAGAATCTGCCAACTTGAAATGCTGGTTTTATTCTCCTGAACCGGTTGCCGGAGTTCGAGTGCTGCGGAATAGGACAGCCGATCCGCGTGCTCAAGTTTGCCGCAGAAGGCTTGAGTAGTTTGTTGGATTTCGATCCTGAACCGGTCGAAATTTAAGCGGACAAATTCAGAGCCGCAGGAGATTTCGGAAGAGAATTGCGATTCAGCTGCGCGATTTTCTCTGCGTCAAATAAATTTGATACTGAGCGAATTGACGGGGAATGCCGGAAAATGGCGTTCACGGCCAGAGTCGCGATAAGCGAATAACGGCGAGAATCCGCGCTTTATTCTTCCGATACGGTCTCGCGTTCGCGAAGCGGAACGGCGACGCGCAATAAATCTTCCGATTGCCGATGAATTTTAAGAGGATTCACGAATTTCAACTTTGCAAAAGCCGAGACATAGTCTATGCTTGCCGGGAACGAGGTAGACAAGGAGCTATCCCAAATGACTGAGAAAACCGGCGAAACTTCAAGTCGCCGTGATTTCTTGAAGCTCGTTTCGGTCACGGCGCCCGCCGCCGCGGCGGCGACGGTTGCCGGTCAGGCCCAGGCGAGCGCGGCTCTCGAAGCCGGCGACGTGATTCAGGACACCCTTCACGTTCGCACGTACTATGAGAGCGCCCGGTTCTAAATCGGACGTTTTCGGCAAACGTGGCCGACGGTAGCGAGACGCCCCGAGGCCGCGCCATTGAAGAAACCCTGGCGCATCGACGCAAGTCGAGGCGCTAAACGGAGGAAGCAATGCTCAGGAAAAAGACCAACGGGGTTGCGAGACGCCCCCAGCGGACAACACTCCTGTCCAGTTTCGCCGAGAAATCCGTTGATCGGCGAACATTTCTGCGTAGTTCGGGACTGACCATCGGAGGGCTGGCGGCGATTGGCGCCACGGCCGGGTCGGTCACCCAGGCTAGCGCTAGAACAGCGGGCGGCGTGGACATTGTAAAGTCTGTATGCACGCACTGCTCGGTCGGCTGTTCGATCATCGCCGAAGTCGAAAACGGCGTCTGGATCGGGCAGGAACCCGGCTGGGACAGCCCGTTCAACCTTGGCGCCCACTGCGCCAAAGGCGCATCCGTGCGCGAACACGCTCACGGCGAACGCCGGCTGAAGTATCCCATGAAGAAGATAGGCGGCGAGTGGGTTCGCATGAGTTGGGAAGATGCTATCAACGAAATCGGCGATGGCATGATGCAAATTCGGGCTGAAAGCGGCCCGGACAGCGTGTATTGGCTGGGATCGGCCAAGCACAGTAACGAACAGGCGTACCTTTTCCGCAAGTTCGCGGCCTACTGGGGCACGAACAACGTTGACCACCAGGCGCGTATCTGCCATTCCACCACCGTTGCCGGCGTTGCCAATACATGGGGCTACGGCGCCATGACCAACAGCTACAACGATATCCACAACTCAAGGGCGATCTTCCTGATCGGCGGAAACCCTGCCGAAGCGCACCCCGTGTCGCTTCTGCATGTGCTGCGCGCGAAGGAGCAGAACAACGCTCCGCTCATCGTATGCGACCCGCGTTTCACGCGGACAGCCGCGCATGCCGACGAGTACGTCAGGTTCCGTCCTGGCACGGACGTCCCGCTAATCTGGGGCATCGTGTGGCACATCTTCCAGAACGGGTGGGAAGACAAGGAATTCATCCGCACTCGCGTTTGGGGGATGGATCAGATCCGCGAAGAAGTCGCCAGATGGACTCCGGAGGAAGTTGAACGCGTGACCGGCACGCCGGGATCTCAGCTTCGCCGGGTCGCCAAGCTCATGGTCAACAATAGGCCAGGCACGGTAATCTGGTGCATGGGCGGAACGCAGCATACCAGCGGCAACAATAATACGCGCGCCTACTGCGTGCTGCAGCTTGCTCTAGGTAACATGGGTACATCCGGCGGCGGAACCAACATCTTCCGCGGACACGACAATGTTCAGGGAGCCACGGACCTCGGCGTGCTCAGCCATACGCTTCCCGGCTATTATGGCTTGTCGGCCGGTGCATGGGCTCACTGGTCTCGAGTCTGGGAAGAGGATCTGGATTGGCTGAAAGGCCAGTTCGATTCGATCCAAGGCGCGGACGGCAAGGAAAAGCCGCTCATGAACCTTACCGGCATACCCGTGTCGCGCTGGATCGACGGCGTTTTGGAAAACCCGGACAACATCGATCAGCCGAACAACGTTCGGGCCATGGTGCTTTGGGGCCACGCTCCAAACTCGCAAACCCGCCTGAAGGAAATGAAGACAGCCATGGAGAAGCTCGACATGCTGGTCGTAATCGACCCGTATCCGACGGTCTCCGCTGTCCTTCACGACCGTACGGACGGCGTGTACCTTCTGCCGGCCGCGACCCAATTCGAAACCTACGGCTCGGTTACCGCTTCGAATCGGTCGATTCAATGGCGCGATAGAATCGTGGCGCCGGTGTTCGAATCGCTTCCGGACGAAGTCATCATAGCCAAGTTCGCGAAGAAGTTCGGATGGGCCGACAGGTTTTTCCGCAACATCGAGTTGGACGGCGATCAGCCTGTCAACGAAGATGTTACTCGCGAGATCAACCGCGGCATGTGGACCATCGGCTATACCGGGCAATCTCCGGAACGGCTCAAGTTGCACATGGCCAATCAGCATACGTTTGACAGGACGACGCTGCTGGCCGTTGGCGGGCCGGCTGACGGAGACTACTACGGCATGCCATGGCCGTGCTGGGGCACCGCCGAGATGAACCATCCGGGGACTCCGAATCTCTACGACATGTCGAAGCCGGTATCTGAGGGAGGCTTGACCTTCCGGGCGCGCTTCGGCGTCGAGAGAGACGGCGAGAACCTGCTCGCGGAGGGCGTCTACAGCGTGGGCTCGGAAATCCAGGACGGATATCCGGAATTCACGATGCAAATGCTGATGGATCTCGGATGGGACGGCGATCTGACGGATGCGGAACGCGCGGTAATCGACGGCATCGCCGGTCCAAAGACCAATTGGAAGACCGACCTGTCGGGCGGCATCCAGCGAGTTGCGATCAAGCACGAATGCGCTCCGTTCGGAAACGCAAAGGCAAGGGCTGTCGTGTGGAACTTCCCGGATCCGGTTCCGATTCACCGCGAACCGCTCTATTCGCCGCGTCGAGACTTGGTGGCGGACTATCCAACCTACGAGGATAGAAAGTTCTACCGGCTTCCGACCATGTACGCTTCGATTCAGAAGAACGACTTCTCGAAGGACTATCCTTTGATTCTGACATCGGGACGCCTGGTTGAATACGAAGGCGGCGGGGACGAGACGCGATCGAACCCGTGGCTGGCCGAGCTTCAGCAGGACATGTTCGCCGAGGTTAATCCGCGCGATGCCAACGACCACGGCATTCGCAACGGCGAGCAGATTTGGGTTGAAGGCCCCGAGGGAGCCAGGGTCAAGGTCATGGCCATGGTAACCGAAAGGGTTGGCGCGGGCGTGGTTTTCATGCCCTTCCATTTCGGCGGGCACTTAGAAGGCGCGGATTTGAGGCATAAGTATCCGGCTGGGGCGGATCCCTACGTTTTGGGCGAGTCCAGCAACACGGCTCAAACTTATGGCTACGATTCGGTAACTCAGATGCAGGAGACGAAGACCACTCTCTGCAAAATCTGGGCTGCATAGGGAGATAAGGAAATGGCTAGAGCTAAATTCCTTTGCGACGCTGAGCGATGCATCGAGTGCAACGCCTGCGTAACCGCATGCAAAAACGAGAACGAAGTGCCTTGGGGCATCAACCGCCGCCGCGTGGTGACGATCAATGACGGTACCCCCGGCGAGCGCTCGATCTCGGTTGCCTGCATGCACTGCTCTGACGCGCCTTGCATGGCCGTATGCCCGGTAGATTGCTTCTATCAGACCGACGATGGCGTGGTTCTTCATTCGAAGGACCTTTGCATCGGATGCGGCTATTGCTTCTATGCGTGTCCTTTCGGCGCGCCGCAGTTCCCTCAGGCGGGGAATTTCGGATCGCGGGGCAAGATGGACAAGTGCACGTTCTGCGCCGGCGGTCCCGAGGAGACTTTCTCGAACGCGGAATTCTCCAAATACGGTCGCAACCGGATCGCCGAGGGTAAATTGCCGATCTGCGCCGAAATGTGCGCGACCAAGGCGCTTTTGGCCGGTGACGGAGACGTTGTTTCCAACATCTTCCGCGAGCGCATCGTGGCACGCGGTTTCGGCTCCGGCGCCTGGGGCTGGGGCACGGCCTACGGTCAGAAAGCTAGCTGACCGAATTAACAGAATCTAGCCGGAGCGGCACGAAGCCGCTCCGGCTATGCCGCGCTTGATTGGCTTTGTAGTGCGTTCGCAGCCGTATGGCAGGCTGATATTGATATAGGTGCTCTTATGTCCGCATTGCGCGCTTTGGCTTTGTTCGCTTTTTTTCTGCTCTCGACAATTGGCTTACTCGGGTCGATCGCTATCGCGCAGGTCGAGGACGGCGTTCGGGCTTCGACCGGAGGCGCTCAAACGCTCGAAGACATTATTGCGCGCCAGAATGGATTGCAGATCGACGACGAATTCCGTCGAGCGAATACTGGCGATCCGTCCGCAGGCGCAGCCATAACAATGCCGCTCGGTACGATGGGCGGCATATCCGATCCCGAAATATGGAGGTCGCTGCGCTACGGAAGCGCGAATGTTTCGGCGAGCGCAGGCACGCCGGGCGCGACTCTTCTGGTTCAGGACGACGGCATGCAGTGGCTGCAGATTCGCGCCGGACCGCTTAGAACCTACGGCGGCTACCTGCTGCTGGCCGTGATAGCGCTGCTCGCCGTCTTTATGCTTCTTCGCGGGCGCATTCGCATTGAAGGCGAGAAATCCGGGGAGGCCTTTCTGAGGTTCAACGCTGTCGAGAGATTTGGCCACTGGCTGCTCGCGGGCTCGTTTATTCTGCTCGGCATTTCGGGATTGATAACCTTGTTCGGCCGAGTTGCTCTTATTCCGATTTTCGGCAAGGAAGCCTTTTCCGTAATCGCTCTTGCGTCAAAGTGGGTGCACAACAACGTAAGCTGGGCATTCATGGTGGCCCTCGTGCTCGTTTTCGTCTGTTGGGTGATACACAACGTCCCCAATCGCGCCGATCTGATTTGGCTTGCGAAGGGCGGCGGCCTATTTACCAAGGGCACCCATCCTCCGGCCAGAAAATTCAACGCCGGCCAGAAGATCGTCTTTTGGGCCGTGATAATTCTTGGCGCATCGATTTCCGCATCGGGCCTCTCGCTGCTGTTCCCATTCGAGTATCCGATGTTCGCCGTGACGTTTGAAAAAATGAATGCCTTGGGAATTCCGGGTCTGCTGAACATGGAGCCGTACCCCGAAGTTCTGACGCCTCATCAGGAGATGCAATACGCCCAGCTCTGGCACTCGATTATCGCTTTCGCGATGATCGCGCTGGTCATCGCGCATATCTATCTCGGATCGATCGGAATGGAAGGCGCTTTCGATGCGATGGGCACTGGCAAGGTCGATAGCCAGTGGGCCAAGGAGCACCATTCGCTCTGGTATAAAGAGGTCAAGTCGAAGCAGAATCCCGAGCAAAACCCGGAACCCGCAGAGTGAAATGCGGCTGCGGGCGATTCTCGCTAGCCTGATTTTATTCCCGTCGCTGGCCGGGGCCGGAGATTTCTTTACGCTTAAGGGGCATGGCGGTCCGATAGCCGCCATTGACGTTTCTCCCGACGGAGAGACGATACTGACGGCGAGCTTCGATTATTCGCTTGGCCTTTGGAAGGACGGCGTTCCGACGTGGCTGGAAGCGCACCGCGCCGGCGTAAATACCGTCAAATTCGTCAACGACCATCTTGCCGTTTCGGCAGGCGATGATTCCGACTTGTATTATTGGAACCTCGAGTCCCGGTCCGCGCGTCGACTTGCGGGACACAAGGGCAAAATCAAATCCGTTGCAGTTTCACCGGACGGAAGGCGCGTCGCGTCCGCAAGCTGGGACCGCAGCATCGGAATCTGGCCCGTCGACGGTGGCGAGCCCGAATTCTTGACCGGCCATCGCAGCAGCGTCAACGACGTGGTTTTCTCCGGGGACGGCAGCAGGCTTTTCTCCGCGTCGGCCGACGGAACGATTCGAGTTTGGCGGCTTTCGGACGGCGCGCAGGTTCAAACCCTTGTCAGGCATGGATTCGGCGTCAATACTCTTGCGGCCGATTTCAAGAACGGATGGCTTGCCTACGGAGCAATCGACGGCGCGGCGCGGATTGTGGAAATCGAAGACGGCACGCTCATCAAGGATTTTACGAAGGGCAGCCGCCCCATACTGGCGATGGCGGCCGATTTGGATTCGGCGAAGCTAGCCGTTGGCGATATTGAAGGAAACATCAGAATTCTCGATACCGAGGACTGGCGGGTCGTACGGGAATTTCGCGCTTCGCTTCGCGGACCGATCTGGGCTCTCAGATTTTCCGCCGATGGTTCAAATATTCATGCTGGCGGACTTGACGATGCCATGTATTCTTGGCCGGTTGATACCCGTCTCGGTCGAGAAAGGATGTCAAGGGAGCAGTTCGCATTTCTGCGGAGACCGGGCGAGATGACCAACGGAGAAAGGCAATTTCAAAGAAAGTGCTCGATTTGCCATACGCTCACTCCCGATAGCCGTCGGCGGGCCGGACCGACTCTGCACGGCATATTCGGGCGGCGAGCCGGAGAGCTCTCGGGCTACAATTTCTCGCCATCGCTTAGGCAATCGGATATAGTCTGGTCGGCGGAAACAATTGACCAGCTTTTCGACCTCGGTCCGGATCATTTTATACCCGGGTCCAAAATGCCTATGCAGAGGATCGTGCAGCCGCAGGACAGGATCGACCTAATTGAATACCTTCGCGATGCGGCATCCATGGAGAATTAAAATATGAGGGCTATGCTTGTTGCGTTTCTGGCAACGGCGGTAATTGCCGTCGGCGCGGATTTCCTTCTCGACCAGGCGGGGTATTCTACGATCGAGAAAACTTCGGGAGCGGCGGTCAGAATAGACTAACCGCCAAGTGCGCGAGGCGGGCTTAGTCCGACAATTTGGTTCCGTCGACATGGCGGACCTGCGGCGGCTTTGAAGGAATAGCGCCGGGGCTAGCCGCCATTCAGCGCCTTCGGCATTTCTCGTTTTTCGGAACAAAATGGCTATTTGAAAGTTCGATTCGTTCGGCAGGCTCGCCTTCGCGCTCCTAAGGAAGGCTCTGGTTTGGCGGCTTATAGGCCAGGCCTGCCGGGCCTTCGCGACGCGGTCCAGGCTTTGGCCACTGAGGCTGGCACGTCCTTGGCGGATTCGCGGTAGCGTCACGATGCGGAGCCTTCTTCGAGCGCGCGCTGCTCGTCCGGAACGGGCGTGTGATTAAATGAAAACGAGTTTTTGCAAGCGTCGACGCCGCCAAGCTGCGCAATCTTGCGCTCTTGATCGGCGAAACATCGCGAGTTGACTTCTTCGGGATCGCAAATGGCTCTCAGCCGGCTTTCGCCCTCTCGCAATGCAGCCAGAACAACGGGATCGTTCGCGTGGTCAAGTGCCAAATTTCGTAGTTCATGAGGGTCTTGCGCCAAGTTGAACAGTTGAGCTTCGCGGCCGACATAGCAAACGAGTTTCCAACTCTTCCACCTCACCATGAATGTTCCGGTCGTCGAGCCGCCGTCATGGTACTCGCTAAAAACTGTACGGTTCAGGTCGTTATCCTCCTTCGCGATCGAACGCAGCGAACGGCCCTTGTAGAGTTCCGCCGCCGCTTCGTCCCAAATGCCTGTTACATCGACTGCAGTCGCCGCCAATTCTACGAGACTAGTCGCAGTGCGGACTCTCTTCCCTTCGGGCACTTCCGGGCCGGCTAAAATCATGGGGACGCCGGCCGATGCCTCGTACATGACCTGTTTTGTCCAGAAACCGAGATCGCCCATCATATCGCCATGATCGGATACGTAGATGACTACCGTGTCGTCAGCTTGCCCGGACCGGTCCAGCGCCGACAAAATTCGCCCTACGCAGTCGTCCATAAAGGAAATCAGACCATAATATGCGACCTTTGCTTCACGCAGTTTCCGTTGATCAAAATGCCGGTCGTAGTCGAAGAACCGGGCAATGTACTTCAATTCGCTATGCCGAGGCCGCTGCGCATGATCGTAAGCAACCGGATAATCGACGGACCCGGTATCGTAGAGGTCGTAAAACTCCTGTGGCGCGATCAGGGGATAGTGCGGGCTGACCAGGGACACGAAGGTCGCCCAAGGAAGGTCGGATTCGCCTCGAGCGAGCAACCAATCGCATGCGGCCTCGGTAATCGCGAGATCGTAATTCGTATAGGAACTCGTTCCCGCGCCGACATTAGCGGCAAGTTCCGCCGCGAGTTCAAATTCCGGCGGGTCTTCGCGCAACAAGCCACGAGGCCAGCCGATACCGCCGGCGACATGCATTGGCAGGATTTCCCGCGAGAAGCCGTTGTCGTCCTCGGTCGAACGGAAGTGCAGCTTTCCGATCGACGTGACCTCGATTCCCTTGTCGCGCAAATTATGCATCCAGCCCCTGGGAGTGCCGCAATACGGAGTCGCGCTGTCCCAGCAACCGATGTTGTGAACATAATCGCCGCACGCGATACTGGCGCGCGCGGGAACACAGATGGGCGACGGCGTGTATGCGTTCTCAAAAATTGTTCCGCGTGCCGCGAGTTTGTCTAGGTTGGGTGTCTTGACAACGGGGTGGCCGGCGCAGCCCATCGCGTCTCTGCGGTGCTCGTCTGAGATGATGATCAGGAAATTGCTGCGCGACGCTGAATACGTTTCAAACGCGTTCATTGGATTGAGCTACGGGAACGGCGCGGAAAATGGAGATTTGCACGATCGCCTTGGATATCATTGCCTTCTCTCAGGAGCGAGAACGGATTTCCGCTCCGGAGGTTTCCGATCGAGATCATAGAACGCGACCGGGTCACCGATTGATTGGGTAATATTTTTGGACCGGTTGGCGGTCCGAATGGACTAATTGTTGCGAGTACACGCGAATTTTCCTTCCGAGGATTCAGTCCGCTCGCGCGGAAACATTGTTCTCGAACAGGCCGGCCTCTCGGCTTCGATAAGCATGTAGTCGATCGCCGAATTCAGAAAAAAATCATCCGTGATCTCTACGGGAGGTAGCCTGGCGAATTCGAATTCCATCGGTGCTATGTTCACGAGACGGGCTTGCTCCTTGAACTCTTGGCGGCGCAGGATTCTGCGCCACAGTGCCGGAAAACCGAGGGCGCTATTATCGTTCGGTCGAAAGGAAAGCAACAATGCGCCGCCTCCTCCCCCTGGCCATTCGCCAAGCCGCATTGGCAGCTGGCGCGAATTCCTTTCAGATCTTCGAAATGGTCTCTAAAATTAAGGACGCATGCGACGTTAAATTGTCTCGCAAGGCTTCTACGTCGAACTAGAAAATTTACGCATAAGTCAGCGACTGCAACTTCCGTCTCGTTTTCGTTGCCAGTTTTACTATTGAAGGGCAGCTGGGAGATTCGCGCGGCAGACTGGCATCGAAGAGCTGGGCGAAATGTCAGAACAGCTCGCTGCTTGGCAGGTGCCGGAATGGCATAGCGGGCCTGCGGCGACCTTGATGCAATAGCTCCGGGGCCGGTCGCCATACAGCGCCTTCACTGTTTCTCGTTTTTCAGAACGTAGTGCCCGTTCGAGATCTCGTCGTATTCGGGAGGCTCGGGTTCGTATCCCGCCGGAAAGATTGCAGAAGGAACTTTTGACAGCGTCTTTACCCGACCCCTTACATCGGCATCGGGGTCGAGGGTCGGCACGGCGGCAATTAGAGTTTTCGTGTAGCCGTGCTGAGGATTCTCCAGTACGTCCTGGCGTGAGCCGATCTCGACGATTCTTCCCAAATACATCACGGCGACTCTATGAGCTACTCTCTCGACAACGGCCACGTCATGGCTAATGAACAAATAGGAAATTCCAAGATCGGCCTGGAGCTCCAGCATCAGGTTCAGCACCTGAGCTTGAACCGACACGTCCAGCGCAGAAACGGCCTCGTCGGCGACGATAAATTTGGGATTTGGCGCCAATGCTCTCGCAATGGCGACCCTTTGCCTTTGCCCGCCCGAAAGTTCAACGGGGTAGCGACGCAGGAAGCTTCGGGGAAGATGAACCCGGTCAAACAAATTCGCCACTCGGTCTTCCAGCGCGCTGCCATGGTCGAGCCTGAAATTCCGAATCGGTTCCGCGACTTGGTCGAAGAGCTGCTTGTGCGGATTCAACGAACCGAAGGGATCCTGAAATACCATTTGCATGTTGCGCCTCAGGTCCCGCATTTCGGTAGAATCAAGGGCAAGAACATTCCTGTTCTCGAATTCCACTTTTCCGGAATCCGGCTCTTCGAGCCTGAGAATCGATCGCCCGGTGACCGATTTTCCGCTGCCGGATTCGCCGACAAGCGCGAGTGTTTCATTGTCATTTATGCCGAACGAGACATTTTCGACGGCGTGCACGTTCGCGGTCGTTCGACCGAAGAGTCCGCCGCGGACCGGAAAGCGCTTCACGAGACCGCTGACTGTCAGCAGCTGCCTCTTTCCCGCTATCAGCGGCTTCGCCGGTCCTCGGTAGCGCTCGCCGACGATCTTCAAAGGCTCCGGATTAGGCTTCTGCGACATATCGCCCAGTTTCGGAACGGCAGCGAGCAGCGCCTTGGTGTATTCGTGCTGCGGCTCGCTCAAAATCCGGCGGACTGGTCCCTCTTCGACTTTTCTGCCGCGAAACATGACCACGACCCTGTCGGCCATCTGCGCGACAACCGCCATGTCGTGCGTAATCAGCAAGATGGCCGCGCCCGTTTCCTCCCGCAGCAGGTCGATCAGTCCGAGAATCTCGGCCTGCACCGTTACGTCGAGCGCAGTCGTCGGTTCGTCGGCGATCAGCAGATGCGGCTTGCAAGCCAGCGCCATCGCAATCATCACGCGCTGGCGCATTCCTCCGGAAAGCTCATGCGGGTATTGCCTTAACCGATTTTCAGGTTCCGAAATGCGTACCATGCGCAGCAGTTCGAGAGATCGACGGTCAGCCTGAACGCGATTTAGCCCCATGTGGATTCGCAGGCCCTCGGCCATTTGCCAGCCGACCGTGAAGGCGGGATTCAAAGCCGTCATGGGCTCCTGGAAGATCATGCCGATTTCGTTGCCTCGAATCCCGCGCATCTGGTCTTCGCTGGCGTTTCGCAAATCGACCGTCGTTCCGTCGCGGCGGTGCAGAGTGATCGCGCCGCCCGAAATCATGCCGCCGTTGAATTTGACCAATTGCATGAGGCTGAAAGAAGTGACGGATTTTCCCGATCCCGACTCTCCGACGATGCATACGATTTCGCCCGGTCGAACGGAGAAACTGATGTCTTCGACAGCCGTGACGGGTCCCGTCTTGGAGGGGAACTGTACTTTCAGGTTATCCGTCCGTATTAGAACGCTTTCGGCCATCGGCAGGTCAGCTCGCGGTAATCCAGCGCCAGCGCTGGACGGGGTCGGTTACCGCCCTGACCCAATTGGCGAGGAGATTGAGGCTGAGAGCTGTCAAAAAAATCGCCAGCCCGGGAAAAGTTACCAGCCACCATGCCGACCTTATGTGTTCGCGGCCGTCCGCGATCATCAATCCCCAGGAGGGATCGGGGGGCTGTACGCCAAAACCCAGAAAACTGAGAGACGCCTCCGAAAGAATCAGTATGGCTATCTCCAAAGTCAGCAGCACTATGATCGGGGCAGCTACGTTCGGAAGTATATGATAGAAAACGATGCGAATTTCGGTTGTGCCGAGAGACTTCGCCGCCTGCACGTAAGTCGCCGTGCGCGCATCCAGCGCCAGGCCTCGAGCCATGCGAGCAAAAACCATCCAGTGAAGAACCGAAAAGACGAGAATCAGGTTTACGAATCCGCCTCCAAGCACGAACAGCACAAACAACGCCACCAGCAGCGACGGCAGCGAAAGCATGCCGTCGACAAGGCGCATGACGATATCTTCATACAGCCCGCCGCGATAGCCCGCCGTCAATCCCATCGTTACGCCCAGAAGGCAAGACAGCCCGGCGCCGATCAACCCAACCGAAACGGAAACCCTTGCGCCGTATATCAGGCGGCTAAAGATGTCTCGGCCCAACTCGTCGGTCCCCAGCAAATAGAATTCGCCCTTGGATCCGCTACTGAAGGGCGGCAGGAGTCCGTCCCTCAAGTTGAGCCCCATCGGGCGATGCGGCGCGAAGAATTCCGCCCCGAGAGTAAACACGACAAGGATTACGAGGAAAATCGACGCAGCGAGGGCGACCCTGTCCTTCAGGATTGCCCGAAGGTAGTCGGAGCCGGTTACCCTGACGTCGCGGGCATCTTTCCTCGCTTCTAATTCGATCGAGTTCGTGTCCAATTCCGTGTCATGCCTCTGTTTTTCCGAAGCGAATCCTCGGATTGAGCAGCCGGTATGCCAGATCCACCAGCAAATTGACGCAAACTACGAGCGCCGCGACAACGACGATTGACGCCTGGATCAGAGGCAGGTCGCTGCGGGAGAGGGAGTCGATTATCAGCAGGCCGATTCCGGGCCAAGCGAAAATTTTTTCCACGAGGATGGCGCCGGTCAGAAGCGCGGACAGCTCGTCGCCGATCATGGTTACTATTGGAATAGCCGCGTTTTTCAACGAATGGAGATAGACTACCCTGTTCACCGGAACGCCCTTCGCGTGAGCGGTCATGATGTAGGGCTTGGCCAGTTCCTCAAGGACCGCACTCCGGGTGACTTGCGCGATCCGGCCGATCGGCCTTGCGGCCAACGTCAAGGCCGGCAGGATAACGTGCTGCCATTCGCCGTAGCCTCCGGTCGGCAGCCAACCGAGCTGAACCGCGAAAAAGACGATGAGCATGAGTCCGAGCCAGAACTGCACAATTGAAACGCCGGCAAGCGACAGGACGGTGACAATGCGGTCCGCGGCGGATCTCGGGTACGCGGCGGCGGTTACCCCCATGAATACGCCTATCGGAACCGCGAATCCCATAGCGGCCGCCGCGAGAAAAAAAGTGGCGGGAAGGCGTTCAAGAACGATATCGATCACGGGCTGACCGATCTCGGAAAGCCTCTCCGACGGCAAAACGGAAAACCCGTAGCGGTAGCTAATGCCGAAATCGCCGCTCAAGAGATTCACGACGTAGCGGAAATACTGAATCAAAATGGGGTCGTTAAGCCCCGCGGCACGACGCAAGTTTTCCAGAGCTACATCGCTCGCGCCGGGACCGAGCATGTTGAGCGCAGGGTCGCCGATCAATCGTCCGGCGAAAAATACGAAGCTTACCGTCAGGAAAAGAATGATGGCCGAGTTAACTATCCTCTTGATCAGATAGGCCACATGCTTCTCCCGCAAGCACGTTTGCTGCTAGCGCGCTATTGGACGCGCCAGCATTTTTTTTGGAAAAGGCCTATTCGACCTTGTCGACGTATACGGCTTGGATTCTATGGTCCGTGCCAAATACGAATTCGATGCCGTCCTCGACCAGATATCCTCGGTCCAGCAACGCCAGCGGGACGATCAGATGGCGATCGTGCACGTACTGCACCAGTTCCTGCATGCTCTGATCTCGATCATCGCCGAAACTCGCCATGGCCTCGAACAAACTGCTGTCGAATTCCTCGTCGCAGTATACGGACGAGCGCGACGGACCCGTCGGGTCGTCGATGTTCGGGCAAGCGTAGTTCGACAATAGCAGCAATCCGTAGTCTCCGGAAGGATTCTGCTTGACATGGACCTGCATCATCTGCCGACCGGGTTCATTGGCGTAACCGGCTATTCGAACTCGCGGATTGAACTCCTGCGGAGTCTGCACGCGTATATCGGTGCCAATGCCGACGCTGCCGAGCATCGCGCCGATGGCTTCGACGATCGGCTTGATGCGCGGCGTTGTGTCGCGCCCCACGACTTCAATGTTCAAGCCCGATATGTCCTGTCCGTCGGCCTCGGCTTCTGCAAGCAATTCCATCGCCCTTTCGGGATCATAGTCATACGGTCCGACATTTTCGTTGAATCCAATGGTTCCTCTGGCGCCAAGCTGTCCCTGCGGAACCGACGCCATTCCGTAAAGGCCGGCGATTCCATCTATATCGAGCGACAGGAATACCGCTTCGCGGATTCGCGGGTCCTGCAGCAGCATATCCGCATGCAAGGAATGGTCGAGCCGACCGTAAAGATAAGTCGTTGACGGTCCCGTTACGCAAGCATAGCCGTCTTCGTCTACAGCGCGTTCGCATTCAGATGCAGAAGGGAACATTGCGATCTGGGCTTCGCCGCTTTGCACCATGGCGGCCCTCGCCGCATCCTCCGAACGGAAGACGAATTTAAGTGCCGCGAAATCGGGCGCGGTAGTTCCATAGGCATCTTCGGCGCTCAGCCCCCACCAGTCCTCGTTGTATGTCGCGTCCCAATACTGGCCTCTGGCCCACTCGTTGAAGCGGTAGGGTCCTGTGCCGACCGGCGTGTCGAAATGCTTTTCCGGGCTATTTGCCAGTTGCTCCGCCGAAGAAATACCGCCGAGCGACATTCGGAACTCCAGCAGCGGATCCGCCTGGTCGGACGTCACTTCAACAGTTGATTCGTCGAGAGCAGCCGCGGAAATAGTGCCGGGCCCGGCATATTCCTGGATTGTAAATGCGTTGTCCGGACTCCAGACCCAATTAATCGAAGTCGCGACCGCTTCGGCCGTCATGGGAGTGCCATCGTGGAAAGTAACGCCTTCGCGAATAGTGAAACGCAGCGTATTGCCGTCCACGCGCTCCCACGCTGTTGCGAGCACCGGTATCAGGCCGCCGGTTTGCGGATCGACGGCGATCAGCGTCTCCATCACGTTTCGCAGTCCGGTGGCATTGATCTCCTTGTACGCACCTTGGGCCGCAAGGTCCTGCGGCTCCTGGTTGACCGCCACTACGAGAGTGCCTTCAGGCGCAGCCATCGCAAGAGGCGAGAATACAACGCCAAAAGCACATAAACACGCGCCCGCTAGTGAACGCGATGCAGTTCTTGATTTGGTCATATGAAAACCCTCCTAGCGAGCAAATATGGCTGAAATCGTTCTCAAGGTCAATTGCGCCGGGCTTTTCGGGTATCCTCGATTCGGCATTGAAGGATGGAGTTGCTCGCGGGAGCGTCGAATTAATTGCCCATTGTATTGAATTCCCAAGGCAATTTTTTTCGATTCTCGAATTGCCGAGCGATGGGACAAAGCGCATCGCTATGACGCTGTATCGTCGGTTCGGCGGTCTCACCGCGAATCCTCGAGCAAAATCATTTTTCGCATACCCTAGCGGAGTTCAAGGCGAATGGATTTTGTCGGATGAAGGAACTCGTCCCTGCGCCTGTGCTCCAAAGTAGACAGCGGTCGCGCCCGGCTAAATTCATTGCCCCGAAAAGCCAACGCTCGGACTCTGCATTGCCGGCGGTTGCGTTTTGCCCGCGAATTGATACTCGGAGCAATTCCGACGGCGAGAGTGGATTCATCCTAACAACTTGAATTGCACACGGCAGTATGCAATTCATTATTGGAACTTTTAAATCGGAGGAAATTACTATGGGTTCACAGCTTGGATTAGGCAGGCTTTTCGGAGCCGCGGTCGCCGCGGTAGCAGGGACGTGGGTCGGTGGAGCAACCGCGCAGGACACTACGATCGGTGTCCTGTTTTTGGATTCGCAAGGATTCTTCGGTGAAATCCAGAGAGGAATTCTCGAAGGTGCCGCCGACGAAGACATAACGCTGATAACGGACAATGCGGAAAGCGATCCAGCCAGAGAATCCGAATTTCTCGACACTGTTATCGGCGCGGGCGCGGCCGCAGCCATTATTTCGCCAGTCTCTACGCAGGCAAGCGTGCCGGCCGTCGAACGCGTTGTCGATGCCGGAATTCCGGTAGTATGCTACAACACCTGCCTTGCCGAGGAGGACACGGAGAGGCTGGCCGCGGGACTAGTCACTACCGATCAAGCAGAACTCGGCAGGGTTGTCGGCGAAGTGGCCGCGGCGGCGTTGGCGGGCGCGAGCGCTCGTATCGGCATGCTCAACTGCGACCGCTACGAAGCCTGCCAGCAACGGAAAGCAGGGTTCCTCGCCACACTGGACGCGGCGGGAGTCGATTATGAGGTAGTTGCGGACCAGGAGGGATTTATTGCCGACGCGGCCACGCAGGTCGCGACCGAAATGCTGACCGCCGATCCGGATATCACGCATATCTGGACAGCGAACGAGGGCGGGACAATCGGCGCGGTCCTAGGCGTTCAGGCAGCCGGGCAGGAAGGCAAGACCGTCGTCTACGGCACCGATATAACGATGCAAATCGCCCAGATGCTACAAGACGGATCCGTGCTCATGGCCGTGGCCGCTCAGCAGCCGCGCGAGATGGGTCGCGAAGCAATCCGCATGGCTCTAAGCATGATGGCGGGCGGGGAAATCGAGGAAAGACTAGTCCACGTGGCGACCCTGGTAGTGGATTCCGCCGATCCCGACGGTATACAGGGCTGGATCGACGCCCAGTAGGACGATGCAGCTGAGTTAAGGGTCGCTATTCCGGGGGAGCTGCTAAACGAGCCTCCCCCGGCACCCATTTGATTTACCGGCTGCGCCGGATCGGCAATATTTATGGCGCTCTCTCAGAATTCAATGAATGCAAGGCAGCAGCGCTGGTGGGCCGGTCATCGCAACGAGCTAGGCCTTTTGCTGGCTCTGCTAGCCTTGGTGGGCGTGTTTTCCCTGACGGCGCCGAATTTCCTTACGGATCGAAATCTAGTCAACATCTTAAGAGCCGCTTCATATGTCGGCATCATAGCATTCCCGATGACTTTTGTTATTATCGCGGGCGAAATCGACATAAGCGTCGGCCCGGCGGTTGCCTTTTTCGGAATTGCTTTCGCAAAGGCTGTTTCAGCATATTCGATCGGCATTCCCGCGGCAATTGCGCTGGTTATTGCCGGCGGCGCGACGGTTGGCGCCTGCGCGGGCTGGCTAAAGGTGCGCTACGCCGTGCCTACGTTCATTTCGACGCTTGCCCTTTGGGGCGCACTTCGCGGAGGGGCGCGTTGGTGGTCGGACGCGCTTCCCGTCATAATACCCAGTCGGGAGTTCAGGACCGTGCTCGGAGGCGATTTGCTCGGTATTCCCGTGGTTGCGTGGATAATGTTCGCGACATTTTTCGTTTTTGCCTATTTGGCCAGATTTAGCAGGTACGGCCGCCACATCTACGCGCTGGGAGCGAATGCTTCGGCGGTGGAAGCGCTTGGCATCGGTAGCGGTCGGTTGCGGATTCTGGCTATGGCTTCAACGGGCGCGTTCGCGGCGCTGGTCGGCGTGCTCACTGACGCGCGCCTCGGATCGGGAAACTCCAATGCGGCCAGCGGCCTCGAATTCGACGTGATCGCCGCTGTCATAGTTGGCGGAACTCTCCTTACGGGAGGGCATGGCAAGATGACAGGCACGCTTCTGGGCGTACTGGTGATCGCGTGCCTTTCCAACGGGCTTGTGCTCATCGGCGTGGACCCGGACGTCCAAGCCGTGGTGCGGGGAGGGGTCATACTTCTCGCGGTTCTAGTAAATGCTTGGCTGGCCAAAAAATTCCTTGCAAGGACGAAAGCGTGACCGGTCGCGCGGCCGAGGCTCCGCCGCTGCTCTGCCTGCGGGATATTTCGATGCATTTCGGCGCAATCAAGGCGCTGGACAACGTCGACTTGGCGATCAGCGAAGGCGAAGTCCTAGGGCTGATGGGCGACAACGGCGCGGGAAAGTCCACGATCGTGAAGATCTTGGCGGGCAATCTCACTCCGACAGGCGGCTCGTTGCTTGTCGACGGAAAGGCGGTAATCTTCAAGGGGCCGGCCGATGCTCGAGCCGCCAGCATTGAGGTCGTTTATCAGGACCTGGCGCTTTGCGACAACCTGACGGCCGCCGAAAACCTGTTTCTCGGTCGAGAAGAAATGCTGCGCGTAGCCGGGCTTCCGGTCGCAGTGAACATGCGCGCAATGAGCGATCGCGCGACGCGGCTGTTCAAGGAGTTGGAATCGGACACGTTGGCGAACCAACTCGTCCTCACGATGTCCGGCGGCCAGAGGCAGGCGGTCGCAATCGCCCGGTCGCGGCTCAACCGGTCGAGGGTCGTGCTCATGGACGAGCCGACGGCCGCCATTTCCGTGCGTCAGATCGGGCAGGTTCTGACCTTGGTGGAGCGGCTGCGAGATCAGGGCGTATCGGTTCTTCTCGTATCGCATCGCATGCCGGACGTTTTCGCGGTCGCCGACCGAATCGCGGTGCTTCGAAGGGGAAGAAAAGTGGCGGACAAAGCCAAATCCGATACGTCGCCCGAGGAGGTAACAGGCCTGATTACCGGTGCGCTGGAAGGCGCGGCACCATGAATCCGGCTGGGCTGCCGGAATTTACGACGAAGTCTCGCAGAGCGGCGTCGCGTCGCCGCTCCCCGTTATCGTATTTTCGGCGCATCGCCAACGCATTTTCCGCCGCGTCATCATCGGCGGTCTCGCGGCTAGCGCAAACGAGGAATTCGCGTCGCCTGTTGAACCGGGGCCTGCCGGCAGGAGAGCGGGTCGCGGCAAGCTTTCCCGGAATGCCGATAGCGTTTCGGAGGTCGGAAGCTGCGCTTGCGGCAACGATTGCTTGGATAAAGCGCCGGATGCGCGGCAATTTGACAGGAGAGCGTCGCTTGTACGCGTCGGCGTTGAATCGACATGGCCAATGTCGGCGGGCGTCGATTCAAGCCTCGGTCTCAATGCAAGGAGACACCATGTATCGTGAATGCAGTTTTCTTCGGTCGCATATCCGAAGCATTCTTGATTTCTACCTACCTCGCGCAATCGATCGACGGGCAGGAGGGTTCTTTGGCGGTCTAACGGACGACGGAACGATTTACGATCCAGATACGCGTCATCTGGTAGACACTTGCCGCCACATCTACAACTATTCGACCGCGATCGTTCTATTCGGCGAGGACCGGTTCGCCGAAGCCGCGGAGCACGGATTGAAGTTTCTCGATACGGCGCACCGCCTGCCGCAGGGCGGCTTCGCCTGGGTGCTCGAGAACCGCCGTATCGAGGATGCGACGCGGCATTGCTACGGCCATGCCTTCGTTCTGCTCGCCGCGTCCGCCGCCGCGAAAGCCGGGCTTTCCGAGGCGGCGGCGCTTGTGGACGAAACATGGAAGATTCTAGAAGAGCGGTTTTTCGAGCCGGAAGCGGGCTTGTACGCGGATCAAATCGGCCCGTCGAGCTGGAGCGATGTCGATAGCTACCGCGGACAAAACGCCAATATGCACCTGTGCGAAGCCATGCTCGTCGCCTACGAAGCGACCGGCGATAGCCGGTTTCTGGACCGCGCCGAGACCCTGGCAAGGAGAATCTGCCTAGAATTGGCGGCTGAGACCGACGGGCTGGTGTGGGAGCACTACCGGCGGGACTGGTCCGTGGACTGGGACTACAATCGCGAGGATCCAAAGAATCTGTTTCGTCCGTACGGCTATCTGCCGGGGCATTTCGTCGAATGGACCAAGCTGCTGGTTCTTCTTCATCGGTCAAGGCCGGAGGGCTGGATGCTGGACAGGGCTCGCGCCTTGTTCGATGCGGCGCTCGAGCACGGCTGGGATAGCGAACGGGGCGGATTCAACTACACGTTCGCGCCCGATGGTCGGATACTTGACACCGACCGCTACTACTGGGTCCTTTCGGAAGCAATCGCCGCTGCCGCCCTGCTTGGACGAGCATTGGGAGTGGAGGCTGTTTGGCAATGGTATGACCGGTTCTGGGAATATTCCGGCAACGTGCTGATCGACCACAAGCACGGAGGCTGGTACCGGGTCACCGATCCGGATGGAAAGCCGTACGACGAATTAAAGAGCCCGCCTGCGAAAACCGACTATCATCCGCTTTCAGCCTGCGCCGCGTCTCTACTCGCGCTGCAGCCGGACTAGGCGGCCTTCCGTTCGAAATCCGCCCGCTCCGCATGCGACACGTTGATCGCCGCGCAGGCTCCGGCTCGCGGCCGCTTCGCCATCGGAAGCGAGCACGGTGGTCGAAAAAAGCCGCAGTTTAATCTCGACCGTCGCGACCGATCCGGATGCATGATCGTTCGGCACGGATCAGCTCCCCTTCGTACCGGACCCGCCGAAGCCAATCGAATCCAATCCGATTCCTCCGGACGCCTTCTTTTCGTGTCGCGCCGCGACCTCGAACGGCTTCGGCTCGAGCCTTCGGCGCGTATGCCGTTCCACGCGGCAGGCGAGCGGCGGATGGCGAAGGCGTCGCCGGGGCTTTCGAAGGCCGCGCCTCGCCTGACGACGGCGCGGATGCCGGCGACGGTCGGGACCGGCATGCAGGTTATGTCGCCAACGGCCTTCTTCCTGAGCATCCCGCCCTTGCGCCAGGCCTTCCGGATAAGGATCGTGGGCCGCCTTCCCCTGTCGGGGATTTCGTCGGCGTGACTCGACATGTAACGCGCATATACTGACATTGCGCAAATGAAGTGGAATCGAGAAAATAATTTCTACAACGCATGCAACGAAAATCCCTAGGCCTGCCTCGCCGTTGCTCTGAAAAGGCGCCCCATATCGAAGGCTTTCGGAAAATCCGGCTCGATTTATTCTTGTGAGGTTCCGCTTGGCCGGCGGAGGATTGCCATTGGGCTGCCCGATGCTGGCCCGGATTTCGGTGCTAAGGGCTGGCGATTCGAACTAGAATCGGAAGCGCGTTTTCGATTCACTGAACGCGGCCCGTAGAATCCGCATTGGTTCGGCGGGTTCTGAGTTTCACGCAAGTGATGTCAGATCTCCTGCGCAGGATTGGATCGGAGCGCCGGTTCCTAAATTCCGACTTTCCGCGAAATTTTCAATAGCCCTTCCATGTCCACATGGTTGGCTACGTGCGCCGCCAACGCATCCAGCACGCTATCGATCCTCGCGCTGAAATCCAGATCGGACTCCTTCGTGCCTATCTTGGAGAGGAATTGCCTACGAAATTTGTCCGATTCAAATAGACCGTGCAGGTAGGTTCCGGCAACGCGGCCATCGACTGAAATCGCTCCGTCGAGACGATCGCCTCCGGGTGTCTCAACGAAAGCGAACGGGCGATTGCAATCCGGGCCCGTTGTTCGTCCAATGTGGATTTCGTACGCCGCAATCGGCGCCGAAGTCTCCGCCCATTTGGCTCGAACGCGTCCGACTTTTTTTTCCGGCGCCATAACTGTCTCCGCATTGAGCAAAGCAAGCCCGGAGTCGGTTCCGGGCGCGCCTTCGATTCCTTCCGGATCGGAAATCTCGCGGCCTAGCATTTGATATCCGCCGCAAACTCCCAGCACATAGCCGCCGCGCCGCGCATGCGCCCTTATATCGATATCCCATCCCTGGGTTTTCAAGAAAGCCAAATCGCTTCTCGTCGATTTGCTGCCGGGCAATACAATGAGACCTGCATCTCCGGGAATCGGCGTGCCGGCTCGAAGCATTTTAAGGGAAATTCCCGGTTCAAGCCTAAGAGGATCGAGATCGTCGAAATTGGCGATGCGTGGAAGAACGGGGCAAACGACTTTGAATGGACCGTCGCCCCCGGACTTGATTTCAAGCGCGTCCTCGGAAGGAAGCGACTCGGCTTCCTCGAACCAGGGGACGATACCGATACCGCGCCATCCGGTCAGACTTTCAATTTGCTTGTAGCCGTCGTCGAACAGCGTTTTGTCGCCGCGAAATTTGTTGACCACGAATCCCTTGACCGCAGCCGCGTCGCACCCGTCGAGCACCAGTTTCGTTCCGGCGATCTGTGCGATAACCCCGCCTCGGTCGATGTCGCCGACAAGTATGACGGGAATGCCGGAAGCTAGCGCGAATCCCATGTTGGCGATATCGTTTCGCCTTAGATTGATTTCAGCCGGGCTACCTGCGCCCTCCACGATTACGAGATCAGCTTCCGCCGCCAACCTGCGCAAGCTCGCAAGCACGGGCGGCAATAGTCTCCGCCGAAATTCCCGGTATTCCCTGGCGCGGACCGAATGTAGCCGCCTGCCGTTCAATATGATTTGAGCTCTTTGCTCGGATTCGGGCTTGAGCAGTACCGGATTCATGTCGGTGACGGGATCCACCCTGCACGCTAGAGCCTGCAGCGCCTGCGCGCGTCCGATCTCGCCTTCATCCGTTGCCGCCGCCGCGTTGTTAGACATGTTCTGCGGCTTGAAGGGCCTGACTGCCAGCCCTTTGGAGGCGAACGCGCGGCACAGGCCGGCGACGAGCAGCGATTTTCCGACGCTTGACCCCGTGCCTTGAATCATTATGGCGCGCGCCATGCCTGTCGCCCGCGGGAGAATTTCCCCGGTTCTGATCGGCCCTAGAATTCGACTCCGGCCTGCGCCTTTACGCCGGAACGGAACGGGTGCTTGACCAGTTCCATATTGGTTACGAGATCGGCCTGCTCAATTAGGTCCGTATGAGCATTTCGACCGGTTAGCACTACATGCGTGGTTTGCGGTTTCTCGTTTTCCAGGAATTCGACTACTTCGGCGATATCGACGTATCCGTAGCGAATTGCGATGTTGATCTCGTCGAGCAGGATCATTTTCAGGCCGTCGTTGCGAATTAGATCTTTAGCTAGAGACCACGCGGCCTGGGCCATTTCGGTATCCCTGCTTCGGTCCTGCGTCTCCCATGTAAAGCCTTCGCCCATAGTATGGAATTGGCAAACATTCGAAAATTTCGACGTAATCAGGTCCCGCTCGCCGGTTTTCATTCCGCCTTTGATGAACTGGACGACTGCGCTGGGAATTTCATGCGCAATACACCTGAAAATCATGCCGAAGGCCGCGGAGGATTTGCCCTTTCCCGATCCGGTATGAACTATGACAAGCCCTCGTTCCTCCGTTTTCGTCGCCATGATTTTGTCCCGCGCGGCTTTCTTTTTCGCCATCTTCGTTTTGTGACGCTCAAGTTCGTTTTGCATTGGATGCTCCTCCGAGTCCCTAGGCCTTCGCGTCGGCAAGCCTCAAAAGCGAATCGCGCGCGGAATTGAGCCTGGGCTGCCAAAGATTTCTGTCCGCCGCTTCCAGCAGGCGTTCAGCGATCTCTCGCAATGCGGCCGGATTGCAGGAAGCAATGAACTCTCTCGTCTCGTCATCGGCCAAGTAGGCTTCGTACACAAGGTCGAAATGATGGGACTTCGCGGCTCCGGTCGTAGCTGCGAAGGCGAACAGATAGTCTACGGTCGCGGCGATCTCGAAAGCGCCCTTGTAGCCGTGGCGCATGATTCCGCGGATCCATTTTGGATTCACGGCCCTGGACCTGACTACGCGTCCGAGTTCCTCCTCCAGGGTCCGAATCGCAGGCCGTTCCGGCCGCGAATGATCATTGTGAAATATCTTCGGCTGAGCGCCGCGTAGAAATTCCACGGCCGCCGCCATGCCGCCTTCGAACTGGTAGTAGTCGTCGCTGTCGAGGAGATCATGCTCGCGATTGTCCTGATTGTGAACCAGAGCCTCGACAGAGGAAAGGCGGCGCGAAAAATCGTCTCTCGCGCGTATTCCGTCCGCGCCGATGCCATAGGCGTAGCCGCCCCAGTCCAGAAAAATCTGGCCAAGCTCCTCGCGCTTGTCCCACAATTTCTCGTCGATCATGGCCTGCAGTCCCGCTCCATATGCTCCGGGTTTCGAACCGAATACGCGATAGCCCGCTCCTTCCGGCCCCGACGATTTGAGTTCGGCTCTGAAGGACGCGGCGGCCGGATTGACGGCTTCGGGCTCGTCGAGCTCCATAATGGCACGCGCAGCGCTAGCGACAAGATCGATCTGCGCAGGAAACGCGTCGCGGAAAAATCCCGAAATCCGCAGCGTGACGTCCACTCTCGGGCGCCCGAGCGTGTCGCTGGGCAAGATTTCGAAGCCTGTGACGCGGCCGCTCGAACCGTCCCAAGCCGGCTTGGCTCCCATGAGCGCGAGGGCCTGGGCGATGTCGTCTCCTCCGGTACGCATGTTCGAGGTGCCCCAGGCCGTTATGGCCATGCGGCGCGGCCACTCGCCATTGTCCTGCGCGAAGCGCTCGATCAGAAGATTGGCCGATTTCCAGCCGAGTTCCCAGGCTGTCCTTGTCGGAAGGGCGCGACTATCCACGGAATAGAAGTTTCTACCTGTCGGCAGAGTGTCCAGCCGCCCTCGGGTCGGGGCTCCCGATGGTCCCGGCGGGACGAATTTCCCTTCAAGCGCCGCAAGTGTCGAATCGATCTCTGATTCGCCGGAACGCCCGATCGCGGGTCGAATTGCTCCTTCGATTGCTTCCAACGCGATATTCGTGGCCGGACCCGGCGGCGCCGCTTCCCCGTTAACTAGCATTTGAGCGAATTTTTCAATTCTCTCGACGGTATCGCCCGAGTTTCGCCACGGGTCGTCCGATATTCCATCCAGTGGCTTTGGACGGGCCCCCGTCCAGGCATCGGCGAAATCGCAGTCCAGAGGATCAAAGTCGTCGCCGAGACCGAAATCGTTCGAGATTGCGCGGTGCAGCGACGGGCATCCGCTTCCGCCTGATCGCTGGGGAATTCGCGCCAGAGCCACGACAAGGTCTCTTTCCAGGCGACCGGTCGGCGAGCGGCCGAAAACGTGCAGGCCATCGCGAATTTGGCTCTCCTTGATTTCGCAGAGAAACGCGTCGATTTTTCGAAGCCGGCTGTCCGCATCGTCGTCGCAGGCGATTCCGGCATCCAAGTCCAGGCGCATCGACGCGGTCATGGAAAGAATTTCTTTTTGGAGGTGCCGCACTCGTTTCGAATCCATCCCCGAGGCGAGATAGTATTCGTCGACCAGGATTTCGAGTTCGCGAAGAGCGCCGTAGCTCTCCGCCCGGGTAAGAGGCGGCGTCAAATGGTCGATGATAACGGCTTGCGACCGCCGTTTCGCCTGCGTTCCTTCGCCGGGATCATTGACAATGAACGGATAGATGTTCGGAACGGGACCGAGAATCGCTTCCGAAGCGCAGGCTGCGGAAAGGCCTACCGCCTTGCCCGGCAGCCATTCGAGATTTCCGTGCTTGCCCATGTGTATAAAGGCATCGGATTCGAAACAATTCCGCAGCCAGAAATAAAAGGCGGCATAGTGGTGCGGCGGCGCGAGATCGGGGCTATGGTACGCATCGACCGGGTCGATATTGTAGCCTCTCGCGGGCTGAATGCCGATTGCCACGTTTCCGAACACATGCACCGCAAGCGCGAATTCGCCATTTCTGCAGAAAGGATCGTTTGCCGGCTCGCCCCATCTGTCGATGATGGTTGCTCGCGTCTGAGCCGGTAGCTTGTCGAACATTGAATGATAGAGGGAGAGGGACAGGCGTACGCCGCCGCGACGTTTGAATCTGTCCGGCAGCCAGTTTGTGGGACCCGAAGTCAGCGCATCCATCAACTCTCCGGAGTCGGTAGGCGCGCCGTTTGTCCCGTAGCCCGCTCGCTCCAGCGCGGAAGTCAATTCGACGGTCGACGCCGGCGTGTCCAAGCCGACGCCGTTGGCGAGCCTGCCGTCCTTGTTAGGGTAATTCGCCAATATAATTGCCACTTTTCTTTTTCGGCGGGGTCGGAGCGGCAGCCGCGCCCAAGAGAGAGCGAGGTCGGCGACAAATTCGATTCTATCTGCGCGAGGCTTGTAGCCAGCGATTGGACACTGGGTGGCGGCATCGATTGTCGCGTCGGTCTTGAAGCTTATCGGCCTCGAGATGATCCTGCCGTCGACCTCGGGCAGCGCGACATTCATTGCGATGTCTTTCGCAGCAAGCCCTGAAGCGCTTTCAAGCCACTGCTCTTCCGTGCTGGAACACATGATGGCTTGAAGAACCGGCCTGCCGGGCGCATCCAGCGGAGTATCCTTGCGAGTTGTGCCGAGCTCTTCGCCCTCGGGCGAACCGACCGCGAAACTCGTGCAATTGACGACAATGTCCGGCAGGGCTTCGGAAAAGACGGCTTCAAGCGTCGCGGCCGACAGCGGATCTTTGAGCGAAGCGACAAATATCGGCAGCGGATTTAGACCGCGGTCGACTAGGCGGCGCACCAGTTCATCTATGGGGTCAAGACCCTGGCCCTGCAGTATTGCCCGGTAGAAAACTATTGCGACGACGGGCGCGTCGGCGCGCCATAGGAGGCGCAAGTCCTTAACTCCGGCAAGTTTTTTGCCGGGCCAGTAAATCCCCGCCCTTAGCAAGGGCTTTGGCGGCGTCGGCCTTCCGGAACCGTTGGCGAGATGGCGGCAAAGGGCCAAAAAATCGGCTGAGTTGTCGGGACCGCCCTCTGCGCAGTAGCCGGCAAACTGAACCCAGTCCGCCCTTTTTACCGTAGATATGTTGAAAAGCTCCTCGTCGGGCCGGTCGTCGCCGGGTAGGGCGGCGAACAAAGTTCCGGTTTCCCCGAGTCTGCTGGAGAATTGCTCCAGGACGTAGCGCCAGTAGGACATGCCGCCCAGCGCCCTGACAATTACGAGTTTCGCCTTGCTCGCCGTCTTATCAATATAGAGATCCGTAGAAAATGGGTGCGTAAGCCAGGATAGCTGGGCAAGCCTCAAAAAATCCGGAGGATTGCACGCCGCCGAGTTCGCCGACGACAGGGCGGCCAGATCGGTATCGGCGGCCGAAAGAAAAATGACATCGCCGGGAGACTGGTCCGGATCGACCGGCTCGGTTCCGTCGGTAATCGTCCCCACTTGGGCGGCGAGCAGGTGCATTCGATCACTGGACGGCTTCGCGCAGTCTTCGCGAAATTCCTTCCCTGTCGAGGCCGCTATGTCCAATTACGACCAGCCTGGTTTCGCGTGGTTCGCCGGCTTCGAATGGCCTGTCGAAATATTTCTCGACATTGGGTCCCACCGCTTGCACAACCAGTCTCATAGATTTTCCTGCAATGGACGCAAATCCCTTGACCCGTAGAAGGACAAAGTCCTCCATTGCGCGCTCGACGGCTAAAATAAGCTCCGCTACTCCACGTACTTGAGGCAGTTCGACAACGAATGACTCGAATTCATCATGTTCGCCATGGTCTTCGCCGTCGGCATGAACATGGTGAATTTCGTTTCGGGAATCGGGATCGCATTCGGCTTCCAATCCCAAGCCCAGCAGGACGGCTGGATCGATTGCTCCATTTACGGCCGTCAAAATACGAACGCCGCGCCGAATTTTCGCGACAAGTTCCGTTTCTATTTCCTTGCATTCCTCTTCGGTTATCAGGTCGCCTTTGCTTAGGACGACCAAGTCGGCGCAAGCGAGTTGATCTTCGAACAGCTCGTCGATTGACAAGCCATGTTCCGGAGGCGTCTCTACTTCCGAAAAAAGCCGCGCCGCGTTGCTTCCGTTGATCAGGCGCGGCTCGTCCAGTTCGAATTCGCTGGGAGCTGGCAAAACCCGCCGCCGTTTCTTGCCCGCGGCGACTTCGCCGTCGACGACGGCGATTACGGAATCCACGGTGAGGCGGTTTCGGATTTCAGGCCAGCCGAATGCGCGAACGAGCGGCTGAGGCAACGCCAGTCCGGACGTTTCTATCACGATGTTGTCGGGGAGCTTGCCTTGACTCAGCAGCGCTTGCATCGTTGGAATGAAGTCTTCCGCGACCGTGCAGCAGATGCATCCGTTCGACAGTTCGACGATCTCGCCTTCGCTGCACTCTTCAATTCCGCACCCGCGCAGTATTTCGCCGTCGACACCCAGATCTCCGAATTCGTTTATCAAGAGTGCGATCCGCCGTCCTCCGGCGTTTTGCAACATGTGCCGTATCAGGGTGGTTTTGCCGGAGCCTAGGAAGCCCGTAACGATAGTCGCGGGGATTTTTGAGGCCATTTTGCTTCCGCCTTATTATTTTCGTCTTGACCGGAGGGTGCGGCAAATTGCGCCGCGGTCTCCATTCGCACTGCGGTCAATGCCCCATCCCAAAATGAATATCAATCGCGAGTTAGCGCGCAGGCGATATTTCGCGGGCAAGCATGTCGGCGACTCGGCGTCTCCGCCGGCGACAGCGAATAGGATTGCTCAATTTCAATAGTCTTGGGAAAAGTACCTTGGAGGCAGCTACTCAAGCCTCCGTCCCAATCATGATTCGGATGATTTGCACTCGGCCGCCTTTCTCAGGTCGAGATGCCTATCGCAGTCGCGATCGAAATTTGGCGGTGAAGCCGGGCGTCCGAGTCGGCGAATCAAACGCGCAAAAACTCGACTTGATTGGTCTTCCGTTTCCAGTCGTGTCCGAATAGTGCAGAAGATTGCGCCGTTGCAAGCCGAATGCTTGGATTGCTCCGCAAATCGCGCCTTGCGCGGGTGGCCTCTTCTCGACGCGAATTCCTCGTTCGGCATCGTCGCGGCTTCCATCCGCATCAGGCGGTCATTTGCTCACGGTTTTGGCATCGCGTCGAAAGCCGGAACCGCTTTATTCCGTGTCTCGCGGGATCCAATTTTCGACATCAAGACGTTTGAACAGACCTTACAGGCGCCTTCAACGGTTAACGCGGCAGAATAGCAGGAAGAAAACGGCGCATTCTAGTCAACCTGAACGGACTATTTTGAATCAGGTGATTTCAGATTCGGTGGATTGCAATCGCCGGCATCTAGCGCGAAAGTTGGCGGCGCAGGTTCGCAGCTTCCTTTCCCGGCCGACCTCGATGACGACTTCTTGCGAGATCATGGCCCCAAAAATAGCCGCAACTCCTAAGTCGACTGCTCAATGGGCAGCCACTCGGGCAAAACTACGCGTAGATCCTTAGGAATGCTGCCACCGCCCAGGAACTTGAGCCGGACTCGGCACCGAAATGACGAAAGCCGCGACGTTCAATCGGAGGGACTTCTTGGAGTTGCTAGCGGTCGCTCAGCCCGCCAAATCGCTGGATCGTTGATCGGGAGCGAAGCAAAAAAATATTTTTATGGCCCAATTGCCAACTCCAAAACTGGAGAATTTAGGCCGTATTGCCGGAAAGGAATTTGCGGTCATTCAAATTCGCCCGGAATGCCGAGAACGCCGGATCGGCGGGTTTCGCCTTTTCTCTCGCGTATTCTTTAGGTTGGCCCTTATTTTAGCTGGGCAGGCATATTGCCGCCTTCGTCTATGAGGCGATGCCGGTTCCCGCCTGGAGCGGTCGCAGCACTCGGAATTCATGGGGCTTCGGCGCCCGAGGCGATAGTCGCCGCCTCCCGACACTCACTTTGATTCGATATGGGCGGCGGTGGCGAAAAGGATTGAAAGGTCGCGTTTGCCAATTGAGCAAAGGCCAACGTTTCTCGCAGGGAGCGGAACCTTCTGCCGGGCAATTCATTCCGAACCTTACACTGTGATCCGGCGGCCTCGCCAATTGGCGCTGAATTCTTAGCCCGAAGAGAAGGCCTCATTCCGCGGCAATTTGCGCGAAAAGCGAGCGTGATGCCGAGGAGACGGGATCGTCGAATTCGTGTTCTAGCGTCCCTCGCGCCGCCGAAATGAACCTACGGCAGGTCGAGCGAATCGGTCGCGCTGCCGCTCCGGCCGAGCGGAAAAATTCGCTGTCGCTGTCACTTGCAGGACGGTTCCAACCGCATGCCTCGCCGGACGGCCTATGGATTCCCCAATCCCGTCGTAAATCAAGCGATCAATGCGCCAACGGCGATCGCAGCTGTGCACATCGCGTCCGTGGAACTCTAGCGAGAGAATTCCCCCATTATCGGGAAGTGGAACGGGCGACTCGACGAGGCTTGCCTTCGCGGAACCTAGCGGATGCTTTCGACCCGCATTGCCAATTCGGCAACGGCTCTGGAAATTTGGACTGCACTTTACATACCGTATACGATATGCAAGTATACGAAGATGCAGAACGCAGTCAAAGAGCATACGAGAATCGAACCGGTCCGGAAACGGTTGGTAACGGAACTGATTATTGATCGCCTAATCCCTGCCATCGCAAGCGGTTCGTTGCCGCCCGGTTACCGGTTGGTCGAAGACGAGCTGGCTTCTGAGCTAGGCGTCAGTCGGGTTCCGGTGCGGGAAGCCATCCGCGAACTGTCATTGCAGGGGATCCTGTGCGCGGTGCCGGGGCGCGGCTGGCGAATCTCGCCTTTCGACGATCGGCAGATCGAAGAAGTATGCAGTGTACGCATCGCGCTTGAAACCGCAATGCTTACCGATGCGATGCTGAAATACCGGTCGGACCTAGTGCATTGCGCAGAGCTCGACGAAGCGCTTGAAGCGATCCGAAAATCCGCTTCCGATTCGAATGTCGAAGGGCTTCGCAATGCCGATGTAAATTTTCACCGGACGGCGATCGCGGTGTCCAGAAATTCGCTTGGTATGAGAATTTGGGAAGGAATTTCCCGCCAGGTGGTGATCATATTCGGACTTGAGATCCAACGTGGCCCGGACTTCGACGCTGTGGTCGCTCAACATGAGAACCTCCGTCGATTCCTTGCCGAAGGCGATCCCGCCCGGCTTAGCGGCGTGCTGCATGAACACATTACCGGACGGCTGTGCCGGACACCGGCTCCGCCGGCAACAAACGAGAAATCTTGAAGAGAGGAGAAATACATGTTCAGATCCCGTGAATTCCTTTTGGCCGCTGCGACCGTCATGCTCGCAAGCGGGCACGCGTGGGCGCAGGAAGTTAGATTGTTCAGTTTCGAAGGCTACGCCGAACCGGTATGGGTGGATCCTTTCGAGGCGGCCACCGGCTGCAAGGTCAGCGTCGCGTATACAGGTTCGGTCGACGAAATGTTTGCCAGAATGGTGGGTTCCGACGGCGCTGATTTCGACTTGGTTTCGATCGATACCTCGATCATCCAGCGGTATCTGGATGCGGGTTTGATCATCCCGTTCGACATGTCGAAGGTTCCCAACACGTCCAACCTTCTGCCGTCGTTTGCCGAAGTGGATGAGGTGATGAGCGGCGGCGAGACCTACGGCGTCCCGATCGCTTGGGGGTCGCTCGGCCTGATCTATGACAAGGAGGCTTTTCCGGACGGTGTCGACAGCTGGGAAGCTCTTTGGGATCCCGGAAATGCAGGGCGCGTTCTAGCCCTTGATGACGCCAACAACAATGTCACGAACGCCGCAATTATTCTTGGCCTGGATGATCCGTTCAACCTCAGCGACGCGGACTTCGAGTCCGTCAAGCAGAAGCTCATCGAACAGAAGCAGTTCCTGATTAGCTATTACGCGGGCTTTGAGGAAGGCGTGAACATTTGGGATTCAAGCGAAGCAACTCTTATGTTTTCGATGGGCGAATTCCAGGCCGTCGAACTTGCAGACCGCGGATACGATGTCGTGTATTCGATTCCCAAGGAAGGCGGCATCGGTTGGCTCGACACATGGGCCCTGTCCAAGGGCGTCCAGGATTCCGACTGCACGCACAAGTGGGTCGACCATTACCTTAATGGAGAAACCGGGCCAACCATGACCGAGCTCAATGGATACGGCAACACGACGGATGAAAGCCCGGAACTCAACTATGCCGACAGTCTGGTATGGCTACAGCCGGTCGAAAACTTCGATCGCCGGGTCCAGGTGTGGAACGAAGTCAAGGCAGCCCAATAGTAAAAACCTCGGCAGGGCTGTCCTCGGATGCCCTGCCACCAATTCGGGCTCCAGATTCAATAGCATCCGTTTAGGATTCTCGGCGGTTTTCGAATGGCGGAGCTATCGCATGAAAATCACTGACATCGCCTGCCATGTCCTAGTTGCCGACGACTTTGATCCGGGGCTGACCTCCTCGGCTCAAGACAGCCTCTTGGTCGCGATCACGACAGACGAGGGCGTGGAGGGCTACGGCGAGAGCGATCTCAATCCGTGGATCGGCCGTGCCTGCATAGAAGCTCCGGGCACCCACACAATGGGTCTCTGCATGCGCGAATTGCTCATTGGGCGGGACCCGCGCGACGTCGAATCCATCTGGGATGACGTATACACCTACACCGCAATGAATGGTCGGCGCGGGGCAGTTATTCATGCGCTAGGCGCCGTCGAAATGGCTCTGTGGGACATATGCGGCAAGATCGCAGGACAACCGCTGTGGCAACTTCTCGGAAGCCTGCGGGATTCACCGGTCGTGCCCTATGCGTCGCTGCAACCGGCAGGCAAGACCTTCGAAGCATACCGCGACGCCCTGTGCGCCTCGGCGAAAAACGCCAAGAATATGGGATTTCGTGCGGTCAAGGCCGAGTGCACGTTGGCGGGACCCTACGCCCATGACGGAATGAATGAGAGTTTCGATAGCCATACCGCCGTGGTTGCAGCCGTCCGCGAGGCGATCGGACCGGACATCACGCTAATGGTCGATGTCCAGTATCTCTGGCGGGACGCGGATACAGCCTACTCGGTAGTGCGGAGCTGGGATGAATTTGATATATTCTTTCTTGAAACTCCGATCTGGCCGGACTTCTTGGACGAGCATGCGAAGCTTGCTGACCTGGTGCCGTTCCCCATCGCTTCCGGCGAGTGGCTTTCGACGCGCTGGGAGTTTGTCGAACTGATCGAGCGCGGCGGTATCGGCGTCGTGCAGCCCGATGTCGGACGCGTCGGCGGAATCGGGGAGGCGAGGGCCGTCTGCCGGATGGCGGCGGATCGGAATCTTCCCGTTGTTCCGCATTGCTGGAAGACCGGAATTTCGCTTTCGGCCACGGCTCACCTCGCCTTCGTGACTCCGGGAATCAGCTTTATCGAATACCTCCCGCCGCAGCTCTGTATCGAAAAGCTCCGCCGCGAACTCGCAAGTGAAGATCTGTTGTTCGAAAATGGCGAGATTCTGCCGCCGACGAAACCGGGACTTGGAGTGGAAATAAATTGGGACGCTGTTAGGGCGTATGGCCAATCCTGAAACAGGCAGCCCTGCAGCGGCCGATGTCGGGCTGCCGCTGCTGAGAATCCGCGGTCTGGGAGCTCGGTTCGGTACCGTTGAAGCGATCAAGCCGCTCGATCTTGATGTGAATGACGGCGAATTTCTGACGATTCTTGGCCCGTCCGGGTCCGGAAAGACGACCCTGCTCCGGACCATTGCCGGGTTTCAGCCGCCGAGCGCCGGGCGGATCGAATTTGACGGTAAGGACATTGCCGACCTTCCGATCAACCGGCGGCCATTTAACACGGTCTTTCAGGACTACGCCCTCTTTCCCCATATGACCGTCCGGGAGAATGTCGGATTCGGATTGCGCGTCCGCGGAACCGCGAAGGCGCAACTGAATGATCGGGTCGACGCCGCGCTTGGCATAGTCGGCCTCGAGGAATTTGACGCGCGCTATCCTTCTCAGCTGAGCGGCGGGCAGCAGCAACGCACCGCGCTTGCCCGCGCCATGATCTGTGAGCCGCGGCTCATTCTTCTCGACGAACCGCTTGCCGCTCTCGACGCCGCCTTGCGCCGCCAGATGCAGAACTTCCTGAAAACCCTGCAGCGTCAGAGCGGCATCACCTTTCTTTTTGTCACCCATGACCAGTCCGAGGCGATAACGATGTCCGACCGGATCTGCGTTATGCGTTCAGGCAGCATCGAGCAAATTGGCACGCCGAGGGAACTTTATTATCGACCCAAGAGCCGCTTCGTCGCCGCATTTTTCGGAGCTAGCAATATCGTTGAGCCATGCAGGATTCACGAAACGCGCGATGACGCGACAATCGTTGAGACACCCGTAGGTCAATTCAGGATTTCCGGCCCGCCGCCTGATAGCTCATCCGGACTGGCGCTTGCGATTCGACCCGAAGCACTTGGGCCCGAGGATGAAACCCGGGTCAACACGCTCGAACTGGAAGTCGTTGCGGTCTCGTTCGTAGGATCTGAAACTATTACCGAACTCAGACATAGGCGCACGTCGCAGGTTTTCACCATGAAAACCCGAAGCGACCCGGCCGCCCGGCCTCCGGATATCGGATCGATTCTCAATATCGGTTTCGATCCGGCCGAATGCGCGCTAGTCACGGAGGCGGCGAATTGACGGCCTATGCCCGAATGGTCAGGCCGGGATTGGCCGATTGCCTGCTCTGGGGAGCCGCCGCCCTTTTCATACTTATACCGCTTGCCAGTTTCCTGATTTTCGGATTCTTTTCGGTTGTCAGCAATTCGATCGATTATCGACCGACCCTTGCCAACTTCGATGAACTGCTGTCCAATTCTTCCTACCGGACGACATTCTTCAGAACCATGCGCATGGCCTTCCTGGTATCGGCAACCAATCTAGTATTGGGATATGCAACCGCCTACTTTATCTGGCAGCGCCCTCCCGCATGGCGCAATTTAATGGTCATTGCGCTCGCGATCCCACTTCTTATGAGCTACATCATCAAGATCTATGCAATGCGCGGCGTTCTTGGAACGAACGGCCTGCTTAACAGTGCGACGATGGCGCTTGGGATTATCGATGAGCCGGTCAGCGCCTTGCTATTCAATCTCACGGCAGTCAGGATCACTCTTTCAGTTGTTCTGCTGCCCTTCATGGTCCTGCCGATCTACGTCGCGCTTGAGCGAATACCAGCATCCGTCCTGCACGCCGCATCGGATCTTGGCGCGAGCGAAATCCAGATTTTCGCGCGCGTCGTCCTTCCGCTTAGCTTGCCTGGCGGGATCGTCGGCGCCATGTTTACCTTCGTGCTCGCGTCGGGCGATTTCCTTGCCCCCGAACTTGTTGGCGGCATAGAGGGCTTCACATATGGGAGGCTGATCTTCAGCCAGTTCGGCCTGGCTTTCAACTGGCCGCTCGGGGCGGCTCTTTCCATCGTGTTGATGATTGTCGCCCTCGGCGTCATCTATGCGGCACGCCGGTTCGGGAATCCGCGGTGGCAACGATGAGGCGCCTTCGCCTGCTCGATTTCTCGCTCGCTTCGGTCACCGCATTCGTCTACTTGTCGCTATATCTTCCGATCTTGCTGGTCTTCGTGCTGTCCTTCTTCTCGATGCGTCGCGGAAGAGTGAATTGGGAGACATTTTCGCTCGGCTGGTACGCGAAGCTGTTCAAAAACGAAGCTCTCGGCGATGCGCTGCTGAATTCGCTCCTTGTCGGAATCGCGGCAGTCTTGGTCGCGATGGTCTTCGCGACGCTTGCCGCAATAAATGCAAATTCCCGTCCGTCTTCGCGCTCGGCTCAGTTCCTGGAGTATGTCATTTTTCTCCCTTTCCTGCTGCCGCCAATCATTACCGGCCTGTCGCTGCTTATCTATTTCCGGGAAGCCGGCATCCCGCGAGGACTGCCCACGATCATTGTCGGCCACGCGGTTTTCGTGCTTGCGATCATCTACCGCATTCTCCTTACGCGCCTAAATGCGCTCAGCCGAAGCCTCGTCGATGCCGCTCATGACTTGGGGGCTAGCAATCTGCAGACCTTCCGCTACATCATTCTGCCCAACCTGCGCATGCCTCTCCTAACCTCGGGCATTCTCGCTTTCGCCCTCTCATTTGACGAAACCATGATCACGCTTTTCCTTACCGGTACGGATGCGACCCTGCCGGTCCGACTTTATGCAATGATTCGCGTTGGATTTACGCCCGAGATTAATGCTCTGATTGCACTGATTCTCGGGTTTTCGATCATCTTGACTGTCGCTCTCGCCTATGCCTGGGGGCGGAATTCCGGGTCCGGCGGCAACCTGATTGCAAAGACATCAAAATGAACGACGATCGTTTTGCGGGCCGCTTTGCAATTGCCGCCGGCGGTGCGCGCGGCATCGGGTTCGCAATCGCCAAGCGCCTGGCCGCGGAAGACGCGACGACGGCCATTGCCGGTATCGACGGTAAAGAGCCTTGAAGTCTTGGAGGCGGCGCAGCCTTTTCGATTCGTTCCGGCCGTTCTCGACGTCGCTGGCGGCGATGCCTAGCGGGATCCCATGAAACAAGACCCGGCTTTCCGGGATCTGCCCGCTGCGTCCGCCGAATAACCTGGCTCGCCGAAGGAACATCTCCTCCGGGTCTTCCGAATTCGTATTGAGCATTCCCGCATTCGCGCCCCGGTCTCGTTAGCCGCGCCGGCAGGTGCAACACTAAATCCTTATGTTCATCTTATTGGCAGACGGATCCGCTGACCCGAGCCGTTCCGGTCTCTGTAGGAATGGGATGAACCCGGCAGCATTGGAAAGCGGCACGGAAACGTCCGAATTGTTCGTTTCTCGCGTCGCACGGCTTCCGGGCAAGCCTGTTCGGCGCGCGTCCTGCCCAAGGAACCGTATTGGCAATGAGGCGCGGAGGCGCCCGCCCCGGCGACAAGGGCGTGCCAACGCGCGAATAAAATAATACTGCTATGCGACGTCGCGCGAAATCCAATTTTCGACCTCCGCCGCAGTAGCGAACACCGTTCCAGAATCGAAGGCGATCGGCGCGGCGGGGCGTTCGACCATGTATACGGGAATTCCCAGCTGTGCGGCGGCACGTACCTTGCGCAGTCCCGCCCGCCCGCCGGAGTTTCGGCAAATGAGGCATGTAGCGGAGCTCTTCGACAGCGCGTCCCGCTCTTGTTCCAGGCAGCGAGGCAAGGGGCGGGCGACGAGTGCGCAGCAATTCGCCGGCAGCGAATCTTCGGAGACCGGCTCCGCGACCCGAACTTGGAAATAACAGTCGGATCGACATTCGAGGGCGTCGCGAGCGGGCGAACGAATTGCGCCGGACCCGAGCGCCGCGAACGCTCTGGATCCGCACGGCAGCGCCTTTATGGCCGAATCTAGATCCGAAAACGATTTCCAAGTACCATCCCGCCCGATGCGCCAGGCAGGTCTTTCAAGCCTGGCCAGCTTGACGCCAGCATCGGCGGCGGCGGAAATCGCATTTCCGGTTATTCGAGTCGCGAATGGATGAGTGGCATCGACGAGATGCGTAAAGCCGGACCGCCGCAATTCTTCAGCCAGACCGTTCGATCCACCGAATCCGCCCGTGCGCACGGGAACGGCGTATTGGGCTGGATGCGTAGTCGAGCCGGCCAACGAGGCGATGGCTTCAACTTTTTCCAGCTGCGAAAGGCGCAAACAGAGGCGCCTCGCGTCGGCCGTGCCCGCTAGAACCAATATTTTTTTGCGTCCGCTCTCGGTCATACTTGTCTCGATTCGGGAAAGGGAGCGCCGCTATTGCGCGCAACGATATTGCCGAACCGGTCGACGACCATGATTTCAACCTCGATTCCGGTGCCGGCGATCTGAGACTCCGTCGTAGAGCGAGCCGCCTTGGCGACGGCCATGGCGAGCGACGGACCGGCGATCGCCAAAGCCTGCATAGCGGAATTTGCTCCGGCAACCTTGGCGGCTAGGGATTCGCTCGCGCCGCTCCGCAACGCCCGCTCCGCAAGCGCGGAAAAATCGACTCTTGAGCGCGACGAATGCAGATCGATCGCGCCTTGCGCCAGTTTGGCGAGCTTGCCGAAGCCGCCGCTGATCGTCAGCATCGGAACGGGATGGCGGCGCATGTACTTTAGCATTCCACCGGCGAAGTCCCCCATGTCGAGCATTGCGAAGTCCGGCAGGCCGTAGAATTTCTGAGCGACCGATTCCGATGTCGATCCCGTTGAGCCGACGACATGGCCTGCTCCGGCGGCGCGGGCGACATCTATGCCCCTGTGAATCGATGCGATCCACGCCGAGCACGAATAGGGCCGGACGATGCCGGTCGTCCCTAGTACCGAAAGCCCCCCTTTAATTCCCAGCCGCGGATTCCAGGTGCCGAGAGCCAGCTCCGCGCCGCCGGGGATAGAGATTTCAATGTCGAAGTCGTCCGATTCGCCGCTGGCGCGAGCGAGCCGGCGAACTGCCGCCGACATCATTTGGCGAGGAACCGGGTTGATGGCCGGTTGGCCCGGCTCGATCGGCAGGCCCTCCATCGTTACCGTGCCTACGCCTTCTCCCGCCGAAAAAACGATTCCCGATCCCCGCGGGATCCGTCGGACCGTCGCCACGACAAGGCAGCCGTGCGTGACATCCGGATCGTCTCCTGCATCCTTGCGCACCGCCGCCGAGGCGCGGGAGTTTTCCAGAGACTTGCGCTCCAGCGGGAATTCCGGAGTTTGGCCTTTTGGGAGTTCGATTCGCACCGGATCGACCCATTCGCCCGTCAAGAGAGCCCTGCACGCCGCGGTAGTTGCCGCGGTTGCGCAAGCCCCTGTGGTAAAGCCGGACCGTAGGCTAGGATTTCGGACGTCCGCCATGCGAGCGAGCATATACGGCAATCGTAGGCTGCGCGAACGCCAATTTACAATGATTGCACTCGAATTCTGGTTTCATGGCGATTAATTGTCGAGGAGCGATGACTCAGATTCAAGCAGAACCTCGCCGCCATTCGCCGGCGTTGAGATTCCCGCCGCAGGGCGACTGGCCTACTTTCGCTCCCGGTCTAGTTTGGCTTGTAGGGGCGGGGCCCGGCGACCCCGGCCTTCTTACTCTGCACGGGCTTAACGCCCTGGTCCAGGCTAACCATGTCGTTTACGACGCCTTGGCGAACCCTGCGGTTCTCGATTGGTGTTCGCCGGGTGCTACGCTTGAATTCGCCGGAAAGCGGGGAGGTCGCCCGTCTCCGGAGCAAAGGGACATAACGCTTCGTCTGATAGAGCTTGCCAAGAGCGGTGCGAAAGTTCTTCGCCTCAAGGGCGGGGATCCGTTCACGTTCGGGCGAGGCGGAGAAGAAGCTCTGATGCTTACCCGCGCAGGCGTTCCGATTCGCATAACGCCGGGAATAACCGCCGGAATCGGGGGACTTGCCTACGCCGGAATCCCCGTTACGCACAGGGATTTCAATCGCTCTGTTACTTTCGTGACCGGGCATGATGTCAGCGGTGACGGCGCGAACGCGCTCGACTGGTCCGCTCTTTCCAAAGGCTCGCAGGTCATCGTGCTTTACATGGCGACAAAATGGTTCAGGGCTATTGCCAAGAAGTTTTTGGCAACCGGGCGCGACCCCGGTGAGCCCGTGGCTATCGTGAGCCGGGCGACTACGCCCGATCAAGTCGTTGTTGTATCGAAGTTGAAGCGCGCCGCCGACGACATGGAAAAGTTGCGCATTCAGCCGCCCTCCATCGTCTGCGTCGGACGCAATGTTCTGCTGCGGCATGAAATAGAATGGGTGTCGCATTTTGACGGCTACGAAAACGAATGCGCCTCCGCAACGACCGTCCGATCCTGAGGCGAGTGCGAGAAGGCGCGTGATCCGAGGCCTTGCAATAACGGCGCCGTCGACGGGATCAGGCAAAACGGTTCTGTCGCTCGGCATCATGCGAGCGCTGTCAGCCAGAGGAATTCGAGTTGCCCCTGCGAAGAGCGGTCCGGATTATATTGACCCGCAGTTCCATGCATTGGCCTGCGATCGGCCTTCGGTCAATTTGGATGCGTGGGCGATGGGCGCGCCGCTTGTTCGCGGCCTCGCGGAATCGGCGTTCGATAAGGCGGAGGAGGGTTGGCTCATCGTCGAAGGCGCCATGGGAGTTCTCGACGGCGCCGGTAAAGAGGGCTTCGGAAGCACGGCCCACCTAGCCGCCATTCTTGATTTGCCATTGGTTATGGTTGTCGATGTCCGAGGCCTGTCGCACTCGAGCGTGCTGGCTCCTCTCGGTCTACGGTCGCTAAAGCCGGATGTCGAACTTGCCGGCGTTATTTTAAACAGTGTCGGTTCCCGGCGGCACGAATCAATGGTTAGAAGCTCGTTCGAGGCGGTGGGAATCAAGGTTTTCGGCGCGGTGCCTCGCGACGCCGACCTGGAATTGCCGTCGAGGCATCTCGGCTTGGTTCCGGCGGGCGAGCACGCGGGAATTGAACGCTTTCTGTTTCGGGCGGCGACCTTGGCTGAAAAGCATATTGATTTGCCGGCGCTGTTGAAGGCGGCGGGAGTCCTTCAACGCGGCGACGAGGATCGAATGAATTGCGGAGTTGCGCCGCTTGGCCAGAGAATCGCCATTGCCCGGGACGAAGCATTCGTGTTCGCGTACAGCCATTTGGTTGAAGGCTGGCGGAAAGCCGGCGCCGAAATCAGGTATTTTTCCCCTTTGGCAGATTCGGGACCCTGCGAAGACTGCGACGCGGTGTTTCTGCCCGGCGGCTATCCCGAGCTTCATGCCGGCCGACTGGAATCGAATCGGAACTTTAAAGCCGGAATGCACGACTCTGTCGCGAGAGGCGCGGTCGTTTATGGCGAGTGCGGAGGATACATGGTACTCGGCGACGGCCTCGAAGACGGAGACGGCAAGCGTTTTTCCATGCTGGAGCTGCTGCCCTTGGAAACGTCGTTCCGCCGTCGCCGCCATCTAGGGTATCGAACGCTTCGAGCGGAAAAAGATGCGCCCTTTAACGGTTCATTCAAGGGGCATGAATTCCACTACGCGAGCATTTCAAGGTCGGGTTCCGGCCCGAGGCTCTTTGCCGCAAGCGATTCGTTCGGAAATAATCTTGGCTGCATAGGCCACGTCGCGGGGCGTGTCAGCGGTTCTTTCGCGCACCTGATTTGCGCGGCCGGGCAATAGGTCCTTTGCCGCCGCCGACAAATGGCCGCAGCACATGCGGATGCGCGGGATCGTAAAGGGCGCTTGCCTTGAAATCGCGTCGGTTCAGGCTGCGCCCAACGAAGATCAATGCCGTGCGCGTGAATTTCCTCTTCCTGATCTCATCGTGGAGCCTGCCGAGAACGGTACGAATGATAGCCTGTTCCGGCCAGCCTATGCGATAGGCCAGAACCGTCGGGCAGTCCGGTCCGTATTGGGGGACTAGCCGCCGCTGGATTTCCCGCGAGTTTCGAACTGATAGGTGTATCACAAGAAGCGCGCCGGTAGCGCCGAGGGAGTCCAGGTTTTCGTGTTCGGGCATTGCTGTCGATTTCATGGAAGTTCGCGTAAGTATGACGGTTTGCGTCTCTTCCGGAACGGTCAATTCCTGGCCCATTGCGGCGGCGGCGGCGGCGAACGCCGGAACGCCCGGCACGATTTCGCAAGGAATGCGTAGCTCATCAAGCCGGCGCATCTGTTCTCCGATAGCGCCGAAAATCGACGGGTCGCCGGAATGCACTCTGGCGATGTCTTCGCCGCGACCGTGCGCAGCGGCGATAGTCGCGACGATCTCCTCTAGATGCATTCTTGCCGTATCGGCGACATGCGCGCCGGACGGCGCGCACGCGACCACGGCTTTCGGTACCAGCGATCCAGCGTAGAGGCAGACGTTGCATGATTCAATTAATCGCTTGCCCTTGACAGTGATTAGTTCGGGATCGCCCGGTCCCGCGCCGATAAAATACACCGTCATGTCTTTTTATCTTCGGATCCATGAGATTTGTAGCCGCGGGGAGTATAGAGGTTCCAGCCGCATACTCCGCCGCCTCCTCTTCGAAACGCCCGCGATTTGGAATTGCCGACGATTAAGACGGTGGACATGTCGATGCCGTCGATGTCCAGGGAATCCAAATTCCGAACTCGCGCGGATTCTCCGTTGCGGCCTAGATTGCGAGCGACGAGGACAGGTGCATCCGGCGGGCGAAATTCTCGAAGCGTTGTAATGGTTTCGCGGAGCAATTCGCGGCGCTTATTCGATTGCGGATTGTAAATTGCTACGACGAAATCGCCTTTTGCCGCCGCTTTCACGCGCTTGCGAATAACTTCGCGGGACGTCAAGAGGTCGGATAGCGAAATCGCGCAGAAATCGTGCCCGAGCAAGGATCCGCCCCTTGCCGCAGCCGCCTGCATTGCGGACAGTCCGGGCGCGACGACGATTTCGGATTTGATGGATGCCGCTCGGCGACCGCGCGAATTCGCCGATTCGAGGATTTCGAATACCAGCGAGGCCATCGCGTATATTCCCGGATCGCCCGAGCAAACCAGAGCGACTTTCAATCCTTGGGCCGCCCGCTCCAACGCATAGTGGCAGCGCTCGGATTCTTGACCGATGGCATAGGGCTTCAGAGTCTTTCCAGCGGCCAGATGCCCCAGCAATTCGAGGTAGGGGCCGTAACCGACCAGTTCGTCGGATTCAGCGATCAAGCGAGACGCCTCCGGCGTTCTCCAATCTGCCTTGCCCGGCCCGATGCCGACTACGGCGAGCCGCCCCCTTCCTCTTCCCGGATCTCCGGCGGCAGATCCTTGGCGCGCGAGCGCGCAAGTCGAAAAGCGGGACTTGCGTTTTTCCACTTCGAGCCATCCGTCGGGACCGGCGGCGGCTAGAGCCGCCGCTTCGCTCACGCCGTGGCATCCCACTTCATTGAAAACCGCCTCGGAAGGATTTTTAAGTCGCGGCGTTTCGGATTCCAGCCTGTCGGCCGTATAGAACCGGGCCGGTACGCCCAGATCGCCGGCCAGGGCATGAATCGCGTCTTCATCCTCTTTCAAGTCAATGGAGCAGATTGCCCCTACCTCGAACGGCGATATACCCGCCTCGGCGAGAGTCCGGCGCGCAAGCCCGATCAAATGATCCGGTTCGCAGTCGCGAGAGCAGCCCGCGCCAAGAAAATATACGGTTCGCCTGTAGATAAGAGGTTCGGCTCCGTCGACAAATACTACCAAGGGAGCGTTTTGGTCGGGCGCGTCCAGAAATTCCGTTCGAGGCCTATTCCTCAGCGGAGCGAGCCATTCCGCCCGTCCGCTGACGCGCGCGAACCGGCCGGCGAGCAGACCGGCGGCGGCCCGCTTGCAGTTTTCCGGCGTTTCCAGCCGCCAGCCGCCCGGCGGGTCATCGAGAGCTACGCCAAACGCGCCTTCGCTAGCGGTTGTAACGGCGGCGACCCCGCCAATTTTGTCTGCCAGGCCCTGAGACAGGCGGTTGCCGCCACGATGCCCGCCAAGCAGCGGAATAACGAATTTGCCGTTTTCGGAAACGCAAACGACCGGCGGCTCATTTCTCTTTTCCAATACTACGGGCGCAAGCGCTCTGATCAGTATTCCGGCGGCGCAGACGCCGATTATCGGATGACCCGCCGTGAATAGGCCGCGAAGCTCCGACGGCACGTCGTCGATGACTTTAGCTCGGACGGCTTTTTCCGTTTTCCTGCGAACCAGCAACCGGCCGCCAACGGCGCTGGCGACGCTCGCCGCCGTATCGACTCCGTTTTCGGTCAAGCAAATTACGGCAGGTTCAAGACGCAGCATAGGGATCGGTTCCCGGGACGAGGATCATGGAAAAATAAGGCGCGGATTCGGGCGCATCTGCGAGCGCGGACACGAATTGGCCCGAAAGCGTTGCATGGGCAATGAACAGGGATTCGGACTCGCGTCCGAGGCTTCGCAGCAATTTCCGAATCCTTTCCAGATGCCTTCCCACCTTGACAATCGCGAAAGCTCCGTCAGCGACAATCCGTTCCTCCAATACGCCATTCTCCAGAGTCGCCGGCAGCACGGTCAGCGATTCGTTGCGAGCGCAAAGCGGATGCAGCGCCGCGGCCGCGCACGCGGTCATGGAAGTTACGCCCGGCACGACCCTAACGCGAAACCGGTCTTTCAGGCGTTCGAATAGATACATGAACGATCCGTAAAAAAAAGGATCGCCCTGGCAAATCACGACTACGTCGTCGCCTCCGAGCAAGTGGGCTGAAACTCGGTTTGACGCCGCGTCGTAGATTTCCTGGACGGGAAACCTGCTGGCCTGAATCGGAATCCTGATCGGGATTTCCACCGTTGCCGGCTGGATGCTCGTCGCCGCGATGGATCGAGCGAAGCTTTCGCCGTTTTCGGGGGCGGGATATGCGATGACACCGGCATTGCGGATTAGCCGCTCGGCGCGAATGGTCATGAGTTCGGGGTCTCCCGGACCGACTCCGACCCCGTAGAGCGTACCGTTCAAGTTTCCAGCGCCCACTGTGTTACGGTCATCGGTCTCCGCCAGCATCTGTAACTTCCAATATTTTCTGCGCGTTCAACCGCGATTCGTACCAGCCTCCCGCCATGTTTTGCATGAAGACTTGCTAAAAGAGATTCGGATTCCAAAGTAACTCCGTTCGCGACCAGCCTGCCGAACGGCTTCAGCGCGGCGAGCGCGACGTCGACGATTTTTTCATCGAGTCCGCCTCCAATGAAAACCGCATCGGGGCTCGGAAGACCGCGCAATGCATCTGGGGCGGTTCCATGCACGATGCGGAGCCTGGGCGTTCCGAGATTTTCCGAATTGCGCCTGGCTATGTCGCACCTGTCGCTTCGCCGTTCGATGCCGAACGCCTCCGCGTGCGGAGCGGCGCGCATCCATTCAACGGATACGGAGCCGCTTCCCAATCCGATATCCCAGAGTAGTTCCCCTCGCGCAGGCGAAAGCGCCGCAAGCGTGATAGCGCGAACTTCCCTTTTCGTAATGTTGCCGTCGCTTTCAAACGCTTCGTCGGGAAGGCCCGGGCCTCTGCGCAACGGTTTGAATAGAGGAGAAGCGATGCATTCGATGCAAAGAGTATGGAAATCGGGGATATCGTTTTTCGGACCGGATTCGCTCCATTCGCTTGCAGTGCCTTCCACGGACGATTCGCGCGGACCGCCCATCGCGCCCAGCGCTCGAACATGGCTCCGCCCAAATCCCTTCTCGGTTAGAAGTCGCGCGACTACCAGAGCGGTGTCGGATCCGGATGTCAGAACTACCAATCGAGCTCCATTCGCGAACGCCGGGACTATCTGAGACGCCGGGCGCCCGTGCGCCGTTAGTTTCTCCACATCCGGAATGCTCCATCCCATCCGTGCGCATGCATGTTGAAACGCGGAAATTTGGGGATGGAATTTGATTTCGCCCGAATCCGCGACCCGCGCGATGCGCGAGCCGGCCGAATACCAGAGCGGATCCCCTGTTACCAGAAGCGCGACCTTTCGCCCGCGGTATCCCAGAATTTTGTCGGCCATGGCCGAAAACGGGCTCGGCCATTTGATTCGCTCCGCGCGAAGATGGGGCGCCAAGCCGTGATGACGGCTCCCGCCAATTATGATTTCCGCCGATTGAAGAGCGGATTTCGCATCCGCCGAAAGCCCGTCGTAACCGTCTTCGCCGATGCCGATTATATCGAGCCAAGGTTTCATGATCGGCAGAAGCCTTTGTCCTGGCGCGAGGTTATCCGGTCAGAATCCGGGCGCCTGGCCAAAACGCAAATCGCGTTTACCGCGGCTGCGGCCATTGCGGACCCGCCAAGGCGGCCCGGTAAAGTCAAGAAGGGCATTCCTCGCGGATTGCCGACCAATTCCGCTTTGCTCTCCGCTGCGCCTACGAATCCTACCGGCAATGCCACGACAAGAGCGGGACGCGAAATGCCCGAATCGACCAGTTCCAGCAGGCGAAACAGCGCGGTCGGCGCGTTTCCGATCGCCACCACAGCCCCCGCGAGTTCCGATTGGATAAGTTCAAATGCCGCCGCCGAGCGCGTTTCGCCCGATTTCGAGGCGAGTTCCGCCGCATTCGGCGCGTCGATTGCGGCGAAAACGCGATTGTTGGCCGGCAGCAGGTCGCGCCTGATCCCGCTCGCAACCATTCGGCTGTCGCATACGACCGCGGCTCCGGCTTCCAGCGCCGATCGTCCCGCATTCGCGCAATCCCGCGAAAAAATCAGCGATCGCCCCGCTTCCGCCATTCCGCACGCATGAATAATCCGAGCGGCGATTTCGGCTTCCTCGCGAGGCAAGCCGTCAAGATCGGCTTCTTTACGGACGATGTCGAAGCTTTTCCGGTAGATAGCTTCCGGATTGCGTTCGTAATTCAAGATCGGCACTTTGCGAGATTTCTGACGCTTTCCGGACCGAGCGGGTGGTCCGCGTGCGGATATGGCGGATGATGATGACCGTGAGAGTGTCCGTGATGGTGGTCGTGCTTTGCCGGATGGGCATGAGAATGCGATTCGCCCGTCGCGCCGGTCCCATCTGAATCGCCGTAATCCAAACGACATGCGCCGGTGCAGAAGCTTTCGCAAAGGTCGCATTCTTCGATATTGGATCCGGGAGCGGAAGCGCCTTGGCCCTCCACATGGTGGTGGTGGCTGCTTTGCGGCATTCCCACTTCCGATTCGAAGCCGAGCACCCGAGTACGGTACTTGCAAAGCGAGCAGTTCATGTGGTTGCGACCCTCCAGTATTTCAGCCGCCCTGTCGGCGAATGCGGCGAAAACGCCGGGATGGTCGTTCAGGTAACCGGCTTTGACGAACTGGATCGACTTGTTGCTTTCCGCCGACAAGTCCGTAAATCCATAGATTCTGTCGACAAGTACGCCGCTGAACAAAAAATACGGGAATACAATGACTCTGCGGAAAGGAAGCAGGGAGACGTTATCGAGGCAAGGCTTGACCAGCGGGAAAGTGATGCCCGAATAGGCTGTTTCGCACCAGCCAAAGCCCATCCCTTCCCACAGCATTCGCGCGACTTTCGCGACATTGCTGTTTGCATCCGGGTCCGAGGAGCCTCGGCCTACGACGACGAGGCATGTTTCCGCGCGAGAAACTGCTACTTGGTCGTCGGCTTCCGCTTCGGCGTTCGCAATCCTTTCCGCCGCCGCCGCAATCAAATTGGCGTCAAGCCCCAATTCCCGCCCGTATTCAATATCCAGGCCGTGCTGCGCAGCATAGTTGTTAAGAACCGAAGGGATGTCGTTTTTCGCATGCATCGCAGCGAATAGTAGTCCGGGGACTGCGAGAATCTTTTCGCACCCCGCCGTCCTCAGCTTGTCAAGTCCATCACGAATTACGGGGTTCGCAAACTCCAGGAATCCGTGCTCCACGGGCCAGTTCGGCAAATGTTCGGGCAGTCGAGACGCGACGTGCGTAAATTCGCGTACTGCGGCCTCGGACCTTGATCCGTGCCCGCAAAGCATTACTCCGATCTTTGCCACAATGAATCTCCTTTAGCATGCCCGTCGCGATTCGCTTTAATGGAACGAGCGGGCTCATGGCGCGCCAAGCAGTGCAGTAGCAAAATTCGCCGGGTATTGCTCGATTTTTTCGACCGATCGGACGCGATTCCGCCGAGAGCAGCCGTAAGGCTCGACCAGATTTGCCTGCTTCCCGGTTCTAGCGGGATAGCCGCCTGTGTTTCAAGCGCCTGGGTTCGATAGAGGCTGGACCGAGACGACGGACCTTGTCCTTCAAATACGATTCAAAGTTGCCTTCGAACCATTCGACGCGAGCATCTCCTTCGAAAGCGAGAATGTGCGTGCAGACTCGATCCAGAAAGAAACGGTCGTGCGAAATTACCGCGGCGCATCCTGCGAAATCTTCCAGCGCGGCTTCCAATGCGCGCAAGGTTTCCACATCCAGATCGTTTGTCGGCTCGTCGAGCAGAAGCAGATTGCCGCCGGACTTGAGTAGCTTTGCGAGGTGGATGCGGTTACGCTCTCCGCCCGATAGCAACCCGACTCTCTTTTGCTGGTCGCTTCCTCGGAAATTGAAAGCGGAGCAGTAGGCCCGCGAATTCATTTCCGCGTCGCCGAGCGGGACAATGTCCAAGCCGTCCGAGACCTCCTCCCAGACAGTGTTGTCGGATTTCAGGTTTTCACGACTCTGGTCGACGTAGGATACTACGACGGAGTCTCCAAGCGAAATAGTTCCCGAATCGGGCGGCTCCTGTCCCGCGATCATTCGAAACAAAGTCGTTTTGCCCGCGCCGTTGGGGCCGATCACGCCGACGATCGCGCCTGCCGGCAGTGCGAATTCCAGATTTTCGATCAGCAGCTTGTCGCCAAGTGATTTTTCCAGCCCCGAGACATTTACGACTGCGCTGCCAAGTCGGGGTCCGTTCGGAATTACGATTTGGGCGTGGCGGATTTTTTCCCGTTCCGATTGTCCCGCCAGCTCATTGTAGGCATTGATTCGAGCTTTTTGCTTGGCTTGCCTGGCTCTCGCTCCCGCCCTGATCCATTTGAGTTCGCTGGCGAGCGTGCGATTTCTCGCCGAATCCTCTCTCGTCTCCTGCGCCAGCCTTTCCGCTTTCTGCTCGAGCCAACTAGAATAGTTCCCCTTGTAGGGGATGCCGCGACCCCGGTCGATTTCTAGAATCCAGCCGGTGATTTCATCCAAAAAGTACCTGTCGTGAGTCACGATTAGGCAGGTTCCCCTGTATTCGATCAAATGCTTTTGGAGCCACGCGACCGTTTCGGCATCGAGATGGTTGGTAGGCTCGTCGAGAAGAAGCATTTCGGGCTGTTCGAGCAAGAGGCGGCAAAGAGCGACGCGACGGCGCTCGCCGCCGGACAGCGTCGCAACATCCGCGGAATCATCGGGACAGCGCAGAGCGTCCTTGGCTTGATCGATCTGAGAATCGAGATCCCATAGATTGGCGGCGTCGATTCTGTCCTGAAGCTCCGCCATTTCTTCGGCGGTTTCGTCCGAGTAGTCCATTGCCAGCTGGTTGAAGCGATCCAGCAACTCTCTCTTCGCGGAGACTCCGAGCATCACGTTGCCACGAACATCGAGATTCTCGTCCAGTACAGGCTCTTGAGCAAGGTAGCCGACCTTGATTCCATTCGCCGCCCAAATTTCGCCTTCGTACTCCGTGTCCAATCCCGCCATTATTCTCATGAGAGTCGATTTGCCGGATCCGTTGACTCCGACAACGCCGATCTTTGCGTCGGGAAGAAAGGACAGGTTGATATTCTCGAAGCATTTGCGTCCGCCCGGATATGATTTCGAAAGCCGGGACAAGTGGAATACGTAGTCGTTTCGAGCCAATTGAACTGCTCCGGTGCTGAATCTTTGGCGCCAACCCCTAGCTAAATTCCTGCGTCCGGGCAATAAAAGCGAGAGCATTTGCGGGCGCTGCTGTCGCGCGTGAAAGCTAGCCGCATCGGAAGATTCCATCTGAGAAGCATTTTGCATCGGCGCTTCTTTACGGGGCAGTCCCGCCTACGGACGATGGAACGCTTCACTGGAGTCCGATGTTCGATGCTATCGAAAAGAAGAATTCGGAAAGAAATCGGCCGAGCAATCAGTTATTGGATCCGATGCGACGCAAATGCGCGAGGTTGCCAAAAGAGGCCTGCCATGGTCTTTTGAATTTGCTGACAAAATTTGGTGAGCAAATCGGAAGGTTGCCAAAATTAAACGAAATTCAATCTCGATTGAAGTTGGCGACTTTGGGTTTTGCAATTTTTCCCTCGATTCCCGCGGTGCAAACTCGCGATTGCGCGCGCTGCAAAGGCCCTTTGCATCCTCTTGGGCAACGCGAATACGGGCTGGTCAGGAAGCTTGAAAATTGCCGGCATCCACAAGAAAGGACGAAATCGAAATGAAGATCATCAAACCGGGGATTGCAGCCGTATTTGCGTTCGCTTTGGCGCAGATGGCTCTGGCTGAAGAGGCGAATGTTCTAACCCCTTCGCCGGTAATTCATCTCCTTGACAACCTCGACGAAGCCGACGGGCTCGGTTGGTGTATCGACACTCTCGGTCGCGGCTACGCCGAATACCTTCACGCTCACTCGTGCAAACCGCAGGGAGGCGATGTTCAGTTCGCCTTCGAGGCAGAAAATGGAAGCATCCGCTCCGTCGCTTTCCGAGATAAATGCGTTGTCGACCTTCCATTTGGCTCTCCTACCGTTTTCGGCCTCGCCGATTGCGATCCATACCTCCCGGAACAAATCTTCGTCTATGAGCCGGGAACGCTTTCGCTGCACGATTCGCAGAATCCCGCGCGCTGCATCGCAGTGGGCGAGGTCAGCAGGTCCGCTGGCCCCTACATGTCTCGCGATCTAGTCTGGGCGGACTGCGATTTAACAGACCCGAAGTTGCGCAGCTGGATAATTCGGAATTGAAATCCCGCCAAGTCGCGTGGTCCCTGAACTGTGACCTTCTGATCGCGACGGAAAGTCTCGGCAACCTAGGCGGAGCAAACGCGCATCGGAATCCGCGCCCAAGCGACGAAGTCGGTCAACGCGGTGCGCCGTCCCTAGGAGTTGTTTTCGTCGCGGAACGCGAGCTTCCGCCTAGCGGATGGCAAGAACGGCGTCAGCTGGCTTGAAGTTCCGGGCAAGCGAAGGAGTTAGAGGCCCGGCCCGAGACTTGGGAGGTATCCGTCCGCGATCGCAATTCCGAATTCCGGAAGCCACCGAACCAAATTCGAAACGGCGAGCATCGCCGTGGGAGCCGACGAGCTATTCCGCGCTGCCCCGCAATGATCTCTGCCGGAGGACCGAACGGTTTTTCCAAGCGTCGAAAGCCGCCGCGCGCGTTGAGGACCAAAGGCTCGACTTGGCCGAGACATATGCGCAGGTACCTTGCCGTCGATACTATCTCCGCCCACAGCGTCTGGGATCAGGCATGGATGGCGAACCTGGCAGAATGCACCTGCGACACGCATGTCCAGCTGAAACAATTCAATGGGTGCACGCCAGATTTTTTGGTCAGGCTGTAGCGATCCGCTGGGCCTTCCATAGGGCGAATTCTTCCCACCGCAAGTTCTTCCAGCAGGTTTTCAGTGCCAGCAGCGCGTTCGCGCCCCGCATCGACCATTTGCATCCCGACCTCTTGAAGCGTGTGGCGACCATCTGCTTGCAGCAGCTCTCGATTTGTCCGCTCCCAATCTGCATGCCGCGCACCCGGCATTGGTCGTAGCGCATTCGCTCCTTGTTCGCCTCGAAGTAGTCGATGCACTTGGCCACGTCCTTGTTCCGGTCACGATGCGGACGCAGGTCCGCGATGACGCGAGCGACGTTCCCGTCCAGCAGCCGGGCTTTGACATCCGCCAGGGGGGGGGACGTGCCATGTGCGCGTCATCGCACCTGACCAGCGCCTTGAGGGCCGCAGAGGCGTATTCCAGCGCGTGCCACACGTCCAGAATGTACGTCTTCCTCATGCCGGCGAGAAGCTCGTCGGCCACGTTGGTGATCCAGGCGCCGCCGTCGGAGATGAGAACCACCTCCCTGGCCTTGTAGACGCCGTCCCGGCAAAGCTGGCGGTCGAGCCGGCCGGCGAACTCCGATGCCCGGCTGACGCCGCCGACCGCCCGAAAACGCCGACTGGAACGACATCGTCAACCCCGCCCGGGCGGGACGGCGCTCCCGTCAAGCGCCGGCCTGATCCCCCGAACCGACGACGAAAAGCCCGGACGCGCCTTGAACGGCGGCTTGAAAAGGTCCGATTCGGCCCCGACGACGCGCTTTTACCGCCGGAATCCCGCGCTTTCAAACCGCCAACGACATCGACGTAGACCCGTTCCGCGCCGGGCTTCCGCTCCTCGACGATCTCCCGCTCGAACCGCTGCGCTTCCTCGCCGAGTTCCCGGTTCCATCGCCGCAGCGTCGTCGCCGGAACCTTCACGCCAGCCAGGTTGCGCAGCTTGCGGGACGCCTCCTCGAAGCTGTCGGAAACGACCGCGTCGGCCACGATGCTCGCCGCGCCCGGCGTGGTCGTCTGCCCCTCCAGGCCGAGCGCGCGGTCCTGGGGAAAGAAGCCGGAACCGCAGCCCCGGCAGCGGCAGTACGTCCGCTCGACCTCGACGGGTCCCAGTCGCGAGGCAAAGGACTTGCCGAACTTCTGGTGCCGCTCCATCGGCTTGCCGCATTGCGGGCAGTCGGGCGTCGGAAGCTCCGCGTCGACCCGCTCGAGCAGCGACTTGTACATCGCCGCGCCGCTGGAGTGCGTCACGTCCCGGATCGCGATCTCGATGCCGTCGAGGTCCGCGACCTCCTTGCCGTCCAGCTCGCTTTCCAGCTTCGGGACCAGGGCCGCGACCTCCGAAAGCGCCGCCGCCTCGAACGCGGCCATGGAGGGCGCCGCCTGCCCGGCGGACGGAACCTCGCCGCCCTCAAGCCAGTACTCCGTTGCAACACCGTCACTCTCGCAGACGATCCTATGCTTCCCGGAACCCTTCCCGGCCAGTTCCTTCAGGGACGCCACCACATCGGGATCATGAGGCCCCGGCTCATTGTCACTGCCGCACATAAGTCGATTCTCCTGCTTTCATCTTCCCGGTCACGCGGCGCCGTCCGGTTGATCCGGTCATTGTCGGCCGCGTCGGCCTCGCGTGCGAAAGAGCACGGCAGCAGGAATGCTTCAACCCTCCACGCGCCGCGAAGCCCGCGCAGGCATGCAGAACGGATTCAGGCCAAACCAAGAAATCTGGCGTGCACCCCAATTCAATGATCTGCGCGCCCTTTCCGCGAGTGGCAAAGTCAAGGTCCTGCGGCCCGCCTGATTCCAATCTCGGGAGCCGACAATTCCGGAAAGCTTATTTGCAGGGTTCTAATCTGGTCGATGCCGGATACTGGAACATTGAAAGGCCATGGCGTGATTTAGGGCAATGTCACCGAAAATCAAGCCATGCGCAATCGGGAGCGAATTTTAAAGGGAATCTACAACATCTAAATCGAAAGTTCAATTCAATGGGTAGATAGGCGCCGGGTCGCGGCGCCGTACCATTTTACCGGTTGATCGCATTGTAGATTTCTTCGGCATTTTCGATGCCGCGCGAGGCGTAGTCGGCAAAGATTGCCTTGAGCCCCTCCGCTACGGCCGCATCCATGCGCTCGCGCTCTTCTGCGGAAATCTCGATCAGCGCATAGTTCTTGCCCGCGGTCTCGCCCATCATCTTTAAAGATCTGGCATCGGCTCCGTCGAAGCTTTCCGCGAGTTTCATCGAGGCGGGTTCGCCCGACAGGTCGTCGATTATCGCGCGATGCTCGGGGCTCGGCCCCTCGTAGCGCTCGAGATTCATAACGACGAATATCGCGGCGTGTTGTACAGGTACGTTGGTGACGAAATGCGTGGCTACGTCCCAGAAATTCCAGGGAGGCGTCATATTGTTATAGGTCGCGTTTGTGCCGTCGATTGTTCCGGTCGAGAGCCCGGTATACACTTCGGTCACGGGCATCTGTACCGGAACCGCGCCCAACGCCTCGACTATCGGCGTGGTCAGCGCGGCATATGGCACGATCTTTGCGCCTTTTAGCCCCTCCATGGTCGAAACGTCCCGCGTCGCTGCAATACCGATTCCCGCGGCGGTCGTCAGGCCGATCATCTTTACTTCGGCGAATTCGTCCGCGAGATGCTCGTCGAAGACGGCCAACAGGCGTTCGGTGGCGTCCTGCGAGCTTTCCGCCTTGCCTGGCGGAAGGGCGAGCATGGCTTTCGGGAAGATCGCCGGCGTGTAGGCGGCGACACCGAAGGCGATGTCGGCGACGCCTTCGACCGCGCGCTTGAACTGCTGGACCGGTCCCGCGCGAAGCTGGCCGGCGGGGAATAGCTTCATAGTCAAGGTTCCGCCGGACCGTAATTCAAGCTCCTCGCCGAACCACTTGAACATAATCGTGTTGCTGTGGTGCTGGGGAGGGCACGAAGGTAGCGACTGTCAGCTCTTCGCTGGTTGCAGTTTGCGCCGACAATCCAAGCGCGGATGTCAGCGCCAGGACTAGTCTGAACCGTGTGATTGCCATTTTGTCCTCCTTTGGCTGGCTCAATCGGCCGATGCGGCTCGGGGATCCCAATGGATCGCGCGACCGCGCGAACCAACCATTCCACATCAGAATTTGGTCAAAAAATCCCGTTACAGGATCCAAAATTAAGCAGAATCTTCAAAGTTAAGGCCGCGTCTCCGGCAATTTCTCGACTCTGGGATTCCAAATCATGCGAGTCGGGTATGTTTTTCATTGGCGAGGAACACGCAGAGCGAATTTAAACCGCCAGCACTCTCAGTGCTTTCGGCGAAAGCGATGGCCCCTACGGGATCGGCGACGCGAGACGCGCAATACGTCGCGGACGCCGGTTAACCTGGCAATTCGCTTGCTAGAACGCGAGGCGTGATACGCCGTCGCGTGAGACTTGTGCATATCCCCGGCTTGGCCGACATCGCGCAGGCCTGCCAAGTACTCGGTTACCTGGAAAGCCCTGGGCGCGGCTCATGGCCCGAGCCTCCGGCCAGGCGCAGCACATGTCCGACAAGGCGCGAGACATAGAGGCCATCGACGAACTTCCGAAGACTGGAAGGCTTGATGACGCCTTGATCAGGCAAGCGCAAGCGGCAGGCAGGGTGCCCCATGGTACGACCAACGCTGTTTGCGGAATCGGATCTGTCGGCTACGACTGCGCGAAAGTCGGTCATTCACCTTTGCTGGCCATAGGATCGACGGTGCAAGACGTGTCTGTCCGCGACAAGCCGAACAAAATAGAACGCCGCCTGTTCCGATTGCCATTGGACGATTCGCAGCGCCGTGTAGTCCTTGAGGAAATCGAGAAAGCGACAAAAATCGTGCCGAAGGCATGACGCGCGGGCATTCGCAATCCTTGATCGAACGCTTTCAAGCTTTCGAAAAGCGTGATGAGAACCTGGTGGATGGCTATTATCGCTATCGAATATCAATTGACCAAGAGTCGAGGAATCAAATTCCGGCCCGTCGAAAATCGATCGCAAAAAGCGCTATTTGCGAATAGGTTTCGCGACTTGCGCCCAACGCAGGTTCCGCTGCCGGATATGCCTCGTCAAACATGCATATCCTCTCGGCTAACGCCGGCGTTATCGGTATTTTCACGGCGACAACCGCTCTGGCAGCCGAGTTTGTTCTAACGGAATTCGGGAAATTATCGCCGCTGCCGGTAACAGCGAACTTCTAAATTCATCCCCGCTTCGTACGCTTCTCCGGCGCAGGGGCCATAGCCGTTCATCGCAATGCGGGAGCCATAGATGTAGAAATTTCCAATTCCAATTTGGTTCAGATCGATGCGTTTGCCAAAGACGGAATTGGCGCGGAAGATGTTCGCAAATGACCGGAGCGAAAATGCCGTGTCCGGGTGCGGGAGTGCCGAACCGGACGGACCGCATTGCACAACGCCCCTGAGGTAGAGAGCCTCGGTAAAGCTCAAGCGAACTCGCCGTGCGCGACGACCTGGCAAGGGTCCACGCGAAACCGTTCATTGCCGCCGAGTCCTTGAACGGGGATTTTGTTGGTCGCAAGGCTCAGTGTCGAAAGTGGAACGCCTCGATGCATGGCGATCTTCGGTATGGTTTTCCTTCAACGCACCGCTTGGACTCGGCGCGGATACCGGGCTTCGCAAGGAAATCGGTAAAACGCCCGCACAATTCGGCCGAGTCATATGCGCGCGACTTTGAGCTTTGTTTTCAGGTCGGTTCGGCAGAAGGCATGCAAAAAACAGGTCTGCTCGGAGATATCCAGCATCTCCTGCGCGGTCTCGTCGCTTTCGCCCGTCTCCAGATAGACATGAGTTTCGATCGGGTCGGCCTCTCCGGCTTTGCCCGTGCCGCCGGATGCGCCGCCGAGGCTGAAATGTGTGTCCTGAACTATGCGGTAGTCGGGCAGATCAAGCTTCAGCATCGAGACGAAACGCCCGAATTGGGTCATGAAGCAGAATCCCGTCCCGGCGCTGATAAGCGTATTGGCGTCCGGTGCGCGGCCGTCCTCGGAAGAGAGGAATCGGAACGACGTGCCGTAGGGAGAATACTGCATCTGCTGGATTTCCTTGATGCCATCCTCTCGCAGCACCGCAACTGCCCCGATGTTGAGCCGCCGGTCCTGTTCGTCGGAAAGCGACGAACCGCCCGACGCTGTGCCCTTGGCCACTTCCTTTTTCGGCGTTGCGCCGACGGGTTCCATGAGCGCCAGACCGATCGCCTCGGGAACCGATTTGGCGAAATGGTCGCCCGGATCGGGCAGCAGCGGCGCGTTCAGTTCGGCAACCTTGGCCGTTGGCAATTCCTGCCCGTTCTTTCCCAGCTTGAAAAGGCTTACGAGCCGCCCTCGCATTAGGCCGTTTAACGGCGAAGCGAAAGTTGCGTTGATCAGGAATTCGTTGAGCGCCGCATCGTCCAGATTGCAGTCGATTTCGACCTCTAGTTCGATATTCTCGGCCCCGCCTTCCATGGTGCGTTTGGGCATCGATCCTTTCATCGTGTAATAGTTGTTCTGGATAAGCTTCAACTTGCGGATCTCGATGCCTTTGTTTTCGGCCAGGGCGAGGATTTCGTTCATGAAGCTCGCCGCCATGCCTGCGCTGAGAAAGGCCAAAGGGCAGGGAGCGGCGTCATGGCCGTTCAAATACGGGCCTTCGTCCGAAGCCAGTCGCCACGTGTCGCCTGTATTCGTAGACCGGATCAAGGCCTCTTTCTGAAATCCCGACAGCGAACGCACCCATGTGCGCAATGCGTCGCCCTTGCGGTTTTCGGGCGTATCGATGGTCACGTCATCTGCGTTGCTCACCTTAAAGAAGGCAGGTAGACCGCTGGTTCCAATGATGTCGTCTCCAAGTTTCGCCAATTCAGCTTCTCCTATCGATTTTCAGTTTTCCGAGGCAACCTAGCATTCCGGACGCTAGGCAAGTTTCCTCAAACTCGTGAAGTTTTACGGTATCGGGCCGGGCTGCCGAGGTTCGCTCGATCCCGGGCGATTCATTCATGCATGCTCCGGGCTTGGCGGCCATCCGGCCGCCGTCCTAAAAGGTTCAACCGACCCGTCGAGGAACTAGAATGGCTCGGGATGGAATTGGCGCATGGGACGTCCCGGCCTGGAATTGGCATTACCGATGTCCTCCTCCAGCGTTGACTGGCCGCCCGTGTCGGTGCAGATGCATTCACCGACTCATGATCCGCCGACCGGCCGTAGCCCTGGCCACCGCAAGGGTGCGAAAACAACAGCTTCCGGACACGTTTCGGCAGTTGTCAGAGGTTGTATTTTCCGCCGTCGACATTGACCGTCTGGCCGGTGACGAAGTCGCTGTCGGACGATGCGAGATAGATGAGCGTGCCCAGCAGGTCCGCGGGCAGCATTTCGCGCTTGATCGAGCGCGAGGCAATGGTGGGACCGCGGGCCATGTCGAATCCGTTGTTGGCTTTTACGCCCTCGCTTTCGGTTAGGCCGGGCGCGATGGCGTTGATCTGGATGTTCTTGTCGCCCAATTCGCGCGCGTGGCAGCGAGTCAGCGCAATGACCGCTCCCTTGGAAGCGGTGTAGTGCGACAGTCCCGGAGGTCCGTAGTAGAATGTGCCGGACGCGATGTTGACGACCTTGCCGCCGCCGGCCTGGATCATGGTCGGCACGATCGCGCGCATTACCTGATGAACGCCGCGCGTATTCACGCGCATGATCAGATCGAATTCATCGTCATCGATTTCAAAGAAGGGCTTCGGTTTGATCGTGGCGAATATCGAAGCGTTGTTGACCATGATATCGAGTCCGCCCAAAGCGTTTTTTGCCGTGTCGACCATCTCCGCGAGATCGCTATTCGAGGTTACATCAACCTTTTGGCCCAAGGCTGTTCCGCCGGCGTCGGCAATCGCCTTCACCGCGTCGGCGGTGTCCTGCACGTCCGTCACCAGCACTTTGGCCCCTTCGTCGGCCATCGCTTTGGCCATTAACGCTCCGATGCCTTGCGCGGCCCCGGTAATGACAGCTGTTTTTCCTTCAAGGCGCCCCATTGGCTCCTCCTTTGTTCAGTTTTCGATTTCGAGGATTTTAGCGACCTCGGGCCAGCTCCTGGCGCCGTTTTCTCGAAGGTCGCCGGCTAGGTCTTCGGGTACCCAGTCGATCAGGCTTTTCTTGAAACCGGGGCGCGCTTCAATTCGCGCGAACCACTTTTCTACATTGGGTAGCCGCCCCCATTCCCACATGCCGCGCATCGACATCATGGCGAGTCGGTTGACGTAGGGCGACATGGCGATGTCGGCGATAGAGAACTTGTCGCCCACGAGCCAGACATTGCCTCCGTTCAATGCGTCCTCCATCTTGCGGAGATAGGTATCGTAAAGTTTGACCTTTTCTTCAACTCCCGGGGCCTCGAACCCGTAGCGGGTAAAGGCGTCCTTTTGGCTCTTCCAGTCCGAAGTAACAGACATTGGCGGGGTCGATGCGAGAAATTCCTTCACGCCTTCCGGTCCAATGTTCTTTAGAACCGTGTGCCGGTGCGAGCAGACAAAGGTGACGGCGCCGCAGGCCGGATGAAGGTCCTCGTCTACTGCTTTGGTCCAATACCTGGCCTGCGCGCGTTCCCAGGGGTCGGCGGGATGAACGGCGGTTTCGGGTGCGATCTGGTCGAGGTATTCGATGATGACCGTGCTGTCGGGAATAACGAGATCGTCGTGAACCAGCGTCGGAACCACGCCTTTAGGGTTCAGCTTAAGATATTCCGGATCGAATTGCTCGCCCTTCAGGATGTCAATATAGACGCCATCCCAGTTTTGCCCTTTCTCGTCCATCGCAAACCGTACTTTGGCGGCGCATACGGAGGAGCCGTGGTGATAAAGCGTAAATGTCATAGCTGCACCGTTACCCACTTGAGTTCGGTCATGGCTTCCATATCTGCGTCCGTTCCTTCGCGGCCGACGCCGCTTTCGCCGTTGCCGCCGAAAGGCACGTGCGCTTCGTCGTGAATCGTAGGGCCGTTGATGTGGCACATTCCGGCGCCGATGTTCCGGGCGAAGTGAAAGGCCTTGTCGATGTCTTTGGTGAAAATCGCGGAAGACAGTCCATATTCGGTGTCGTTGGCCTTTTCCAGCCCTTCCTCGTAGCTGTCAATCGGATAGATCGACGTGACCGGTCCGAAGGTTTCGGTCTTGCAGACGGTCATTTCCTCGGTGACGCCGGTCAGTAGCGTCGGCTGGCAGCGGTTGCCGTCCCATTCCCCGCCTGCGACCAAGGTTGCGCCTTTGCCGACGGCATCGGCGATGTGATGTTTGACCCTAGTGCGCTGCCTGTCCGAGATGATCGGAGCAATGACCGTGTCCGGGTCGCGCAGATCTCCCATCCCGATCCTTGAGGCGACCATGGCGAACCGCTTGACGAATTCGTCGTAGAGCGGGCGTTCGACGTAGAAGCGGCTGGACCCGATACAGGCCTGGCCCGCGAACATGAAGATCGACCGCGCGGCCAGCGGCACGACCTGATCGAGGTCGGCATCTGCCAGAATTACGGTCGGGCTCTTCCCGCCCAGCTCCAGCGTATTGGGCGTTTTGTTCCTTGCGCAGACCTCGTTGATATGCTGGCCGACCACCGTGGATCCCGTGAAGGCGACGAAATCGACGTCCTTATGTCCGGTCAGATCATCGCCGATCTCGCGCCCATAGCCGGATACGACATTGTAGGATCCGGCGGGAAACCCGGCCTCGGCAACAATCCCGGCAAATAGCACGGTAAGATGCGGCGCCATCTCCGAGGGCAGGTGCGCGACCGTATTTCCGACCGCCAATGCATTGGCGGCAAGCCGCGTAGTTTTTATAAGCGGCACGTTGAAGGGAGTGATTATCGCCACGACGCCCAAGGGCTCGCGAATCGACATCGAGAATTTGCCCGGCGCGTCGGAAGGGATCGTTTCGCCGCGCACGTTTCGGCACATTCCGGCCGCCGCGCGGACCATGGTCAGGCCCTTTTCGAACTCGAACATCGCCTTTTGTATCGGCGAACCTATTTCATCGATCAGGCAGTCGATCAGCTCGGACTTCCGTCCCTCCATTATCTCTGCAGCTCGCAGCAGCCAGCGCTCGCGGTCCTTGGGAAGAGTTTCCCTGTATTCAGGAAACGCGGATTTAGCGGCGGCCACGGCATTGCGCATGTCGCCGCTCGTTCCCTTGGCCGCGCGGGCGTATAGGCTGTCGTCAAGCGGATTCAGCACGTCGAATGCGGCGCCGTCTTCGGCATCGACCCATCTTCCGCCGATGAAATGCTGTAGAGTCTTGATTTCGGTATTACTATCCATGGGACGGCTCCTGTTGCTGCTATCCGCCGACGATCGTTTGCGGCAGGAAAAGCGCTATTTGCGGGAAAAGGACGAGAAGGCCGATCATCGCGGCCATGGCGAACCAGAAGGGCCAAATGCCGCGGAAGATCTGGCCCATCGGAACATCCGGCGCGATGGATTTTACGATAAAGACATTGATGCCGACAGGCGGGCTGATCATGCCCATTTCCAGCACTATCACCACGATGATGCCGAACCAGATCAGGTCCCAGTTGAGCCCGATCGCGATCGGGATCACGACCGGGATCGTAAGTACGAGCATCGCCAGGGACTCGAGGAACATGCCGAGCAGCATGTAGGCGAGGATGATGACCAGCAGCACGCCGACATCGCCGATCGGGAGAGACGTTAGAATTGTCACCAGTTGCGCCGGCAATTCCGTCAGCGACATGAACGGGATGAATACGAACGCGCCGATTATGATTAGAAAAACGGTCGCCGTGGCATTCATCGTCTGCAGGATGACGGTTCGCGCCGCTTCCAGCGACAGCGACCGGCGCCAGGCCGCGACGACAAAGGTCAGGAAAGCGCCGACCGACGAGGCCTCGACCGGCGTAAAGAACCCGGTATACATCCCGCCGATCGTAATCAGGACTACGCCGAGAATGGGAACGGCGCGCCAGAGCGCGGCCAATCGCTCCTTGCGTCCGGAACGTTCTCCTCGCGGACCCGCCTCGGGGTTTCGCGCGACGACGATGTAGATCGCTCCGATAAAGAGAAGCGTCAGGATGATGCCCGGGAATACTCCCGCCATGAAGAGCCGCCCGATCGACTGCTCGGTCAGCACTGCATAGATGATCATGCCGCCCGATGGCGGGATCAGAAAGCCGAGCGTGCCGCCTGCGGCCACGGACCCCGTCGCCAGCCTATCGGAATACTTGTACCGCTTCATTTCCGGCAGCGCGACGCGGCCCATGGTGACGGCGGATGCGAGCGACGAGCCGGAGAGCGCCGCGAAGCCCGCGCAGGCTGCGATGGTGGCGGAAGCCAATCCGCCTCGCAGATGCCCCATCCAGCGGTAGGCGGCGGCGAAAAGGTGGTTCGACATGCCTGAAACGCCCGCCAGATTGCCCATCAGCACGAACATCGGGATCACGAGCAAATTGAAGTTCGAGGCGGCCTCGAAGGATTCGCCGGCAAGGTTCGAATAGGCGATCTTCCAGCCGCGCGCCCAAGCCTGATCCGAGGCCATTCCGACGCCGATGAACTTGTTGGCGTTGGCGACCGCTGTGCCGAGAAAACCCACGCCTAGCATCGATAGCGCAACAGGCATTCGCAGGGCCAGCAAGGCGAATAGCGAGAGCAGCCCCAGGAGTCCAAGGAGCGTCATGCTGATCATAGCGATTCACCGCCGACCTTAAGCGACACGACCTTGCCGAAGCGCAGAAGCTGCCAGATATCGAGAGCGAGAACCGAGGCGTAGAGCGCTGCGGAAATAGCGAGCAGATAGTAGAACGGCTCGAATGAAATCAGCAACTGCTGCGTGGTTTCGCCGAAGCGAACCGCGCTTTGCCCTGAATGCCAGAGTCTCCACGCCATGACGAAAAGAAGAGCTGCGCCAAGCGACTTAACGAAGATCATCGACCATTTTGCGAATCCGGCCGACATGTGGGGCTTGAGGACCTCGATTTCGATATGAGCTCCAGTCCGCGCGCCGAGCGAGACCGACAGCGCGACGATCACTACCAGTGCCAGTATCAGCAGGTCTTCCGCGCCGACGATGGGGGAGTTCAGGGCTTTGCGCATGATCAGCACATTCCAGACTGAAAAGCCCGTCATGAAGATCAGCACTGAACCTCCAAAAATCAAAGAAATCCAGGTTAGTAGAGAGTCGAGCCAAGAAAGAAAGAGCGGCGGACTACCTTGGGTCTTATCGCTGTTCGGTTCGTTTGGCACTTGGCGATTTCTTCGCAACCGGCAATTCAGACTTTCGAAAAATCCGGGCACCACTTGAGGATGCCTTCTTTGTAGCTCTCTTTGCTCCCGAGAGCCCCGGCCCAGCGTAAAATATTCGGATATCGCTCGAACGGGTAGCCGCAGCCGATGAGCACGAAGTGCAGGGGCAGCCAGGAAATATCGGCCAGAGTGAACCGATCGCCCATGATGCAATCCCGGTCCTCAAGCGCGTTTTCGAGCTTGGCGAAGCACTCCTCAAGAATCCCTAGCGCCTTGGCGACGTCTTCTTCGCCGAAGGCGCTCTTGCCGGCGTGTTTCGAGTGAAACTTTTTCAGCTCTTCGTTCTGCTGCAGCTCGTCGTACTTTTTCTGTTCTTCGGCGGTCTTCTTCACCTTCTTCTGAATCATGGTCGCGTAGACATACGGCTTTACCGCCGGCACATGGATCGATGCCGCCAGCCGCAGCCATTCAAGCATCTCTTCTTCGCTGCCAACGGCTCGCAGGGGGGGGTCAGGGTAGGCTTCGTCGAGGTAAGCGATGATGTCGTTGGACTCGATATGGACCACGCCGTCGTCGATCAATGTCGGCACCAATCCATTCGGATTGATGCCGAAATATTCATCTGAAATATTTTCTTTCTTTTTAAGGTCGAGGTGATGGCTGGTCCAGGGAAGTCCCTTTTCAACAAGAGTCATGCGAACGCGCATCGAGCAGTTTGAGATGTGCCCGTGGTAAAGGTGGATTCCCTCGAGTTTCTCCACAGATTTGTTGGTCGGGACGATAACTGCCATGAAATGGGTCTCCGTAGATCTTGCCTCTCAGGCACTGATGATCGCGCCCCGGTCGAGCGCGGGTTTCCTAGCCCGGATTGAATGTCCGGATCGCGTTCGAATTGCCGCGACTTAACGATTGAGCGCCTCGTATATCTCCCGGGCGTTCGCGATCCCTCTGCTCTCATATTCCGCGAATATTGTCTCGATGCCCGCTGCGACGGCGGCATCCATTTTTGCCCGTTCTTCATCCGAAACGACGATCCACTCATAGTTCTTTTCCGCTTCCGCAATCAACTTCTTGGAGCGTTCATCGGCACTGTCAAAGGACTCCGCAAGCTTTAGCGACATTGGCAGTCCCGCAAGTTCGTCGATAATAGCGCGATGCTCCTCCGAAAGGCTCATGTACCTCTCTTTGTTCATAACCGCGAAGGTGACAGCAAAACTGACGGGCACGTTGTCAACCACATGGCTTGCCACGTCCCAGAAGTTCCACGGCGGCGTCAGGTTGTTGTAAGAAGCGGTTGTTACGTCGATCGTGCCTGTGCTGAGACCGGTGTACATTTCGGTGACCGGCATCTGCACGGGAACGGCGCCGAGGGCTTCGACTATCGGTGTCGTCATGGCCGCAAACGGAACGAGCTTCGCGCCATTCAATCCCTCCATGGTCGAAACGTCCCGCGTACCAACGAGCAGGCTGCCGGCGACTGTACCGACGGCGAGAACTTTCACTTCGGCAAACTCGTCCGCGAAGTATTCGTCAAATATTGCCCAGATGCGTCGCGTCGAATCATCGGCATTTTTTGCGCTGCCGGGTAGAATCGCCAGCATCGACTTGGGAAAGAGTGCGGGAGTATAGGCGGTTACCCCGAACGCGATATCTCCCACGCCCTCAACCGCGCGCTTGAACTGCTGGACCGGCCCTGCTCCGAGTTGGCCCGCCGGATAAAGTTTCATGGTCAAGGTTCCGCCCGACCGTTTTTCGATTTCTTCGCTGAACCACTTGAACATCACCTCGTTCGTGTGGTGCTGAGGCGGCACGAAAGTCGCAACGCTGAGTTCTTCGCCGGCCGTTGATTGCGCTGTAAATCCAATCGCGGTCGCGAGCGCCGCGACGAGGCCAAGTCGAGTGATTGACATGATTTTTCTCCTTCATTGCCTGTTCGAGCGGCGACAACGATTTAGGATCCCAAACTGGTTCGCCGCTACGCCAAATTCCTTGCTAGCGGTTGATTCTCGCCGATACTCCTATAAATGGGATCCCATTTCAAGCAAAATTGTTGGTTTTCAACTTGATTTTCGTCTTGCGCCTTGACTTTGGGATCCAATTGATAGCCAATGCAAGCATGGAATCCATTGATACCGAACTCGCGGCTCGAATCCGGAAAGATATTATCCTGGGTGCCTACAAGGAGGGCGAACGGGTCTCGGAAGCGCAGCTCTGCGAAATCTACGAAGTCTCGAGGACGCCTGTCCGGCTGGCTTTGCGGTTGCTTGAACGCGAAGGCGTCATTCGCCGCGGCGAAGGTCGCGGTTACAGGGTTCAAAGCCCAACCGTGGAGGACATCCTTCAAGCAGTCGAAGTCCGCGGCCATCTCGAAAGCCTTGCGGCGCGGCTAATGGCTCAGCGCCGCGGTCGCGCCGATCATCTGCCCAAGATGGCCCTTGCCATCGAAAGGATCGACGCGGCGATCGGAGAACTTGCGAGTCTCGGCGGGCTTGACGAATCCGTGGTCAGAAGGGCGCAGGCGGCAAACAAGGTATTTCACACGACCATACTTTCCGCGTGCGCCAACGATTACGTGGGATATACCTGCGAGCAGATTAGCCACCTGCCCATGCTGGCTGTGGGATCGATGGTTTTCGATCGGACCGTCGGGGACACGCCCGATCGTTTCCAACGCGGTTTGTTCAGGCTTCGATTGGGAAATGCGCAGCATCAAGTGATTTTTGAGGCCATCGAAAAGGGCGATCCCGTTCGCGCCGAAGGCATGATGCGAGAGCATTCTCACACCATGGTAGAATACATACAGACATTCGAAAAGCGGGACGAAAGCCTGACGGTTGCCGATCTGGTCGCATACTCGGCAACCGAGTCCTTTTCGCCGAACTCCTGAGACGGCGCATGCCGTTGCGTCGGGGCTGCGATGTCACCGGACCCTCGCGCTAATTCTCTCAACGCGCCTCGGTGAACGCACATTCACGCGCTCAGAAAAGGCTGAATCAGATCATCAATTGGTAAGCGGTTTTCGAACGGGCAGGATTTTTGGATCCTTGTCCGCCGCGTCTTTCTCATCCCAATAGCCGATTAGGACGCCGAACTGCTCTTCCAGACCGGTCATTTGAACATTGCGCTCTTCCGACCAGGTTTCGCGTTGACGAAACCGCAGCGACCATTCGGCAAGCTGTTTGAACATTGATCGGCGGACGCCGGCATGCTCGGGACTGCGTCCCAGATCCGTCAATTCGTCAGGGTCATTTGCGAGGTCGAACAAAACCGGCGCATATCCCGGAGCGTGTACGTATTTCCATTGGGCTGTAGCGACCATGAAGGACCTGCAGTCAAGCGGCGCTCTGCCGGTTTCGGGACGGAACACCTGGCAGGAATAGTCGTACTCGCTGATGACGTAGTCCCGCCAATCGGTTGCGGCACCGCGGATTTTCGGCATCAGCGAGCGTCCGTCCAAAATATGCGACGCTACCTCGCCGCCAAAGAATTCTACAAAGGTCGGGATCAAGTCTATCGACTCAACCAGCGAGGTATTGACCGTTCCTCGCGTTTCGTCGGCGTCGCTGCCGGGGTCGACGATGATCAACGGAATTTTAACTGATGGGTCGTGGAAATAATCCTTGTCGCCCATCCAGTGGTCGCCGAGATAATCTCCGTGATCGGACGTAAATACGATCATCGTATCGTCGAGCAGGCCTCGCTCGTCCATAAACCCGAACAAGATTCCGAGCTGATCGTCAATCTGCGATATTAGCCCCATATAGGCGGCGATTATTTTTTCTCTAGCGGTTTCCTTGCTGAAAGTTTTTCCCGTGACCCGGTCCATGAAATGTTTGGCGAGCGGATTCGGATCGGTCAGTTCCGCGTCCGACTTGACCGCCGGGATCACATCGTCTGCCGAGTACATGTCATTATAGGGCGAGGGCGCGACATAGGGCCAATGAGGCTTTATGTAGGACAGGTGAAGCAGCCACGACGTTTCGCCGTCGTCCTCCGACAGAAACTCCATTGCGCGCCGCGTCATATAAGGCGTCTCGGAGTCTTCATCCGAAACCCTGGCCGGCAAATCCACCCTGTCATTGAAGAACCCGGACCGAACGCCCTCTTCGGTTTCGACCGAGTTGGCCGCCCAGTGCCAGGGATTCTTGTCTTCGGTGTATCCTTTTGACTTGAGATACGTGTTGTAAGGCAGATCGTCACGAACCATGGTGTCGGGGTGGACGCCGTCATCCCGTTCAACCACTTCGAACCCGCCTTGCGCATGATGCAAGCCAATCGCGCTTTCGGCGTCGATTCCCAGCCTCGCCAGACCTTCTCTGTCGGGAACAACATGAGATTTCCCGACCAGAACTGTCCTGACCCCCAGCGGGTTCAGGTGGTGTCCGATATTTCTTTCGCCGATTCGAAGGGGCGCGAAGTTTGAGGCCGCCCCGTGCGACGATACGTAGCGCCCGGTATAGATGCTCATGCGGGACGGGCCGCAAATCGGCGACTGGCAGTACGTGTTGGAAAAGGTCACTCCGCGAGCGGCCAGCGCGTCGATGTTTGGCGTCTTGATCGTCGGATGCCCGGTGCAGCCCAGATAGTCGTACCTCAGCTGGTCGCACATTATGAATAGAATGTTTTTGCGGGCCATGTTTGTTTCTACCCTTGCTGCGATCTCTGTCTAGTCCGGCAGCTCCAGCGACCTGCCCTGGAGCGCGCCGCGTCCCTACGAATTGCCGTTGCCAATCGCGTTATCCGAAAGACAATAACCAGGATGTTCCTATAAGATAGCCCATGCAAGCATTCCTAACCTGGCATTTCCTTCCCAAGGTTCATCGGCAGTACAATTCGACCAGGTGTGTCGATGGATCCGATATCGATAGATTTCGACTACGTATTGCATGATTGGGATCCCAAATCAACAATGGCCGATCAATTTTCCCCATTTTTTCTATTTTGGTTGCACTAGGGATCCCAAGTCGCTAAGGATTCTTTCAAAGGCGAGGCGGTGTAGACCTAGAAATGACCCCCGCGCCGCCGGTCGTTCGCAACCAATAGCGGCAGTAACTTGGCTGGTGCAAATTTGTGGACGCGGGATGGGGATCAACGCCTCGATCCTGACCGCAATTCAAGATGGCTCGAGCCGAAGGCAAGAAAAGATGCCGAAGAAGTGGAGGATTGAAATTCTATGCATCCGGAATTGAAAGCGCACCCTCAGTACTTCCAGAAAAAAGTGGTCCGACTCTCGGACAACGTCTACCAGGCCTTCGGTTTTGCGGCCTCGAACGTCTACATGATCATCGGGGACGATGGCCTGATCATAATTGATACATCCGAGTCTACCGGTGCGGCGGAGGCCATTTTAGCCGAGTTCCGGAAGATTACGGATCTCCCGGTTAGGACGATCATCTATACTCACTCGCATCGGGACCACGTTTCCGGCGCGACCGTTTTCGCCGAGGGCGCGGAGCCCGAAATCCTTGCGAGCTCGAAATTCTCCGAAGACTCATTGATTGTGGCGACCGAACATCCTCGCCCAACCGTAGCAATGCAGGCGCGAACCAAGCGCCAGTTCGGCATCGGATTATCCTATCCGGACGAAATCATCGGTATCGGCGTTGGCCCGGGCGACCGTCCGCTAAAGGGCTTAGGCGCAGGCAGCCTTCCGCCGACCCGGAGGATTGGCGAAGCGGGCGAACATATTTCGCCGTGCGGCGTTGAACTGCGGCTGGCGATGGCGCCAGGCGAAACGCCCGACCATATGATCGTCTGGTACCCGGACAGGAAGGTGCTGTTTTGCGGAGATAACTACTACCGTTCCTTCCCGAACCTGTACGCCATTCGGGGGACGGTGTACCGCGATTTTGACGCGTGGGCGGACACGCTGGACAGTCTTTTGGAGTTCGGCGCAGACGTTTTGGCGCCCGGGCATACCAAGGCATTGATCGGCGCGGACCGGATCGAAGAAGTATTGTCCGACTACCGGGACGCGATTCGCCACGTAATCGATCAATCTCGGAATGGCATGGACGCCGGATTAACCATCGACGAACTGGCGCACGCCGTGAGGTTGCCGAGCAGCTTGGCTGAGAAGCCGTATCTGCGCGAATTCTATGGTCGCGTGGACTGGGCCGTTCGCGCCTATTTCGTCGGCACGATGGGCTGGTTTGACGGCAACCCGACGACGCTTGGTTCGCTTGCTCCGAGCGATGAGGCCGAGCGATTCATCGATCTGGTCGGCGGCGTGGACGCGGTCGTGTCCGCAGCGGAAAAAGCCCGGTCCGCTAGCGACTTTCAATGGGCTTTGCTGCTAGTTGACCGATTGATTGTTTCGGGTCAAGAAAGCGAGTGCGCGACGAAACTCAAAGCCGAGATCCTGAGAGAATATGCTGAAGAACAGATCAACTGCACGGCGCGCCACTACTATCTCACGTGCTCGAAAGAGCTTGAACAGAAGAAACTCTGAAATGCGCAAATTAATCGGCGCTCCTTGACGCAAATTTCGCAACGGCGAACCGGCCCCTTCCTGAAAAGAAGTGGCTGGATCGTACCAAGATATACATTCACCGATTAATCCCGGGATCCATCCTCCGCCGCTCTTTCGGGGGGCGGTTTCGGATTCTCGTCTTATTCAATTTTGGAACGGTGGTATGACGTCGTTCGCCGACGCTCTCAATTCAAAACCGGCCCGCGACCTCGAGATCGTTGTTTGGCGCCCCGGAACTCCATTGCGCCGTGGCTGAAGCCCAATTGCGTTTGCCCAGCCTCAACCCTGGGCGGTTGGCGAAGGCACTCGGTCAATCGCGTCGACTTCGAGTTCGGCGAGCTTTTCAATCAGGCCGTACTTGACGCCTGCGTGCGCCTCGCTCTCCCATAGATTCCTCATCTCGCCCGGGTCGTCTTCGAGATCAAAGAGCTCATTTTGGCATGTTCCTCGATAGAGCGTCAGTCGCCAACGATCGTGGATGATGGTGTGGGCGCGCGGTTCGGACCCAAATGCTTCTTGAGTGCGCTGGGTGTCGTATTGGATAAGCGCCGCGACGCGTTCGGCGCCGCCAGCGACAGACAGGGCCTGGCCGTGCATACCGTCCGGCGCTTCGATCTTCGCATGTTCCAAAATCGTCGTGCCGATGTCGATTGTCTGCGCAAGCGCGCTGCATCGCACGCCTTGCCGTCCATTGGGGTCGGCCCAGATGAACGGCACGTGAGTTAGGGTGTCGTATTGTTCCGCCCCTTTGAACAAGAGCCGGTGGTCGCCCAGGTGATCGCCGTGATCTGAAGTGAACATCTGAACCGTGTTGTGGACGACATCCGCAGCTTGAGCCGCCTCTCGAACGCGGCCAACCGCGTCGTCGATCATGGTGATCATGCCGCATGTCAGGGCGCGGGCTTCCAGCGCCTCTCGTTTTGACACTGCTACAGTCCAACCCGATTTCTGGCCCAGAGTCCTGTCGCGCGCACGGTCGCGCTCCGCGATCTTGACATATTCCGGCGGGTCCCAGTCGTTGACCAAAAAGGCTGGCGGAACAACCATATCCTCTGGGCGGTACATATCCCAATACCTGCCGGGCGGGTTGAACGGGTGGTGGGGATCGGGCCAGGACACCATCAGGAAGAATGGTTTCGAATTGCCTTTGCGACCTTCAAGCCATTCGCAGGCGCGATCGGCGATGTACGTTGTTGAGTAATACTCTTCCGGTACAAGTGTGCGGATGGCCTGAGGGCAGACATACTCGTGCGGGAGCTGGCGATCGCGGCCACGTAGCGGAATTACTTCTGGAGCCACCGTCCTCAGCCAGATCTCGTAATCGCCGCCATTCATGGTGCCGTGCCGCAAAACAAGATCCACGTGATCGAAGCCGTAATACGGGGTCGGCGCCGTTGCATCGTCCCGCGTCCAGAACGGCTGTCGTTCCACTTGATAGTCCGAATTGTCCAGATCCGAACGAATGGCCTGGGCCAGTTCGTCGGGCGGCGTCCGATATCCCTTCCGATATCGCCTAGGCTCGATTTGGGGGGGCCAGTCGGTCAAGTTCTGCAAGTGGCTCTTGCCGATCATCGCGGTATCGTAACCGGCGGCGCGCAATGTTTCGACGAATGTCACATTGTGGTGGGCCAGAGGAATGCCGAGGGATCTGACCCCGTGGCTCGACGGCATTCGGCAGGTCAATAGGCTGGCGCGGTTCGGCATGCAAACGGGCGACGCCACGTAGAATCTGTCGTACGCAACGCCCTGCTCGGCCATTTCGTCGATATTCGGGGTTTGCAAAACTGGATGGCCGTAGCATCCAAGGTGATCGACCCGCTGCTGATCGGTGATAAAGAGAATGTAGCTCGGCCGTTCGGTCATGCGTTTCGTCCATCTGAAAGAGTTCGTCTCTCGCGCCGGTTTATGAACCAGGCAATTCGGCCTGCGTCTCAGACCGGCTTCGAAAAATATGAAACCCGACAACTACTGCGCCGGCAGCCAGCGCCGGAGCATAGAACTCGACAGGCCTGACCATGATCAGCACGGCGACCGCAAGTCGAACGGCGATTTCAACGCCGCCAAGGGCCTTTCGATCATAGGCGGCCAAGGAACTCGCCACCAAATAGAGCGACAGGACCAGCCGCGCGATCAGAAACGCCAGCCATCCAGCGTGAATTTCGCCGTCGTAACCGGCAAGGAATCTCCCGCCGGAAGCCGGATCCAAGACGGCTTTGTCGATCAATAGGAACTCCGGGTATATCGCGAACACGAGTGGAATCGTAAACATAACAATGCCGGATCTCACCGCGGAAAATCCGGTTCTCATCGGATCGGCTTTGGTAATGGTCGAAGCGGCGAATGCCGCGAGCGCCACAGGTGGCGTGATTGCCGAGGCGACGGCAAAATAGAAGATGAACATGTGTGCGGTAAAGGTTGCGATACCCAGACTTACCAGCATCGGGCCCATAAGTAGCGCGACGTTGATATAGGCGGGAACAGCAGGCATTCCCATTCCCAGAAGCACAGCCAGGAGCATTGTCACCGCCAGCGCGAAGAGCTGAAATCCGACGGATCCGCTGCCTATGTTAAAGGATTTCAGAAAGCCAAGCACATCGACCGCTATGAATTTCGCGAGCGCAGTGAAATTCAGACTAACATCGATAACGGTCACAGCCAGAAACATGAGATAAAGCGTCGAGACGGTTACGCCCGCGTGAGCCAGACCATCGAGAATCTTTCCCGGTCGCGCTCGAAATTCGCGATCTAGGAACATCAGTATCAAAAGCAGGATCACGGCCCACCAGCCTGCGGCGCTGGCGTCCCCGGCCGCGTTCTGAAAGAGCTCGACGATCCAGGGCATGGAAATGACTTTGCAAGTTCGGCCCAACATCTCGACTTCGGCGCCCAGCATTATCGAAAACCAGTTGCAAGCCACGCTATCCTTTGGCGTCAAGAGTAGAATCAGTACGAGGAGCACCGGCGCGAACACCTGAATTAAGTGGAACCTGTCGGTTTTGGTCATGCGCATTTCATCGGGCAGTTCGCCGACAGCGCGGATGTTTTGCTTGCGGGCCTGAAAGATTACCGACAGGAACAGGCAAAAGAAAAAGAGCAGCGCCGGGATCGCCGCCGCGATGATGATCTCTCGGTAGGGAACGCCGGTCAGCGATGACATGACGAAAGCGGCGACGCCCATGATCGGCGGCATAATCGATCCGCCGGACGAGGCCGCGGCCTCTACGCCGCCCGCGAAGACCTTGGAAAATCCGCGCTTCAACATCATCGGGATCGTGAGAACGCCGGTCGAAAGCACGTTGACCACCGGCCCGCCGGTAATCGTGCCGAACATTGCCGATGAAACGACTGCGGCGTGGGCCGGACCGCCACGCATGTTTCGGGTTAGTGAAAACGCAAGCTTGATCAGAGCTTGCCCTCCTGCGCAGCGGCCGAAAAGTCCGCCAAGGATGATATATGGAAACACCAGAAGCATAAGGACGTTGATAAAGCGCCCGAGCAAGCCGGCGGTGTTATTGACTAACGCGTCGCGCACGAATTCGCGACCCGAGGCCAAGCTACGCGGCTCTTCGCTGCTTAGTATAGTGACGAAGTATTTGTTCTGGCCTTCGGCACCGAAAAAATACCAGTTCATCACCGTGCCGAACGTGTATGCGGCGATCAGGATCGATACGAGTACCAGCGGCAGGCTCCAGACCTTGACGTTATAGGCAAGGAAGACGATGATCGCTCCAAACAATATGAATGGCAGCCAGCCGAATGTCGTGTTTAGGCACTTCGGATCGTCAGCGGTGTCCGGGACCGGCAACCCAAGTAGCTCTGCGTATTCAATCTCGGCTTTCAAGGCTTCGGCCATCAACCGCGTTCGATCGCCTGTAAACATGTCGATCAGGCAGACGGCCTCGATCTCAATCAGGTAGCTCAGCGAGATTGAAATCGCCGCGAGAACAAGTGCGATGTCGAGGAAAAGTCCAAACCGCCGAACGATGGGCGCCCTGTCAACCCAGCTTCGCCAAATCGAATGCTTCAGCGCGACGATCGCCATCATCCAGAAAAAGATGATGGGAAACAGCCATTCGGTCGGGAACCGCCTGATCTTGAAGAAATCCACGCCTGTCAGCGATCGCCAAAGTTCGTCCCATCCAGGTATGGCGGGGGTCACGTTCAACAGCCCGACCACCACCAGAAGCAAGCCCAGCCAATAGGTCAGGTGCTCTGCGGCGGACTTGGATTCTTTTTGCCGCTGCTCTTGGTTATGGTCCGTCATACCGGCTCAGTCGGGCATCTCGTGCGCTGATCGGCCAAGAAAGTTGCGCGGGCGGAATCGCGGGACGCCCGCGCGGTTCTCGCGCAAACGTCAGAGTTTGGCGCAGTCCGGTACCGTATAGCCCGCTTCCTCCCATGCGCGTACGGCGCCGGGATGGAATTTGATCGGATTCGCACCGCACAGGCCTGCGACCTTGGGATCAAGAACGCCAAAGTTCACCGTCGCCATGAAAGGCGCCTTTGCCATAAGGTCGTCAAGGTTTTCAATGTGCGCTTTGACAAGTTGATAGGCCACGTCTTCATCCATGCTCTTGTTGACCATGTCGCCGCCGACAACGGCCATTCCGCGAAACGTGTCATCTTCAGAGACGATTGTCCAACCTTCGCCAAGTCCGGCCTGAACATCGGCCACCGGAATCTCGAAACCTGTGGAACCGGGCTTGTTCAGCAATTTTTGAGCGGCTTCGGTTTCGTAAATGCCCTTGGGCAGCGAGAATGCCGTCATCGCGCCGGCCGCACCGATCTGCGTGACCCTGACGCCGGGGAACAAATCCGGAATAACGGCGGCATCGACAGTTCCGTCTATCACGGCCGCCGCCGCCTGGTTCCAGTTGACCGTGACCGATTCATAGTCTTCGTCGGCCTTTAGTCCCGCGAATAGCTGGATAAGGGCGCGAGAGTTTGTCACGGCCGCGCCGCGCGGAGGGCCATTCAGCACCTTGCGTCCCGCCAGATCCGTCCAGCCGGTGATCCCCTTGGCATCGTAGGCATACATGTAGAATATGCTCAACGTATAAGGATAGAGCAGGCGCAGGTTAGACCCGAGTTCAGCGCCCTTTTCCTTTCCGAGGCTCGAATAAGGTCCAACGCCGCGCGTCAAGAGGAATGGTATCATGAAGGGGCCGTTCACAATATCTACTTTCCCCTCGGCAAGCGCCAGGACGTAGTTTGTCCCTGTCTGGCCGTCCTTCAGCTGAATATTTGCGATGTCGCGTTCGGACGCGTATTCGACCAGGGCCGCTGCCGTGAGACCGACAACGGTGCCGGCCCCGGCGGTTTCAGAAGTCAAGTTGACCTGGGCCACTCCCGCCGAAGCGGTAAGCGCGGCTGTCGCGGCAAGTGCCGCTGTCTTTAGTTTCCTGAGCATTCTTTTCTCCCATTGCAAAATCTTTGTGGACTTCGTTTCCGGCTCGAATTCGGAGTAGTCGAACACCGCCGATTCGCGTCTCGCGAGCGGGTAGCGATGCCGCCGGCGCATTGGCGGCTTGGATCGCGTGCGCCTCCGTCGCCTCCGATATGTCGTCGCTTGCGCCTGAAAATGATTTCCCTCCGCTTTTCCGTTGACTAGTGGACCAATTCAGGATCCCAAAGTCAAGCCCGTAGTATCCCAATATATCGAAATTTGCGCTAAAAAATGCGGATCTGACGCTATTCCTTCGACCAGAGAGCCGATTTAGGATCCCAAAGTCGAAAATTATCTGAAAATGCCAAATTCATGCGGTTGCGCCTAAGGTTCGATCTTCACGGCTAACCGCCGCAAAATCGATCCGGGTTTCTGTCTCGAACGCTCGGGGCCTTTCAAAGTCCCGAATTTGTGCAGTCGATAATTTTCGCGCAGGCCGAAAAGCATTCGCATTGGCCATCGGCGTTTTGATTCGCAATCCTCGGGCTGGTAGGCCGGCGCGCTTCGCCGCGACGGCTGGACGCGGCATACGCTTTGGAAGGAAAGAGTTGTACGAAAGCGCCGGTTGACGGCACCGCTATCGCGGTCTTTGCCCGTAGGCGGCGCCGGAGGCTCTCTCCAAGATCAACGACGAGATTCTCGACTCTTCCGCGGGCGGCGGAGCGCAAGCGCTAAAGGCATCGTGTCCATCTGGCGATCCGAGCCGGCGACGTCGAGCTAGTGCCGCCTGAGCCGAAGAAAAGCGTCGAACCGCCGCCCGCGCTCGCTGTATCGGTCGCCGAAATCTACCAGGGCGGGAACGCGCCTCGGCGCCGGTTGCTTCCGGCCGCCGAACGACCAGCTAAGGATAATTCCGGTCCGGCCACGCCGAGACCGTAATCCGACAGTTGCCGGAAAAACGCGATCCTGTCCTTGAGTTTCTTGCGGCCTGAAGCCCAACATTCAAAAGAATTCTATCACGCAAAAAAATAACCCGAGTTCCCGGGGCAAAACTTGGAAAAATTTGGTAATTTTTGCAATTAAGCGACACGTTTTTTCTTGACATTCAAATCGTCAAATGCGAAACTAAAACTTGAGCGCGCAGTCGCTCAATCGCGGGCGGCGAGCGCGGAATGGCGCCGAGCCAAACTTTCATCAAACTGAATTTTCACGGTGAAGGTGCCATCGCCGCCGTGCGGAAATGCCCGTTCGGCGAATTCCATCAGGAGGAGACGGGACATTGATTTCCCTAAATATCAACGGCGAAGCCGTTAGCGTGGACGCTCCGGAAGGCGCCACGCTTCTGTCCGTGCTGACAAATCAGCTGAATTTGAACGGCCAGAAATACGGGTGCGGCAAATCTCAATGCGGCGCCTGCATGGTCCTAATCGACGGCAACCCTGCGGTATCGTGCACGACGCCCGCCACTTCGGCGTCCGGCCGTTCGGTTACAACGCTTGAAGGGCTCCGCGAGAACGGCGGACCGAGCCCTTTGCAGCAAGCCTTTATCGACGAGCAGGCCGCGCAGTGCGGGTATTGCCTGTCGGGCGTAATCATTTCCGCCCAAGCTTTGCTCGACAACAATCCCAACCCGACCGAGTCCGATATTCGTCTTGCGCTGAATGGCAATCTCTGCCGCTGCGGTTCGCATAACCGGATAATTCGAGCGGTACTTCGTGCGGCTAAGGAGGCCTAAGCCATGAATGATAGTTTCACAATGATGAAGCGCAGAACCGTCCTTAAGGCCGGCGGAGCATTGACGATGTCTTTCGCCCTGCCTGAAATCGCCTTCGGGCAAGACGAGGTGACACTGCCGCGCAACTTGGAACGAAATCCAAACCTGGCTTCGTGGATCCGAATTCACACCGATGGAACAGCCACTCTTTTAATTGGCAAGGTGGAGCTGGGCCAGGGCACCGTTACCGCAGCCGCGCAATGCTGCGCCGATGAGCTTCAAATCGATTTGGCGCGTCTCTCCGTCATTTCGGGCGATACCATCCAAGGGCCGAATGAACGCACGACCGCCGGGTCGGGTTCGGCGCCCGGGTGCTTGCCCGCAGTTCAAGTGGCTTCGGCGGAAGTGCGCGAAATCCTCGTCCAAATGGCTGCAGAAAAGCTAGGAGAATCCGCTGACGGATTGAAGGTCAGCGATGGCACCATCACCGGCGCGAACGGGTCGGTCGCATATTGGGATTTGGTCGACGGTCTCGACCTGAATGTCGAGCCCACGGGCAAAGCGAAGCTAGTCCCGACATCCGAACATCGCTTCATTGGCCAGTCCGTAACTCGGTTGGACATTCCGCCAAAGATGACCGGAGGCGAGATCTTTGTTCAGGAAATGAACCCGGACGGAGTCGTTTTCGGAGCCATTGCGCGTCCGCCTACCTACGAGGCGACGCTTGTCGATGCCGATCTCGGCGCAATCGAGGCCATGCCGGGCGTGATCAAGGTCGTCCGCAACGGAAGCTTTCTCGGCATCATCGCCGAGCATCAGGATCAGGCGTGGGCGGCGGCCGGCGCGCTTTCGGCGCAGGCAAACTGGCAAGTCAAAAGCGTGCTTCCAACCCATGACGGAATATACGATTGGCTGGAGAACGCGGAAAACGTCGTTCCCAAGGAACTCGTAAACACCGCTCCGCCCGGAGAGGAGGCGCTGGTCTACGAGAATGCGTTCTATCGGCCATACCATATGCACGGATCCATCGGCACTTCCGCCGCGATCGCGCAGTTGGGATCCGATGGAGTAATGACGATCCACAACCATAGCCAAAGCGTCTTTGCAACTGCGACTGCGATTGCCAAGCTTCTCGGTATGGAAGAGAGCAAAGTGCAATGCATACATACGCAGGGGTCCGGCTGCTACGGCCACAATATGGCCGACGACGCTGCCGCCGATGCCGCGCTACTGGCGGCGGAAGTGCCCGGGCGCCCGGTCAAGCTTCAATATACGCGCGCCGAGGAGCATTTGTGGGAGCCCTACGGTTCTGCCATGATTATGAAGACGCGGGCCGGACTTGACGCCGACGGCAATGTAGCCAACTGGAACATGGAGATTTGGTCAACGCCTCATTCAACCCGACCGGGGGGCGATCCGGCGCGCCTTTTGTCCGGACGCTATGTCGATCCACCGCACATCATGGAAACCCGCAGGGACGGCGGCCCGCCAAATTACGCGTCCGCCAGAAACGGCGTTCCGCTCTACGAGTTTCCAAGCACAAGGGTAGCGACGCATTTCGTCACGGACATGCCGCTTCGGGTGTCTGCGACTCGCGGTCTCGGCGCCTTCGCCAACGTCTTCGCAATCGAATCCGCGTTGGATGACCTCGCGCATTTGGCAGACGCCGATCCTGTCGAGTACAGGCTGCGCTATCTCAAGGACCCGCGTGCGCGCGACGTACTTATGAAGACGGCGGAAATCTTTGGCTGGGACGAATGGGAGGGCGGACGCAACAAGGGTCGCGGAATCGGCTTCGCGCAGTACAAGAACCTGCAGGCCTACACTGCCGTCGCGGTCGAGGTGCAGGTGGTTCCGCGCAATGGCCGCATCAGGTTGATCCGTGCGGCAACCGCCAACGACAGCGGCCATATGGTGCACCCCGACAACATCTCCAACCAGATTGAAGGCGGCGTAATCCAAGGGTTTAGCTGGGCTTTGAAAGAAGAGGTGAAATTCGACGATACTTCGGTCCTGTCAAGCGACTGGACGAGCTATCCGATCCTTACTTTCTCCGAGGTTCCGCCGGTTGAGGTCGCGCTGATCGATCGACCCGGGGAGCCCTACTTGGGGACCGGAGAGGCCTCGCAAGGACCTGCCGGCGCTGCGGTTGCAAATGCGCTCTTCGATGCGATAGGCGCACGCGTTTCGCGTCTGCCATTGACGCCTGACAGGGTCAAGGCCGCGATGGACATGGGCTGATATTTTGTTAAGGATCGAACCCGGGCCCGGTTTGCCCGGCCCGGGATCGAAGATCGCGCCCTTCTGCCCGAAAGCGATGAGACAAGTGTTCGCGTGAGTTGAAAGAATGGGCAAGACGCCAGATCCGGATGAAGGTCGAGTTTATGTCTTGATCGCGTTAGCGGCGACGCCGCAATGGAGCGGCGAGATAGGGCGCGAGTTTTTCGACACTCTAGAGGAAGCCGAGACGGAAATGAAACAATGGGCGCAGTTTGGCGTCGATGGCTATTGCAACGAAGCCGACCGGATAAGTATTTTCAATGACCGCCTCGTTGAGTTGCGGCGCTGGAACTGGGCAACGCGCAAGTCGGAATCAATTGCGGCAGGAATGAGCAAGAAAGAGCGATCCCGCGAGCAAGATTGTCAGCAAGAGTAATTCTGAACAATTGCGCCGCCCAGATATTCCGGTTTCATCGATATCTCGAAAATTCTTGCTGCTAGCCATTCGATAGATGCGGTTGCAGAATCCCGGCGGAATGCGAACGAGATTATTTCCCGTCCGCAGCGCGGCTTGTTTTCCAATCGGGGGCTTCGGCGGGGACGGATTGTTCAGGATGCGGTGTTTCAACGCCTGCTTGGCGTTGGCTCCAATTTTTCGACTAGCGGTTTTCCCCATGTTTGCGCGATCAATCAGCTCCATTGCACGCTTCAATTATGATACTTGATCCGGTCCGGAAGTTGCGCTGATTTCGTGCGCATGCTCGATTCCCTTACGCTCGGCGTGCACGAATTCTATAAAATTTCCCGTAAAATCCTATACCGCGCAATCCCGCCGAAACGTAAAATCTCGGACAAACATCTTCATGTACCCAAATCCCGATCCATTTCGTCCGATATCAATGGAATTCGGGACGGTCCGGCACATTAATTTGGCGCAGCGCATCGCGGCGGTTGCGCTTACCGTATTCATTCGATCGCGGCTACCGTTTTCCAGCGACATAGGCGCGCTGGATTCGCTGAACATTGCCGAGTAGAACTGAACGCTGGCGCGCAAATAGCGGCTGTGCAGCGGACGAGAGAATTGAATGGAAGAACACGAGGAACACCGGCAGGCGACGGCGGAGCGGTGCGCCCTTGAGCCGCTAGTATTTGCGGTTCAGGGATCCGCGACGGTGCGCTGCCGCAGCCTGGAATATTTCGAGGATTTCGCCAGACTAGGCATCGGTATGGAGACGGACGACATTCCGGTACAATTCGGGCTGGCGTTAAACGCCGCGGGACGACCGCTTGGCGTATACGACTTGCATGCCGGGGTCCGAAGAGCGACGAGGAAAGGCGTACGCCAGATTTCAGGTCTGGACCGAGCCCGCGAGTTGGCGGATGCCTGCCCTCGGACACGGGTGATATATTTGTGCGAATGCACATTCGGTGAGTTTATCGACAGTTCCCGGAAGCTTGAAGGCACTTCGATTTTTCAAGCTCGCCGTGCGGAACGGCATCGCGTACTTCGCGGCGACGGCAGTTCCGAGGATCTTTTCAGGCACATGGACAGGCAGCCGGTTTTGGCGAGCATGCGCCTCGACGTCGCCTCCGGCACTTGGCCGAGCAGGCGCAGACGGCGCACGGCGAATCTTGAACTACGCGCCGCCAGGATAAAGCTAATGCCTTCCAAATCCGGCCGGCGAACACCCTATGAGTTCACTTCAGTTTATGCCAGGGAAGTAAAAAGAAACAAGCCGGTGCGCTGGCTGCTGATTACAAACGAGGGCCAAGCCGATGCTGAAACTGCAAAAAACGTCGTTGGATGGCATGCGATGAGCGGCGTCGCCGAAGAATTTTCCACAGTGCTGGAAATCGGATTTCGCAGCGAACGGCTTTGGCCCGAATATATTGGCGATTTGAGATATGAGCTAGCACAGGCAGTGGAAACCTCCTTGGAAGTGTACAACCTGCAACGGCTTTCAAAGGCAAATCCGGAACTCCTTGCGATTGACGCGGTGACAGAGGTCGAGATTTTTGTGCTGCACGTGCTTTCGAATCGCATCAAGAAAGGCGCAAAGTTGGACATGAAGCTGAGCATCGCAGCCTTTCTAGTCAAAGCGGCTGGCTTGGTCGGATTTCATCCGAGCAATAGTCAGACCATGCCGGGAACGGAAAGTGTGTGGCAGGGTTGGAAGCAACTGAAAACAGGCGTCGTTAGTTATAATGCAATGAAGAAGATGGATCGCTTGTGAGATGCGAGAATTTGGGACTTTGTCGATGCCAATAATTCAACTTTCCTATTTTCGCGGTATTTTGCGATTGTCGAAATTCCACGAAAAATACGTTCACGCATTGTCCGCGACAGAAATCCGGCGTAGACGGAATCGCGAGCGATTTGAACAGGCTAATTTAATCGCAAGTATTTTTGTCATTTCGGCATGGAACAGAGTACTTGGGGTCTGCCCGGATTGAATTTCTGCCGGACCGGTCGATTGGATTCCCATCCGCCAGGATTGCCTCGGCCGAAGCGAAAACAAAAGAGAGGTGGATTCTCAAAACAATCCGTGAACCCCGAAAGGGGCGAGGCCTATGCCGACACTGCCGAATTCCTTGCGGAAAAGCGCAATTTTTGGCGAAACCTGCTTCTTCATTTCGGAGGAGTCGTGGCGCATTGCGTCAATTTCCAACCTTGAATCCTTCGATTCCAACTTAGCAGCGGATCGATAGCTGGCTGAGACCGCGGTACAAGTCGCGTGGCCGGGACATCAGAATTTGCGAATTCGACGGTAGAAAAATTTGAAAGCGGGAAGGTTGCAGGGAAACGAGCCGAACAAAATAGGTATGAGCCAAAATTGCATTCCTCCGAAAAATAGATTGAATTGCGAACGCGACGAGCGGCCGCACCGAAGGATAAACGAGCTTTGAGGTTAAACTGCGAATTTCCGGCGGTAGTTCCCGGCCATAGAATAGGAATACTTGGCGGTTCATTCGATCCGCCGCATTCCGGTCATGTGCTTGTCACGCTTAGCGCATTGAAATGCTTCGGATTGGACCGTGTTTGGTGGCTTGTTTCTCCCGGCAATCCATTAAAGGCAAAACGACCGATAACCATCGAAAAGCGCATGGACGCGGCATTCCGCATCATGCGTCATCCCAAAGTCGATATTTCAAATTTCGAAGAACTCGTAGGAACAAGATATAGCTACCAGGCCGTGGCCTATATCAAGAACAGATATCCTAAAGCGAATTTCGTCTGGCTGATGGGGGCCGACAACATGTCGCAGTTGCACAAATGGAAGAATTGGGATTCGTTCGTTCGTAGTGTGCCCATGGGTGTATTCGCCAGACCAAAACAAAATATGCCCGCTCGGTTTTCGGTCGCGGCGGTTCGCTTCATGCGCTTCAGGCTGCCACAGGAGCTTTCCCGCACTCTCCCCGAACGCGAGCCGCCAGCATGGACACTGGTTAATCTGCCGATGGACCGCACATCGTCTACGAAAATTAGACGCGAAGGGCGCTGGAACTTCTAGTTGCCGACCGCCGTCCGCAAGTTGCGGGAACGCTTATGGGAAACTGAGCGTGAAAAATCTCGCCGGACGCTGCGCAACGATTAGTTCGAGATGGCGAGAGGCGAAACGATCGAAGTGAGGGGTCGTCAAGTGGGCATCAAAATCCTCGCGCGTATCGTACACTTCGTAAAACGCCACGACGTTCGGCTCGTCCGGCGAAAGTAGCACGTCAAATTGCCGGCAACCGGGCTCGTCCTGGACCGAGTGTTTGGAATCGTCTCGCGCAAGAGCTAGAAACTCTTCAATTTTGCCGTCCTTAACTTCAAATTCCGCCAGCACAACAAATGCTCCGCCGCTGTCACCATTCGCCATTTTTGAACCCTCTTCCTGCAATCGGGCCGCTCGCTAGCGCCTTTTTCGAAGCGACCATTTCTTTCCTTAGCCTAATCGCGTCGCTGTCGCGACCTAGTTCTACATCCGAATGGCGAACGACGCAGTCGCGTCCCACTGGATTTTTCAGCCGTGCGTTATGTGCCAGCCCGATCGGTAGAGCGTCAAGCGCGAGGCTTTTTTCCGCCGGAACCGCTCTCCCCCACACCGTATAGCCGCCTTCTCCGTCAAGTCGGGTTCCGGACGCTAGATCGGTTTTTGCGACCGCGATTGCATCCGACCTGAAATCGAGCGGCGAACCAGTCGCCTCGCCGCGAAGAACCGCCGAGAGAGAGCTAATGCCGACTTCCAGCCCAATCAAATGGAAGGGACGCCACATCGAGGCGTACCAGCCGGAATCGTCGATCAAGAGTCCGTACTGCCGGAAGCAGTCGCGCGCATAATCGTTATGCGCGCGGAACGTTACAAAAACGCCGAAACGCAAATGGTCAACGAGTTCGACACCACTATGCGACTGGCTTGACGCGATTTCAACGAGCCCGCTTCTTTCGAGCCGCCCTCCGTCCGAGGCCGGTCGGAAAACATTGGCGAGGTCTCTCGCGCCGGAGGGAGGGAATTCCAGCCCGTTTTCCGGACAATCCAGGCCGGAAGCGTTGGAAACGGCAACCATCTCAATGGCGGATTTGGTACCGTCCGTGAATGAATTGAAAAGCTTTGGGTTGAAGTCGCCCTCCGCGACCTCCCGTTCGCTCCAGCCATAGTACTTCCAGACAGTCTCCGGAGTAGAGTAGCGATAGTGCGGTTCGAACTTCATACCTTTTCCTGCGGCGGTCAAATCGAATCCGCACGCTCTCGCCCAATCGATCATTTCGCAAATAATTGCCGGCTGGTCGCCGTAGGCCATGGAATACACCAGGTTTCGATCTCGCGCTCTGGCGGCAAGCCAAGGTCCGCAAAGCGCGTCCGCCTCGACATTGACCATGACGACATGCTTTCCGCTTTCGATGGCGGCGAGAGCGTGGCTGGCTCCGCCTAATGGATCGCCTGTCGCCTCGATAACGCAGTCTATTTCCTCGCATTGAAATATGCAGGCGGGATCGTCGGAAACAAACGTTTTTCCTTCGCGGCAGGCTTCCGAAACCGATGAGGCGGAATAGCGATCCTTTGGCCAGCCGACCCGCCGCAAAGCGGCATTCGCTTTCGATACGTCCAAATCGGCAACGCACGCGACGCTGTACCCGTTCATTCGAGGCACCTGGGCCAAATGCATCGACCCGAATTTTCCGGCGCCGATCAAGCCCACTTTTATCGGGCGACCCAGCGCATGCCGTTTTGCCAGCAAAGAGTATAGATTCAATTTTCCCGTTCCTGCGGCGTTATCTTCGGCGCAATATATTGCGAAAGAGAGCTGGTGCAAATCGCTTTGCGAGCAAGCGAATGGCCGTTGCAGGCAAAGGCAGGCGAAGCAGCGCGCCAAGCGGGTTGCAGGCCTCGCGATTCATTGCATAGAATCGATTGCGGGTTGCGCCATGCTCTCTTTTCGGGACTGCTTACTTGGTGACATATGCGAGTCGAACCCGATACGAAGGATTGCGCGCGGATAATTTTGCGATTCTCATCGAAGAAACGGTTTGCTGCATTGAGAAATGCTAACTCTTGTGTTCTTGTCGGGCATTGGCCCGGATTCAAGCGGGAGCGCGCATGCAACGCATATTTAAATTTTGGTCTCTCGGTTCGGTTTCAAATCCGAACTCAATTCGAGCAAAAGCAGGCATTCGCCCGCCGAATTGTTTATCTTTTGCGTGGAACCTGAACGGCGCGAGGATCACTATTCAATGAAGCAAGCGGCAATCGTTGCAAATAACTTGTGCTTGTCGTTTGAAACGAATACCGGAAACATCGACGCGCTGAGCAATGTTTCGCTCGAGATCGAACCCGGGGAATTTGTGTCCCTAATCGGACCTTCCGGCTGCGGGAAGACGACATTTCTTCGTGTGGTTGCCGCGCTGGAGGCTCCGACATCCGGGACCGTGGCGGTCAACGGCATGTCGCCGGACGAAGCAAGAAAGGCTAGGGCCTACGGCTACGTTTTCCAGGCGGCAGGGCTGTACCCGTGGCGAACGATCGCCGCCAACGTGCGACTTCCGCTCGAAGTCATGGGCTATCGCAAGTCCGAATGGGCGAATCGGGTCGGGCGCGTGCTTGAGCTAGTCGACTTGCAGGGATTTGCGGATCGGTTCCCGTGGCAGCTTTCCGGCGGCATGCAGCAGCGCGCGTCGATTGCCAGGGCATTGTCATTTGATGCCGGCATTCTATTGATGGACGAGCCTTTCGGGGCGCTCGACGAAATCGTGCGCGACCGTCTCAACGAGCAATTGCTGCGTATTTGGAAGAATACCGAAAAAACTATTGGATTCGTAACGCACTCGATTCCGGAAGCAGTCTATCTTTCGACAAAGATTGTCGTCATGAGCCCGAGGCCGGGAAGAATTGTCGATATAATTGAAAGCCCGTTGCCTCCGGAACGCCCGCTTGAAATCAGAGACTCGCCCGAATTCATCGCGATCGCTCAGCGCGTACGCAAGGGACTGCGCGAAATGCATATCGAATAGTGATTATCCCGAAACGAATAAGCCGGAGTCGTTAGGAGGCGATCCATACAGTGACGTGTTGGCAATGCGATCCTTAATTCCAGTGGCCGTCGTCGTGGCGATCATAGTCTCGGCCTGGTACGCCGCGACAGTGGTCATGAACGCCCAGTGGACACGGGATCAGGCCGCGCGGGCCGGAGTAGAGATTGGATTTTCCGAATTGGTCGCCGATACGATGGATCAAAAAAGACCCAGGCTTCCCGCGCCCCACCAGGTCGGCGCGGAAATCTGGAATACGACGGTGGAAAAAAAAGTTACGTCCAAGCGAAGCCTTGTATTTCATGCCTGGGTGACTCTGTCCGCAACGCTTCTGGGATTTGCGATTGGGACAGGCCTGGGGATTCTGCTGGCATTTGGAATCGTGCACGACCGCGCAATGGACATGGGCGTCATGCCATGGGCAATCGCCAGCCAGACAGTTCCAATTCTCGCGATCGCTCCCATGATAATCGTGGTTCTTTTTTCGATCGGTATATCCGGATTGCTGCCCAAGGCGATTATTTCGGCCTACCTTAGTTTTTTTCCGGTTGTCGTCGGAATGGTTGCTGGATTCCGTAGCCCGGACCCGCTTCAGCTCGATCTGATGAAGACCTACAATGCAAGCAAGGCGCACATCTTCTGGAAATTGAGAGTGCCCGCTTCGATGCCGTTCCTGTTCGCGTCTCTCAAGATCGGCATCGCCGCGTCCCTCGTCGGCGCAATTGTCGGCGAACTTCCCACGGGCGCCGTAGCGGGACTGGGAACGCGACTACTGGCCGGAAGCTATTACGGGCAGACGATACAAATTTGGTCGGCTCTGCTGACCGCCGCCGCGCTAGCGGCGGCACTTGTCGGGCTCATCGGCCTCGTCCAGAGAACGACCCTTGTTCGAATGGGAATGCATCGGTGATCGGGCTCGCTATCGTGATAGCATTTTGGATCGGTGCCTGGTACCTTAATTCCAGGCTGGCGTCGCTTCCCAAATCGACTGCGACAAAGTTTGCCGTGCCGTCCATTTTCGGCATCACGATATTGGGCGTTTGGGAAGGTCTCGTGCGATCGCTAGACGTCCCCCCGGTCATACTTCCGTCTCCGACTCTTATCGCTTACCGCTTTAGCCAGAGCCTTGACATATTGTGGATGGATTTTCTGCAAACTGTCGTTAAAGGCGCATTGAGCGGTTACCTGATTGGATGCGGTTCGGCATTTGCCATTGCGATATTGATCGATCGATCTCAGTTTTTGCAGAAAGGCTTGCTGCCGATCGGAAACTTTGTCGCGGCTTTGCCGATCGTTGGGACGGCGCCGATCTTCGTCATGTGGTTCGGATTCGGCTGGCAGTCGAAGGCGGCCGTGGTTGTGGCCATGGTATTCTTTCCGATGCTCGTCAACATGGTTCAGGGTCTTTCGGAATCGGAACGGATGCAGCGCGACCTAATGAAAACGTACGGAGCCAATTACTGGCAGACGCTTATGAAGCTCCGCTTGCCGGCGGCGATGCCATTTGCATTCAACGGCCTGAAGATATCGACGACACTGGCGCTGATCGGCGCGATCGTGGCGGAATTCTTCGGTTCTCCTATAGTGGGAATGGGATTTAGGATCTCGACCGAAGTCGGGAAAATGGCTCTGGATATGGTTTGGGCCGAAATTGTGGTTGCAGCGGTTACCGGTTCCCTGTTTTACGGAATGGTGGCATACGTAGAAAGAGGGGTGACTTTCTGGCATCCTTCGAAGAGAAATTGAAGCAGCGCTAACAATTTGGAAGGAGAAAAAGAATGTGTAAGCTATTGAACTTGGCCTTGGCATCGTCAATCGCATTTGGCGCGAATTCAGCCTTCGGCGACGACAGCGTGACCCTCCAATTGAAATGGGTTACTCAGAGCCAGTTCGCTGGATACTATGTCGCGCAGGAAAATGGCTACTATGCCGAAGAAGGCCTTGAAGTCGAAATCAATCCCGGCGGTCCGGACATTTCCCCGCCGCAGGTAATTGCCGGCGGCGGCGCCGATGTAATTATTGACTGGATGCCTTCGGCGCTTGCTAGCCGTGAGCGCGGCCTGTCGCTTGTAAATATAGCGCAGCCGTTTAAGTCTTCAGGAATGATGCTGACTTGCCTCAAGGAGACCGGTATCGAATCGCCGGAGGATTTTCGCGGACGCACGCTGGGAGTTTGGTTTTTCGGAAATGAATATCCGTTTCTCAGCTGGATGAGCCAGCTCGGAATTCCCACGGACGGCAGCGAAAACGGCGTTACGGTCCTAAAGCAGTCCTTCAACGTCGACCCGCTGCTGCAAAAGCAGGCGGACTGCATTTCGACAATGACATACAACGAGTACTGGCAAGTGATAGATGCGGGAATTTCCGCCGACGAACTAATCACGTTTAGATACGAGGACCAGGGAGTCGCAACGCTGGAAGACGGCCTGTACGTAAAGGAGGAAGATCTTTCGGATCCCGCATTCGTAGACAAGATGACCCGATTTGTTCGGGCTTCGATGCGCGGCTGGAAGTGGGCGGAGGAAAATCCCGACGACGCGGCGCTAATTGTTCTGGAAAACGATGCGACCGGTGCCCAAACCGAGGAGCATCAGATGCGCATGATGGGCGAGATCGCGAAATTGACCGCCGGTTCAAACGGAACTCTCGATCCGGCAGACTATGAGCGGACGGTGGCGACGCTTCTCGCCGGCGGCTCGGACCCGGTCATAACCGAAGAGCCCGAGGGCGCTTGGACACATGCGATTACCGATCAAGCGTTGAATTGAATCGAGCGACTGGAAGGGCGGCGGGGATTGCCGCCGCCCTTCGGCGCCGTTTAGTTTTCCGAGTTTCGATTATTCGAGGCAATAGGCGTGACATGTTGTCGGTTGCGCCGCATGATAAATGGCCGTTTGACCGTGCAGGTCGCGCCGAGATGAAGGAAGATTCAGGCGGAACTCATTTGGAAAGGCATTTTGCAGTCAGACTTTGATTTTACTGACGTTGTCGACGGGTTTCCTGAACCGCGATTCAAATGCGTTTTTCGACGCGACTCAGTAGCTCGTAACGACTCTGCGATTCTAAAGTCCAATCCGGCGATCGGCCGCGGCGTCGGTTGTCAAGTCGGGAATAGGCGCGCAAGGGCGAATACCATGTTCGGGTTGTGCAGAATTGAATCGTGCCCAAAGGTTTTTTCGCCGCTTTCGCGGCTCTGAGGCGAGAATGAAAGGGCGAGCAATTGTTTGCGGCGGATCGGTTGGCGGCCTCTTTGCCGCCGCGGCCCTGCGTAAATCCGGCTGGGAAGTCAAGGTACTCGAACGTACGGAAACCCCGCTCGCGGGTCGCGGAGCCGGGATTGTTACGCATTCGGAGCTCCTGGAGTCGCTAAGGCAAGTCGGCGCAGCGACGGACGAACTTGGAATAGAGGTTCGCGAACGAGTTGCATACGATCTGCTCGGCAATCGCGTTTACGCGCTCAACTACAACCAGGTCGTGACTAGCTGGGATCGGATGTATCAAGTTCTGCGAGCAAAGATTCCTGACGAAGATTACATCCTTGGGCGCGAAGTCGCGGGCTATATTGACGAAAAGCACGGGGCTGCCGTCTGCCTTGAAAGCGGATGTCAAATCGAAGCGGACCTAATCGTCGGCGCCGACGGTTTCCGTTCGGCGATCAGAACGCAAATGCTACCGGAAGTTCGGCCGGCTTATTCGGGCTACGTCGTCTGGCGCACAGTTGCGGCAGAGTCCGCGCTGCCGCGAAATGTCAGGGAGGATATATTCGATACATTCGGATTTTTTGTCCCTAATGGCACGCAGGTTGTCGGATATCCGATAGCGGGACCGGGCAATGACTTGTCGCCGGGAAACCTTCGCTACAACTTCGTTTGGTATGTCGAGGTTCCGCAAATTGAGATCGAAAGTTTTCTGACCGATGCCTCGGGCAGGCTGCATGCCTTTTCGATTCCGCCTCCGCTGGTCCGGGACGATCTCGTCGCCAGAATCATGCTGGAAGCCTCCCGGCGGCTGCCGAAGCCGTTCGCCGACATCCTTCATGCTGGGGAACGTCCATTTTTTACGCCAATTTACGACCACCACTCGCCGTTGATGGCAAAGGGCAGAATCGCGCTGTTGGGCGATGCGGCTTGCGTTGCCCGACCGCACGTAGGCATGGGCGTAACCAAGGCGGCAGGGGATTCCCTAACGCTGGCTAGATATCTTTCGATTGCTCCTCTGGAGCAGGCTATGAATGCTTATTCCACGGAGCGGGTCGCCGCCTGTCGCATAGCCTATGAAACCGGGCAGAGGCTCGGGCGGTACATTTTTGGATCCGACCCAGCGGTCAACCAGGATGGCCGCAGTCATCCCGACATGGAAACCGTTCTGCGCGAATCCGCGGTCGTTCCGCCGGCGCTGCGCGAGGTTCAGGCGCGCAATTCGTCGTAGGACGTCATTACGGTGTTCCGGTATGCCGAGCGACTGCGCAGGCGCTGATATTGCGGTCCGCCGGCGTCGAGCCGGGCCTTCGCCGCGCGAGGTGCGCGCTAGACGCCTGGCCCCGCCGCCCGAATTCAACAGGATCTTCGAAAGTGTAGGGACAGGGTGGAATCTGACCCGAAAATAATGCATATGAATCAGAGGGTTACAAGACGGGATTATTGAAAACTGCCAACTTGGGCTAGTAAGGACGGCTGGCGAATTGAAATGACGAACTCCATACATTGGTGCGAAACGGTACCGTGCCCAATGATCTCTGGTCGCGGCGCCGCAAATTGCCGTACATCCGCGCGACTTTCCCAAAGTGAAGGGCTTCCTCCTGCCAGACCGTTGTCAGCCTGTCGGGATCCATAGACTCGTAAACCTCGTTGTCCGTCTGACCACCAGTTCTGCAGGTTGCGAAATCGACGCGCGAGACTAATGAAGTCGGTTGCAGGCATTTATCCGATCCCCGCAAGGCATTGGCCTAGTAATCCGAGCAAATCAAACATCGAGCCTCTCTTCAAGTTGCCGAGATCGATTTCCTGTCTTCGACTCCGGCGGCCGCTATTCACCGTACGCCACGAAACTTGGCCAAGAGCGCCGTGTCCAACTCCGCAATGATTTCCTGCACACGCTATTCAACAGGAATGGGCCCCTACTGTTCCTATCCTCGACACGTTAGCCGTGCATTAGGCGAACGACAAATCGTAGCTTTGCAACAAGTTGATGAAAAAGCGGCCGTCTCTGCAAATAAGTTGCCGAACCGCACCGCCGTCTAAGCAGTCACCGGCTACTTCTCGTTCAAAAAGCAGTCCAGTGTTTTGATTCTTTTTCACGATGCTGATTCCTTCAGCTTCCGGTGCCCATTTTTCCGTGCCTCCACGAGATCCTCGGGCTTCCTGCTCCAGCGTAACTGGCGGGCATCATTGGCGTTGCGATGCTCGATGCGGCCCTCGAACGCCGTGGCGCACTCGTCGAGCGAGTTGAAGATCGCGTGTTTGAGCCTCTGCCTCGAGACGCTCCCGGTCCTCCTCGCTCAAAACGATCCGCGTTCTCATGCTCTTAGAGTTTGACCTAGAATGTGGATGGCCTCCCCAGATATGGTGTTTCCGTG
>JAPPFL010000063.1 GCA_028823855.1 Albidovulum sp.
AAGTCGGCGCGGGGATCGACGGCGAGGAGCGCCCGGGAGGCGCGGCAGGCGGCGTGCGAGCTCCGCTGGAAGCCGCTGGAGATCCCGGTGCCGGAGAAGAAGCGCGGGCGGTTCGGAGCCAGGCCCTTCAAGCTCGCGGCGGTGCACGTCTCCGAAGAGTCGGATCCCGCCGACGGCTCGGAGCGCCTCGAATGGCTTCTGCCGGCGACGCTGCCGATCGCCGACGAGAGCGGGGCCCGCGAGGCGCCGGGGCTCTACGCCCTGCGCTGGCGCATCGAGGACTGGCACAGGATTTTGAAGTCGGGCTGCAAGGTCGAGGAGATCGCGCACGCGACCGCCGAGCGCATCCAGCGCGCCGCCGCGATCAACGCCGTGATCGCATGGAGGCTGGCCGCGCTGACGCTGTGCGGGCGCGAGACGCCGGAGCTGGACGCGGCATCCTTCTTCTCCGACGTCGAGATCGCGGTGCTTTCGGACTTCGCCGCGGAGCGGCGCGTCAAGGGGCCGGAGAACCTCGGCCAGGCGATGAACCTCGTCGCGGCCATGGGCGGCCACCTGCACCGCAAGCACGACCGGCCGCCGGGCAGCGAGGTCGTCTGGCTCGGTTGCGCCCGGCTCGCCGACGCGTCCCAGGCCGCGGAGCGCGCCAGGAGGCTGGGATCGGAAAGCGCCATGTACAAGCTACTGCGTCCCGATTGAAATTAAGACCAATGGGCAGAGTGTCGAAGCGCGGAAAGGGACTGGAGCGATGCCTGTGCCTGACCCGGCATACCTCCACCAAGACAGATTGAATGGCGCAGGCATCAAGCGTAAAGTGGCTATCATGCACAAGCAAGGAAAATCAACGGCTCCGCCGCCCGAAATTCCGGGGTTTCCGAAAGATTGGCGCGACCGAATCAAGGCGGATATTGCGGCCCAGCTCAAGGCAGGCGGGACTCTCTACGGCATCCGGTCAGACGGGGCATATGTTGCGCGGACCAAGGACGGGGACCGGGTGCTCAGACATCCTGATCCGAAATCCAGCCGATCCGGTAAACCATACTGAATCCGCATATATGCCAACGCTATTTGTTGTTGCCGGCCCCAACGGGAGCGGGAAATCCACCCTGGCGCGCAAAGGCGGATTCCGTGGAGCCGAGGTGATCGACCCCGATACACTTGCCCGAGATATGCCATCTGGCGAGGCGGCACGCGAGGCGCTTCGTCATAGAAGGCTTGCTCTTGAAGAACATCGGTCCCATCTGGTTGAGGCAACCCTCGCCGGGACTGGCATTATCCGTCACATAGGGGCTGCGCGGCGGGAATGCTACAGGGTCACCCTGCACTATATATCACTCGGTTCACCGGATCAGGCGCTGGATCGTATCCGGAGCCGGGTCGCGCTTGGCGGTCACGATGTTCCGGAAGCGGACGTTCGCCGCCGATTCCGGCGATCATATTCCAACCTGCCGGCAGCAATCGCCCTAGCGGACGAATTCTTACTCTACGACAATTCCAGCCAGGATCAACCGCACCGGGAGATTGCCGGGTAGGGGAGGACCGGGATATGATCTGGCGATACAGTGGCGGATTGTCACGAAAGGTGATGCGGAATGGGTGGCTCGCGGGTATTCAACATCTATTGCGACGAAAGCTGCCATCTGGAGAATGACGGAATTCCCGTCATGGCATTGGGTGCAGTTTTCTGCGAGGCGCATGTCGTTCGGAAACTATCCGAGCGGATACGGGACTTGAAAGCCAAGTACGGCTTGTCGTCCGGCTTCGAGGCGAAGTGGACAAAGATCTCTCCCGCCAAAGCCGAATTCTATCTGGCTTTGGTCAACCTGTACCTTGCCGATGACCGGCTGCGTTTTCGCGGGCTTGTAGTCCCGAACAAGCAAATTCTCAGGCACGACGACTTTGATCGGTCCCACGATGACTGGTACTACAAGATGTATTTCAAGATGTTGCGCCCGATCTTCACGGCAACGCACCAGTATCGCATTTACCTCGATGTCAAGGACACACGCGGCGGTCCGAGAATCCGTAAGCTGCGTAATATCCTAGCCAACGGCCACCAAGATTTCGATCGCGAATGCGTCGTGCGCGTTCAGCAGGTGCGCTCGCACGAAAGTGAGCTGCTGCAGCTTGCGGATGTCTTGACCGCCGCGCTTGGCTACGCGAACCGGAGTCTGGCGGGAAGCTCGGCAAAGTCGGCCGTCGTTGCGCGGCTCCGTGCGCGGCTGGGCTCTGATGCCCTGAGCCAAACATCCCGCCTCGAGGCCGTCAAGTTCAGCCTTCTGGTCTGGCAGACGCACGAGGTGGCTGGATGAACCCGCCAGACCTGTTGCTCTTTTGTGGTGACTGGAACGACTACGAAGATCATCTCTACCGAATTTTTACGGAAGAGATAGCAAGAGGCGGCTTGCGCTTTCGCGGCTGTCCCGTCCACTGCCGACGGCATCCGGAAACAGCGGGGCGCTGGGCTGCATTCTGGCACTTGGTGCAGGAAGGCCCCGCGGAGGATGATCGGTATCCGGACTTGCGCCGATGCGAGCGGCTCAGGTGGGTGCGATGGATCATCGGGAATGCTGTTGGGCATTGCCGGATCGACGAATGGCAGAACATGCGCGGCACCGAGGTAAACACGCTGCTCTGGTACCGTGAAGAATATCTCGTCGTACTCGCTCGGCGTCGTGGCTATTGGCTGCTTAAGACCGCATATTGCACCGAAAGAAATCACCGGATCAGAAAGCTCCGGAAAGAGCGCGATGCCTCCCGCGGAGCGGCTGGGGGACGGATCCAAAACAACTGAAGCCGCCCAAGCGAGCCGGGCGGCCTCGAATACTCCTCCTACGCATGGCAGGTGAGCTGCGTCATATATACTGGCTTCGCGATTAAATGTCAATAACCTCACTAATTCCTCAGCAATTCCCGCTAAGGCACAGTGGCTGCGCCGAAACGAGTTCGATTCCGCCGC
>JAPPFL010000003.1 GCA_028823855.1 Albidovulum sp.
TCGCGTCCCGAGCGCTGGCGCTGGGCGAGACCCTGCCGGTGATCGGCAAGCTGCTCGGGCACAACGATATCGAGACCACCGCGAGATACGCTCATCTGGCGCAGGATTCCGTCCACGAGGCGGCGGAGAGAATCGCTGCCAGCATTGCGGGCGACGTTCTGTAAGGATGCTATCCAGCACCCTGCGCCGCAAAATCACCGACCGCGCAATCCACGCACACAGCGTGTGTCTATGTGCTATGTTGGCTCGCGATGCCCTTCTACATGGGTCTCTACTAGACGGAGTGAGCAGCTTACAACCATACTTGAGTTCTTTCCGGCACTGGCTCATGCTCCCTACTCAGCGCAATGCCGACCATGGGCTCCTCCAAGTGAGTATAGGCCGAGTTCTCGGAGAAACTGAAAATGGCTTATGAAGAAGACATCGTATCCAAAACTAAGCGACTAATACAAGACTACGTCGATGAGCATTGGTCTAGTACTCACTCCGCCTGCTACTTTAGTTCCATTGGGGTGCACTTAAGCCGTGTTGCTCCCGAAACCCGAGCCGCTTTACCCAACGGTCTTGGAGAATTTTTGCGCCAAAATCCCGTTGTTCGTGTTGTTCAATTTCCAGGTGTCACTCAAAAGATTGCCGCTATACCTCTCTCCGTATCTGTCCCCGAGGACGTTAAAGCCCTCTTTCTACCAAGCAAGTCGATTGCCGCCAACTCCAATCGCAATGTCTACCTGCAAGAATTTTGGGACGCTTTCATTCGTCCTATTGAGGGGACTGTTCGTAGTATCGTGATCGATGACTCCAATCGTATCACGGTACATGATAGCCCTACGATAAACCAAAGCGGAACCGTCTATCAAATCGAACCACAGGATTTGACTCCAAATGTTCCGAATAGATCAATTGCTGACAAAGTAAGCGCCACGCATTCAGTTATCGATGCATGGCTCCAGAAACATTCGCTGGATTCAACCATTTTCCTACGTGCCAGAGCGCGGAGGCAAATTCTTTCTGCCGACAATAGACTGATACAGCTTTTGAACGCGATCGAGGATCTCTCTGAGGATGATCTGGCGCGCATTCGGTTACCATTAGATATTGTGGTAAAGCTAGCCTCCAAGAAATGACAATCGATCACTACATAGTGTTTATCGGTGCTAGAGCATCATTATCAGATGAGTTGTCTTTGATTCAAAAGAGAATATCAAAATCCAAAGTAATTGCGCCTGCTGTCAAACGAAAGCATGTTGGCATAACTGAATCGTCTGTCAACTTGGCATCCACAATGCTCCATGATGAGTTGAAGAAAGAGCAGAACGCTTCTCAACAGGCTCGGCTTTATGTATGGATGTACTCTCCAACTAGCGCGGATCAGCTTGATCTTGTTTGGGCTGCCTTTGGCCACGCATCCCGGATAGAGATAATTCCAACTCGCTATTTGGACAAAGTAGGAAATACTAGGGAATTTATTGAGGATCGAATTAAGCAAGTGCGACCACTCTTGCACGAAATATCTGCTGCCGCCTATGCTCAGAGAAATACTTCTCCTCTCGCTTTGCCGTTGCGAAACTTCAGTTCGAGCGTTACCAGAGATCTGAGGAGATTTTGGTACAATGAGCTAGATCAAGAACAAATCACTGGGAAAATTCGATCTTTTTGGAATCGACATCGGCAGACTCGCAGCAAGGGTAAAGGCGGCTACATAGACGAGAAAAATTTAGTTTTTCGACCTGCCACCGACTCGGAGTACCATGGTCAAGCCCGCCCCACGGGATCGGAACCGAAAGTCTTCTTTTGTGGTAGATTTCGGTTCGGTGTTTCTCTGTTCCCAGGATTTCATTTCGATGTTTCGTCGGAAAAGAGTGCCACGATCGAATGCGATCTGCGCACGGCTTGGGGTGGGAAAAGGTCGATGCGTCATGAAAGTAGGGCGTACATCAATATTTTCCCGAATGACTTCCTTCTGCCCGAAAAGTAAAAGCGGAGTATGAAAATCATACCCCGCTCGAAATTCGTTCTGAGTTTTTTGCCACGGATTCAGCTACCCTGTAGCTGATCGCCGAGTGCGGCAGGCCAGCCTTTTCATGATGACTGGTGCGACACTTATGCGGTCCCCTCTAACGCGCGCCACTCAGGAGCCACGGTTAAGAGCTTTCCACCGGACAAGGCATTTGAGACGATATCGGACGAAGTACCAAGTTGTCAATATCGCCACAGGGTGCATACCGCCACAGGGTACGAGCCAACCACAGCGTCCTTGAGTGGCTTGCCTGCCTTGAAGGTCGGCACGCCAGCCATCTCGCCTGTCCGGGGATTGCGCGCCGCATCCGGCGCGTGATCGCCTGAGCTTTCCGTTCAGCGGCGACCGTGCCCGGCGCCGGCCAGCACGCCGTCGACCTGGGCGCGCGACAGGCGAAACTCGCGGGCGATCGCCGCCGGCTTGAGGCCGGCCTCGAAGGCGGCGAGGATCAGCTTTTCCTGTCCCGCCGTCACCGGCTTGGGCTTGCCGCGCCCCCTCACTCCAGACGTCTTGCCGGCCTGCCGCCCGCGCCTGCGGGCTTCGGCGGTTGCCGCGTCGACCAGCCGGTCCAGCTCCGCGTCATCGAGATGGCGGAGCGAGCGCTCCAGGTCGGCGGGCAGCATCGGCGTGCCCGCGTTCCGCCCTCGCCCGCCGGGCTGCCGGCCCCCGTCCCTGCCTTGCGCCATCGCGTCTTCCGCCCACTGCCCCGCAAGCTCTCGCGGCCGATTACAGCCCGACAGGACCGCTGCGGCCATAGCGCCGCTCACCACCCGTGTCGCCGGCCCGCCGTCCGCCAACACCCCGGTTTCGTCGCCGCCTTCCCGGACCGCACCGCCGGGAGGGGAGTTCCGGCCGTGAGCGGGCGCGGTCGGGTGTCCGGGGAGGG
>JAPPFL010000002.1 GCA_028823855.1 Albidovulum sp.
CGGAAACACCATATCTGGGGAGGCCATCCACATTCTAGGTCAAACTCTAAGGCAGCTTTTCTCTCTTTGGCCCAGCGCTCCCAGAAATCGTTGAATGTGTTTGATTCGACCGCGCAGCGCAGTTCCAGAATCTTGCTGGCCCCGGCAAAACTCCAGAACGACCGTCGGATTTCTCCGAGTATCCGGAGAGGAGCATGGTCTCGCCAAGAGCCGCGCCGTCATCCTCGCCCTTGCCAACCGGGAGGATATCGGCCGCGTCGAATTCGTCGACGAGAGAAGGCTTCCGGCAGGAACGCGCGGCGCAGGCGAAAGATCGCGGGCATTCTGGATGAAATACGCAAAGACGATGTCCTGATCGTTAGCGAGCTCTCCCGGCTCGGGCGCTCGATGCTCGAATGCATGGAAATCCTGTCGATCGCCTCGGACGCCGGCTTTCAGGTTCATGCGATCAAAGGATCCTGGAGGCTCGACGAAACCATCGAGAGCCGGCTTGATCGCTATTGCCCGGAGATCGAAGCCGTACTCGCGGACGGGTCAACGCAGAAGCTCATCGCAAAGCACAAAAACGCGACGCCCGCAAACCTCTCAAACTGGATGAAGAAGATCGGGATCAGGAAACCCGAGCTATTAATCCTAAGGCGGAATCGGTGCCAATGTGCACTTAGGACTTCTTACGTGCTGTTCATGGGCAACCGCCGGCGCATTTCGGGCTGACGGGGCTTTCAACGGTCTCCACGGTTCCGAATCCAGAATCAGCTATTCAGACGCTCCCCCGTGAGGGACTTTTAGCGCCTATGCTGGGTTAGGACCAGAATCCGGCGTTCAGGAGAGTGCTGCATCCATCCGAAACCGGCCCGCGGGCGCTTAATTCAAAACGAATCTGGCTGGAACCCTGTTCCGAGCGAAGTACTGGAATTCAGCTAATATCAAGATTCCGGAGGGTGCTTGGAAACCGCTTTCAGGTGCTCTTGCGCGAATATCACGGAAAAGTATCGTTTGACGCTCTTGAATACGACTGACATATTGTATATACAGTCGGAATGCGCCCGAGCTTCTTTCATTCGTGCGCAACGGAAAAGCAAAGGGAAACAGGCCTATGAAGATCAACAAGTCAGTTGGGAGAAACCAACATGCCGAACATACAGGAAACCAAATTCGAGTGGGACGAACGCAAGCGAGAATCAACTCTCGAAAAACATGATATCGATTTTCTCGATGCAATTAGAATATTCGATGGACGGCCAGCGTTGCATGCCCGATCAAATCATCCGGATGAAGAACGCTGGATTGCCACAAGCAAGCTGAGCGGACAAATGGTCTCGGTGGTCTATACTTTCCGGGGCGACGCGGTCCGGATCATCACTGCACGACAGGCTCGGAAAAATGAACAGCGAAATTATAACAAGAATCACTCTAAAGGATGCGATCCGCCGCAAGGGTGAGGGAAAGACGAACTGGGAGAGGCTGCGCCGCAAGGAGGCGGCCGGCATCGAACCCGAGAAGGATCCCGATGAAGGCGAATTCGACTGGTCGCAGGCACAGGTCACCATGCCGCGTCCGAAACGACCGATCTCGGTGCGGCTGGATGCCGACGTCATCGAATTCTTCAAGTCGCAGGGCCGGGGCTACCAGACTCGGATCAACGCGGTCCTTCGCAGCTACATGAAGGCGCACCGCCCCTAGCAGAAATCCGCCGTCGCGGCGGAATTACCTGCAGAGTCCTCCGCTCTGGCCTGTGTCAGCCGTTCCTCGACTTCCGAAGGCCACGAGAGCGGCCCTCAATGGCTCGGATGAAGGTAAGGCTGTGTCAGCTCCATCTCCTACGTATTCCGAACCGGAAAACCGGGCCTTGGGGGAATTGGGAAATTAGATCGGCGAGGGACACCAGGACGCGTCCTGACTGCTCTTCCGGCCCTGCGAAAAACAATTCTCTTTCAACATGTCGTAAGTGACAAGTCGTTTTTCTTCCCGGATGCACGTTGGATCACTACGTTCTGCTGCGCCAATTACTAGATGCAAAATGCCGCTGATTAACTATTGTCGTTGGCGGTTTAAAAGCGCGGGATTCCGGCGGTAAAAGCGCGTCGTCGGGGCCGAATCGGACCTTTTCAAACCGCCGTTCGAGGCGCGTCCGGGCTTTTTGTCGTCGGTTCGGGGGTTCAGGCCGGTGCTTAACGAGGGCGCCGTCCCGTCCGGGCGGGGTTGACGATGTCGTTCCAGTCGGCGTTTTCGGGCGGCCGGCACCTTTGGAACGCAACGCGCGGCGGGATTTTCACTCTTGCGCGCAGGGTTTCGGCCTGTCGCTCGCCGGCCTCGTCGTTGTCCTGCGCGAGGATGACGGCCTCGAGGTTGGGCAGGAGGCGGGCGGCGAGGCCGATCTGCTCGCGCTGGCTTTTCGAGGGCGCGCCGGCGGTGGAGAGGCAGGCGCTTTGGACGTGGCACCGGTCGATCTGGGCCAGGCTCAAGGCGTTGACGGCGCCCTCGGCGACGACCAGGGCCCTGAGGTCCCGGGCGGTTCCGGCGCGCAGCGCGAACAGGCTGCGCGTTCCGCCGGTCGCGAAGCGCTTCGCCCCGTCGGGAAGGCCGATTTCGAAGACGGTGATGGCGCGGCGCCGGTCCCGGTGGGCGAACAGGACGCGGCCGTTGCCGTCGCGGCGGCAACGGGAGCCCGACAATGGGGAGGGAGGACGAGCAATCCCCGGCCCGGCCGGTCGCGGGACCTCCGCTCCCTCTCCCCGACCCGGACCCGTCAACTGGGTCGACGCGGGGCTCCAAACTACAAATCAGACCGAGAAAGGGCGGACGAGTTGGACGACGGGAGCGGACAATGGGGGAAAGGACAATCCCGCAAAAGCGCGGCGAATCGCCAGGATTCCGCGCTTTTAAACCGCCAACGACACACGCACTGAGACACCGACATGAAATCGCTAACGACGGTGTCGAGCAAGACGAATTCACTGACGAGCCGGGAGGACATCCCGTCGGTATAGACCGTGCTGCCCGACGCAAAGTATCGGACAGCAGTTGCCGGTCGCATTTAGGTAGAAACCGGCCACAACCCGAAGCTAGACCCGATGCTGCAGCCAGATCTCTATCATATCCAGAGCGGCGTCGATTTGAGTTTTGCCTTCCGTGCCGCGGCCCCGCCTGGCTTCCCGGACGCAACCAAACTACGTGCCGTCGACGTTGCTCAGGACCGCGAACGGCTGATTATCCTTGCGCTCCATCATCGCCCGCATAATCTTGCGTTGCATGCATCAAGCGGCGTTGCAGGAGGTGCCGGCCAACTCTATCGCCGAAACCTCCTTTTTTACTACGTAACCAGAAGAATCTCCTGGAACCGTGTCGCCAACGGCAGCTTGGTGTACTCGAACTGAGTCCCATTCGAGGAAGGGGTCCGCTAACTTTATACGAGGTAGATCCCTGTGCTCGAGGCGGCAGCGTTTCGAGCACCCGCAGGAAAGGCGTTCGAAACCCATAGCCAATTGTATCCTTGTCAGCGCATCAGCGCGCTGCAGCTTGGATTTGAACCGTTCCAGGATTTTCGACAGGCTGAACCCATTCTGAGACTGCATTTGGTTGAACTTTGCCAACGCTGGAGCCGCCGCATAGAATTTACGCGACTCATTTGCACGTCATTTGTTCCCGAAGAGCAAGAGGTGCTCGCTAAAGATTCACTTGTGCGAGGCGGGAACTAGAAAAAGTCATTTAAACGGCAGCTGTCGCTAGCTCAGGAAACTTCGATCCAAGTCTTCATGCCGGACGCCTGATGGCCTAGGGTATGGCAATGCAAAAGCCATTTTCCCGGATTGTCGAACATGCAAAGTATTTCCTGGCTCTGCCCGTGCATGACCAGCGTCGTATCGCGATAATGGCCGAGTGAGCCATCGTTAGCGATTTCGTGGAAGTGATGGCCGTGCAGGTGAATTCCGTGCGGAAAGGCGGTGTCGTTTCGCAGTTCGATTCTCGCCACTTCGCCAATCGCAAATTTTCGCCACGGCTTTTCCGGCAGTCCCGAATAGTCGTTAAACGCCCAAATGTCGCTGCCGCCATGCCGACCTCCCATTGCGCCGCCCTGCATGACCAGTGTTGAGGACTTCGACCCTTCCGCAACCGCGATTGGCAAGTTCGCTGAAGGAAGGGGGCCGATCGGCGCTTCTATGGGAGTAGGGTTGGTTCCCTCCGCGACTATGGTGCCTAGTTCGTACGGTCCTTGCTGCGTTAGCAGCATGAAATCGACCGGACCCGAAACATCGAGAATGACGTCGGTCCTTTGCGCGGGAGCCAGTTGGAGCGCTTCCTTACCGAGCGGCACGACGTCGGGTAGCGGCATACCGTCATGCGCCGCGACCACGCCGGAGCCTCCCCCGATTTCCAAACTGAATATCCTTGCTACCGATGCGTTGATCAGACGCAGGCGCAGCCTGTCGCCGAGCATAACTTTGTCTTGCGAAAACAACGCCCGCGCAAATGTCCCAAGCCTACCCGCATGAGAGAAATCATGAAGGTTGCCGAAATCGCCCTGCAGTTCGCCGCTTCTAGAAATACGCCAGTCATCGACAAATACCGTAATATCGCGGTCAATTAGCGGAGGATCGATTTCTTCAACAATCAAGGGACCGTACAGCCCTTTCGCAACTTGTTCCCAGGAACGATGGTGCGAATGGTACCAGAAGGTACCCGGGTGCGGAACTTCGAAGGAGTATTCGAAGGCTTCGCCTGGCTCCACGACGGATTGGGTCAATCCCGGCACGCCGTCCATAGCGTTTTCCAAATGGATTCCGTGCCAATGGATCGCAGAGCCTTGAACCAATCCGTTTTCGAAGGCGACTTCGATCCGTTCGCCTTGGCGCGCCCGGATTTCCGGTCCGGGGCTTTTGCCGTTGAATCCTAGAAGTTTCGTGAGTTCGTCGCCATCCGGAAGGATGCGCAAGGCTACGGGAGCGGCAATTAGCCTTGTTGTTGCCGCCGCGTTCGCGGCTGCGGGAATTAGCGCCGTCGCCGATGCGGTCGCAAGAAATTCTCTTCTGTTCATGGCATTTGATCTCGCGAATTGATGTACCGGTTGACCTAGCTCTGTCGCGATGGCGGGACCTTCGCCGTTTGAACATCATTTGCAAAAATGGCCCGCGCAGAAATCCGATACTTTCCTTAGCAACCTGCTTAGATTTGCCTTAGTTGAAATACGCCTTCAAAATCTAAAGCGCGAATTTGTTTCCGATGCAAATCATACAAATTTGAATTTGGTTCCGAAAGTTCGTCGGGGAAAATATTTCCGAACACCGGGGTTGAAAGGCCGCTGGGAACTACGAAATGAATGCGAGGCTCTGGGGTTGGCCGCAACACAAGCGACAACCCGAGTTGAATATTCGGCCGAACGAGCCCCTTGATTTCGGTTTCAGCAATCCGGGAGTCAAAAATCTCCTTTGGCGGCAATTCCGTGCCGGACCTCGCGCCTTAACGTCGAGCGATTCCTTCGGCGCGTTGGCGGTTGCCTATGTCGCTTCGGCTTGCTCGCTTCATCCGCCCCTCTTCTCCGCGCGAGCTTTCCGGAAGGCAAGTTCCCTAATATTCGCGTTTAGCTTCGCAAGATTGCCTTTCAATGCGTCTGCGCGTCGCGGCGCTGCATTCGCCCTTTGCCTATCGGCGCGTTCGGGGCGAAAAATCGGAGAAGGAGGAGCGCGAAACGCGCTACCGCGGAAGTTCGGCTCGGGCGAGACGGTCGTAAAGATCGCGCAGGTCGGGAAGGGAGTCTCGAATGGTCGCCCCCGCCTTCCATTCCTCGGCGGCGATCTTGCGCGCGAGCCCCTCGTTTTCGTATTCCGCAGCGAGCCGCCGCGTTAGGACCTCCGCGCTTTCCTGCGGTGTAGGCTCCGCGGCGGCTAGTTCGCGGACGACGATGGCGCTGCGCTGCCGGAGAGTTGCGAATTGACGATCAACGGCGAGCCGGAGCCGGGGGTCTTTCCCCGCATCCGAGCACTCGTCGACAAAGGCTTGGCCGATGAGCCGCAGCCGCGCGATCGCATGAGAGAGGTCGTCTGCATCGACTCCCGTGTAATCGGCCATGTGGTGCCTTCGCGTGCGGCCGTCCATTGAACGGATCGCCGCGGCAGTCTCCTTCCAGCGCCCTTCGGAGTCGCCGCTCTCGAAAAAGTCTGCGAGCCCGTTGAGGTCGTGCCAGCGCGGCGGCGTGACGCCTCGCCGGAACAACATCAGCTTGGCGAGATACTCTGCGGCGTCGGCGGAATGACGAACGAAACTTTGCGCGCTTCCCAGCAGCGCCGAACCGCAAGGTGCGGTAAGCACTCTTGCAAATTCGGCTCCGGCCACGGCAAGGGCGACCACGGCCACGGAGGACTTCGCCTCGAATTCGCGAGGTTCCATAGGGGGGTTTCTCCTGATTCTGCCAACGCGTGGCATGCGTCCGGCGAGCAATCGCCCGTCTCTCAGAACCTCGCGGGCAATGTGCCCCGGGCTGTTCCGCTTGTCTCTTAGCAGGTCCGCGCCCAGAAAGACGGCGTTGATGCTCGGGTGCAGCGCCTCGATCGGCGTTCGCCCGAAATTTCCTGAGCCGAGGTCGTTGCCTCGCGTGACGACGGCTACGTCCCAGTCGCTTTCCGGCGGGGCGCCGCCGCGCGCCCGCGACCCGAAGAGCAGGACGGCCTCCGCGCCGGGTACTGCGTCCAGAGTGCGCGCCGCGGCTTCCCGGAGGTCCGGCTCCGCAACCTGCAATGGATGGATCGTACCGTTACTCATCGCCCTTTCCGGATTCCGTCGCCATTCACAATATCGCAAATTCATCGCTGTTTCAACCGCTCATTTTCGCATGCGTGAAATTTCCTTTCCGTTTTCCGTCCGGCTGCGCTATGCTGGAATCATGAATCGAGACGACCGCAACCGACGCGAAATCGGCCGCCGGCTCGCGCTGGCGCGGCGGACGGCGGGATTGAAGCAGGCGGAAGCGTCCGCCGCGCTTGGCATCTCGAACAGCGGGCTCTCGATGATCGAGCGCGGGAGGCGGGGCATCGACGCCGCGCTGCTCGCTCGCGCCGCCGACCTCTACCGGACAGACCCGGGGAAGCTGATAGGCGCGCATCCGAAGCTGGAGGAACCGGAGAAGAAGGAGCTCGACGCCATGCTCGAATACCTCGAATGGAGGTCGGAGCGCCGCCGGGCCGCCGCCGGATTCGCGGCTGAGAAAGCCGCGCCGGAACAGCTGGGCCACGCTCTGGCCGAGGCGCGGCTTCGCTGCGGCATGGAACGGAAGGAGCTCGCGTCCCGCCTCGGCATCGGGGATTCCGATCTCGCGCGCCACGAAAGCGGCGGCTACATGGATGCAAGCTACCGGCTGATTCTCGCGTCGCTGGAGGCGACGCCCGGAATCGAGGTGGGACTTGACCTGAGAATGGAGCGGAACTGAAGCCGCGAAAACCGTCGCTCCGCGATTTGTCTCCGAATCGCCTTTGCCGTCTTCGATTGCAAAGCTCTACGGCGCGGAATCTCTAAAATGCTTGGCTCGTCGCGTATAGGCGGAAATGCTGACGATGGGAACGAGGCGGGAACGGCGCGTCGCAAGTGCGGAAGCGCATTTCACGGGCGCCGAATATCCCGGCGAGTCGCCCCTACTGCTCTTCGGCTCCCTCGAATTGGAGATCGCGCGCGCCAATAGTGGATCGAGAAATCGCAAAGCATTCTTCGAAATTGGATTTGGGTCAGCTAAGCTAGCCTCAGTTTGTACGGCTCGGATCGACCGACCAGCCATTCGGAGCTTCCTGGAACGCGGCCTGGCCGCGACTTCGCCGTATCATTCCGGCTGCCAAGCAATTCCGGAAGCCGCTCTAGAAAATTCAAGCGATTTTACGGGTGGGATAGGGCGGGAGGAACCCGCGCGACTTGCGATCTTCAGAGGTCGGAGCGCGGAAGCATTCCAGCGACAAGGCTGTTGCGGCGACTACGACCTAGGATGAGCTTTTCTGTAGATATCCGCCAGTCTTGATTTGTCAACGGCGGTATAGGCCTGCGTCGTCGAGATCGACGCGTGTCCAAGCAACTCCTGTATCGCGCGCAGGTCGGAACTCGCCTCCAGCAAATGCGTTGCGAACGAATGTCGAAGCGCATGAGGCGTCGCAGTTTCCGGAAGGCCTAAAGTCTTCCGCGCCTGTTCCATTATGGTTCGCACAGTTCTTTGGTTCAACGGCCCGCCGCGCACGCCCACAAACAACGCATCGTCGTCGCCTTTTACGAACGGGCATAGGCGAGCGTAGGCTTCAACGGCTTGCCTCGCTACGGGCAGGACGGGAACGATTCGTTCCTTTCCGCCCTTGCCGCGGATTCGAAGCGTGTCGCGGACCGGCAAATCGCCGCGGGTCAGAGAAAGCGCTTCCGAAACGCGAAGCCCGCAGCCGTACAGCAGGGAAAATACCGCCTTGTCGCGAGCCGCCACCCATTCGTCCGTATCGGATTCGCCTACGAATTCAATTACGGACTTCGCGGAATCCTTGGCCAGCGGCCTGGGAAGGCGCCCCAGGAATTTCGGCGATCTCGTCGCAAGCACGGATTCCGGGTCGAAATCTGCGCGGTCGGCGAACCAGCGGTAAAAGTTCTTGACCGCCGACAGGGCTCGCGCCAGGGACCGGGAAGACAATCCGCTGTTTCGACAATGGGCCATCCACGCGCGCATGTCCTTGATTCCGACTCCCTTAAGGCTGTCGGGCGCCGCAGCGACTTCCCAATAACCCGAAAGGAACGAAAAGAACCCGGCGACATCGCGACGGTAGGAAGCAACGGTTTTCTCGGAAACTCCCCGGACTGCCGAAAGCTCAGCAAGCCACTCCGATAAAAGGCGCTGCGTCGCCTCGGGAAATTGAGCCGGTTCAGACATGCCGCCTTCCGCGACCCGCGGCCCCGATCGCGTCGAACCCAAGCTTCCATTCAAGGGCTCGGACGATCGATTCCGCAAATGGTTTTCCGTTTGCGGAATCGCCTGCCGATCTTCCGGGCTTCCCTAGGGAAGTCGACGCCTTCCGTATGCGCGTGCCGCGTTTCACTGAATCAATTGCCCTGCTCGTATTCTTTTGCCTTATTGGTCGCAAATCGGACTTGAAATTGTCAAGGCAAAAAATCCGGCGGCAACCTCGCGCGAACCGCGACAGCGAAATATCAGTTCAAGGAATATAAATGCGTAGCACGACGCTATCGGAGCACGACAAAATCGACTTCGACCAATCGCAGGATCGCGCGGCTAGCTTGGCAGCCACCGCCGCAACATACGCAGCAGCACATCCCCGAAAAAGGTTATCAAGTCCGTTCCCATGCCGGGCCTGAATTGCTCCGGGTCTCGCGAGCCAAGCGCCAATAGCCACGGGACCTCTTCTCCTTCGACTCCCCCGCTTGCCTGCCCGTCGCGCGAGCGGTTCGACCACGCCTGATTCGAAATCCCCTGCTCCGCCGGCCTCAGGCACAAAAGGGCTTCCGAGCGAATCAACGATCCGATACCGCCGTAAATTACTCCTTCGCCTTCCTCGACCTGCCGAAGGATGGCAGTTCCTCGCGAGGCGTTCGGATCGCAATCCAAATAGTCGCGAACCGAACCCGCGGGACAAAAAACGACCACGCCGCCCGAAGGCCTTCCATCTAGGTCCTCTTTGTTTTGCTTGGCGTCGCTCTCGGCTTCCACAACCAGCCGAATTGCGTCCACGCGAAGCATTTCGGGAAGCCTGTCGCGAAGCGCTGTCAACGCGGAATCCAGGCTATCGGCTTCAAGCAGCCCAAGAACGGCGCGATGCATGTTCTGCGTGCCGACATGATTTTCGTACGTCGCCGCTATGACCTTTTGATGGGTCTTCTTATGACCGTCGAGACGCTCCTTCAGCACCGACAGCGCCACTTCGCGCATGTCGTAAACTTTCTCTCCGAAATCGATTTCCGCGGCGGTGGCGATCGCCATCAGCACGTCCGGATCATCAAGTACGATGCTCGGATCCGATGCTATGCGCGAGCGAATGTCCGCCTTAAAAAATTCGGGCGCGTTACGCCGGCTGCTTTCTGACATTGTTTCTGGCTTTCCGCTTGGTCACAGAATTTCCCCGCCGGATTTTTTCCAGTCCGCAAGAAAACTCGCCAGGCCTTTGTCCGTAAGCGGATGAAGAGTCAGCTTTTTGATCAAATCCGGGGGAACGGTAGCGACATGCGCTCCAATTTTCGCGGCGTCCCTCACATGGTTCGCCGTTCTTATCGATGCCGCGAGCACTTGAGTGTCGAACTCGTAGTTTTCGTAGATTTCCACAATGTCTTCAATTAGCTCCATCCCGTCCAGATTGATGTCGTCGAGCCTGCCGATGAACGGGCTGATATAGGTCGCTCCGGACTTGGCCGCCAGAAGAGCCTGATTCGCCGAAAAGCACAGCGTCACGTTGACCTCGATGCCCTGTCCGGACAGCCGGCGGCATGCCTTGAGCCCGTCCCAGGTCAAGGGCACCTTGACGACGACGTTGGAGGCGATTTCCTTGAGCTTGAGCCCTTCGGCCTCCATTTCTCCGGCGTTCGTCGCGACCACTTCGGCGCTAACGGGCATGCCCTCCATGAGATCGCAAATTTCGCGAACGACCTCGAAAATGTCCCGGCCCGATTTCATTATCAGGGACGGATTCGTTGTAACGCCGTCAATCAGCCCCATTTCGGCTAGTTCGGCAATGGCTTTAGTGTCGGCCGTATCGACGAATAGTTTCATTGTTTCTTTCCACCCGCTTCGGATATGCCTGCAAGAATCTCGTGCATGCTACCCCAACGGCGAAGAGGATGGAATAGTACATGGAGAATCCACCGAACGAGAGCGAGTCGACGTTCCGGGAGGGCGAACTGGTTTCCGTCCTTACGACGGCGCCTCTGGACGGATGCCTGGACTACAGGGCTCCGTCCGGCGAAATTGAACTCGGGCAGTTCGTCGAAGTGCCGCTTGGTCCTCGCAAGGTCAAAGGCGTCGTCTGGGGAGTCGGCGAGGGAACGATCGACTCCAAGAAATTAAAGTCAGTTGCCGGAAAGCTCGACATCCCTCCTATGCGCCGCGAAATGCGAGAATTCCTTGAGCGCGCATCAGCCTACACCGTTACGCCCCTGCCCGCCATGCTCAGGCTCGCAACTCGAGTATCCGATCTTGGGTCGCCCCAGTCTACGGTTATCGCCTATAAGCTCGACGGCCTACCGCCCGCGAGGATGACGCCCGCGCGCATCCGCGTCATCGATACGTTGCGCAAGAACAAGGACAAGAAGTTCAGCATCGGCGAACTGGCGAAGCGAGCCGGCGTTTCCGCCTCCGTCATCAAAGCGCTGCAGCAGGCTGGCACGCTACGGCGAATCGAGACCCCGCGCGAAACTGATTTTCCCGAACTGGCGCCCGATTTCCAGAGAATTGAACTCAATGAAGCTCAGGCGGCGGCGGCGGCGGCCCTGCGGGCGGGCGTCGGCGCCGGGCGGTTTTCCGCAACGCTGCTCAAAGGGGTTACGGGATCGGGCAAGACCGAGGTTTACCTCGAAGCGGTCGCAGAGGCCATCCGCCGTGGGCGGCAATCTCTCGTTCTGCTACCGGAAATCGCCTTGACTTCGGAGTTCCTGAAGCGTGTCGCGGCGAAATTCGGCGCATTGCCCGGCGAATGGCATTCACAGGTTACGCAGGCAGAGCGCCGGAGGGTTTGGCGCAAGGCGGCGGAAGGAAGCGTACAGCTCGTGGTCGGGGCGCGCTCGGCTCTCTATCTTCCGTTCAGGGATCTCGGGTTGATCGTCATAGACGAGGAGCACGACATCTCCTACAAGCAGGACGATGGAATCCTATACAATGCGCGCGACATGGCGGTTCTGCGCGCGTCCATCGCAGGCGCGAAAATCGTGCTGGCATCGGCGACCCCGTCTCTGGAAACGTGGGCCAACGCCGGTTCCGGCAAGTACCGCCGCCTGGACCTGCCCGCGCGTTTTCGAGGCGCTGCGCTTCCCGAAATGAACGCCGTCGACATGCGCCAGGAAAATCTCGAAAGCGGTCGATGGATATCCGGTCCGCTCGCGATCGAAATGCGAAGCCGGCTCGCGATCGGCGAGCAATCGCTCCTATTCCTCAACCGTAGAGGATACGCGCCTGTCACCGTATGCAGGGCGTGCGGCCACCAGATCGGGTGCAAGAACTGCGATGCCCGCATGGTCGAGCACCGTTTCCGGAATCAGCTGATGTGCCACCAGTGCGGCGCGTCGACAAGCATACCCTCGAAATGCCCTTCCTGCGAACGCGAAGGCAAGCTTACGCCGGTCGGACCCGGCGTCGAACGTCTAACCGAAGAAGTGAAGCACTTGTTTCCGGAAGCGAGAATCGCGGAACTTTCGTCCGATTCCGCCAGTTCGGCCCTGGCGTTCCGTGAACTGCTCGACAGCATCTCTGCGGGAGAAGCCGATATCGTCATCGGAACCCAGATGGCGGCGAAAGGCCATAACTTTCCGATGCTTACGCTTGTCGGGGTTATCGATGCCGACTTGGGACTCAACGGCAGCGACCTTCGCGCGGCCGAGCGAACCTTTCAGCTCATGCATCAAGTCGCCGGGCGAGCCGGACGCACGGGCCTGCGCGGCTTGGCGCTTCTGCAGACCTGGCAACCCGATCACCCCGTTATGCAGGCCATTCTATCGGGCGACGACGAAGGGTTCTGGCGCGTCGAAGCGGCGGAAAGAGAGGTGGCTGGCGTGCCGCCATTCGGCCGGTTCGCCGGGATCGTCGTGTCCGGAACCAACGAAGCCAGAGTGCGCGAACTGGCCCGCGACCTGGTAGGCAATTCTCAAATCCTGTCGCGCATAGGAGCGGAAGTCTACGGCCCCGCGCCCGCCCCCATCGCGAGAATCCGAGGCAGGGTCAGGTTTCGAATTCTAGTCAAGGCGGCGAAGACCGCTCCTCTCCAGGCGGCACTCGTTCGATGGCAGTGCCAGTTCAAGATTCCATCGGGAATCCGAATGTCCATCGATATCGATCCGTTCAGGTTCTATTGATTTCCCGGCGCAGGAGCGCGACATCGCTTGCCATTGCCGGCATCGGTGTCTAATTCAAATCCTTTGAAACTGGGAAGCAGCCCATGAACCGCATGCTAAAGCCTCAGCCTGGAATTCTAGGCATTGAAGCGTACGAAGCGGGCGAGAGCAGCATCGCCGGTCGCGAAGCCGTTCTCAAGCTCAGCTCGAACGAAAACCCCTACGGACCGAGTCAAAAGGCGATCGACGCCTATCTCGCCGCGGCCTCGAAACTGAGCCGGTATCCCGATTCGCACCATGGTTCGCTTCGAAATGCCATCGCAGAAGTCTACGGCCTCCTGCCCGACAAATTAGTGTGCGGCGCAGGGTCCGACGAAGTGATCGCGCTTCTTTGCCAGGCCTACGCGGGCGAGGGGGACGAGATCATCCACACCGAGCACGGATTCCTGATGTATCCGATTCTCGCCAAGGCCGTCGGCGCGACCCCGGTTCAAGTCCGAGAGCGGAACAGGCGCACGGATCCCGAAAGCATTCTCGAGGCTTGCGGCCCCGATACGCGCATCGTCCTGATCGCCAATCCCAACAACCCTACCGGGACAATGATTTCCTCCGACGAGGCCAGGGAGCTTGCCGACAGCCTGCCCGAAGGAGTCCTGCTGGTTCTCGACGGAGCTTATGTCGAGTATGCGGACGGCTACGACGGCGGCGCCTCGCTTGTCGAATCTTGCGCCAACGTCGTCATGACCAGAACGTTTTCCAAAATTTACGGGCTAGCCGCCCTTCGCATCGGGTACGCCTACGGGCCCGAAGACCTGATCGCGGCCATGGATCGAATCAGGGAGCCCTTCAATGTCGGCGCGCCGTCGCTGGCGGCGGCGGAGGCGGCGGTGCGGGACACGGAGCACGCGCGCCGGTGCCGCGAATTGAACGCGCGCTGGCGCCGCTGGCTTTCGGAGCGGCTCGAGGAATGCGGGATTCCCTCGGACCCGTCTTCGGCGAATTTCATCCTCGCCCGCTTCGCCGACCCGGAAACGGTATCCCGGTGCGACTCCTTCCTGCGCTCGCGCGGCATACTTGTTCGCCGCATGGAAAAGTACAATCTTCCGAAATGCCTACGGATTTCCATAGGCGACGAAGCGGGCTGCCGGAGCCTCGCTTCCGCATTGAACGAATTCATGGCGGGCGACCGGTGACCGAGATTTACGATCGCGTCGCGCTCATCGGCATGGGCCTGATTGGCTCGTCGATGGCCTTGGCGCTGCGCGAACGGGGCCTCGTCGCCGAAATCTCCTGCACCTCGAAAACCCGGGAAACGAGAGAGGCCGTCGCCGAATTAGGGATGGCGGATCAAATCTGCGATTCTCCGGAAGAGGCGGTCCGCGATGCGGATTTGGTCGTGCTATGCACGCCGGTAGGAACGTATCGACAATTGGCAGAAAGAATTGGGCCGGAACTGAAACGGGGAGCTACCTTGTCGGATGTCGGCTCCGTTAAAAGAATGGTCATCGAATCAGTCGGCGAGTCCGTTCCCGAAAGCGTGCATTTCATTCCGGCCCATCCGCTGGCGGGAACGGAATTTTCCGGCCCGAGGGCGGGCTTCTCGACCTTGTTCGAGAATCGCTGGTGCCTGCTTACGCCACCGCAAGATGTCGATCCGGAGGCGCTGAAGCGCCTGATATCACTCTGGGAGGCGATAGGAGCCAACATCGAGATCATGGACCCGGACCACCACGACCTTGTACTGGCCGTCACGTCCCACGCTCCGCACTTGATCGCCTACACCATGGTCGGCTTGGCCGACCACATCAAGAGGGTAACGAATTCGGAAGTGGTCAAGTACTCCGCTGCCGGGTTCAGGGACTTCACGCGCATAGCCGCATCCGACCCCACGATGTGGCGGGACGTGTTCCTGAGCAACCGCGACGCCACGATAGAAATACTCGGCAGATTCACGGAAGAGCTGTTCGCGCTGCAGCGAGCCATTCGGACCGGCGACGGCGACCACCTTTACGAGTATTTCACGCGCACTCGCGCGATAAGGCGCGGCATAATCGAAGCAGGTCAGGACACTCCCGCTCCCGATTTCGGGCGCTCGCCGTCGCACAAGGATTAAATCGCCCTTGCGTCCATTATCGCGATTTCAATTGGCGCTGCAAAAGGCGGCCGTTTTCGCAGGACGCCGCGGCAAGCCGCATTTTGCCGAATATGGCCGGAAATGTTGAAGGAGTCCCCTAGATGAGCGAGTTTCATGTGGAAATCGGAGAAGGCGCGACATTCTCAAAGACGGTTTCAGAGTCCGACGTGTACATGTTCGCGGGCATCACAGGCGATTTTTCTCCGAACCACGTCAATGAGACATTCATGCGGAATTCGAGCTTCGGAAAGCGCATGGCGCACGGCGCGCTCCTTGTCGGATACATGTCGACCGCCTCGACCTTGGCGATTTCCCACACGCGATTCTCCGACGAAACCGCCGTTTCAGCCGGGTACGACAGAGTGAGGTTCATTCGACCCGTCTTTCTAGGCGACACGGTTACGGTTCACTACGAAATCGAAAAGCTCGTGCCGGAGCGGCGGCGGTCGATCGCGGACATCCGGGTAACGAACCAGAACGGCGATATCGTGGCGGCGGCAAAACACATTCTTCAATGGGTGCCGAACGAGAGCTGAGAGATGGGATTCGAACTTGAAGGCCAGACCGCGATCGTCACCGGCGCGGCGCGCGGCATCGGGCTGGCGATTTCCCGTCGGCTCGCCGAACTCGGAACGCGGGTTTCCTGCTGGGATACCGACCCGAAGCCAGCCGAAGACGATCCCGCGTTCTGCCACTGGATCGAAGCCGACGTAACTTGCGAGGAATCCGTCGCGAACGCATTTGCGCAAAGTCTCGCCGCGCTCGGCGAAGTCTCCATTCTCGTCGCCAACGCGGGAATAAACGGGCCGACGAAGCCTGCCTGGGAATATTCGCTCGATGAATGGAGACGCGTTATCGAAATCGACCTGACAGGAGTGTTTCTCTCCGTAATGGCGGGCGTAAGGCACATGCGCGGAACCGGATACGGTCGCATAGTCGTAATTGCTTCTGTCGCGGGCAAAGAAGGCAATCCTGGCGCATGCGCCTATGGCGCGGCCAAGTCGGGCGTCATTGGATTCGCAAAGGGATTGGCGCGCGAACTCCAGCCGTCGAGGATTTCCATTAATTGCGTTGCGCCTTCCATGGCCGCTACAGACCTGCTGAAAGGCATGTCCGAGGAATACATCGCCGAAAAGCGCAGCAAGGTGCCGATGAATCGGCTTTGCTCAGTCGAGGAAATCGCCGACATGACGGCCTGGGCCGTCAGCCCCCGGTGCTCGTTTACGACAGGCCAGGTATTTGACGTGTCGGGCGGGCGAGCAACCTATTGACCGGCAATTTCGATATTGAAAATCGTATCATAGTGCAGTCCTAACTCGATCATTGATTTTCTCATGCGGCAAGGATGCGCAATTGCGCAAATATTCCGGGCAATGTTTTGCGTTTCCAGATTGCGGCCCACGCAAATTCCTACTTATGCCCGCCGTCAGCCCGGGTTCGTACTCGCTGTCAGATCCGAAGCCAGAAAACGCGTCGGCGCCGAAGGCATCTCCAAGGCTGGCGCGACGGCTGAATTCGCGGTCCAACCGTTTGCAAGTCCTAGACAAAACCTAAAGCGTCTCAAGTCTTGTCTCGCTCAAATCGAAATGTAACCGCAGTGCGCAGACCGGATAAGCGACAAGAAATCCGAATGTCATGAAGGTCCCTTTTTTCGAATGGTCTGATTTTCGAAACATTTCCGCTTCCCAGCGCCAGGGCCAGTTGACTAAAGACATTTAATCGTTCGGCTCCATCGCGCCGCGATCACTTCCGCCATGAGATCGATGATGGCGCGAAAGTTGGCGACCGTCTTGTCATAACGCGTCGCAATTGTTCGGTACTCCTTGATTTTCGCAAATAAATTCTCGGTCTAGCACCGCATTTTTACATCTCCCTGTCGCGGCTGCGCCTGACTTTCCCGTTGGATATCGAGGGTATCACCGCCACGCGGTCGCGCGCTTCAAGTTTCTTCGCCAGCCAGCATCCATGTTCGGCTTCGAAGGCGTTGTCGCGGACGGCGGAGCGGATTCTGGCGGTGCGGAGCCGGCTGCGCCCGAACCGGTCCTGCCCGCGACGATCGACGAAGCCGGTCGGCAAGTGGGCTCGAAAGCGAAAGTCCCCAAAAGCCCCGTGGCGCAGACCGCATAGAACCCGCCGCGCGCGAGGCCTCGCGAAAGCCGCGGCGTCCGGATAGAAGCTCGGACGCCCGAAAGGATCGCCGGATGTGTCGCGCCCGGAAGGAAAAAAGGGCCAATACCGGCCAGTTCATCGAACCAGGCGTTTCCAGGAGCGCAATCGCCTGGACCACCGGCGCCTCCGGGCAAACTTTCTTCGCTTCATCCGAACAAGAGGCATTGCGCCGGGCCTTCAGCGTGCATTTCTGCACGAGATGTGTTGGTAGCCCTATGGGAACATGATTCAGTATCCGCATCATGAGATAGGAAATGAGCGTTCCGAACAGGATTTCGGGCGATTTGCGACGGTTATGCCAGCCAGCTTGGGAATTCGCCCCCAGACCCCAAAACTGCTGACAAGCTAGCGCTCCGTATAAAGTTGAGGGGCACCAACTTACCGTAGGACTCCGCAGGAGGAAGAGAGGTGCAAGGCGAAGGTTCGAGTGTGCTATAGGAATGAATGGACGACTTCACAGCTCCTGCCCAATGTTGAATTGGCAGAGAAGGCCGCAATCGAAGGTGATGTCGCCGCGATTGTTGCCTGAAATGACAGGAGAGTGCTCGAATAATGCGAGGCTCATCCAAAACTTCGGACTTTCCTGGGGCGGTTGACGGACAGATTTGGAGAGAAGGTGCAGCCAACCGTACTTGTTGCGCGCAAAGACGCGCCCGCCTCAGTTTTCGCCGTTGAAGCATTAGCCGGTTACCGAGATGCGATCGCGCTTTCGGTCATTTCGTACAACAGGACGCGTGAGCTGATACGTCCTTACGGTTTACGAATTCTCTTTTCGGATGCATTCCGGTTCTATCCGCGGATGCGTGACAAAAACCATGAGGATCTTGTCGTGAAGACTCCTGCAATTCTCGGGGTGCACGAATTGACCGGCTTCCACGGACAATCCTCGCCCGCGGTGGTGCGACTGGGCCACTTTCCGATTGCTGAACATGGCAAACTGTGCGTCGCAAATCCCCGGCCGGAGCCGACGCTACCCTTTACGATGTCGGGCGCTCCATTGCCCTGTGGATGAGTGCCTTCGAAATACTCGCCCCTCCGCTTCGCCTTAACAATCCTCTCGGCGTGACGCTCGCGGCGCAGGTTCGTCTCGAACTCGGCAAGGACGCCGAGCATGTCGAAGAATGCCCTGCCGGTCGCGCTTGAAGTGTCCGCGCGCTGTCTGGTGGCGGCGAGATACGAGCCGCGTCGAATTTCATGCCGGTCGTCGCTCCTTCGCCGCGCTCGCCAGCGAGAATGCCTCGAGAGCGAGCCTCCTCAGCTTCATGAATACTCTCCCGTGTCCGCGAATCGGCGCATTTCCGCCGGGAAGCCGGGCCACTCCCTGCCATCCAGCAGGCCGCCCCGCCGGACTTCGGAGTCGCGTCGCCCCATTGCTTGAAGAAGAGCGCCGTGTCCTAGCACTCGCACATTCCGGGTCCATCCTCCTCGCCCGCGGCCCGCTTTCGCCGCCGACCCAGAAGAATGGATATTGAACAGTTCTTAATTCACTCGGTGCATCAGCGTGCTCTGCATGAAGATGCCGACCTCACGGTCCATTGCCCCATACCAAGGTTCCGGCGGCATCTGATTAGGATGGGAATGCCAGATCCGAAACGAGTTGATCCGCGACAGGCAGACCGCGGTCAACACCATAATGGAGCGGACGACGACGGAGCTTGAAGGCTTCCCGGTCGCAATCAACTCAACGCGGATCGAGAGGCTACCCCTTCCGCATTCATATCCGCAGGCAGTCAAAGAGAAGGAAAAGCGCAGGCTCGACCAGCAAGGGCTGATCGCACAGCGGACCCTCTTCCGTTTCTGCCCTGACTTCGGAGGCGCAACATAGCGCCGGTCTTTGCAACAACCGGAACAATTTGCTTCAGGAACGCTTGTGCACGAGATTAATGAACTATATATGAAACGTAAATTCATATAATTAATCATAACTGATACAATGACAACTCTCCGGCCATCCATTGCCCGCGCTGTTCGTCAGCTGGGTTCGGACATCAATCGCGCCCGGCGCGCCAGGCGCATGCCGACCTCGGATTTCGCCTCCAGAATGGGTGTCGGGCGTAGTACGCTGGCGAGGCTCGAAAGGGGCGACCCCGGTGTCTCGATCGGAAACGTCGCCGCTGCACTGGCGGCGCTGGGCGAACTCCAGCGGCTATCCGGCCTGATCGATCCGTCCAAGGATGATGCGGCGCTTCTCCTGAGCGGCCGCGACCTTCCGCAGAGGATCCGTACTGCCAAAGGCGCTTCAACTGCCGACCGAAGTTCGATCGAAGAGAGCGATGCTGAATCCGGTTCGGTTGCCTTCTGATGCGCAGGCGAATCCAGGTGCGTCTCGGCGTCAAGGCCAGGCTAGTCGGGGAACTCGTTCACGAGAATGACGGCCGGCGCGAGCACTCCGTTTTCTGCTATGCCCCTGAATGGCAAACTGCACCTGACGCCTTCGCGATTTCGCCGCAATTACCGGTTGACAGAGCCGTGTTCCACCTAACTCGTCAGGGCGACCGGGAGGCGATTCCGGCCGTCATGATGGACGGGGGACCGGATTCCTGGGGAAGGGCGGTGATCCAATCCGGCCTGGGCCGGCGGTGCGACGAACTCGACTACCTCCTGAAAGTGGATGATTGGCTGCGCACCGGCGCGCTTAGATATTTCGATGAAGAGGGCGCGCCTCTGGCACCGCCGCGCTCGCAACGAATTCCCCGCCTGCCCGAGGTGTCCCACCTGGTTGAGGCAGCCCGGCGGTTTGATGCCGACCCCGAGAGCTATCCCCGGAACCGGGCGGAATTCATGCAATTGGCGGGCTCCCTTGGCGGGGCCAGGCCAAAGCTGTGCGTTGCCGACGAACCGGGAGACCATTGTATAGCAAAGCTGGCTCGAACGAGCGATAGGCTACCTGTCGCCAAGGCCGAGGTGCTTGCGCTCCGCCTTGCAAAGGGCGTTGGCATCCGTGCCGCCAAGGCGCGGCTGATGCACGGCGAGGGCGAACATCCGCTGGCGCTGATCCGCCGGTTCGACCGAACGGCGAACAAGATGCGGCTCCATTTCATGTCCGCGCAGACGATGCTCGGTATCGACGGCGCCGCGCCGGGCGACTATGTTTCCATAGCGGAGGCCCTTCGAAGCCAAGGATGCAACCCGGCGGAGCAGATGGCGGAGCTGTTTCAGCGGCTTGCGTTTACCATCCTGGTTTCGAATTTCGACGATCACCTGCGGAACCACGGGTTCATCTATGCCGGAAGCGGCCGCTGGCAACTGTCGCCAGCCTATGACATCAATCCCGAACCGGGCGCGCGCGGCAATCTGAAGACGGCCATATCGGAAATACACGGGTTCCGGCCGAGTATCGAAGCGGCGCTCGACGCCGCGCCCTTTTTCGATCTAGACGCTGATTCGGCAGCGAAGTGCGCTGGGACCATGGCCGTATACATCAGAGACAGCTGGAGGCCGCTCGGCGAAAAGCTCGGCATGACGCCGGCCGAACTCAGACTCTATGCGCCTGCCTTCGAGCACGAGGAGGCCAGAGCGGCACTCCGCTGCCATGGGAAGGTCAGAGGATAGCGGAGGATCCGGGTCGGACATCTAGGACCGCCTCCGGATGTCGCTGCCCTTTTCGGCATGTCGCAGCAGGGTTGTCCGCGTAAGTCTTGAGTACAGCTTGTGACTTCGCCTGCCAAGGATACCTGTCTACATAATCGTAGTGCCCATTGCCATTGTGGCCTCAAAGGATCGGCATAAGCCAGCGCCATGGAAGTTACGCGCATCTGAGCCTTTCTGTAATACCAAAGTACAACCAAATCATCCGTATCGCGGCACTCAATCTCATCCCAGGAATCCAGAATTTGCTTGTCCGCGACGTCCGGCTCTGACTCGTGGAAGTTCATTGCATCTTCTAAGGACGGGTGAATTTGCAATCGAGCCCGGTAGGATTCGATCTGCGCATCGCCAAACACCGCTTCCAACGGGGCGTAATAGAATTTGCCAAAATACATGCCCGCAGGCTGGTTGAGACCGAACTTCCTAATTGTGTCGACTGGAAAGATACCTTGCGGATACAGATGAATAAGGTATTCCTACGCAATCCGTACCGTGTCACGCGCGAGATCGAGCCAGTGCTGTAGAATGCCGGCGCCGATCTGACCGACATTCCCTTGAATCAATATGGCGAAGGGCTCTTTCCCGATAGGTGCATGAACATATGAGCTGCAATAATTGAACGTGCTATGGAGATCGTGCCTTGCCGCGGTATCGACAGACATCCCTAGCCAGTCGAAGTTATTTTCAACCATGTCCCGGGATTTTGGCTTTCGCCCTCGCGCTTCCGGCCTGTCGTAGAATTGCTCGGAACCGTCCTTCCTCCCTAACCGCTTTTGCCACCGGCAACGCAGGAGCAGCATTTCCATGACCGAACGCAGCAATCCGGTTGATCAGGAGCGGATTCCCTGCATTTCCGCTCCCCATAGGTCTGTAACTGTGCACCCTTCCAGCATATTGCGGTCTCGGGATCGCCCAGGGCGGCGTTTCGCTCACTGAGCAGGCGCTTTGAAGGGGAGTCAACCAGGCTGAGATTCATTGAAGCTGCGGCGCTCTCATGACGACAGCGGGTGCCGGGAGAGGTTCGGCCGATGCGCCCATGACCAGCACCGCTTCGAATATCAATTCGCGGGCAAAAGGCTGAGCGAAGCAAATTTAAAGAAATAAAATGGCGAGCTTCCGGTGAAAGGACTTCACGACACAGGAAATTCAGCGCGTCCTCGATCAACTGAAGCCCCTGCGCATAATTTCGGAGCACGGCGCTGTCTCCCCGAAGGGCGAAACCAGCGCGATTTCCGCTGCGCTTCTGGTGTCAGCGGTCGGATTTGACGTTAAAACGGACATGCTGAAATCCCGAATCGTGCGGAGCGCACTGATTTCACCGGGTCTGAAAGCCGATTTCACTGAAGAAGACTTCGGTAGCGTCGCGTTTCGACTACGCCACAGGTACCGAGATAAGGATATCAGACCGCACAAGGTTGTCTATCCATTGCGGAACATCCCTTCCTTTCTCGCCGGCGTGAGGAAACGCGGCTATGTGACGATCGATTTTTCGCCATCAGCGCGAACAAGCTTGTACAAGATCATCGTGCGCATGCGCGACGAGCAGAGATTGCGGCGAGAATCGAATCGACTTCAAGCTGGCCTCGAGTTTTTGATCGACCTACTAGCGGAAGCAGCAAGAAGCGAAAGGCCAGCCGGTTGCCGACATAGCTGGCAAGCGCGATGAGCATAACGGTCAGTTTCGGGCTAATCTGGGAAGTTATAAAAGGCCAGAAAGATGCCAGCGCGCCTAGAACCAAAAACTCGCCGTTGGCGAGATTTTTGGTGCGCGCGATTCCGCACTGCAGGTTCAGGCCAATGGCGACTAGCGTATAAGCCTGAAAACAGGAGGCCGAACATAAAGATGCCCGGCATCCTTGCGGTTCACCCGTAGGAGCGGTCGGCGACAAACGACGCATCGCTAATTCGGATCGGGATCGCTACCATCCGTCCTCTAGGCGAACCGGTACGGCTCTCTCAACTTTGGAGCCCTTCGCGCCCCGGAACACGCCATCCAGCCACGGGCCAACCCACGAGAATTTTTCCGAGTTTTGGTTCTTGAAGGTTTCTCGCCCATGATCGTGTCAAAGGAGTTTTCTTAGAGTACGACGCAACTACTTCGAGGGACGAGAGTATCGACACCCTCGACGGATTGCTCGAGAATGCGCAGGTCGGCAAATGCATTGCCCCAAGTCCGGTTGTCGGCGACCTTGCCGGATAGTTCCAAATGCGCCTCTCCGTAAGCGGGGAATTTGAGATTACCCGTGTTGGTGCGGCCTGCGCCACGGAAGTTGTTGGTCTTGGCGCCGTAGACTCCGACGAAGGCGGGGAGGCTGGTTGCTACGACCGAATTGTAGATCGGCACGTCTAGATCCTCGATGATCGCCTGCTCGGCCAAGCCGAAGCTGTCGGGAGGCTACGACCAGGCGATGAAAGCATAGGGCTCGGCAGCTTTGGCGCGCATCATTTCCTGCGATAGGTCGGGCGAGCCTCGCGGATAAGACTTGTCGTAAGCCAGATCGAGCCCGATCTTAACGAAACATTCGCGCGGCCGATCGGCCAGTTCGTTTCCGAAAGCGTCGGCTACATTTACGATAGCGACATTGCCGCCTTTGGCGGAGGCATCGCGCCGCTCGACCAGGATGTCTCGCGCGCCACGCCAAACGCGAAAGCGGATCCCAGCGAAATAAAAAGATCGGGATAGCGATTCGCCATTTCCCCGGTTTTGCCGTTAATGGCCGAAACTGCGATCATTGGAAATCCGCAGCCGCAGCAAATCGGCGCAGTCGCAAGGTTGAATCCGGTTCCGTTCGGCGCAACCACGATTTCGAACCTATCCTGTTCTGCAAGGCGCTGCACGAGCTTGATATGCTCGCCGAGGTCGGTCTTGTCGTCGTATTCGACGAATTCGATCATCATCAGCTTGTCGCCGGCCTGGAGGCCGCCCCTGATGTTGACTTGCTTGGCCCACTATTCGATATTCTATCACTGCATAACGACCGCGACGCCAGCGAGCGGTCCCGTCTCGGGCGCGATAGCTCCGAACTTGACGGTGTCCCGCGCCAATGCAGGAGTTTTAGCGATTGCAGCGGCCGCGGAATGCTGGAGCAAGGATCTTCTGATCATGATGTTCATGCCCTGTTCGGGCGCGTTCGACCCGCATGCGGTACATTTCCGATGCCAGTCCGCCGGATACGTCCTTACGGAACCGGATAGCATTCGTGCTGCGGCAACGGAATCGCGACTGAATTAATCGCGTTTCGTAGCCATAACGGGTGCATGGCGAATCTATATATTTGTCATTTTACAAATTGATGGGCTTTTGGGTACATTGTAGGCGAACTCGGATCGGCGATTGGCTGGACACGCTTGCAGGAGATTCAATTTAAGAAAATCCTCGGCGACAGCTCGGAGCGAGACGACATCGGACAGGCGCCTACTAGCTCAGCTGCGGCGGAGGATCATGAACGGCGCGCTGGCGCCCGGTAAAAAGATTAGCGAAGTCAGCGTGGCGAAAATGTTCGACGTGTCGCGCACGCCCGCCCGGCTGGCGCTGCGCACCCTCGAGGTCGAAGGCCTTATCAAAAAGCGCAAAGTGCGGGGATTCACGGTTCAGAAGTTCGATCGCGGCGATGCTTCCAAGGCGTTCGAGGTGCGCGGCGTGCTCGAGGGGCTGGCGACCGGCAGCATGGCGAGGAACGGGATGTCGCCGGAAGTCGAGGCTCGCCTGCGCAACGCGCTCGAAAGGATGGAAGCGGCGATCGAGGAAGACAGCCCCGTTGAAGCGAGAGAGGCGAACTTCCAAGCCGAGAACGATGTTTTTCGCAAGACCATCATGCAGCATTGCGGCAACGACTACGTCGGGTTCGCGTTCGGCCAAATAAGCAAGCTGCCGATGGCCCAGCTCGGAACGATGGTGTTCGACTCCGCGCGAGCGAAACGCGAACTGATGCGCCTGCGGTTCGGCTACATGCAGCACCAGTTGATCGTCGACGCAATTCCGCGGCGCGACGCGCAGCGTGCCGAGGCCCTGATGCGCGAGCACGCGAACCAAGCTCTGGTTTACTCGTCGCTATTTGCGGGCGACGAACCGGCCGAAGACTGAGCCAGTCGCAGCAAATTCGTCAATTCCAGCCATGTGAATTGTTTTTGCTAAGAGTCAATAGTATAGGCGTTGCTTGCGTCTTCCCGCTTCGCGTTCAGCGACAAGCGCCCTGGTTTTTGCATCATTCGTAACTTCCGCGCCTACGACTTCCCACCAGACGCCGGAATCCGGCGGAAATCTGTATTTCTCCGTCGGAACGACGATAATGCATGAAACGGTTTCACCGCGAGCTTCTCTCAAAGCCAGACGAACGTCTTCCTCGCTTTCAGCCAGCCATGCTCTCAGCCCGATGCTTTCCGCGTTTTTGACATAGTCCAAATCGATGAATTGGCCTTTGTCCAGCAAGTTCGTTTCGGGGTCTCGAATCTTGAACTCGTTTCCAAGCGAATGGCCGACCAGCGCCTTTTGATGTCCATGGATAGACTGGTACCCGCTGTTCACGTTGAGAACTATCGTGATCTTCACTCTCTCCTGCATCGCAGTCACCAATTCCATCGGGTGCATCTGGTAATTTCCGTCGCCCATGAGAATCAGCACCTCCCCATCGGGCTCGGACAAGCGTACGCCGATGCTTGCCGGAATGTCGTATCCCATGCAGGAGTTGCCGAATTCGATGTGAAGGTTCTTTCCGTCGGTCGCGTCGAAAAGTTTTGTCAGGTCGGCCGGTATCGTCCCGGCGGCGGCGACAAGCGTGTCTCCGCTTTGCATTTCCTCGTTCAAGATGCCGACAAGCTGGCCTTGACTAACCTTTTCATTGTGGCGCTGGACGAATACCTTCGAAATCTTAACCTGTTCCCATTCGGCGCGAAGATTCTTCGCCCGGGCGACCCATTCCGGGTTCGCCTTGACTTCCAGCGCATCAGCCGCTTCCGCAAGCGCGTTCAAAGCCAGCTTGGCATCCGCAGTGATCGGTTGCGCACCTAACTTATGCGCATCGCGGCTGTTGACGTTGACGGAAACAAACTGGACGCTCGGATTCTGGAACGCCGAATTGGAACCCGTCGTGAAATCCTTAAGCCTCGTACCTATACAGAATATCAGATCTGCTTCTTCCGCAATTCTTGCCGCTGCAGGCGTGCCCAAATGACCAGTACCTCCTAGCAGAATGTCCGACTCTTCCCGCATCGAACCGCGACCCGCGTGAGTTTCTCCTACGGGTATGCCGAATTTTCCGGAGAATTTGGCGAGTTCTTGCCAGGCTTCAGAATAGTGGATGCCCCCGCCAGCGATAATGAAAGGTCGCTCGGAATTTCCGAGAGCCGCGGCGGCCTCCCTAATTCTGTCCGGGTTCGGAACCGGACGTTCGATTTTCCAGACGCGCCTCTCAAAGAATCTGGATGGATAATCGAAAGCATAGCCTTGAATGTCCTGCGGAAGAGCAATTGTCACGGCACCCGTTTCCGATGGGCTCGTCAAGACACGCATGGCCTCCGGCAGCGACGTCAGAATTTGCTCGGGCCTCGTAACCCGATCGAAGAACCGGCTGACAACGCGGAATGTGTCCGTGACCGACATATCGTCCGAAGTCAGGTGCTCGATGTCCTGGAGGACAACTCCGCCGAAGCGGGATGCATAGTAGTCCGACGGCAGCAATAGCACTGGAATGCGGCAAATAGTTGCAGTCGCCGCACCGGTGATCATGTTTGTTGCTCCCGGTCCAATCGACGTCGTGCAAGCCATCGTAGACTTGCGCCTCATACTCCTCGCGAACCCCGTAGAAGCATGGACCATCGATTGTTCGTTAGTCGGCTGATAATAGGGAAGTTCCTGTCCGTACTCGACCAGCGCCTGGCTTAAACCAGATACGTTTCCATGCCCGAATATGCCCCAAATTCCCCGAATTAGTCTTTGCTGCTCGCCGTCGTATTCGCTGAATTGAACCTGGAGATATTTCACGATTGCTTGAGATAGCGTCAATCGCTCCGTTCTTTCTGCAGAGTAGAATTTCATGAATTCGCCCTTTGTTTGAGTGGCTGTCGGCCCGCGACAAGTGACCGTACTGAAGATTACTCAATGCTTGCTAGTCGGTCGAGCCTCCCAATACCCGGCCGAATATTGCTTTCGCGAATTCTCGCAAAGCAGCGACGCGCGCCGGCTAGCGTGAAAGTCGTTCTTCGGGATGACTACAGCCTGTTGCAAAGGACAATCAATGGCAAACCCCGCAAACCGGGGCGACTGCCCTTCTCGGGTCGGCAAGTTATTTCGAATGTCGCGTAATAAGGGCAAGTTCCCGGCATTTCTTGATTGTCCCGGTCTCTCGTTTTCTTGGGCCGAGCGTCGGTTCTCATTCGAAAATGCGCTCGGCAAGCCGCCGAGCGGCGCGGTAGCGGTTCGGGCAAGACGATGCAAGTCGTGAAAAAGAGCGGTAGCAGGCAGGCGATGCTCCCGCTGCCGCATTCGGGGATTCTCGTCCGCCGGTGGACTCGCCTTCCTCCGCGGAGGAGGCTCTCGCCCGGCTGAAGAGCAGCAATTCGGAGTTCGCAAGGCAGCTCGCCGAGCGAGACGAGCAGATTGCCGAACTCCTCGAGGGGATCCGGAAGCTGGGCGACGAGATCAAGCTGCTGAAGAAGCTTTCGCGCCGCCCGGGTCCGAAGCCCCGCGGCGGAGCCGGAAAGGGACTTCCGGTGCCCGGAAAGGCCGAAAATGCCGGGCGGGTGCGCGCAAGAAGGGGCGCGGGCCGCCGGCCCGGATCCAGCAGCCGCCCGGACCGAAGCCGAGTATTTTCATCATCGTGCGCCTCAGGTCAGCGAAGACGAACCAGCCGCCCGAGACGACGTCGCCGCCATCGCAGCAGCGTCCGCTGCCTCCGGCCGCGCCTCTCTCCGCATCAGGAAACGGCAGGCAGCCAACCGGCACCAAGCCAGCGAACTCTCGAGGCTGCGCTCGCAGTCCTTGGACAGCCGCCGGCAGCGCGACATCCAGGCGAACGTCCGCTCAACTACTCAGCGACGGCAGAGGACGGTGAACCCCTTGATATCCTTGGGCTTTTCGACAACCTCCAGGAGGTCCCCCAAGCCGAGCTCCCCGAACTTCGAAAGGAGCTTCGGACCCCGATAGCCTCCGTCGGCCCGCAGCTTCGCCACCTCCGGCGCCTTCTCCAGCATCTCGAGAACCGCCGCTGGGGCGCCGTCCCGGTCCTGGATCGAAGTTTCATGCATCCTGATCGCGATCGGAGACCCTTCCGCGTCAACGGCAATGTGGCGCTTGCGCCCCTTGTTCCGCTTTCCCGCGTCGTAGCCCGCAGGGCCGCCGCTCTCCGTCGTCTTCACCGACTGG
>JAPPFL010000067.1 GCA_028823855.1 Albidovulum sp.
AGTGCCTGACATGAAAAACAGAATCAAAACAATGACTTATGATTCAGCCTCTAAAGAAAATTATCAAAGAGTTTCTCAATCGAGATGTCCCGACGACAGAGTCTTTAAAACCATCGCAGGAATTTCTTCTTAAGCGCATCCTACTCAGGAGAGTCAATCCGCTGTTGGGAATGATCATCAGCGACTACGGCCTATCCTGAAGCCCGGGAATCGCCGATTTTCAAGTGCAGCACTAGCTTCTATCGGCGACTTCTATAGCCCGAACATCGTGCACGGCCACTAATTTCTCTTTTAGGCGCCAAATGAGAAATTCACGCTTCCTGACCTCAATGCTTGCGAAACGGCCAACTGATTCAGCCTTGATCGGTTCGACTGCTCGGCATTAGTCTAATCGCATCTACCCGGGTCATATTCCCATGAAGATCTTCGCTTTCGCGGGCTCCGTCGCGCCTTTTGGACCGCCTAGCTCCGTTCCGACAAGACTTTGATCTTGCCCGCCTTGTTAGCCCGCGATCCTCCTCGCTGTTTCCCACGCTAGAAGGGATTTTTTTATTGGCAGCCCCCATTCATATCCGCCCAGCGCGCCAGTCCGCCTGATGACCCGGTGGCACGGGATTAACCAGCTTACCGGGTTGCGTCCAATGGCTGATCCGGCAGCTCTAGACGCCTTCGGATTTCCGGCAAATCGAGCAATTTCAGTGTAAGTTGCGACCCGTCCCTCCGGAATAGTCATCAGAGCTTCCCAGACTTTGATTTGAAAGGGCGTGCCCGCGAGCAGGAGGCGCGTTTCGCCCTTTTGTTCAAGTATTGAATTTGTCCAAGTCGAGGCAAAGGCCGAATCCTCGACGTAACAGGCTCGCGGCCACCGGCTCGCCATGTTCATGAAAACCGATTTGCGACCACACTCGGCGGCAAATGCTAGACCGCAGATTCCCAGTTTCGTGCAAAGAGCCAGCATGTCTCCGAAGGGGCTGTCGAACCAGCCGTAGCGGATCGTGAGTCCGAGCCCTTTCCGAGCGAATTCGCCAGGAGTCATGGCTTCCCAGCGAACGAATAGGTCGTAAAGCCGGCTTGAACTGGACAAGCCCAGCGAATTCGCAGTGCCCAACGTGGTTTCGTTCTCCTGCAAAAGCGATTTCGCCCGATCAAGAACAATGAACTGCTGGTATCTCTTGGGAGAAATGCCCGCCCATTTCGAAAATACCTTCTGAAAGTGAGGAGAACTCATTCCCATTGCCGACGCCAGCTCGTCCAATTTCATTGGCTGGTCGCCGGATTTTTCAATCGTTTCGATAGCCCGCGCTATAACGCGGTAGTGATATGCGTCGCTTCTGTCGTGCACGGCAGTTCTCCGTTTTCGCCGTTGAATAATTGCTTCAACCAGCGCGGTCGAACCGAATCTTGCGTAATCGCGCAAACGGTCTTGCTCAAGCCGCAATTCGGCGTCATAGGGGCGCAATGGAAACGCATGCGGAATATCGTAGGATTTGCGAGGCATTCCAGCGGTTCAAGGAACGCGAGGCCGAACCGAAGGGCGAACTTGAGCACGTCAATGCCTATACTCTTCTCGTTGCGGTCGCGCTGTCGGCTCAGGCGACAGATGTCGGTGTCAACAAGGCCACGCGCGCATTGTTCGAGATTGCGGACACTCCGAAAAAGATGCTGGATCTAGGCGAAGACAGGCTGATAGGCTACATAAAATCAATCGGCCTTTATCGAAACAAGGCAAGGAATATAATCAAGCTCTCGCGCCAGCTGAACGAAGAGTTCGACGGCGAGGTGCCATCGTCCCGAGCCGCTCTGGAGTCATTGCCGGGAGTTGGCCGCAAGACAGCGAATGTTGTTCTCAACATGTGGTTCCGGCATCCTGCTCAAGCGGTCGATACGCACATATTTCGCGTCGGCAATCGCACTGGGATCGCGCCGGGAAAAAACGTGGAGCAGGTTGAACGAAGCATTGAAGACCGCGTTCCAGCGCAATACCAGCAGCATGCGCACCACTGGCTAATTCTCCACGGTCGCTATGTATGCAAGGCGAGGAAGCCCTTGTGCGGAAGGTGCCTAATCGAGGATCTCTGCCCGTATGACGAAAAACAGCTCTAAGGGAGCAAGCCTTCGTCCGGTTGAGGCTTCTAAGGCAGGCTGGCTGAATTCTAGAATCGGAACATGAAAAAAAGATTCCAGGTTGTTGGTATCGGCAATGCGCTTGTCGACATGCTTTGCCACGTAGACGAAAATTTTCTCGAAGATTACCGGGTTGCGAAGGGAGTTATGCAACTTATCGATCTAGATCGCGCTAGCGAACTGAGCGGCCCTCTGAGAACCGCTACGGCCGTCTGCGGCGGTTCGGCCGCAAATACGATCGCGGGCTTGGCGCAGCTGGGACATAAGACCGCATATGTGGGAAAGGTAAAGAAGGATCGGCTCGGATGCCTGTTTTCCGAAGACATACGGTCATTGAAAGTAACATTTGAGACGGAGTTGGCCGCCGCGGAAAACAAATTTGAAACCGGGCGCTGCATCGTCCTAGTTACGCCGGACGGCGAGAGGTCGATGAACACTTATCTCGGAGCGTCGGAATACCTTGCTCCCTCCGATATCGACGCGGACATCCTTGGCAATTCTGAATGGCTCTACTTGGAAGGATATCGCTTTGACGGCCCCGACAGCCAGAAGGCATTTGTCGACGCAGTTCACGAATGCAAGAAAGCCGGCGGGCGAGTCGCATTGACGCTCTCGGACCCGTTTTGCGTCGAACGCCATCGAGAAGCGTTTCGTTCACTTTTGTCTAGCGGGCTCGACATACTATTTTGCAACCGGCAAGAACTTCTTTCTTTGTACCAAACGCAGGAACTGGATATCGCTTTGGACGCTTCGGCGAGCGAAGCCGGGATCGTCGCATGCACGCTTTCCGAAAACGGAGCGACAATTGCTCGCGGGAACGAACGTTTTCGAGTCGAAGCCTACAATGTAGACGTTGTCGACGTGACAGGCGCAGGAGACTTGTTCGCGGCGGGGTTCCTCCATGGAGTGCTTAATTGCGTCGATCTCGCGGCATGCGCTCGTTTCGGCTGCGCCGCCGCCTCGGAAATCGTTGCGCATATCGGCGCGAGACCGGAATCGAATCTTGACGATGTCTTCAGGCTACGGGGCCTCCACTAATATTGCGGTCGCCGCGCCCGCTTTGCGAAAAATTCTAGATTGGAGGGTTGCAGATTCGCTATCTCTGGCGGATTAACGGCATTGGCGACGGAAAGCGGAAACTTGAAATGGCATACGAATACGACCAGCAGAATATTTTCGCCAAGATACTTAGAGGCGAAATTCCTTGCGACAAAGTATTGGAGACCGAGCACAGTCTAGCGTTCAACGATATCGCCCCGCAGGCGCCCGTGCATGTTTTAGTCGTTCCAAAGGGACAATATGTGTGCTTCGACCATTTTGCCGAAAGCGCGTCCGACGAGGAAATCGCCGATTTCTCCAAGGCGATAGCGGACGTGTGTCGCATGAAAGGCGTCAGCGCCGATTCCGGTAGCGGATACAGGCTGATTTCCAATGCCGGACCGGACGGTGTTCAGGAAGTTCCGCACCTGCATGTCCACGTTCTCGGCGGTCGGCGCATAGGCCGAATGATCCAGCCCGCCTGAAAGCTCCCGTCAAAGTTATTCTCGAAAAGCGCACCTGCGAAACGGTTTGCTGAATTGCGCGGAGCCAGCCGCCCACTACTAGCAGGCGTCGAACCGCGAATCCGGCGAGCTAGGGGCGGTCAATGAGCCGCCTGAAGGTCGTTGTCGTCGGTAGCGGCATCGTAGGCTCGAGCTTTTCATGGTGGCTTTCGGTTGCCGGCGCGGAAGTAACGGTCGTCACTCGCGACGGACCCGGAATCGGCGATTCCGCTACGTCAAGCAGCTGGTCGTGGATCAATGCCGGCCGTGGCGCTTCGCTCGAATATTCGAGATTTCGCCTAAGAAGCATCCGGATTTGGGATGAGCTATTGGCTCGAGTTTCCGGAATTCCCGTTTCGGGCAACGGCTCGCTGTTCTGGGACAAGTCCCGCGAGAGGCTGGAAGCGATAGAAAGAAAATTCAGTTCGCTCGGTCTCGACTGCGAATTTTTAACGGCTACTCGATTGGCTTCGGTCGCACCGTACTTGAAGGAATTGCCGCCTTTCGCCGTGCTCACCCGTTCCGACAGGGCAATCGAGCCTGTTCAGGCCGCGGAAGCATTGCTGAAGGCATCGGGCGCCACGGTGATCAACGCGCGGGTGCAAGCTCTGATCGCCGATGACTCGCGAATATCGGGAGTGATGACAGCGCGTGGAAGAATTCCGGCGGACGAAGTCGTTGTGGCAGCTGGATTGGGCTCCTCGGAACTGCTGCAAAGCGCGGGGCTTAAGCTAGGCTTGAATTCTACCGACGGTGTTCTTGCGTATTCCTCGCCAATGCCTGGATTTCTAAATCATCTTGTCATCGATCCCAGATTTCACGTTCGGCAGGATTGGATGGGGCGGCTGGTTGTAGGCGGTCGATTCGACGGGCAGGGCGCGGAAGTCCCTAGCCAGGTCGCCGCTCGGCGTCAATTCGACTTGGCCATGTCCAGTTTGGACTGCAAGCATGAGCCGGTACTGGACTTTTTTACAGTCGGCCGGCGGGTCCTCCCGGTCGACGGCCTTCCCAAAATCGGCAGACTGGGCGGGCTCGGCGGGCTTTATTTGGCCGTCATGCATTCGGGAATGACGAATGCCGCAGCGGCCGGAAAGTTCGGGACGCAGGAAATCCTAACGGGAAATCGCGACAAGGCGCTAAAGCCATTTTCGCCTTAGCGTCCAACTGATAGGTTTTGGCCATCCTGGTTTGATTCGAGCATAAGTCCTACTGCCGGGTCCGGTCGCCGGTATCCGGGCCGAGGTTCTTGCAGTTTCGCGTGCTGGGCGGAAAACAGTAATTATTCCGATTCTTGGCTTTATTGTCGAATTCGCAAGTCAGAATTCAAGCGTCGCGCGAGTGAATCCGAAATTATTCGGTCGATGGGATAGAACCTGCCGGAGGACCGGCAATTTCCTGATTTGCGATTAAGCGACAGCCTCCACTGAAGAATTTATCGAAATTTGGTTGCCTGCACTAACTATATTCTATGCACCCGTTTCGCAAAATCGGATGTTGCGAAACTCAGCTTTCGCGATTGGTTGCCGAGATTCTCGATCTCCAAGCCTATGGACGCCCGCAGGGAATTGAAGAATCGATAATTTTTCCGGCTGCCAACGGGGAATTTATTGTGCGATCGCTCGAACTGGCCCGAGGACTGCGATTTCGGGGGCTCTCGGACGTGATATCCGTAGGCGTATGGTCCGCGGCCGAGGATTCTAGCCCGCCGAGCGTATTTGGACGGTGCTAAGCGCACGGTATAGTTTAGCCGGGACGCCGCGACGCGGACATGCGATGCCGTGCGACCCCGCGCGTCATCGGTCTGTCACGTGCGATTCAATTTTCGGTTTCAAACTGGGAATTGAAACAGGCCTGCGCGATATACCCAAATTTCTACGCGAAGTCGCGCATTGGTTCCTGGCCAAGTTCAGCAGATGGGGGACAAAACCGAGTCATCGTTGTTGAATTGTTCGGTTCGCGAGCAATCGCGCGCAAACCGAATTTCGAAAATGCGGGTCATTGCTCAGGTTTCGCAAGCGGACTTGTAGGCCTGTTCGAAAATCATGCCCCAGGCGCCGTTATATCCGCCGCGACACATTTCCGCCATGTCTCCGAACGCTTCCCAGTTGCTCTGTGTGAGTTCGACTCTAGTTCCGCCGCCGTCCAGAGCGGTAAACCCAATTTCGAGCAGAGTCTCAACTCTCGTCGTCTCCGACGGGTGAGGAATATGAAAGTCCATACCGATAAATTCATGCGGCTTGTAGGATTTTACGGTGCCCCACAAGTGTTCCTCGTCCGTGTCGCTTACTTCCGCGATCCTTCCGCCTTCGACCGGCTCGATTCGAAGCGATTTGGTGCTTCCGCCTCTCATGACAGAGATAGAAATTTTGGAAAGCGGCCACCAGTTCGCCATTCCGCCGAGAAACATGTCGAATGCCTTTTCCTGGCTGCAAGGTACTTCGATCGATTTTACAAGAGGTTCCAGCATTTGGTTTCCTATTCATATGTGGTCGGCTCGCAGTCCAAGCCTTAGTGCCGGACTTATGCCAGAAGCGGGCAATTCGGCAAGGCCGGAAAATCCGTTAGGAAATTGATCGTACGCGCCCGCGGGATCATCGGAAGTTTCATCGCGCCAGCTTAGTATGCGTCAAGTTCGGCGATTCGGCGGAATGCCCATGGATGTATTTGGAAAAATTCGGCGGCAATCTCTAGAAGCGACTAGCGGCGCCTCGCGCCGGCAAGCCTGGGGGAAGACGCAACAGACTCAACAGTGCGGATTTGCCGTTCGATACATGAGACTATGAATCAATTTGAATTGATACCGATCAAGCGGTGGCGGGCGGTTATCGAGGCGGCCGCTGAACTAGACTTGACCGCGCAATGGCGAATGCTATCAAGGAAGAATATTCAAGCGCGGATCTTTTGGTTTTCGGAGAGCGGTCCAATGACTCACAATGAACCCGAAACTGTGATTGTCGAAAATGAGCGCGTTTCTTGCGACGGCGGAGGCGCGCTCGGTCATCCAAGGGTATGGTACCTGATCCCGCGAGAAACCGGGCGAGTCGAATGCGGATATTGCGACAGGGTATTTATTCTAAAGGGTTGCGAAAGCAAAGAAAACCAATGACGATCGCTGGCAAAATAAGCCATTTCGTGCGAGGCCCGCATTAGCATGGAAAATTTTGGAAATGGCCACCACTTGCAGCTCGTAGACGGATCGGGATTCGTCTTCAGAGCGTTTTTCCAGGCGGAACACAGCCTTGGCGCGGATTACCGCTACAGAACCGACGGGCTGCCGGTCGGCGCGGTTCACCTGTTCTGCAACATGCTGATGAAGCTTGTCGAGGATCGAAGCAGTCCCGATGCGCCTACGCATTCGGCTGTGATATTCGATACGTCCGCAGCGACCTTTCGGAGCGAGATTTTTTCGGATTACAAGGCAAACAGGCCGTCTCCGCCTGAAGACTTGGTTCCGCAGTTCCCGCTTGTTCGGGAGGCGACGCGAGCGTTTAACTTCCCGTGCATAGAATTGGACGGCTACGAGGCCGATGACCTCATCGCCACGTTCGCATCTCGCGCCAGAGACGCCGGGGGGAAAGTCACAATCGTTTCATCCGACAAGGATTTGATGCAGATCGTCGGCGGCGGCGTCGAAATGTACGACACGATGAAGAACCGCCGCATCGGAGCGGAAGCAGTGTTCGAGAAGTTCGGAGTGGCTCCGGAAAAGGTAGTTGATGTCCAGGCTCTGTCGGGCGACTCCGTGGACAATATTCCTGGTGCGCCGGGAATCGGTCCGAAAATCGCGGCTCTCCTTATCAATGAATATGGCGACCTAGAGTCTCTTCTTCAAAGAGCGGAGGAAATCAAGCAGCCGAAGCGCCGCCAGACACTCGTCGAAAAAGCCGACCAGATTCGCATGTCGCGCAAACTGGTCGAGCTTCGTCTAGACGCGCCCGTGCCCGGCAGCCTCGAGGACCTGGAAATCAAATCGCCGGTAGCTTCGGATCTATTGCCATTTCTCCGAAGCATGGAATTCCGCACGATAACTCGCCGCGCCGCGGCGAAATTCTCGTCTCCCGATTCTGGAACACTCGATGAGTCCGTTGAATCCGGGAATGGGTACGACGTGGCCAAAGTGCCCTTTGATCGCGCCAAATACGAATGCGTGCGCAGCGAGGAGAGACTCGCGGCGTGGATCGAAAGGATTCGCGAACGCGGCTTCGTTGCGGTCGATACTGAAACGACCGGGCTGGACGAAATGCAAGCGGAGTTGGTCGGGATCAGCCTCTCGGTGAGACCGGGCGATGCTTGCTACATTCCGGTCGCTCACAAGGCTGACGACGGGAGCGGCGAAAGCGGCGAGGCATTGTCGGAGGGCCAGATCGGGCGCGACGTAGCGGTCGGTCTGCTGCGCCCGGTGCTCGAAGACGATTCCATTCTCAAGATCGGGCAGAATATAAAATACGACTTAAAGATCCTGGCGCGGTACGGAATAGAGATTTCGCCCATAGACGATACGATGCTCATGTCGTACGCTCTTTACGGGGGGTTGCACAGGTACTCCATGGAGCATTTGTCCGGACGCTACCTCGAGCACGAGCCAATTCCGATCAAGCAACTGCTAGGCACGGGAAAATCGGCAAAAACGTTCGATAGGACGGAGATCGATTCGGCGACTGAATACGCGGCGGAAGACGCCGATATCACGCTTCGCCTGTGGAAAAAATTTCGCCCCGAACTTTCCAGGTCCGGCGTTTCAACGGTCTATCATACGCTTGAACGCCCTCTCGTTCCCGTGCTCGCCGACATGGAGAGAACCGGGATCAAGGTCGACCATTCATACCTCGCCGAAATGTCGGTCCGGTTCGAAGAGCAGATCGAAGAACTCGGACGGCGCATCCACGCGCTGGCGGGACGGGATTTCAATATTGCGAGCCCCGCCCAGCTAGGCGAGATCTTGTTCGACGAATTGGGACTGCCCGGCGGCAAGAAGGGAAAAACCGGCGCCTACGCCACGGGAGCGGACATACTCGGCGACCTTGCTTCGGAGGGCCACGAGATATCCGGGCTAGTTCTCGACTGGCGCCAGCTTTCCAAGCTGAAGTCCACCTATACCGACGCGTTGCAGGCGCACATTCACCCTGAAACGGGGCGGGTGCACACGTCCTACTCTATCGCGGGAGCAAATACCGGTCGCCTGGCTTCGACCGACCCAAATCTTCAGAATATTCCCGTAAGGACCGAGGAAGGACGCAGAATAAGAGAAGCGTTTATTCCTGACGACGGCTGCGTCCTTCTGTCATTGGACTACAGCCAAATTGAGCTGAGAATCCTGGCGCACGCGGCCAAGCTGGAATCTTTGCGACAAGCGTTCGTCGAAGGGCAAGACATTCATGCCCTGACCGCATCGCAGATGTTCGGCGTGCCTGTCGAAAACATGGATCCGATGGTTCGACGCAGGGCCAAGGCAATAAATTTCGGCGTCATTTACGGGATCTCCGCTTTTGGTCTCGCTAGGAATCTACGCATACCGCGAAGTGAAGCGAAAGAGTTCATCGACAGGTACTTCGAGCGCTTTCCCGGCATTAGGGCCTACATGAAAGACACCGTCGAGTTCGGAAAACGCAACGGCTACGTCGAGACCCTGTTCGGACGCAGGATCCATACGCCGATGATAAATTCCGGCGGTCCGCACGGCGCTTTCGCCAAGCGCGCCGCGATAAACGCGCCAATCCAGGGTTCCGCAGCCGACGTGATTCGGAGAGCCATGATTCGAATTCCGAAGGCCATTGCCGGGCTTCCCGCCAAAATGCTTCTGCAGGTGCACGACGAACTGCTGTTCGAGGTCGAGGAAAGCGCGGTCGAAGACACCGTCGATGCCGTACGAGACGTTATGGAAACGGCATCCCTTCCGGCCGTGGAATTCTTTTCGCCGCTCGTCGTAGAATCCGGTTCGGGGAGGAACTGGGCCGAGGCGCATTGACGTTTCGCGCGCTCTACCTAGGCACGGCTCCGGAGAATCAAGTAGACCAGTATTTCGCCGATGAACCTATCTTGAATTCTAAATCGAGAAAGCTGTCCTCAACTTCGCCGTCTAGCGCCTATTCGAGCTCCGACGAAGGTATGAACGGGAAGAAAGTACCTTTGGACCAAAGGCCGAATTGAGACTCGCCGTCGATTTCCTCGTGCACGCAGGCGTCTACGAGCCTGTAAAAGCTTTTTCGATCGATCAATGCCTCGAGATTGCCTCGAACGAGCACGTACGGCGACACTTCCCCCGATTCGGCGTCGCGCACGACTCGAATAGGGCGTTCTGCTCCGGCGGTCGCCGTATCGTCGACATTCGTTGTGAATGTTACGGACTGCGTTCGCCCTTTTCCTTCGACGGCGAAATCGATGGCTACGAACGGAGCGTCATCGACCTTGATTCCCGCCTTCTCCACGGGAGTGACGAGGAAGTAGTCGCCGCCGTCCTTGCGAATGATGGAAGAAAACAATTTAACTAGCGGCTTTCGGCCGATTGGCGTCCCTAGGTAGAACCACGTACCGTCGCGCGCAATTCTCATGTCGAGGTCGCCGCAAAAAGGCGGATTCCAGAGATGCACCGGAGGCGGCCCCTTCTTTCGTGACGACTTTACAGTTTCAATGAGCCGTTCAGCGGTTGTCGCGGTCGAGTGTTTTGCGCTCTTGTCTTTAGCCATCGTGTTTCCGCCGAAAAATTCTTGTGCTTGCCTTTGAAGGGCCGAAGGGCGATTATTTGCCTTGTGCCGACAATAATGGACTGCGCGGAAAAAGTCATGGATGCCGATTCCGAAAATTTGCTCCGAGAAATAGAATCTCTCGGCGAATTGCTGCGCGATGTAAAAGGCATGATCGGCCGACGAATTGTAGGCCAGGAATCCGTCGTGGATCTCGCTCTGGTCGCTCTGCTCTCGGGCGGGCATGCGCTGCTGGTTGGAGTCCCCGGACTCGGCAAGTCAAAGCTGGTTGAAACAGTGGCGGTTGTCGCGGGCTTGACGAGCAATCGGATTCAATTCACGCCGGATCTCATGCCGGCCGATATTGTCGGTTCGGAAGTATTGGAAACCGACGATTCGGGAAAAAGGCGGTTTCGCTTTATCGAGGGCCCGGTTTTCTGCCAACTGCTCATGGCCGACGAAATCAACCGCGCAAGTCCAAGGACGCAGTCGGCTCTTCTTGAAGCGATGCAGGAATGCAGGATTTCATTTGCGGGCATCGACCGCGACTTGCCGAATCCGTTTCATGTGCTTGCAACGGAAAACCCTATTGAGCTGGAGGGAACCTATCCGCTGCCGGAGGCTCAGCTCGACCGGTTCCTTGTAAAGATCGATGTGGACTATCCGGAGAGGGATGCCGAACGTCGCATCCTCTTGGAGACGACCGGGCCCGAGCAGGCGGAAATAACAAGAGTGATGACCCCTGAAGACCTCGTCGTGGCCCAAAAGATCGTGCGTAGAATGCCCGTTGGCGAAGCTGTTGTTGAACACTTGCTCGATGTCGTGCGCGCCTGTCGACCGAACTCCGAAGAAGCATCTGAAAGGGTGGCCTCGGGTATAGGATGGGGGCCCGGTCCCAGAGCGGCGCAGTCGCTAATGCTTGCCGTTCGCGCAAAGGCGCTGCTGGACGGCAGGCTAGCGCCTTCGATTGACGATGTGGCGAAGCTGGCGCGGCCTGTGCTTAGCCACAGAATGGCGCTCGCCTTTTCGGCGCGAGCGCAAGGCGAAGATTTAGGCGAACTGATTAATGAAGTAGCTCGGCAGGCTCGGATGTGACGAATTCGGACGGAAGCAGGCTCCCGGCTCTCGCCGAATATGCGGAAGCGGAAAGCAGGCTGCTCCCGCCCGCGTTGCTGGCGGCGCGCAGAATAGCGTCGTCTTTCGCGCCTGGCCGGCACGGCAGGCGGAGGCCCGGCCAGGGCGAAGAGTTCTGGCAATTCAGGCTGGCGCGGCACGGCGATGCCATGCGGTCGCTTGACTGGCGTCGTTCGGCTCGTTCAGACAGGCTCTACGTTCGGGAAAGGGAATCGCAAGTGCCCCACGCCCTGTTGATATGGGTCGATTCGTCGCGTTCCATGGAGTATTCTAGCGAAATGCGTCCCTCAAAGGCCCATTGCGCCTCCGTAATGGCGCTGGCGCTGGCATTGCTTGCCGTTCGAGGCGAAGAGAGAGTCGGACTGATAAATGGTGATGCTCGACCGGCCGTCGGAAACAGGCAGGTCGAAAGCATGGCGCAATTTTTATCCGAGAACGAAAGCGGCGAGGAATTCGGAGTACCGCCGTCGATCGGCATCTCGGGAGGTTCGCAACATGTACTAATCTCGGATTTCCTAGGGCCATGGACTCCAATCGAATCGATTCTGCGCGAGTCCGCCGGTTCCGAGGGCGTCCTAGTGCAAATCCTCGACCCGAACGAGATGCAGTTTCCCTTTGCCGGGCGAACGATTTTCAAGAGCGCGGGCGGCACGATAGAACATGAAACTTTCCAGGCGCGTGGCATAAGAGACGGGTACCTTGGCGCGCTTGAGGAAAGGCGCGCTCGCCTCGCAACGCTTTCAGCTTCGCTCGGCTGGCACTTTCGCAGGCACGAAACGTCGAAGCCCTATGCACCGACGCTTCTTTGGCTATTGGGAGCATTGGAGAGAACCGGATAATCGATGCTTTCGCTTGGACCGGTTGGATTCGTTGAACCGCTCGCGCTTGTCGGTCTGGCGGCATTGCCGCTTGTCTGGCTTTTGCTGCGAGCGCTACCGCCGCCGGCTCGAAGATTAATTTTTCCGGCCGCGGTCCTTTTGAAAGGACTGCGCGATAGCGATTCAACCGCGAAAACAACGCCGATTTGGCTGCGAATAGCGCGACTTGCGGCGATCGGCGCTATGATTCTAGCTTTCGCTGAACCTGTGCTGAACCCGGAAAAACCCTTAGAGGGTTCCCAGGGTCGACCGCTGCTTATTTTATTGGACGGCAACTGGGCGGATGCTAGCGAATGGCCCCTTCGCTTGAAAAAGGCCGCCGACATTCTCGAAGCGGCGGAACGGGCGGCGAGACCGACTGCGGTTGCGATGCTGACGGCGCTGCCGCAGACGCTAGTATTCAAGGATCCCTCCGAGTGGGAGGGGTCTCTGGAGACGCTGGAGCCGAATTCCTGGGAAGCCGACGAGGTTGGGGCTGCGCAATGGGCTCTGTCGGTCCCTTCCGGAGAGTTTGACACTTACTGGATCGCGGACGGGCTGTTCCGCGAGGGCAGAACGGAACTAGCTTCCGCCCTGGCAGCAAAAGGCAAGCTGACTGTTCTGGAAGGAAACGGCGATATTCTCGCGATACGGCCGCCGTCCTTCCACGATGGCGACATCCGATTGGAATTGGTGAGGCTCGATGGCAAATCCGCTAGGTTAATCTCAGTCGATGCCGTGGGCGCCGACCCCGCCGGATTCGAACGTGTTTTAGCATCGACGGATGTCGAGTTCCGGAACGGAGATGCGACCGCCGTCGCCACATTTTCGTTGATGACAGAAGTTCGAAACAGAATAAAATTTTTCAGGATTCGAGGCGTGAATTCGGCCGGCGCCGTCGCGCTGTCGGCTGATTCGCTCCTTCGTCGCAAGGTAGCGCTATTCGGAGGACGGCCGGAATCCGAAGGCAAGGAGCTTTTGTCGCCGCTGCACTATTTGCGGCGGGCGCTGGAAACCAATGCCGAAATAATCGAGGGATCGCTCGAAGAAATTTTCAATACTGATCCCGACGTTATCGTACTGTCCGATACCGCGAAATTTACCGAAATCGAATCCGGCAAACTACTAGCATGGGTGAATTCAGGCGGCTCGCTGCTCCGGTTCGCGGGCCCGAGGCTGGCAGCGAATTCCGCCGACAGCGAATTCGAGGACGAGTTGCTGCCCGTCAAGCTTCGCGCCGGGGGAAGAACCATCGGCGGCACGATGTCGTGGGGAGAATCCCGCAAACTGAAGGAATTCGACGAGGAATCGCCGTTCTTCGGCCTTTCGATCCCGGACGACCTGTATGTCAACGCCCAGGTTCTCGCCCAGCCTGAGCTGGATCTTGCGGACAAGGTTCTCGCGTCGCTGGAAGACGGAACGCCTTTGGTTACGAGAAAGCGCATAGGTTCGGGGAAGATTGATTTGTTCCACATTACCGCTAATGCGGAATGGTCGAATTTGCCGATTTCCGGCCTGTTCGTCGATATGCTTGACCGGCTCGCCGTTTCGGCCGGTGGCGGTTCGGAAAACGAAGACGAGCATGTCGCGAAATTAGACTGGATACCGGAACGCCTCTTAGATGGTCGCGGACGGCTAAATTCCGTTGGTTTCGCAAAGCCAGTATCCGGACTGTCGCTAGTCGAGGAAGAACCGCGGGAATCGGCGCCGCCAGGCATCTATAGAAATGGAACCAGGCGGATCGCTCGCAACGTATTTGAACAGCCGAAATCTCTTGTTAGAGCGCGATGGCCCAGCGGAATCGATATTTTACCAATCGTGCAAATCGACGAAACGCGGCTCAAAGGCCACCTGATTGCCGTCGCTCTGGCGCTTCTGGCATTCGATACTATCGCTTCGCTTTGGCTCGGCGGAAGACTCCGGAAATTCGCGCTGCCGGCATCCGCCGCAATCGCTACGCTAGCGCTGGCGTTGACGTCCCACCCTTCGACCGCCTTCAGCGACGACGCGAAAGCGCTTCGCGCGACAGCGGAAACCGTAATTGCGTATTTCGAAACGGGCGACGAGAAAATCGACGCGGTGTCCCGCGCGGGACTGATCGGATTGTCGGAAAGGCTGTCGGAACGAACGGCCGTCGAACCCGCTTCGCCGGAAGCGGTTAATCCCGAGGTCGACGAATTAGCCTTTTATCCTCTGATTTACTGGCCGATCATCGAGTCCGGCAATAGCTTGTCGAGTAGCGCTTATGCCAATGTAAACAATTACTTGCGCAACGGCGGCATGATATTGTTCGACACGCGCGATTCTCATCTCGGAGGATTCGGCTTGAATCTGCTTCGTCCCGAAAAAATGAGCCAACTCGCCGCACAGCTTGATATCCCGCGCCTCGAGCCATTGCCGGAAGGACATGTGCTTTCGCGCTCGTTTTATCTCTTGAACGATTTCCCGGGCCGCCATGCCGGCGGAAAAGTTTGGGTGGAAGCGATAGTGGAACGCGACCCGGCCGAGGGCGCGTTTCAAAGCACTGTCAACGATGGAGTTTCGCCCGTCATCGTCGGCGGAAATGATTGGGCGGCGGCTTGGGCGATTGCCGACGACGGCGGAGAGTTATTCCGAATCGGTCGAGGTTCGGGCGGGGAACGGCAGCGCGAAGCAGCGATCAGGTTTGGCATAAATCTTGTGATGTATGCACTGTCGGGAAACTACAAGTCCGACCAGGTCCACGTTGCGCGACTGCTGAGACGACAGGGCAGCTAGAAGTGGGGTTCGAAATCGTATTCGATCCTCTGCTGCCATGGACGATTTTTCTTCTGCTTTTCGCCCTTGCGGCGGTGCCGTTCATTGCAGGAGCATTCGGCCTCCGCTGGTGGTCGGCTCGCGCCGGCGCTGCCGCGCTGCTAATTGTCGCCGTCGCCAATCCGTCGCTCAAGCAGGTCGAGCGAGAACCCCTCCCGAATATTGTGCTGCTCGGGGCCGACCGCACGTCCAGCCAATCCCTGGGCGATCGCGCTCAGCAGCTTGAATACGCCTTAGAAACGTTCAGATCCGACATTGCGGATCTAAGCAATGTTGAAATCAGGGAATTTTCGGTTGAGAATTCTTCGCCGGAGGACGGCTCTGGAACCGAAATCATGGTTTCTCTGCGGCGCTCGCTGGAAGATGTCGACGCGGGAAGGGTTGCGTCGGCGATACTAGTGACCGATGGCCAGGCGCATGATGCCGAATTCGCGCCGAATACGCCGTTCCCGATCCATGCGGTGATTTCTGGCAGTCGCCGGGATTGGGACAGGCGTCTGCAGTTGTTGAATGCCCCGGCATTTGCGGTGGTCGGCGAGCCAGTGTCGATACTCGGTCGAGTGGACGACGACGGGCCGGTTTCAGGTGCGGTTGAAACGCTGGTAACCATTTCAAGCGAAGACGGCCGATCGCGCACTTTCCCCGTGAAGACCGGAGAAGACTTCGAGGTTCGAACGACTTTGAACATCCGCGGCGAAAATGTCTTTCATCTCGCGACCGAGGCAGTTGCCGGCGAATTGACCTCTCTCAACAATTCAGCGGCATTTTCCGTTAACGCGGTTAGAGACAGGCTGAAAGTCTTGCTGGTCTCGGGCAAACCCCACGCCGGAAAGCGAACGTGGCGCAACATTTTGAAATCGGATTCGTCGGTAGAACTCGTGCATTTCACCATTCTTCGCCCGGCTCACAAATCGACCAATGCCTCCAGCGAAGAAATGGCGTTGATAGAATTTCCGATCAAGGAACTCTTCGTTGACAAGATTCATGAATTTGACCTGATAATTTTCGACAATTACCACGTGCGAGGAATAATTCCGCTGGATTACTTGCTGAACATTCGTGAATACGTTCAACAGGGCGGTGGGCTTCTCGTCTCAGCCGGTCCGGAATTTGCGGGCCCCAACAGCTTGTATAACGCCCTGGTATTCGATTTTTTGCCAGGCGAGCCGTCCGGCAAGCTAATCAACGAAGGTTTTCGGCCGATGACCACGAATATGGGCCGAATGCATCCCGTTACGGCCAGCCTTCCCGGAGCGGGAGAAAATGGACTCGCGCCTAGCTGGGGTCGCTGGTTTCGCATGGTCGACCTGGTGAACGCGCGAGGCAATGTGCTTCTTTCGGGACCGGGAGAAAGGCCTCTCCTGGTATTGGACAGGTTCGGAGACGGTCGCGTCTCGCTATTGGCTTCCGACCAAGCATGGCTTTGGCACCGAAATTTCGAGGGAGGCGGTCCGCAGCTCGAACTGTTGCGCCGACTCGCTCACTGGATGATGAAGGAGCCCGAATTGGAGGAAGAAAGACTATCGGCTTCGGTCGTCGGCAACGATGTCCGTATCGTCAGAAAGACGCTTAGCGAATCTGCGGATCCGCTTTTTTTGACTGCCGCCGACGGAAAGGAAATCCGGATTGAACTGGACCGGATACGTCCTGGGCAATTTGAATCCTCAATAGAGGGACTAGCTGCAGGAAGCTACCGGATCGATGACGGTTCGCGGTCGACAATCGTTCTCGTAGGAGCCGACGCGCCTCAAGAATTTCGCGAAACCGTGGCCACTAGCGAAAAACTTTCCCGGATAGTCGATCAATCCGGAGGCGGCGTGTTCTGGATCGAGGATGGCGTTCCCGACGCGAGGATGGTCCGTGCGGGATCGGCGACAGCAGGCAAGGGATGGATGGGGCTCGTCAATAGGGACAAATTTTCGACGATCGACATCCACCTGCGATCGATTGTCCATCCGCTGGCTTTTCTGTTGATGGCGGCGGCTCTCTCAGTATTCGGATGGTGGCGAGAAAATTGAGCTGCGGCTTCCCGTTTTTACTGGGAATTCGTAGGCATTGGTCCGGCGAGGACTGCTGCCTCGCATTCGCGAGAACTGAAAGACGGAATCCGGGCGTTTCAAGCTGAAAACGCTGAAGATAGGCCTGTTTGCCGTACTGGCGCGTCATCGTTGCAACTATGTCGGATTTTGACATGTCCTATCAAATTGCGACCGACGTTTGTCATGGCGGCAAGCTTGCCTAACCGAGACAGCGCTCGGTATTCCGGTTGAATAATTTTCTTGGCGCGCGCGTTGAATGTCGGCAACATTTTTGAATTTGAGCGCCTGCCTGGTAATATCAAGTTGCAAGACTCAATTTTGTTCGATATTTGTTCCAAGCCCTTTCGCATTGAATTATTGACGAACTTGGCGAGAAACGAAACATTGAAAGACAATTTGCGCGGCTATTTGCTCCGGATTCTTCCCGTTCCAGAATTCGCGGAATTTATAATGCGCGAATTCAGCATGAATCGCTGTTTGGCGACGCACGAAGAACATTTCGGATCAATGTTGTCATCAGCTTTACCAATAAAATCGCTGGGAAGTTCAAACCAGGTGAATCAGACTTTAGGCATTTCCGTCGGATCGATCGAAATTGTCAGTCGGATATTGGCGTGCATTTTGCGCCTGGGCATTTGCCGGTAATTTGGGCATGAGGCGAAGCGGAAAATTTGCGAAGCTTGGCAATTTGGAAGATAGCATCCTGTTTCCATCGCCGCTTCATCATTTTAGCGATTTGGATCTCGACTCAGCATTTACTGCTTTTCGACAGTCAGCGAGTTAGTGCATTTCATTTGAAAATTCGACGAAGGCGCAAGTTTATAACCGCAGGAGAAAATGACGGAAAGGAAAGGGGACATATTCTTGAGTGAAACCCGGCTATTTTCCAAAAAGGGAATCAGGAGGGCGAATCCAAGCGCAGTCGGAACCCAGAACGGAAAACCGCGAAAGCGTCAGCATCGTGGAACTGGCCGACAAGTTCGCGGACGAATAGTCGTCTAGAGTATGGTTCCACAAGCCGGTTTGGGATGGCGGCGGCCATTGCCGGCGCTGCGGATGCGGCGCAGAGTCCGTTGCCGCCATGTCTTCCGGCCTTCCGAACTATCCGCTCCGGCAGCCAACGGCCATATTCCGTGAGAATTGGCGCCGCGCTCGCACGTTCGAAAGAGCCGTTGCGGAAGCGGATTTTCGCGATGTTCTTGAAAATGATGACCTTGGAGGGCGTATCGTCGATGAAGTTGCGTCGCGATTTCAAGGCAATGCAGAAAAATGCTAAGTTCGTGCTGGACCGCATCCGCGAGGCGTGGGCGAACGAACAGCAATCCATGTACGCGGATTCGGTAGAAGCAGATCAAACCTACATGGGCGTCAGGCGCAGGAAAATGCCGCACGCCAAAAGTGAAAAGATGACCGGGCGAGAACATGTCGGCAATACGGCCGTTGTCGGCACGAAGGGCCGGGAAATGAACGAAGTCGCGGCCAAAGTGGTGGAGTCTACGGATGGGCTGACGCTCACAGCGCTAGTTGAAACCAACGTGGTGGAAACCGCAATGGACTATTCCGACAATTCCAGTACGTATGGCTCGGTTGAGCGCGACCGAGAAAGCGTCAACCGGCCGGTCGGCGCTTACGTGCGCGGCTTGGCGTATAGGGATGGAATTGCATCGTTCTAGTCAATGCTCAAGCGCGGGTACAAAGGCATCTATCATCACATTGGCGAAATGCGCCTGAAACGCTATGTCGCCGGAATTGCAGGGTGCCACAACGTCAGGGAAGGGGTTACGATGCAACGGATGGAAGCCATTGTTGTCGGCAAAATTGGCAAGTGCTTGAATTACCGGGATTTGGTGTCGTGAGTGCCGCCGAAGATATGGCGGCATTTCTCAATGGACGGAAATTTGGTACAATTCTCGCCGACCCGCCGTGGCGCTTCGCGAACCGCACGGGAAAGGTAGCCCCGGAGCATCGTCGACTCGGACGGTATCACACGTTGAGTTTCGACGAGATTGCCGCATTGCCGGTAGCTGAATTTTCGGACGAACCTGCGCATTGCTATCTTTGGGTTCCCAATGCGCTTCTGCCATTGGGGCTTAGCGTTCTGGATTCATGGGGTTTCGAATACAAGACGAACCTGATCTGGCACAAGGTGCGGAAGGACGGCGGCTCTGATGGCCGGGGAGTCGGGTTCTACTTCCGAAATGTCACCGAGGTCATCCTGTTCGGAGTTCGCGGAAAATGCGCACGTACGCTCAATCCCGGCCGTAGCCAGGTAAACCTGATAGCCAGTCGCAAGCGCGAGCACAGCCGTAAGCCAGATGAACAGTATGAGATTATCGAGGCGTGTAGCTGGGGGCCGAATCTTGAATTGTTCGGTCGCGGTATGCGTGAGAATTGGACTGTTTGGGGCGACCAAGCGGAACCGGAATACGAGCCTGATTGGCCTACCTATGCCTACAACTCAACAAGCCATGTTGCGTCCCCATGACGGGCAATGTGGTTGCCGACCGTCATGAATTGGTCGAAGATTTCTTTCCGAAGGATGTAAGGCGGAAATTCGAGATATTTAGCTATCGGAACGCTGTTGCAATTCCGGCGCAGAATTTCTCCCATGAGTTCTCACAGATCACCCGAGTGCTTCAGGAATTCGAGATCACAACAACAATGATCCGCATGCCCGGTGGCAGTAAAGGTCTGATCGCGAGGTACGTGGAAGGGCTTTTCCCTTCGCCAGACTGGAAGGAAACCCGGATCACCGCTGATCTACACGTTAAGCTCTTGCCTTCTAAGGGCGACGAGCCTTTGCTTAAATACGTCCGGTCCGGTTACTCCGATGGTCATCGCATCGACTTCGTTAGCGGTAAGGTGGCGCTCGATTTCGAGTGGAACAGCAAAGACCAAACATACGACCGGGACCTGTATGCATTCTCGGCCTTCCACGCGGCGGGAGCGATAGAGGTCGGCATTCTGCTCACCAGAGGAAACAGCATGAGCACGGACTTCATGCGAACTTTGGGGAAGGTTCTGATGAAAACCGGGCAAGAGGGACCGGAGGAAGTCTACAAGAAATTTGGAGCATCAACCACTTTCACGGGAAAGCCATTGTACCGGCTGGAAGCCGGACGAAATGGCGGATGCCCCATACTTGCATTGGGGATTACGCCTGAGTGCGTGGCCGACTATACCGGCCGGGGATGAATGATGATGACCGAGGAACGGGACGACAATAAAGTCTGAGGCTGTCAGTCCTCGCTACGCGGGCGCGACTCCGAGTTTGGAGCAATACGACTTTACCTACCGAATGTGCGGAGTGAGCGCTAGTGAATTTGATGACCAAACTGGACGGCGTGTCCGGCTACAAATCGAGCACATCCTTGACAAGAGCTAGGGAGATTCTGACAGTCTAGAGAACCTTAGAGCGTTGTACGGTAGCTGCAACCAAGGCGCCAAGAACATTGCTGCAGAATGGCCGAGCGCGATTTGGATATTGGCCCAGGTTCATCGGCCCAAAAAGATGATCAATTGACCGTTCTGAATGTGTCAAAAAATTTCGAATCCGTAAACAATATAACCGCGACAGGTGATTTCGGCCGCCATTCAAGACTCATGCAATATTCGATTCCCATGACGTGAGATACGGGCCAATGCAAAACTATTGGAAGCGTTTGATTTGTCGGAAGAATTCTGGGCAACTACACTTCTTTTTTTTGGTTGGAAATCCAGTTGGCGGAATGTTTGGCGACACGGGTTATTTATGTATCAAGGAATCATCGAAATTGCGAATTTAATATTTTTACAACGAAGATTTGTTGCCAGCGCAGTTCGTCGGTGCTTGCTTGGTAAGCCGCATTTGGCCCGTTCCCTGGTTAAACAGGGATTTTATCTTCGCTGATTCACGGATTACGCGCAAAGCACAAATCGCGGTCGACCCGCAGTCAGCCAATGCACCTTTTCGACAATGCCCTGCGCGTCGATGCCGTAGTGGCGATAGAGTTCACCAATCGAGCCGGTTTGGCCGAAGTGCTCGACGCCGAGCGGGATCGTTTGATGTCCGGCGACGCTTCCCAGCCACGACAGAGTCGCGGGATGTCCGTCGATCACCGTTACGATCTTGGCATGGTGCGAAAGGCGATCCATCAGCCGCTCGACATGGGAGCTGGCATTGGCTTTTCCGCGTGAGCGGGCTCTTTGGGCAGCTGTCCAGCCCGCGTTAAGGCGATCCGCCGAAGTCACGGCAAGCACACCGATATCGCGCCGCGCTTCGGCCATTGCGCCCGCCGCCTTGATCGCCTCGGGCGCAATCGCTCCCTGGTACGCAATCGCAACCTCGCAGTTCGGCCCCGGTTCGCGCAGCCAATAGGCGCCGTCTATCGCGCCCTGCCGGAACGAATCGTCGCGGCGTTTTCCGGGCTGCTCGATAGGATTGGTCGTTAAGCGCAGATAGACCGATCCGCCAGTTTCATCCCTTAGCCATGTGCGCTCGTCGGGGTCGCCTTCGCCATCCCGTTGCAGATAGTCGAAAGTCCATTCCATGATCACGACAAGTTCATCGGCGAAGGCGGGTTCAAAAGCTGCCAATCCGTCTTGCGACATGCCGATAAGCGGCGTGCCAACGGATTGATGCGCGCCGCCTTCCGGTGCGAGCGTAACTCCCGAAGGCGTACCAACTAGGAGAAACCGCGCATCTTGATAACAAGCATAGTTCAATGCATCGAGGCCGCGAATAACGAACGGATCATAGACTGTGCCGATAGGGATGAGGCGCATGCCGAACAACGAGTGCGACAGCCCCGCTGCGCCCAAGAGCAGCATCAAGTTCATTTCGGCGATGCCCAGTTCTATATGCTGGCCTTCGGGTGCGAACTCCCATTTGGAGGTCGATGGAATTCGATGCATCATAAATGCATCCGACAATGGCTTGCGCGCAAAGAGCTTCCGCCGGTTGACCCAGGGTCCAAGGTTTGTCGTGCCGGTGACATCTGGCGAGGTTGCTACGATGCGCGCCGCCAAATCGCTGTCGCCTTTCGCCAGGTTGTCAAGAATTTTTCCGAAAGCAGCCTGCGTCGAGATTTCGCGAATCGGTGTAAGCTCAATGCTCGGCACCGCCAGTTTTGAGTCGGAAAAGCGCCTTTTGCCGCCGGAGAAAAATGAAACAGAGGCGAGGAAGCTCTTCAGTTCCGCAGGATTGCCGACATTTGCGAATGGCTCCCATTCCTCGCCGTCGGCCACACCCATATGCGCCTTCCATCCAGCCATTTGGGTCTTGTTCATCAGACCGCCATGGTTGTCTTTGTGGCCTGCGATGGGCGTTGCCCAGCCCTTGATCGTGTAGGCCAGAAAACAGGTCGGGCGATCATGGTCGATTGCGGCAAAGGCATCGGCCATCGTCTCCACGCAGTTTCCGCCCAGGTTTTCCATCAACTCGGCAAGTTCGTCATCGCTCCGCTTGTCCAAAAGTGCCGTGACATGGCCTTGGTCTCCCAAGTCGTCCATCAGGCGCTGCCGCCAGATTGCTCCGCCCTTGTAGGTCAGCGCCGAATATTCCTGGTTGGGGCATGCATCGATCCAACCGCGCAATGTTTCGCCTCCGGGTTCCTCAAAGGCCGCCCGAAGAAGCGCGCCGAATTTGATCCGCACAACGTCCCATCCCAATGTGGCAAAAATTTGCTCGATTCTTTCAAACAGGCCCTCGCGCACGACCCCATCAAGCGATTGGCGATTATAGTCGATGATCCACCAGCAATTGCGCAGATCGTTCTTCCAGCCTTCCTGAAGGCATTCATACACGTTGCCCTCGTCAAGTTCGGCATCGCCCACCAGCGCAACCATCCGGCCAAGGGGCATTTCTCGCCCCCAGTCCTTGGCTACGATGTAATCCTGGACCAGCGAGGCAAAAGGTGTGATCGCGGCTCCCAGGCCGACGGAACCCGTCGAGAAGTCGACATCGTCCACATCCTTCGTTCGCGAAGGATAGCTTTGCGCTCCGCCGAACCCTCGGAAATTCATCATCTTTTCCAAAGGCAGGTTGCCCATCAGATACTGCATCGCGTGAAAGATCGGACTTGCGTGCGGCTTCACTGCAACCCGGTCCTCCGGCCGCAATGCCGAGAAATAGAGAGCCGTCAAGATCGACACCATCGAGGCCGAACTAGCCTGATGACCGCCGATCTTGATGCCATCGGCGTTCGGGCGAACGTGGTTGGCGTAGTGGATCATCCAATGGGACAGCCACAATAGACGCTGTTCGATGGTTTTGAGGTGGTGTGCCGGAGCATTCTTCCCATTGGACATTATCGATACCCTATAGTCTTATTCAAACGTAGCGAGCGGTCTCAGGATACGATACCTTATGAGAATTCTTGGCAATGAACAGGAAGTTTGATTCCCTTTTTTGAACGCTCGGCGAATACTATAAGCCTGCGGACGGCCATCGGCAAAGCATATTCTGAATTCCGCCCGGCTTAAGTTGATATTTCGCAGGCGTCGCTCGCGGATTCGCCGTCCGAAGCCGAAGAATGCCTGCCTCCGCTTGCTCGGGCCTGGCAAGTTCCGGCCAGTTCGGCATTCTCGCGTCTGCCAATGCATTGCCGAGATCGCGTTTCAAGTGTTCGCCGCTCTCCCGTTTCGTCGTTGCATTCGCGGGCCAATCGATGGAATAATTAGCACGATCTGGATCGCGCGAATTGTTGAAATAGCCGGCGAGCCTAGCCGTGGCGTTCAACTGAATGCTCGTCTACGGCAGCGGAAGAGCGCCTTCTCTAGAAGTCATGCGCCCGCCGTTTTTTTTTGCTGCCTGCGGCAATGCGCCGTCCGAGGCCCTTAGTTTGCGTGCAATCGACAACTTTTGGCGAGTTTAGATTTGTCCCATTGAACCAATGACGTAGCCAAGCGCGTATTTGTGGCGGAACGCATCCGGTCATTTGGCCGAGGCGACGATAGCGGGACTGCCGAACGTCGCGCGGAGAAAGCTCCGCGCCGAAGGTTGCAAGGGGACGGCAGGCTCGCAATCTAAAGCCCGTAAGCCGGTGTTTGCCCAAGGGCGGCAAAACCTTCAATTCGATCAGATGCGGCGTCTTGAACAACAGATTGGTCGACCGCCTCGACCGGTTCGCGATTCGGCTAGCGGCCGTATGATCAAAAACTTCGCCTTCACCCCTTCAAATGCCATTTGTTTCGGTATAAACTCGACCTGCACGGGGTCGCGAGGTCTGAGCTCCGTTAGTTGTGGATGTTGCTGTAATCATTAATAAATTTGACGATCTTATCCTCATGTGCATCCGCACTGGCGAAGTATCCAGACCTGTTGCCCGGCAAATGTCAAAAATGGGAGGATACAAATGTACCTGAAACGAACTCGCTTCACGAGTTCTCTTGCGGTTGCTGTGGCGGTTGTCTTCGCGTCGTCCGCCATGGCGCAAGAGCGCGTCGTTCACCTTATGTCAGATGAAATTGCGCCCGAAAGCCAGGCCTTCTACCGGGCCGCGGCTGAAGATTTCATGAGTGCCAATCCGGGCGTCAGGATCGACCTCGATTTCCAGGGCAACATGGACGAGGCGCTTGCCGTGCGGGTCGCCGCCGGCGAGCCTCCTGAAATTGCATCCATGCAGCTTGAGCGACTGCTTACCTATGCCGATCTCGGACTTCTCGAACCGGCAAATTGGTGGTTCGAAAAATACGGCGACGACGTAGTTCCCCTGGCGTCCATTCCCTATAAGGGCGTGCATTGGGATATCCCCTACGCCCTGACCTCGGAAATGTGGTGGTATCGCAAGGACGTGCTGGACGAAGCCGGAATTGCGCCGCCACAGACATGGGCGGATTTTCTGTCGGCTGCCGAGCAACTCAACGATCCCGAAAACAATTTCTACGGCATCGCGATCGCCGCGGGCCCGGGCGAGTGGACGGCATGGCATTACGAGGTTCTACTCTGGCAGAACGGCGGTTTCGTATTCGATACCGAGTTGAACCCCATCGTCGACAGCCCCGAGTCCATCGAAGCGCTCAACTTCCTGAAGCAGCTACACCAGTATTCGCCCCCCGAAAGCTCGACTTGGGAATGGTGGGACAGCATTGATGCCTTCACGGCCGAACTAGTAGCGATTTCTATGTACGGCGGCCGCCTACTGGTGCACACCGCTAGGGACAATCCCCCGCTGACCGAGCACACAAGGGTTCTGCACCAGCCAATGGGGAAAATGCGTGCTGGACCTCTAAGTCGAAAATCGCATGCGATCATGTCGGAGGCTCCGAACAAGGATCTCGGTATAGAATTCCTGGATTTCATGATGCAGCCGGAATACCTGCTGCCGTTCCTGCGCACGGTCCCTGTCCATCTCACGCCGCCGCTGGTGTCGTACCGCGACAGCCCGCTGTACATGGACGACCCGCTTATCCAGTCTCATATTGAGGACATGGGAATCGTCTACGACGCCGTGGCCTACGGGCGTTCGCTGGGCTGGGAATCGCCGGATCACCAGCCAAACTACTATGCAGGTGCCTTGAACGCGGCGAATATTCTTCCGCAAATGATCCAGATGGTGCTTCTGCAGGACGTTCCCGCGGAAGAGGCCGCCGCTTGGGGCAAGGAGAAGATTCTCGAATTGCAGGCCGATTTCGACGCTCAAAAGGCGGCAATCCAGTAGGCTCGGGGAACAAATCCTAGTCGGCTATAGTTTGTTGCGGATTTGATCCTGGAAAGGTCCTGGGAGGGCGGATATGAACCGCCCTCCCGGTTGGTTTGCCAGGTCAACCGGTAGTTCGAGTAGCTGGCGCTGTGCGTCCGATATTTTCGAAGGGAACGGTGCGCCGCGGCGGCGGATTCGGCGGTGTCGAAAACGATTGCCGATACCCCGGTTGCGTTTGGCGGTCCATGCCCCGGCAGATCACGGCGGATTCAGACGCGTCCAAGGGAACGTCATGTCATGTGGTACCATTGCGCCATTTGTCACTGGTCCAGTATTTTGAATGTCTCGTTTCGTCGAGATGAGAATTCGCATGTGCCCAGGTTCATGGAATTTCGACGGTCAGCCGACTGGAAGACTCGCCGGACGTGCAGGCGGATTCTAGATGGAGCCAGCACGGGCGCGTGGCTTGCCGGGATTCGTCGAATCTCTCGAGACCCAGTACTACAATGACTGTCGCAGAGTGGGGCAGGCTTCGGGCAGATTTAGCAGGCGGTCTCAATTGCGGATCCGAAATGCTTCGTCGGAGCGTGAACTTGGCATCTGGGTTCCTGGCCCGCGCAAGTCGTCGACGGTGCTGCGCTCGCGCATTCAGTCATGAAGGAACGTCATTTGCCTGCGGCGCCATTTTTCCAAATTCCAACTTTAGCCGCAAGGTACCGGACAAGGAGACTGCCGCAATGGATCCGCTCGCTTCGCTCGAACCTCTATATTTCAGAACTTTGGACATCTGCTGGTCCACAAATTCGGTAGGAATCAGGATCTCGGGAATGTCGAATCAGTCAAGGCCCGAATTGCCAGGGCAATCCACCTGAGGCTCGGCGGAATGGCCAACCAGTCGGCAAAATCCGCGAGTCGCAATCGAAGCGTTCCGCGACTGAAATTCCGCGATGAACGCATCTTCTACTACGTGGCTCTTGGCCCGACCACTTTAGTTATTGCATTGGTGGTCGCCTTACCGATCATTTACACGTTCGGCCTAGGTTTTTTTATCCAGAACACGCTGATACGCACTTGGCGTTTCGTCGGACTATCCAACTACAGCGACCTTCTGACCGATGCCGATTTTTGGTTTGCGTTTTGGAACGGAGTCGTCTTTACAGTAGGCTCCACCGCGGTTGCCACAGTTTTCGGTCTTGCCATAGCAATCCTGCTAGACTGCAAGTTCCGGGGCCGCGGCCCTCTCCGGGCGCTCGTGATCTTTCCCTACATCGTGCCTTCAATCGTCGTGGCGTTTATCTGGAAGTTCATCTTCAGCGGTCGCGGCATCCTGAACGACTTCCTAGGCTTTATCGGCGCGCAAACTGTCTCGGTTCCCTGGCTCGGGGATCAAAGATACGCAATGATGGCAGTCATCCTGATATCGGCTTGGACGTGGTTTCCTTTCGCCGCAATTACCCTTCTCGCAGCTATCCAGAACGTGCCGGACAACATCTACGAAGCGGCCGCGCTGGATGGCGCCGGGCCCGTGAGGCGCTTTTTCCACCTGACTTTGCCGCTTCTTGCACCCGCCCTTATGGTCGTCGTTCTGATCAGGGCGATTTGGGCTTTTCGAAATTACGACATGATCTGGTTGTTGACGGAGGGCGGTCCGATTGGCGCCACCGAAGTTCTGCCAATCATGGCATACAAAGAGGCGTTCGGGTTGTTCCGGATGGGCCACGCCTCGGCCGTATCCGTGTCCCTGATGGTGTTCGTGACCTTGCTGGCGGCGGTTCATTTCCGCGTCGGCGCGCGTCTGCGAAAAGCCTACGACACATCATGACCACGCTTCCTCTTCCAGCGCAAAAGCAGTTGCCGCGCCGCAACAGGAAAAAGACATCCGCTTTCTATTTCGTCACAGTATACGGAGGGGTCCTCCTCCTCCTGTTTCTAGTGCTGTTTCCATTCTACTGGATGGTAACCGCCTCGATAAAGAACTTTCGGGAAATTTCGATCGAACGCACGCTGATCCCGCGGGAGGTCACGCCCAAGAACTATATCGACCTGTTTGAGCAGACGAGCATCCTATGGCATCTGTTTAACACTGCGTGGATTTCTTGCTTCGTGACTTTGGTGACGGTCATTCTCGCTTCCATGAGCGCCTATGTATTGACCAGGTTTCTGACGCCAGCCGCCGAATGGGTCGCGCGGATCAGTCTCTACGCCTACATGGTTCCGTCGATCGTGCTGATCATACCGTTCTACATCGGACTGCGCATGGCAGGGTTGGTCAATACGCATGCCGGCCTCATCCTCAGCTATCTGAGTTTCACATTGCCCCTGGGAATCTGGATGATGCGTGCCTGCTTCCAGACGATTCCGAAGACGATGGAAGAGGCCGCTGTCGTGGACGGCGCCAACCGGTTCGAAGCATTCTTTCTGATCGCGTTGCCGCAGGCCTTGCCGGGAGTAGTTTCAACCTCGATCTTTGTCTTTATTCTTTGCTGGGGCGAGTACCTGTATCCGGTGGTATTGATCAACAGCGATAAACTCCGTACGATTACGATCACGCTGGATGCGCTTACAGGTGGAGGGCAGAACATCAAGTTCGGCCTTCTAATGGCCGCTAGCACGGTGGCAACGGTTCCGATACTTTTGATCTTTCTTGTGTTGCAGAAGCACCTCGTGCGCGGTTTCGCTGCCGGGGGCTACGAATAGGAACCCGAACTCGAATTGATGGAGAACGAAAATGCGTGCATCAGAACTTGACAGCTGGCTGGCCCGCGAGGCCCCGCCCCATACCCCGGAGGACGAAGTTGATGGCATCATGGCCGGCGACCCGGATGCCGAGGTCAAGGGCATTGCCGTGACCTGGCTGCCCAACATCGATGTATTGGAGCGTTCCGCGGAACGCGGGCTTAATTTCGTGCTCGCGCACGAACCGGTCTTCTACCACCATCCGTACTTCTATCCTTACGGAGACGAGCGGCAGACGCCCGCGCTGGATCTTCCCGACAAGATGGCAACCCCTCAGGGGCAGCGAAAACAGCGCCTAATTGACCAAAATAACCTTGTTGTCCATCGCTTTCACGACGGCTGGGACCAATTCCCGAACTATGGGATGGGCTATGCGCTTGCCAGAACACTTGGCTGGAGCAACGTCCAAGTGTCGCCCGACTACATATATGCGCCTCCCGTAACAACGCTAGAGGAAATTGCAGCCCACATTGCCGAGCGGCTTGGAAAGTCCGGCATTCGTTACTGCGGCGATCCCAAGCTGCCGGTTCGCAAGATATCGCTGGATTGGGGTAGTCCCGGTGCCATCGACATCGTGAAGCGCGCTACGAAACACGGCTGCGACGCGGCGCTGACCGGTGAACTGGTCGAGTGGCGAGATCTGGAATTCGCGCGCGACTGCGGGTTGGCGATGATCACGGCGGGACATTGTGCCACGGAAACACCTGGCATGCAGGCATGCTGCGAATGGCTGAAGTCCCGTTTTCCCGACATGCGTATCGAGTATGTCGACTCCGTTGACCCGGATCGCTTCATATGAAGAAGCCGTCCGTTTCCGTATTGACTACACCGCCTGTCACGGAAATGGCAATTTGAATGCGCCAAGAATTTACATTCTATCTCGACTGGCTGCCGAACGTCCAATTCGCCGGCATCTGCTGGGCGCTTGATCGCGGGTTGTACCGAAGCGCCGGCTTGAATGTTACGCTGGTCCCTTGGGTCGAAGATGGATACGGCATCGTGGAAAAAGTCGTTGCAGGCGGGCTATGCGCCGGATCGGCCGAAGATAATCTCGTTGTTTCGGCAAGGGCCCGCGGACGTGCGAGGGTCAGTGCCCTGGCGGCGATGTTCCGGCAAACTCCTTTGGTCATGATGAGCCGATCGGAATCGGGGATTCGGTCTATCGCCGATCTGCGCGGAAAACGAGTTGCCATGCACTGCGACGGCATTCGGATACTCGAAGGAATGCTGGAACTTCACGGCATCGGCCGCAAGGAGCTGAGCCTTTTCGAAGTTACACATGACCTAGACAATCTTTTGGAGCGACGCTTCGACGCCGTTCAGGGCTATGCGGTAGCTGAGCCGCTCGAATTGGCCGCCAAAGGCGTGTCCGTCTCTACGTTTTCGCTTCGGCATCCGAAGCTGCACCCTTATGCGCAAGTTGTCTTTGCGCCCGATGAGGCACTCGCCGCGCACCGCCAAACATACGAGCAGTTTCTTCGGGCATCGTTCGCGGGCTGGTGCGCTTGCTTGGAAAACTTCGACCGGGCCGCAGCTTCGATTCGCCGCGTCGGAGCGCCAATGGAGGATCCGGAACGTGAGATAACGGCGCTACGCCTTGTTCATCAGCTAGTTGCCGGCGGAGACGGAGCGGAACGTATCGGTTTCATAGATCATGAACGATGGGCTGAGAATCTACGCGCTTATCGCAGACTCGGAATTATTCCGCCGGACACGCCCCCGACGTGCGCACTTGACACCTCTTTCTGGCAATGCGGGCCGCGAGCAGAGGGAGCAGGCGCGCATGCACTGACCGAGGCGGAAGTTCCAAACCCTGACTTGGATAACCGGTAGACGAGCGAGACATCGATGGCGCAAGTTGTATTCAGTTCGGTCGGCAAGGACTTCGGCAGGGATGCCGTGTTGCGCGACGTCGAATTTGAAGTCCCCGCGGGGCGTTTTGTGGCGCTGATCGGCCCATCGGGCTGTGGCAAATCCACGTTGCTCCGCATGATCGCCGGCCTTGAGCACATTGACTACGGAGAAATTTACATTGACGGCAATGCGGTGAATGATCTCGCTCCAAAGGATCGCGATGTGGCGATGGTATTTCAGAACTACGCGCTCTACCCGCATATGACAGTCGCCGAGAACATGCTGTTCACTCTGCGGATGGCGCGCCGCACTCGCGCGGAAAGCAACGACCGCATGTGGGAAGCCGCGCGTATACTCGGCCTCGAAGACCTGCTGGACCGATACCCGCGGCATCTGTCGGGTGGCCAGCGCCAGAGGGTGGCGATGGGCCGGGCGATAGTCCGAAACCCGAAGGTGTTTCTCTTTGACGAACCTCTTTCAAATCTTGACGCCAAGCTTCGTGTTCAGATGCGGGCAGAGATTAAGCGGCTGCATCAGCGCTTGGGCGCGACCATGATCTTCGTGACGCACGACCAGGTCGAGGCGATGACGATGGCCGAACAGGTTATAATTTTGCGCGAAGGCAGGATCGAGCAGGTGGGCACTCCGCTTGAACTCTACGACAGGCCGGCGAATGTCTTTGTGGCCGGATTCATCGGTTCTCCCGCAATGAACCTGATGGGTGGAACCTTCGAACGAGCACGTGGTCAATTATGCTTCAACCCGCAAAGCGGATCTCCTATCCCCATTCCGCCGGGTGCGCTGCCGGGCGCAGACAAGACCATTCCGGGTCAGAAATGCTTACTAGGAATTAGGCCCGAACACATAACATTGCCGGGATCCGGTCCGGATTCGGAAGACGGTGAACCCTTTGGAGAGATTCCGGTTGACGTAGTCCTTGTCGAAGTTACCGGCCTCGACACGCACATCGTTGCGTCCGCGCCGAGCGGCGAGATTACGATACTGATCCGGGGCCGTTTCGATACTGTCGCAGGGGACCGGCTCCAGTTTCGACTGAACTTCTCTCTTGCTCACGTTTTCGACGCGGAAACCGGCGAGCGCATGGGCTAGACGACGCCGCATCCGTTATCGCGCCGTGGACTCACCGCCTGTTGCAAAGAGGCTTTGCCGGGCTTCGGTCGTCGCGCCGGAGAGTCCCTCTCTAAAGGCCGACGCCGCGGAGCAAGGGACCAAGCTTTCGAGGTTGCGGGCCGCTTTGCGGTCGCGCCCGGTTTCGCTTCCGCCATCGCCGCATTCGACAGTTCGCCGAAACTGAACCGGCAGGGCCTTGCCAGAACCGCAGCGAGAGCAAGCCTCGCTTGAATGAAATTACTTGTCCTCCGCTTCGATGGCCGCGGCGTCCCGCCTCGCGCCATATCCGCCGCGGGATGGTCAACAGCCTCTTTTCGGCGTCTCGGGAGGCGGCGCGTCTTGGATCGAGGTCGGCAATCCCGACGCCGGGATTGTTCGGGCTGGATCGGCGACAGCTGGCAAAGGATGGAGAGGGCTCGTTGATCGCGACAAGGTTTCGACGGTCGACGTCGACCTGCGATCGATTGTCCATCCGCTGTTGGAGCTGTTTGCCTTTCAACTGGACATTGCTGACTCAAGGCGCGCCGTAGTCTCGCATGGCTCTGAAGTTGTCGACGAACAGGGATAGCAGCATATATCCCTCCCGTAGTCTTTTAGTTCCCGGCATCGGCCGCCGCTTCGTCGGGATGAATCCGGCGAGGCGGGCTGGGTCGACCGCGAATCTCGCGATCGTCGGATCGCGGCGGGCCTTGCCGCGCTTTCCCCGGTGGTTCAGCTTGGACATGTCGACGGCCAGAACCCTGATTTCGTCTTCGCGAAAGACAGTGCGCGCGGGCGCGTCCGGCTCGGAGCGGGCGAGGCGCTCGATAGACATTGCGCTGCAGGCGGTGATCGCGTCGAAGGCCGGGCACTTGCGCAGGTCGTAGGCTTGGTCGGGCCTCCGGCCCTTGATTCTCGCGCCGATCTTGAGCGGCTTGAAATACTCCTCGATCAGCCATGTCGATGGCTTTTTTGGACGCGCGAGACTCTGGCGATTCGCCGCAATTCCTTATAGTTCTCACTCTTATAATTGTTTGGCTCCTATTGCCCATGTCGCCTACCTCCTTGCCTCTCGTCCGCAACCGCCCAGGCGTAGATCCGGTTGCCCGCGCGCGGGACTTGTCCGGGCGCCTACCTGTAAAGCGGAGATGGCGGAAGCGCCTTGAGAGTCGGCTATTCTTCTTCGGGCGGCGCAGCCGTCAGGTGATTCTTTGCCGGGCCTGCGGCCGCGGCCGCCTGCAATGTTCGAAATCCTGCAGCCATGCCCGCCGCTTGAATGCGGTGAGCGAGCGCGGTCGGGAACAGAACCGAAGGCGCAAGAAACTCTATCGGATGCGGCGAGCGGAAGGGGGCATACTTTCAGATCCTGCATAATGCCCGTTTCCGGCCGCGTCGGGCCCGAAGCTTCGAATCGCTTCAGAGTTTGTCCCGCGTAGCGCCGCGCAAGACCGCAGTGGGTCGCGGTCGCGCGGGCGCTCCGTCCTTCGTGGAAATGAAATTCCATAACCTATTTCACCTTCCTCATGGGCAGCCTCATCTGCGCCATTCCCTGCTCCTCGGATTGATCGCTTGTATTCGAGATGTAGGCCGGCACTATGAATCAAAGCGAAGCCGGTCGCCTCGAGGGGCGGCTACGATGGTGAAATCGGATGGCTGCCGTGGGCGAAACCAGATGGCTACACTCGTGAAATCAGCAGTCCGTCGGGCAATGCTCCCCGGAAAGACTGAGTCCAGTCGGAGTCAGCCTTTGGATCCACGTTGTCGTAGAGTCGCATAGGATCAGCGAGTTGTCGTTCTTCAGATAGCGATCGGCCAGGCTCCGCACGATCCGAGGCCGGCGCTCGCTCAGCCAGTCCAGCATCGCCAGCATCTCTTTGCCGTCCATAGATAGGGCCGAGGCCGAGAATCTCGCCTAGCCTGGAGGACGCTGGCTCCGGCGACAGCGCCCGGGCGCAGGCGAGCTTAGACCCGGGGTCAATCAGCGGCGACTGCGGGGCTGCGAGGTCGACGATCCGCGCGATTCCCCGCGACCTGAGCATCCCCGGGATCGCAGCAAAGTGGCCGTGCGGAAGCGACCTTCGCATGGCCGCCGCGTCGACGAACTTGGGCTGCATTTTGGAGAGGTTCGCGGCAGTTCCCCTCCCGATCAGGCCACGCGAATGAGGATCGCCGGACGGGAGCCTCCGTTCGGGGCGACGTTGACGATGAGGGCCGCGTCCAATTTCTGCGCGGCAACATTTTCGATCAAATGATTTCCTGATTAAACGTTGCGCGATAATGCCAACTGATGGTTTATGGCAACAGGAGTCCAGGCATGGAGCCGTTTTTTCAAGAAAAAATTTAATGAAGTCAACGAGTTGAACTCACTTGTTCCGCTCTGGTTCCAAATTAAGTTCAGATTGAAGCTGATATATGATCGCAAGCCGGGGGGCGTGCAGTTCGGCCTCCAACATTTCAATTCGTAAACCCATGGGTAGTTCGACCGCGTCGCGCTTAGGAGCCCGTACGCGACATGCGCTGGGGACGGGTATGCGCGAGCGCAGCGGATCAGCGCACCCGCGAAAGGCTTTGGCAGGCCGATCGGCGGGCTGTCGACTGGACGCCTTCGGTCGAGCTATTCCTGATATGCGGTCGCCGGAAAAATTTTTGCGAATTTTTTGCAGCAACCGCGCGTTCAGAAACGATTTTTTGTCAGCGAGGGAAAATTAGCGGCAACGAGCTTGCCCGCCTCGGCGACTCTTGAATCCATTATTCGGAAATTCCGAAGCAAAGCAACGGAATAGAATTCTTTCAATAATGCGTTCGGCGAAAATAGGATTCGTTGCAGGTACTCGCGCGGCGAAAAGGGGATGCTAGATGATTCGCACCGGTGAAGAATATAGGGAATCAATCAGGGACGGGCGCGAGGTCTTTATGGACGGTGAGCGAGTCGAGGACGTGACCGCTCATCCGATGTTTAAGCCAATAGTCGACATTCGCGCCCGCATTTTCGACATGCAGCATGATCCCTCGACAAGGAATGTTATGACGGTCGAACAGGACGGCGAAGTGAACGCGGTCGGCAATTCATTGCCGAAGTCCTGCGACGACTGGTGGGCGAAGCGCCGCGCCACCGATACGGTGCTCGAGGAAATCGGAGGCGTCGTAACGCGCGTCGGCGATGAAACCGTTGGAGAGGTTTGGTCTCTCTACGACGGTCAGGAGTTGTTGAACCAGGTCGATCCGAGATTCGCGGACAATATTCGCAGCCATGTTGACAAGGTGCTGCGGTCCGACCCGTTCCATGTGTCGGCGAATACGGACCCGAAGGGCGATCGCTCCAAGGCGCCCCAAGATCAGGATCCCGATATGCTCCTCCACATCGTCGGCGAAACCGACGCGGGAATCGTCGTTCGCGGGGCGAAATACGAAACTGCCGCTGCCTATGCCAACCAGGCGTTTACCAAGCCTACTATCGCGAATTGGGGTAACGAATCCCTTTCCGACTATGCGGTAGGATTCATTTGCGATCTAGGTTCGCCCAATCTCAAATTCATATGCCGTTCGGGATTCGCCGGTGCCGGGCGTGATTCGAGAGACTATCCGCTGTCCAACCGGTTCGACGAAATCGACACTCTGGTAGTATTCGACAACGTATTGATACCTTGGGAGAATGTTCTGTTTTGCCGTCACACCGCCGCTGCGACGTTTATTAGAGCCACGCTGCACCGGTATTCCGCGTTCGCTTTCGTTCAACGCACCTTGAAGCAGGCCGACATGATGATAGGCGCCGCTCTGTTCAACGCTCGGCAAACCGGACTGGAAAAGCAGCCCGCCGTGCAGGAAAAGCTCGCTACTCTGGCAGTCTGGCGCGAAGGCATCAATGCTCACTTGACCGCCTCGATTGCTCTTGCCGAAGACTCCCCGGCCGGGCTGAAGATGCCCAATCAGTCGCTGCTTTATACGGGAAGGGTGCACGCCATGTCTAATTTGCCCGCCATGATGCACCTCGCGCGAGAGCTCTGCGGCGGCCAGATTTGCGTTACTCCGAATGCTGCGAGCTTCGCGGCGCCCGATACGCGCTTCTGGATGGAAAAATACTATTCGATCAACGAAGACTGGATTGCCGAGGATCGCCGAAAGTTGCTTGCTTTCGCGCGCGACCTTCTCAATTCGGACTATGCCGGCCACAGGCTTACCTTTCAGTTGTTTGCGCAGTCGCCGCCATTCGCCCACCTTGCGGCCGTATACCGGAATTTTGATTGGGACGGTCCGTTGAGCTTCGTTAGGGAATCGGCGGGATTGTCGGACAAAGTCATGAAGGGCGTTGAATGCAAGGGTAGCGACATTGCTGTCGAGCGGTGGTACAAGGAATCGACGCGAAACCCGTCCTAGAAATATTGGTCGCGATTTCCCTTCAGAGAAAGGCCGATGGTCGAGCCAAGCGATTCAAAGTTGCGGCGCCGGTTTCTAAGCGCCATGAGCCGCGCGGCCAGCACCGTCAACGTCGTGACCACCGCCGGTTCGGCCGGGCGCGCCGGCGTAACCGTTTCTTCTATGGCGCCGGTGTCCGCCGATTCTCGCAATCCCACATTGCTGGTTTGCGTGCACGAACTCAGCCCCGCTGCGAACAATATTCTCGAAAACAAGGTATTCTGCGTCAATGTCCTTCGAGACGACCAGTCCTATATCGCCGACAGCTTTGCGGGCCGATTCAAGGATACAGTCTCGGATAAATTCGAATGCGCGGAATGGATCGAGGAAAAATCGGGATCGCCCCGACTATTAAATCCGCTGGTGGCATTCGACTGCATCGTTTCGGGCGTGAGCATTGTTGGCACGCACCATGTCATTATCGGCGAAGTCAATGGAATTTATATTTCCGGCACGGGGTCGCCGTTAATCTACGCCAGGCGCGCCTACGGCACGGCCACGCGAATCGATTCAGTCGAGTCGATTTCTTCGGGCATTGCCTTGGAAGGCCGCGACTTGCGCATCGGGTGCTTTCACACATTCGGGCCATTCGTGCTCCCGGGTATTCTGGAACGGCTGGGAACACGGCAAAGCGGGCAAGTAAAACTGGTCGAAGGCGACCATCGCCGAGTGGTCGAGAGCCTTCGGTCCGGCGAGACGGATTTGGGGCTACTTTACGACTTCGATTTGGACGAGGGGGTTGAAGTCGAACCTCTCGCGGAACTCGACCCGTATGTTCTTCTGGCCGAGGATTCCAAGCTGGCGGAATTCAGCGTACTTAAGCTTGAACAGCTGGCTCCGCGCGCAATGGTGTTGCTCGATGCGCCGCCCAGTTCCGAATATTTTCGTTCGCTGTTCCTGAACGCGGGATTGGAGCCGAGTGTCGCCTACACGTCGGGATCATTGGAGATGGTGCGAGGCATGGTCGCGCGCGGCCTTGGCTACTCGCTTCTTACGACTAGGCCCGCCGCGAACTTGGCATACGACGGCAACAGGCTGACGACGCGCCCGCTATTTGACCGGGTCCGGCCCAGCCGCGTGGTACTTGCGCGCAGGAAGGGCGCCGAAGATACCGGGATCGTGGCCGCATTCGCCGAATTGTGCCGCGAGTTTTTCGACGACGGCGCCGCGCAGCCAAGGAATTTCAGAAATGAAACACAAGAGAATTAGGCCGTTCAATACGAGCGATACCTATCCCGAGCAAAAGCTCGACAACGATCTTTGCCAGGCAGTCGTGGCGAAGGGCACAATGGTTTTCGTCAGAGGCCAGATCGGACAGGATTTAGAAACGTCGAAAAGTTTGCACATGGGCGATCCGGCGGGCCAGGCTCGCAAGGCGATGGAAAATATAAAAATGCTCTTGGAGGAGTCGGGCGGAAACATGGAGCATCTCGCTAGAATCGTAGTCTATCTAACGGACATTCGCCATCGCGAAGCCGTGTATCGCGCGATGGGCGAATATCTTAAAGGAATTCATCCCGTTTCGACCGGAGTTGTCGTTTCCGCCCTGGCGCGCCCCGAATGGCTTGTGGAAATCGAAGCGACGGCTGTTATTCCCGATCAGGAGTAGGATATCGAAATGACGTTTTCAATTGTAGCGCGCTGCCGAGAAAGCGGCATGTTCGGCACTGCCGTTTCGTCTTCTTCTCCAGCCGTTGCGGCCCGATGCGCCGGCGCCAGGGCTGGAGTGGGAGCCGTATCCAGCCAAAATGTCACCGACCCGACCCTCCGCGGCAAGTGCCTTGAATTGATGGAGCAGGGGGCCACATCGACCGAAGCCGTGGCAATTCTTTCCAGGACGGCAATGCATATGCCGCACCGCCAGCTTCTGGCGATAGACAAACACGGAAACACCGCGGTGCATTCCGGAGAAAAAACGCTCGGCACATGGTCGTCCGCGCAGGGCGTCGACGCCGCTTGCGCGGGGAATCTACTAGCCCGCGAGGCCGTGCCCGATGCGATGCTGGAAGCGTTCGAGGGCAGTCGAGGGCATCTAGGCGACAGGCTGCTGCGGGCTATGCGCGCGGCGCTGGACGCAGGCGGAGAGGCCGGTCCAGTCCACTCCGCGGGCATGTATCTCGTGCGCGAAGTTGCCTGGCCCGTCGCGGACGTGCGAGTCGATTGGAGCGACAGCGACCCGATCGCCGAGCTTGACAGGGTATGGAGTCTCTACAAGCCGCAACTCGAGGACTACGTTTCAAGGGCATTGAATCCGGAGTCCGCGCCTAGCTACGGAGTGCCCGGAGACGAATAGTCGTTTCGCTTTCGGCGCCTGACTGTCCCGTGCGTACGAATGCCTTCGTCTTTGCCATCGTTCCAAAAAAATGCAATTGTCGCTGAATGGCGTGCAGATTTACGCTCAGGCAGCTGGAATACTTCGTAGCGGTCGGCGAGGCTAGCAGCATTGCGCTCGCATCGAAGGGCATCAATGTTTCGCCTCCTTCCATTTCCGCGGCGATTTCGCATTTGGAAAAGGAATTCGGCATACAGCTCTTCATTCGCCGGCATGCTCAGGGAATGGAGTTAACGCGAGGCGGCCAGCGCTTTTTCCGAGCGGCGAGGCAGGTATTGGACGGCGCGGGCGGCCTCCAGGACATTGCCAATGAAATCGCGGGGACGACGAAGGGAACCATTAGCGTCGGCTGCCTCGTGACCGTCGCGCCGCTGCTCATGCCCGCTCTCCGGAAAAGTTTCGAAAGGGAATACCCTGGCTCCAGCGTCGCTCAGTATGATGGGCATCAGCTTGATCTCGTGGCGATGCTTGAGAGAGCGAAGGTCGACGTAGTCCTAACCTACGACCTTGAGATTCCGGCCGGCATAGACTTCGAGCCATTCGTAGATCTACCTCCCTACGCCGTGTTTCCCGCCGGCCATCCGCTGGCGGAACGCTCTTCGGTCGAATTGAGCGACATCGCGCCGGAGCCCATGGTGCTGCTGGATCTGCCGCTAAGCCGCGAATATTTCCTTTCCGTCTTTCAGGAGAAGGGCCTAAGGCCGAATGTAGCGGAACGGGCCGGAAGCGTGCCAGTCATGCTCAGTCTGGTCGCCAATGGCTACGGCTACGGTTTGCTGAACATGAGGCTCAGCGCCTACAAGGCTCCCGACGGCGGTTCGCTGGCGCCTGTCGCACTGGCGGGACGGTTCCGGCCCATGGTTCTCGGCTTGGCGACAATGCGCGGAATTGCGAAAACGAAAATCCTGGAATCGTTCGAAGCTCATTGCCGGCGCAGTTTTGCCGACAAGTCGAATTCGCGCATATCTCAATGAAGATCAAATGTTTGCCTAAATCCGCGTGCATTCAATTGCCAATTTCTCGTCGCAACGGTAATTAGCGGGCTATGGCGCAAGATATTTCAGAAATGGTCGCTGCGGCCAACGCGCCGCTTTCAGATCCTGAACGCAACCGAAAAATCGGCGCCGGCGAAAACCTCTTCGAACTCTACCATTTCGGCCTCTCTATTTGCTCCCACAAGGTTCGCGCCGTTCTGGCTGAAAAGGAAGCGAGCTACGTCAGCCACGACATAGCAATACTGCCGCCTTTGATGGAGAACTACCATCCCGGCTACGTCCGCCTGCGTTTGCACGGCGGACGAGGCAGGGAGTTCGTGAACGGATATACGGGAAGATCGTCGATTTCGACCGAAGGCTTCGATCCTTGCGTCGTGCCGACTCTGGTCGATAAATCCACGGGAACCGTTCTGGTTGATAGCACGGCGATTTGCGACCATGTCGCCGCGAGTTGCGAAAGCGGAACGGACCTGCTGCCCCACAGGTCCCGGCGCGACATAGCCGACGAGATTGCCATTGTCGACCGTACGCCCCATGTTGCGCTGCTCTATGGCGCGCATCCAGAGGGGGACTTTAGGCCGGCGAAGATACGCCAACAAATGCCGCGCATTCATGACTACAAAATCATGAAGCTTATGGAAGGCCGGTCGCTTGCCGTAGGCGACCCCGACCTGATTTCCGCATACGACTCCAAGATAATCAAGGAAGCCGCCGCTAGATCGTTCGTCGCGACGCCGGACATGATGCGCAGCGCGGTCGCCGAAGCATTGAAGATCGTCGGCGAACTGGAGACCCGCTTGGAGGACGGTCGGCACTGGGTGTGCGGCGGCACCTACACTATGGCGGACGTGTTTTGGGCCGTGAGCCTGTTCCGGCTGAAATGGCTGGGCATGGATTTTTGCTGGAAGGGCGGGCATCGGCTCAACGACGCGCCTCGAAACAATGTCGGCGCATACGCGGGAAGGCTTTTTGACCGCGAATCTTTTAAAACGGCGGTTGTCGAATGGCCGACCAATCCGCCTTCGGAGTTCGTTGCGGATCACTATCCCGATCAATCCGAGGGTACCCGCGACAGAAAGGAGCGACGGCAGCTCAAGCCGGGCGAGCACGGCCGAGACCTGCGGGAAGAGAATTTGACTTCGGCGGTTCTGGAAACCATGAAGGAAACCAGAAACCCGCGCGCGCGAAAAATTTTGAACGCTTTTACTCGGCATCTGCATGCGTTTCTCGAGGAAGTAGAGCCAACCGAGGAGGAGTGGGAATTCGCAATCGATTTTCTGACTCGAACCGGGCAGATGTGCAAGGATGGACGACAGGAGTTCGTACTGCTTTCGGATGTCACGGGCGCCACGGCCCGGGTCGATATGATCAACCATCGCTTCCTCGATGGCGCGACGGAAAACTCGGTACTTGGTCCGTTTTTCATTGAAGACCGGCCGCATTTCGAAAGCGGGGCCGATATTTCCGGCGGTCTTCGCGGCGAGCCGCTGCTGGTTTCGATCCGCGTACTGGATCCGCAGGGCAATCCGGTCAATGGCGCACGCGTCGACATTTGGCACTCGGACGACGACGGTTCGTACGATATCATGAACCCTTCGGTTGAAGGAACGGCGTTGCGCGGCGTTTTTCGGTCGGACCACGACGGGCGCGTGTGGTTTACTTCGATTTTGCCGGCATCTTATCCTATTCCCGACGATGGCCCGGTTGGCGAACTTCTGAACGCGGCGAACCGGTCGCCCATGCGCCCAGCGCATGTACATGTAAGGGTAACGGCTCCGGGATTCGTTCGCTTGACCACGATGATGTTCGTGGAAGGCGACCAGTATTTGGACAGCGATCCGGTATTCGGCGTAAAGGACAGTCTCATTATTCCGTTCCGCAAGCGAACGGGATTGCGCGCGCCGGACGGGGCGAGGGTTCCGGACCCGTGCTTCCATGCGGAGTATGAATTCGTTTTGTCTCGCCGCAGGTAGGAGCCGAGGACTTGTTCCGTTCCGGGTCGGTCCCGGACTGAAATCGACGGAGGAGAGCGATGTCGGCATTCTGGACAGTATTGGTCGCGGCAGTCGTTGCCGCGGTTATCATCATCGTAGTGCTGGCGAAGCTCTATAGGAAGGCCAGCAGAGAAGTCAGCCTGATACGAACCGGCGTTGGGGGGCAGAAAGTAATCATGGCGGGCGGAGCCATATCGCTGCCCTATTTTCACGAGGTTTCCGAAGTTAACATGCGTACGCTTCGACTGGAAGTTAAGCGGTCCGGCGAAGACAGTCTCATAACGCGCGATCGCCTTAGAATCGACATAGGAGCGAGCTTTTCGGTGGCCGTTGATGGCACCGAGGATGCGGTTTCGCGGGCGGCGCAGACTCTGGGGCACAGAACTTTCGAAGCCGAAAGGTTGCGCGAGATTGTCGAAGGCAAAATGGTTGACGCGCTTCGCGCCGTCGCCGCGCAGATGACCATGGACGAAGCCCACGAAGGCAGGGCCGAATTTTCTAGCCGCGTAAGATCGCTTATCGCGGGCGACTTGGCCGAAAACGGGCTGCGACTGCAGTCGGTGTCGCTAACTTCGCTCGATCAAACGCCATTTCGCTCGCTGGACGAAAACAACGCCTTCAATGCCGTGGGCATGCGCAAGCTCGCGGAGGTTATCGCTAAATCGAAAAAAGAGCGGGCGCAGATAGATTCGGATGCGGAAGTCGCCGTTAGGCTTGCTTCGATGGAAGCGACTAGGAAGAAGCTCGAAATCGACAGGGACGAGGAAAAGGCCAGAATCGCTCAGGAACAGGAAATCGCGACTTTGAGAGCCGCGCAGACCGCAGAAATCGCGTTTAGGCGAGCGGAGTCGGAAAAGGAGGCCGAGGCGGCGCGAATTGAAAAAGAGCAGGCCGTAAGCCAAGCCCAGGTTGCGCGAGATAAGTCGGTTCGATCCGCCGAGATCGGCCGCGACCTGGAAATCGAGGCCTCGGTGATCGCCAAAGAACAGAATCTTCAGATCAAGCAAAAGGACAGCGCGATAGCGATCGCCGAGAAATCGGAAATGGAAAGCCAAGCGAATGCGCTGGCGGACAGGGCTCGCGCCGAAGCCGCTACCGCAGCCGAGGCGATCATTACGGCGCGGCGGGTCGCGGAAGCGGACAGGGAAAAGCGGCTGGCGCTTATAGAAGCCGAAAAAAGCGCGGAATCCGACAAAGTGAGGTTGACTACGCTTGCCGCTGCGGAGCGGAACGCCGCGGTCGATCATGCGGCGGCCAAGCTTGAAGCGGCAAGGGCCGAGGCGGATGCCGAACGGGAAAGGGCCGAAGCGAAAAAGGCATCGCTCCTCGCGGAAGCGGAAGGTCGCAAGGCGCTGCACGAAGCCGAAAACGCTCTCGACGAGACTCACGTTTCCCTAAAGAAGGAACTTGCGCGGATCGAAACAATTCCCAGAGCCATTGCCGAGATGGTCAAGCCCGCGGAAAGGATCGAATCTATCAAAGTGCACAACATCACGGGCCTCGGCGCGGTTTCCGGCGGCGTCGAAGGCGGCGGCGAGAAGACGCCGGTAAACCACGCCTTGGATTCCATCCTTGGAATGGCCGTCCAACTTCCTGCGCTGCGGCAGCTCGGCGACGAGCTCGGCCTTTCAATGGGCGAGGGCATGAAGCAGGTAACGGACCGGGCGACCCCTGTCGGCAAGGGCGATAGCGCAAAGAACTGAGGCAGTTCGCATTTGTCGTTCGCTTATGGCGCGAACCGGAATTTTCGGAACTAGGCTTCCGGGCGGAGGCCGGATCCTAAGCGACAAATTCGCCTGTCTGTACGGTGAGTGCGCATAGGTTTAAAAACGCGGCTCGATGAGCGCGGCGGACGATCACCGGCATTTGCCAAATGAAGTTCCAGACGATCATCTGAGCAGACTAACAGAAATTTGGCCCCCGCTACCCGCTGAAACAACGGCCCGTCGACGCGCTTGGTGAAATTGTTTTGGGAATGTCCGCGAGTTGTAGGATCTAAGAGTTTAGGTCGAGAACTTCGACGGACGTTATCGTCGGCAGGTGTCGGGCGATTTCGCGCCAATTTTCACCTTCGTCGAAGCTAGCGAACACCGACCCGCTATTCGTGCCGAAATACAGGCCCGCCGGATTTCGCGTATCGCCGGCCATCGCTTGACGTAGCACCGTGAAAAAGCAAAACTCCTGCGGGAGGCCGTTTCGCTGATCCCGCCAAGTGGCGCCGCCGTCGCGCGAGCGCCACACCGCCGCGGAAGCGTTAAGCGGGTAGCGCCCGGCGACGTCGCTGTTTAGCGGAAGCGTCCAAATGGTGTTGTGATCGCGCGGGTGAACGTGAACCGGAAACCCGAATGTTGACGGCAGCCCCGCCGTGATGTCCTCCCAGCTTCTCCCGCCATCCGATGATCTCCAAACGCCGTGGTGATTTTGCTGGTATAGTACATCTCTCGATCCCGAAGCTCTCACGATGTTGTGGACGCAATGGCCAACCTCGCCGTCCCTAGGCGCCGCAGGATGATCGATCTGTTCAATCGATTCGGCGTTGGCGAGCCGGTTTCGGCGTTCCCAGGATTTCCCGCCGTTCTCGGTTGCGAACACTCCCGCTGCCGATATACCCACCCATATTATATCCGGATCGATCGGGTGGGGCACTATCGTATGCAGCAAGAGTCCGGATGCGCCGGGATTCCAGTCTTTAGCGGAAGGATGGTCGGTCAATGAATCGACTTTGTCCCAGGTTTCGCCGCCGTCCGGGCTCGCCAACAAAGTCGCTGGCTTTGTTCCGGCATACAGCTTGCCATGCGAGTAGCATAGGCTCCAAACCTCGGAAAAGGATTCTTCGAATGGGAGCGGATCGCCTGTCCAGCCTACCATTTCTGCAAAAGAAGGGTCCGCCGCCGCCCATTCATCCATAGTTCCCTTGGTTAGCCTGACCACTTTCCAGGTCTTCCCGGAATCATCCGAACGCCAGACGCCGGCACCAAAAAATTCTCCGCCGCCGCCAGCCCATAGCGTTCCGGTTTCCGGGTCGCCTATGACATGATTAATCGACCAGCCGTTGCAAAATGGCCCCTCGACTTCCCATCCGCCGAAATTGCGATCGCCGTTAGCCAAGAAAGCTCCCTTGGTCGTCCCGATCAGGATAGTCAAGCTAGATTCGACCATTGTAATTCCTCGTCGCTCGACACCGGAAGCCTAGCGCATTGCCTATGCGCGCAGCCCGCTGCCGCGATGCGTCAACGAATCTTAAATCGGCGTTCTATTCAAAAAATCCGCGAATCGGAACAACGGATCTCGGAGGTCCGGTTTGCCGGCGCCATTGGTCGCGTAGTCTCGGCGGGAAAACACCGTAGGGAAATCAGCAGCTCGATCGCCATGCGGCTAATTTGATTTCATGGCCGATTGAGCAAACGGATGAAGGCCGAAATCGACTCCGGCCCTTTCGCGCTAACCGGCAATATCCCGCGCTCCCGATTGAACCCGTTTGCGCCTTTCAATAGGAGATCGGGGCACGGCTGCATCGAAGGCAAAGCGCCGGAAATTCTTCGACTCGGCGATAGCGGGCATGGGTTCGTCGATGGTCAGGCAATTGCGTTCCAGGGAGCCCCGATTGTCGATCGGCCGGCCGGCAGTCGGCTTTCCTCGCGCGGCGAAATCTAGGCGAGTTCCCGCGGGGCGCATGAAGCTGCGCCTAGCCGCCGCCTTTGATCTTTCAACTCCTCCTCCGTGGTTTGGACAGGGTCCGTGCCATCTTGCCGCATACCCTTCCTACGCGAATAACAAGGCTTAGTCGAAAATTCAGGTGATCGCGTCGAATTTTCGGCGCGCCTTCCGGTTTTAAGGATTTCGCGGTCGAGGCCCGGAATCCGATTCACGCCGCTGCCGAAGTATTCAACCGTTCCCCTCGCCGAGCGGCCGCGTCCTTCGCAATCAGCTTTTCTACGGTCGCGGATTGGATCGCGTTCGCAATCCGTCTCGGTTTTCGGCTATGCCGGCTACTTCGCCGATCGGCCCGCCCTCTCATCAGGCGCGGCGGGCGGAGACTTGCTTTCTCCCGCCGCCGAGATTCCTTGCTCTGCCAACGATTCTCTCTTTTTTTCCGAGATTTTTTCATCTCGGCTAATCCATTCAAACGCAGCCTTATGTTCAATGGCGGTCCAAAATGCGCGCGCGAGCAGTTTCCAGGACACTAGCCAATTTTTGAAATGCCCGGCTTTGGCTCGATTCCGAGTGCCGGTCTACGTATCCGACTCGAACGATCAATCCGAGGAGAATGAATTGGCAGGGAGGAGGCTGCCCATGAGGAAGGCTTGAAGAGTACTGGCGTTTCATTTTGACGAGGGACGCAGCGCCCGTGCGATCGCGATCCACTGCGATACTGCGCGGCGCTCCGCGGGTCGGACCCTGAAGCGGTTTGAGGCGTCGGGCTTGACTTGGCCGGAAGCGGCCGACATGGACGATGCGGCGCTGGTGGCGGCGCTTTATCCGACTCGCCAGTTTCAGTCTGCGAACGAGGGCGCGGATTGGGCGAATGTCGAGACGAAGCTGTCAGGCCGCGGCATGACGTTGAAGTTGCAGTGGAAGCAATGGCGCGAGATGCATCCGGACGGCATGAGCCATGTTACGTGGTACCGCCGATCCCGAGCGTGGAGCGCGCGACGCGATGCAACGATGCGCCGGCGCAGCCATTCAACGTCGTCTCAACGGAGTCAAGCGCAAGGCGCTGCTGTTCGCTGCCTCGATGGGGGCATGCGACCGGTATTCGCCGAGGGCGGCCCTCGGCCAGAACGTCTAGGCACGGAGCAATTCGACGTGCGCTGCTTCGAGGACTTGGACCGGGCGCCGCAGGTTGCCGTGCTCGATGACGTTCCCGAGAACATTTCGCAATGCATGTCGCCGGGTTGCGCAGGCGGGACCGCATTCGGCTGAGCGCATCGCGCAGTCATGAATACGATACACGATAAAAAAGTAGATTTTCGCCCTGATGATAGGGTTCAATTTCAGCTTCATGCCCGATAATTCGATTGATTCCCGCAATTTTACGGAATTCGCCTTTTGGGATCTTCGCGCCGGCGTTGACTTGGCGCCGCCGCGCGCGGGTTTGATCCCAAGGAGATCGACCGTCGGCTTCTCCAGCGGCATCGAGTGAGACTCAATTGAGACCCTATCGCGAAGAAGCAAGAAGCGGTCCTAGGTCGCATGCGGAGTCACCTGGATAGTCGCTATCCACTAATCGATGTCGAGTATGGCGCGCCGGTCAACGGCCTCCGCGACCGTCAAAGTCGCAATCTATAGGTCGCCGGCAAATCCGTTGCCGCAATTCCTGAGTGACTTCGTATCGTCGCGCGTCCATTGGTATCGGGCTGCAGGGTTCTTCGACCGCGGCAGCCTAATCGTCGGAGGAGATCGATTTCACTCCGAGATTTCATCTTGCGAGAGGAGGCAATTCGACACGGCGCCGCGAACCGAATTGCTTCGCGAACGCCTCGGACGGCAATTGCCGACACCCGGCATCGCCGTTCCCTCTTGACCAAGCGACGAACGAATCCTTCCGTTGATGAGCCAACGCGATGAGCGCCGTTCTTGAACTGGCGCTTGGCTTAGGGATCTACATTCGGACGGCGTTTCCAAATTTCGTCGATGGCAAAGCCGCAGCGCCGCGGCATGCAAGCGTTCCAAGGAATCGGCGGATGGAATCGGAAAGTGTCCTGCCATAAGGGCGCGGCCGAGCATTCGATCGATCGGCGTAAAACTGCGCCGCCGCGGGGCTGTCTTCCGGTGTCTCTCCTCCTCCGATAGGATCTCTTTCAGTCAGTCAGTTGGGTTTCAAAGTAGCGATGAGATCGGTCACTGAAGTGAACATTGGCGAATGATCGAAATTCGCCTTTTCAAGCCGCAATCCGGGGAACTCCTTCGCTAGCATTGCAACTGTTTCCTCGACCTCGATTGTTACGACAAAACGTCCGACGCATGAGAAGACGCCGCCGCCGAAATTTAGGTGCAAGGGCCGAACCGGACGGTCGATGTTGAACCATTCCGGTTTTGGATAGCGGCGAGAATTCCAGTGCGCGGCGCCGAAATTCGCAAAAACGGGCGTACCTGCCGGAACGGCGTACCCAGCCATGTCCATGTCTACCAAGGCCTCGCGCGACGTGGAGATCGAACGCGGATGAAAGCGCATGACCTCGCGAATCGCTGCCGGCGCCAGAGAAGGATCCTTTGCGAGCCGATCCCAGACATCGGGTCTCGAAGCAAGCTCGATGACGGCGATAGCGATTTGGTGCGAAGAATTGTCGGTGTTCGCTTCCGCGAGCTTTACGAGCCAGGTGCGAACCTCGTCGTGGGTCAAATTCCCTGCGTGCGTTTCGCGTATCAAATCCGAAATCAAATCGTCTCCCAAATCGCCGCGGCGACTTTCGATGCGCTCGTCGATATAGCTGAGCAGTTTTTCAAATCCTTCGACGATGTCGTCGGTGCGGGAAGAGTCGCGCGTGTGAACCTGCTGAACGACATGCGATGTCTTGGCCACGAATTTCCAGTCGCTTTCAGGCGCATTCACCCATTTGCAGTAGAGGCTTGACGGAATTCGGTCGCAAAACTCAGCGATCAAGTCCACGGGCCTGTCTATCGCTACGGCATCGATGGCCTGCGAAACGATCCGGCGAATATCCTGTCGAAACTCTTCTGATGCCCCTTCGCCGAGAAGCCTGACGATCGGCCGCCTTAGCTTCCGCCTTGTTTCTCCCCGGTTGTAGAATGATATCGATTTGCGCTTGTAGTCGAGCGCGGAGCCATCCGGCAGTCCCAGAACTTCCATGAGTTTCGGGTGTCCCGTTCCGAGCCTGCTATCGACGATAGACGCGCGGCAAAGGTCGTAGTCGAATATCTCGACGCCGCGCGTGCTGCGAGCGACCCGCCACTGCCGCGCATAGTCCGCCAGAATCGGAAACGGCTGCGTCCTGTAGGCTTTGGTCGCGAAATCGACAACGGGTAGATTTTCGACCGCCTTCAACATTTGTCCCTCCTCGATGTCGCGGGGCAATTGCCGCCTACGCCTTCGCTTTGTCGGACTTGGAAGCCGATTCAAGATACCGGAACAGAAGCGAGAGGCTGAAGCACAGGGCGAAGTAAAGCCCCGCCGTCGTTATCCAGGCTTCGAATATCATGCGCGACGACGAGACGATCTCGGTCGTCTTGTATGTCAGCTCCTGTACCGAAATAAGCGAAATTATCGAGCTGTCCTTGATCAGCGAAATGAATTGATTGGCTAGAGGGGGGAGCACCCTCCGCAGCGCCTGCGGAAGAATAATGTATCTCGTTTCCGAGTACCAGCTCATGCCGAGCGACCTTGCCGCTTCGCGTTGTCCTCGGTCAATAGATTCGATTCCGGCTCGAACGATTTCGCCAACGAAAGCGCTTTCGAACAGGGCGAGCACGATGACTCCCGATATCATGGAAGGAAAACGGCGCATGTCGCCGAAGAAGAATTCCCAAACTTCGTTATTTTCCTGTCGCGCGATGCCGCGCGCCCATCCTTCGATATTGAAGGCGACGACCAGCTGCTCGGAAAGAAAGAAGAAAAAGATAAAAATGACGACGAGCGGAGGAATATTTCGAAGAAACTCAAGATACGTTCTCGCGATCATGCGCACGGCGAGATTTTTGGCGCACCTTGCGAGACCCAGAACCGTGCCTAGAATCACCGCGAGAATGCTTGCGTAGACGCTGATCCTAATCGTCGTAATGAGGCCCTGAACCAGAATATTCGCGACCCAGCGGCCCTTTTCCTCATCGAAGCGGAACATGTAGTAGGGAATTACTTCCCAGCGCCAATTGTACTTTAGCTTTCCTTCAATCTGGAACCAGATGTAGCCAAAAAATCCTGCCAGCAAGATGATCAGCACCAGGTCGAACCAATGCAGTTTCTTCCTGATTTTTTGCATGGGAAATAAACCGGACCGGAATTTATCGCGGCCCGCCGGTATGATCCGGCGAGCCGCAGCGGTTCTATTGAGCTACCTGGTCGGCCCATTCTTCAGTAGCGAACCAGTAGTCGTGCCTCTCCTGCAGCCACCCTGTGCGCCAATGATGCTCGATCCAGTTGTTGAAATAGTTGATGGCGTCGGGGTCGCCTTTTCGTATCGCGAATCCTTCCCCGCGCGGGTCGAACAGCTGGTCGAACGGAACGTGCAGGATGTCGGAATAATCCCTTGCGTAGCGGTTCGGAGTCGGCTGCGCAGCCATCGTCGCGTGAGCGTTCCCGTTGATGACTTCCTGCGTTGACGCGCCGTCTTCGTCAAATTGCAACAATTCCGCTTCCGGAAAGTTCTTTTCGATCATGATAGCCGGAGTCGCGCCGCGACGGGCGGAAAAGGTAACGTCGGGACTGTTGAAATCGTCCAGCGTAAATCCTTCAGTCATCTCTTTGTTTGCGAGAATCGCTAGTCCCGAATACGCGTACGGCACCGTGAAATTAACGGTCAAATTTCGCTGAGCGGTGATCGACATGCCGCTGATGATGGCATCGAACTTGCCGGCGACCAGAGCGGGGATAATGCCGTCCCAAGACGTCGGGATGAATTCGGCATCGACGCCCATGTCGTCGGCGAGTTTTTGTCCGACATCCAGTTCAAATCCGATAAGCTCTCCGTTCTTGTCGCGCATTGACCAGGGAACGAACAGGGAAAGGCCAATTTTTATGACCCCGCGCTTCTTGATCGATTCAATTGCGCTTTCGCCGGAAAGTGCCTGGCTTGTTTGCTGAGCGGCCGAAGGCATTGCGATGAGCGCCGCCATAGCCGCAAGCAACCAGGCTCCGAATACTCGTCTTGCTAGTTTCATTTTTTCCCTCCTTCAGGGTTTGGAAGAGGCCGTGCCTCTAGGTTGCAACCGCGTACTTCTTTTCAAGAAAAGTTACGAACACGGATAGGAGAAGAGTGACAACCATGTATACGGCCGCGATTGTAAACCAAATTTCGAAGCTCAGGTAGGTATCCGAAATTATGTTCCGGCCGATAGTTGTCAATTCGGCAACCGCAATGACGCTTACGATGGCCGAGCTCTTGATCAGATGGACTGCCTCGCCCATCATCGGAGGCAGCATGAACTTGATTGATTGGGGAAGAATTATGTAGCGGTAGGCTTGCGCCGAGGACATTCCGATCGATTTGGCGGCCTCCCACTGGCCGATGTTGACCGCGTTGATTCCGGCGCGGAAAATCTCCGAAACAAGCGCCGAGTGAAATACGGCCAGGCACAGCAAAGATGCCGTATACCGATCGAATTTGAAGATCGGCCCCAAGACGTAGTAGAACAGGTAGAGGAGCACGAGCAGCGGCATGTTTCTCACAAATTCAAGATACGCAACGGCGACACTAGTACTTATCAAAAGTCCTGAAAGCCGCAGAAGCGCGATGCACAGGCCCAGTAGTACGGCCAGAGCGAACGCTTGAATGGACAGCTGCAGAGTCTTAACGAGCCCGATCGGGATTTCGCCCCACTGGAAACCCTCATCCGTCAGCTGGAAGAGGTATTCCGGAATGCGGTACCATCGCCACGTATAGCCCATGGCCTCCGCTCCGGTTAGAGCGGTCTGGACAATGATGTATATGACGATCAAGTACACTGCGACCGAGGCAGGCTTGGACTTCAGATAGAAGCCTATACGCTTGCCGGTGCTCATCTGCGCAAGAAAGCGCGCGTAGCCCGATGCCCCTTCCTGAACGGTACTCGTCGGGTTAGGCATGCCGCTCAATGCTCAAGTATCTGGTCGAGAAACATGCGGCAGCGGTCGCTCCTAGGGCTGGAAAAGAACTCGCCGGGCGGTGCGGATTCAATAATCCTTCCCTCTTCCATGAAAACCATCATGTCTGCGACCTTCCTGGCGAATCCCATTTCGTGGGTAACGCAAATCATCGTCATGCCCGATTCAGCGAGTTCGACCATGACGTCGAGCACTTCGTTGATCATTTCCGGGTCGAGCGCGGATGTCGGCTCGTCGAAAAGCATGATGCGCGGCTCCATGCACAAGGAGCGCGCAATCGCTACGCGCTGCTGCTGCCCGCCCGACAGCTGCGCGGGGTATTTCTCCGCCTGTTCGGGTATATGGACTCTTTCGAGGAATTTCCGCGCCCGCGCTTCCGCTTCCTTCCTCGAAATCTTTCGGACGCGCATAGGGCCCACGGTAAGGTTTTCCAGCACGGTAAGGTGCGGGAACAGATTGAACTGCTGGAATACCATGCCGACTTCCATTCGCACGGCGCGGACGTTTTTGGTCTCGTCGTCAAGCTCGATTCCATCGACAACAAGGCGACCGGCGGAATGCTCTTCGAGACGGTTGATGCACCGTATCAATGTCGATTTGCCGGAGCCGGAGGGGCCGCAGATTACGACGCGCTCACCGGACCTGACTTTAAGGCTGACATCGTTCAGCGCTTGAAACTTTCCGAAAAACTTGTCCAGGTTTTGGATTTCAATGACCGCCGGGGCTTCTTCCATCGATTGTAGAAATTCCCATTAACTTTCGCCGAGGATTCCGCCGAAGTATAAGTGCCTTTGGCGAAAGAAAAAACCATATTTGTTTGGGCCACGACAAAGGGGCGTAGATAGACATGTTTCGCGCGCGGGCAGGCGCAATAGTTCGAAGCGTTTCCTTTAATCGCAAGCGGGAGATTCAGGGTCAATTGGATCAATGTAGAAGTTCCAATTCCGTACCGAGGCGTCTTATCCGCGGAAAGAGCTAGACCTCTCGCGATTGGCCGGGACCTTCAGCGATTGACGTCGCGTATCGATTTGTTGCCAAGCAAAGCAGGCGATCCGCAGGTGGCTGAAGGCGCGGCTAAAATTAGTTCCGGTCCCGATTCCGCTTCGCAGGGCGCCGCCTATGCTCCATTGCAGTAGCTTTGGGAAGTAAACGGGCTGCCCTATCGTAAATTGCGGTTGAGACTAGCGCGAGACCTCGCTCTTCGAGCGTACTGGCGACGGCTAGTTAAATTGTTTTCCCAGGTGTCGCGCGAGGCGAGGATTTTTAAGTTCGATGAACGGCGGACTTCGGTCAGGCCGGTCGCGGGAATTGGACAGTTCTGATTCAGGAACGCTATAATGCGCTCTGCGCTATTCTTTGGCATTGGACGACAAGAATTCGGATTGACGAACTCGTCGTCCGATCGCCTGTTGGATTTTGCTATCGATCTGCAGCGGATTCTTCGTTTTGCAAACAGGATATGCGAGGTATGATGGTTCAGGGTCGGAATTGAGAATTCCGGAGGATTATGCTGTGTCGATCAGATTTCAGAGCGCCGAATGCGGCAAAACGCGGCGTTGGCCGTCTTCGGTTCGCAATTGGCTTGCACTGGACCACCTACCCCGCGTTGTAGTCGAGATTGCCGAGTCTTTGGGATTGAGCGGAACTTTTGGCGTAGGAGGACTTGGCGGCAAACCGGCGCATTGCATTTCGGTAACCGCGGCGCTGCTGCCTTTCAGAAATGCAACAAGCATGAATTCGAGCCGGAAGCCGGACGCGACAGCGTATGACTCTGCGGCGATTCGCTTCATCGCGGGCGATCTTCGCCCTGACCCTGGCGCGAATACTCGAGTTCGCGTGCGCCATCTTTCCGCGTTGCAGAACACGCTATATCAGGATTGACGATGGCTCGGGCCACGGGTGTTCCGCGATTTGGCCATGCAGGCCTTGACGGTACCAAGGAATGGGCGAATGCCAGCCGCCGGGCGATGAGTTCGGCGCGTATTGAGTTTGTCGAGGCCCGGTTGAAGTCTGAGGCTTCGCGACTTCTGGAGTTTGCCGAGGTGCCGGACCGGCGGGTTTGCGACCTTGGCGATGCCGAGAAGGAGGCGAAACTGGCGAAGACAGAGCAGCGCCGCAAAAGGGAGCGGCGTAGCGGAATCGAAATATTTCGAAGCGGAAGTCGACGATCGAGCCGGTGTTCGGGATCATCGAGACCGCTCTCGGCTTCGGGCAATCGGGCAATCCGGCCAGCGCGGCGTCGAGGCAGTTCGGGGCGAGCGGAGCCTAGCCTGCACGTCCAGTAGCTCGAATCGGACGCACGGAGTGATCAACAGTGCCGGAGCGGCGTCGCGGCCGCTGCGTGCCTTGGAAAAGGAAGCTATGCTGATTTCATTCGGTTATGCAGGACAGCCGAGCCGTTTTGCGGGTGGAACCGATCGGCGAACCGGTTTTGAATGCCGTCTGCGATACGCCAATGCGCCGACCTTCCAGCATGATGGCCTCCAGCGGAAATGCCGGCATCTCGACCGTTCTCTAGATTGTGATTCCGAAGCGATGATGCAAAGCGCGCCGGTGAAGCTACATGGAGCGTCAATCGCGGTCTGTTTATTGAGCATCCGCCAAGTCCTTCAGAACGCCCGTGGCAAGGCTCACGCGCCGATACCCGCCGAGATCTTCAGCCTGAAAGACGTGACAGGGCAAAGCCGGTTGACCCGCATACGGATCGCCTATGCGATCAGCGACCGCAGCGAAAGCTCTACGACGCAGTTGGCAATGGACGCAAAGCGGTTCTGCACAATCGGCAGATCGCCAATTCCGGAATCCGTTAAGGAGCCGTTGCAATGATAGCCTGGAACCTCGGGATCGATGTGGGCGGAACTTTCACGGATGTCGTATTGACCGATGAAAGCGGCGAGCGGCACACGACCAAGACGCCCACGACGCTGGACCAATCCGATGGCGTGCTCGCCGGAATCGAAAAAGTTGCGCAGGAGGCCGGCGCCACTTGCGATGCCGTCCTAGCGAATTGCGGTGTAATTGTACATGGCACGACAGTCGCGACGAATGCGCTATTGGAATATCGAGGCGCCAAGGTCGGGCTTCTGACGACCGAGGGTTTCCGCGACGAGCTAGAATTTCGCAGGTCCTACAAGGAAAGCACCTTCGACCCGCGCCTGAAGGCGCCTCACCAGATCTGCCCGCGATCGTTCCGGCTCGGTATCCCCGAGCGACTGACGAAGACCGGCGAGGTTCTGATTCCGCTGGACGAGGACGCGGTGCGCAACGCAGTACTGCGCTTTCGCGAGGCGGGAACCGAATCTATCGCGGTCTGCTATCTATTCAGTTTCGTCGATCCAAGCCATGAACGCCGCACCTCCGAAATCATCCGCGAGATGGCGCCCGAGACTTTTATCTCGCTATCGTGCGACGTGCTTCCGGAAGTAAGAGAATATGAACGGGTTTCGACAACGGTCGTCAACGCCTATGTCGGGCCTCTCATCCAGCGGTATGTCAGCCATCTGGAGATCAAGCTCCGCGACCGCGGTTTCAAAGGCGAGCTTTTCATCATGCAGTCGAACGGCGGCATGTCCACTGCGGCGGAGTCGGGCCGGCACGCCGTTGGAACGCTGCTCTCCGGCCCCGCGGGCGGCGTCACGGCAGCAGGCTGGCTTGGCGGCCTTTCCGGATACAAGGATCTTATGATTGTCGATATGGGCGGCACGTCCTGCGACATCGCGGTAATCCGGGACCTCGCTCCGCAGACGACGACTCAAAGCTGGGTTGCCCGCTATCGCATAGCGCTACCGATGCTCGACATCCACACGGTAGGCGCGGGCGGAGGCTCGGTCGCCTGGATCGACGATGGCGGCGCCTTGCGTGTAGGGCCGGAATCGGCGGGCTCAATCCCTGGCCCCGCTTGCTATGGCCGCGGCGGCACGCGGCCCACTACGACGGATGCAAATCTGATTCTTGGACTCCTGAACGCCGATTATTTTCTCGGCGGCGAGATGAAGCTGGATTTGGAAGCAGCGCGGCGCGCGGTTAAATCGCATGTCGCCGACGCTCTTGGATTGCACGTCGAGGAGGCAGCGCAGGCGATTTCCGAGATCATCAACAACAACATGGCCAATGCCAGCCATCTTGTGACCACTCGCCGCGGGCTCGATCCGAGCGGCTTGGCGCTGGTGGCCGCGGGCGGGGCCGGTGCTCTCCATGCCGGGCGGCAGGCGGAGCTTCTGGGCATGTCGACAATCATCGTCCCGGCAGCCGCTCCGGTCTTCTGCGCGTTGGGCGATACAGTCGCGCATCTCAAGGTCAACGATGCCCGGACCTACCTGACCTCGGTGCAGGATCTGGATCTCACCGAGCTCAACCGGCTCTTCGCGGAAATGGAGGCGCGGGCGCGCGAGCGGCTCGGCGGCCAGAATGTTACAAGCAGCTTTGAGACCCGCCGCAGCCTTGACCTGCGATATGTGGGCGAAGTTCACGAGGTCACGATCCCTCTTCGTACGCGCACTCGGCGGGTGACGGCCCTCAATATCGAGGCGACGCTCCGCTCTTTCCACGATGCGCACGAACAGCTATACTCCCACAAGGACCCGTCTCATCCGGTCGAACTTCTGACCGTGCGGATCGAATATTTCGGTCTGCGCAAAGCGCCCCGCGAGAAAGGCGCGGAATTCGGCGACGAGGATCCATCGCAGGCGATCAAGGGGAAACGTGCGATCACGTTCGCCGACGGTCGCCACGAGACGGCCGTCTATGCCGGCGAAGCCCTTCGCGCCGGGCATTTTATACACGGCCCCGCCGCCGTTGAAAGCTGGGGCACCACAATCATGATCTGCCCCGGGCAGGAGGCGCTGATCGATGCCTTTGGCAACTGCATCATCGAAAACGGACGGTCGGCATGAATGATCTGGCCGCGCAGACCTTAGGAGCGCAGTTCGTCGCCCTGGCGCGCGAGGGCGCGTCGCTGTTCTCGGCCATGTCCCGCTCGCGTCCGGTTTCCGACCAAGGCCAGTATGCTTGCGCTATCCTCGACGGCGACGGGCGGCTCATCGCGCAAGACCAGGGCGAGCCGAGCCATTTGGCCGCCGTGCAGTCCACCGTCGCGCATCTTCTCGATGCTTTCGCATTCAATATCGGCGACGGCGACGTAATTCTCTCCGGCGATCCCCATTGCGGCGGCACCTGGTGCGGCGTGCTGACACTTGCGCGGCCGCTCTTTTTCGATGGCGATCTGCGGTTCGTCGCCGCTTTGCGCTTCGCCCTGCCCGACCTTTCCGGCGAAATACCGGGATTGTTTCAACCTCACGCGCATGAGATCTGGCAGGAGGCGCTCCGGGTGACGCCGGTGAAGTTGATCGAGGCGAGCGCGGCGCAGCAAGACTTGCGCCGGTACCTTCTGCGCAATACTCGCGCCCCTCGAGTGCTCGACAATGACCTGAAGGCCGCGGTTCGGGTAACCGGCCATATCGGTGCTCGCATCGCGGCCCAGGTCGATCATCGCGGCCTCGGCGCGTCGACCAGAGCGGCAGAGGCGAGAATCGCCTATTCCCGAGCCCGTGCCGAAGCGCATCTGGCCGAGGTCGCATGCGGGCGCGCGGCAGCCCAAGGAATCGGACTAGTCGTGGAGCATGATGAGGCGGGACTTGCGATTGATCTCGATGGTACCGATGGCATTTCAGGTTCGGCGTCGAACATGACCCTTGCAGCTACGCGCGCAGTCGCGCTTTCTCAGCTCGCAGGGGAGCTGATTGAGGACGGGGCCCTGGCCCAGGGCCTGCTCGACGCCATCGCCGTACGCTGCTCTGACAATTGTATCCTGGCCGCAAAGGCGCCCGCCGCCGTCTCGCTCGGCTGGCGGATCACAGCGCCTAAATTTGCAGCGGCGCTCGCCGAAGCAACCGGCACGGTTTCTCTATTCGCTCCGCCGGTGCCCTTGTTGATGATGTTCGAAGAAATTGGGTCTGTACCCGAGAGCCACCCCGCCGCCATCTCACCCGGCTTCGTCCGTACGGCGAACGGGTCCGGCTCCGACGCCGCGAGCGGCCGTCGGCGCCTTATGTCGGTCGAGATGACGGAGATTGAGGGTCGCCTGTCGGTTGCAAGCCGAGAGGCCACGGAGACCGGCATGGTTGCCGAAGTCGTTGTGATGGCCGAGGGTTTCGAGGCAATTACCGTTCCGGGTGGCCCCGAGCCCGAGATCACGCAGAGCGAACCGCTCGAACGCAAGCGATCCGCCGTTCTGTCGCTCGCCCCCGGCGCGCGCATCCGCTTCGACTATCCAGCCATCGGACGGGATTCCGATGCTCGGGTCTGAGATCATCCGCGCTCGAGTCGTGGCCGGCGCCTTCGATACGGCGGCCGAGGAGATGTCGGCCACCGTCACGCGGACAGCTCGCTCGCCGATATTCAACGAAGCCCACGATTTTACAACCGGCATATTCGATTTCCATGATGGCAAGGCGCGGCTCATCGCCCAGGCGCCGGGCTGCACGTTGCACCTTTATGCGATCTGCTCTGCTGTCCAGGCCGCGCTTGAAGCGTTTCGCAACGACCTGCATCCGGGAGACGTGATCCTTGCTTCCGATCCGTTTCACGGAGGCACCCATATCCCCGACAACTGCATCATCCTACCGGTCTTTGCCGACCGCAAGCCGGTATTCATCCCGGTCGTCCGCGCGCATTTTGCGGATAGCGGCGGGCCGGTCGCCGGCGGTTACAACCCGGCTGCGCGCGACATCTGGCAGGACGGCGTGATAGTCCCCCCTCTGAAACTCTATCGGAAGGGCGAGCGACGCCAGGACATTCTTGACCTGATCATCGCAAACAACCGAGTCGAGCAATGGCTGATCGGCGACCTCGCCGCCATGCGCGGCGCCTGCCTGACGGCGGAAAAGAGCATCACGCGGTTACTTGACAGGGTGGGTCTGGCCGGAACCCGAGCGGCAATCGAAGACAATATTGCTTATGTCGAACGCCGCGTCCGGGCCGAGATAGAGAGCTGGCCCGATGGCGACTACGCGGCTGAGACCTTCGTCGACCATGACTACCAGGGCGACCACGACATCCGCATCGCCTGCACCGTGCGTGTCCGCGGCTCAGACCTGACCTTCGATTTCACCGGAACCGATCCCGAGGTAGACGGCTTCGTGAATTCCACGCTCGCAAACACGCTTAGCTTCGTCTTTGTTGCCATCGCCTCTTGCATCGACGAGGACGTAACGGTGAACGAGGGCTATATCGCGCCCGTGACAGTGATCGCTCCGGAGGGCACCATCGTTAACCCGCGCCACCCGAAACCGGTGGGCAACTGCACTTGCATCTGCGGAGCGGAGATTGCCGAGGTCGCGCTGCTTGCGCTTTCGCAATGCGCTCCGACCCGCGTGGGCGTCAATTGTCACAAGCTGCCGCTTGCCTATTCGTCTGGCAAGTACGAGGACGGAAAGCCTTGGATTTCGCTCAATTTCCATGGCTATACCGGAGGTGCGGGTGCGGCCTACGGAACGGATGGATGGGGGCTTTACCCGCCGCTAATGACCGGGGTCATCCTGCCATCAATCGAAATGAACGAACTTCAGTACCCGATTCGGATCGAGCGCCACGAATACCACCCCGATACTGAGGGCCCGGGCCGCTGGCGCGGTGCGCCGGGCGTGTCGACGCGAATCCGATTTCTCGCTCCAAGCATCACCAACGCCATGCTCGCTGGTGTTCGCCACCCGACGAAAGGCTTTTGCGGCGGCGACGATGGTCCGCCCAACGCTCTGACACTGTCCGCGCCGGACGGGACGCGGTCCCCGGTGACCGAGGTTGCCTACAACCGCGCGCTGCCGGCCGGCAGCGCTATCGAATTCCTCCGCGCCGGCGGCGGAGGGTGGGGACCGGCAACCGACCGCCCGGCCGGGGAAGTGCTGGCCGACATCGCCAACGGCTGTATTACGCCGGACCGCGCCGCGCTTGCCTATGGCGTGGTTTCGAGATCCGGCGGGCGGGAGGTCGACGAGAAGGCGACCGAGATCAGGCGAGCTTCCATGCGGGCGGCGGGGCCGTCCGCGTCAAACTAGACCTAGAAGGAGACAGACATGAACGATACTTTCAGACTTGCCTGCGCCACGGCAATCTTGGCGGCTCCGGCATTCGCGGATGGCCACGGCCCTTTTGTCGTGAATACCGTCCAGCCGCCCTCGACCCTTGATCCAGCCTTCGCCTGCGACATTGTCGGCAACGGCTACATGGCCCCGCTCTACGCGCCGCTCGTGACATATGGGCGGCAGAGCTATCATGGCCCCGAGGGCGTTACCGTGACTGCGGAGAACGAACAGGACATCATCCCGGCGCTTGCCGAGAGCTGGTCAGTCAGCGACGACGGACTAGTTTACATGTTCACCATCCGTGAAGGCGCGGCCTTCGCCAGCGGCAATCCGATTGACGGCGCCGCCGTGGCGGCCTCGCTTGCCCGGGCCTGGCAATCCGGCGCCTGCGGCACGTATTACATGGAGGCTGGGAATTTCGGGAACACGCAAAGCATCGATGCCGAGGGCAATACAGTTACGATTACGCTTGCCGCGCCGGAACCGCTGTTAATCCACGCGCTGACGCAGCCGAACCTGTCAATCGTCGACACCGCAGTAGTCGAAGAGATGGGCGGCGCGGGCTGGCTCGCCACCAATGCCGCGGCCTCCGGCCCGTACATGCTCGAAAGCTACGAGCCTGGCGTGCAGGCTGTCTTTGCCGCCAACCCGTACTATTTCGGCGAGGCGCCGTTGGAGCCCGAGGTGGTTGTCAACTGGATTTCCGATCCCACTGCGCTTCTTCTTCAAGCCCGGAACGGCGCGGCCGACGTGACGCTCGGACTGCCGAAGCAGATGGTTGCGGAACTTGCCGGCGAGATGACAGTGGTCGAAGTGCCTTCGCCCCGATTCATGATTGCCGCTCTTCCCAATAAGGTTGCACCGTTTGACAACCCGACTTTCCGTGAAGCGCTAAGCTATGCCACGCCCTACGCCGCGATCATGGACTCGGTTGCGAGGGGTTATGGAGAGGCATTCTTCGGACCATTCCCGCCGCATTTCGATGCTTACGACGCTGCAATCGGAGGACCGCGCTCCTTCAACATGGAACGCGCTATGACGCTTCTCGCGGAAAGCGGTGTCGAGGGACCGGTCAGCCTTAAGATGGTGGTGATCGAGGGCAATGCAGAGCAGGATCAGATCGCTACGATTCTGCAGGGCGCGTGGAGCCAGCTCGGCATCGTGGTTTCGGTTTCGCGGCTATCGGCCGCGGCGTACGTAGAGGTCATTTCCACGCCTGAGAAAACATCCGCGATCCTTCGATTTGACGGGCCCTCGCTTGCTGATCCGGCATGGCTTCTTAGCTACGACATGCGCTGCCAATCGGCCTTCAACCAGTCGAACTACTGCAACGAGGCGGCGGAGGGGCTCCTGAACGAGGCTCTCGCTATCGACAATCTTGCCGACCGCCAACCGCTCTGGAACCGGATCGCGGAGATCTGGGTCGGCGACGCGCCGCGAATTCCGCTTTACGCGGATACGTTTACCGCTGTGCTGGACAATGACGTGACGGCCTGGGATTTCGCGCAGGACGGTCCGTTTGATTTGCAGAACTGGGGCCGTTGAGCGCGAATTCGGGCGAGGAGGGCCGCCTCGCCTGACAACGAAGTAGGGGACAGGCGTGGAACAAGGTGGATACCGGTCTCTTAGAATTCCCGCCGTCCTCTGCCTAGCACTCGCCGCCGTTGTACTCGGCGGCGGCTTGTTCTGGCCGCTCGATCCGCTGGCGATGGATTTCACTACGACCCTCGCGGCCCCTTCTCTAGCCCATCCCATGGGCACCGACGCGACCGGCCGCGACGTGCTGGCCCGGTTTCTCGCCGGCGGACGGCTGTCGCTTCTCGTCGGTACGGTCGTCATGTTCGGCGGGCTCGTCCCCGGCGCTCTGCTCGGACTCCTTGCGGCACGAACCGGTGGGGCTCTCGACCTCATCTTGATGCGGATCATCGACGGGATAGCCGCTTTTCCGCCGATTCTGCTCGCCATGGCAGTCGCCATCGGCCTCGGCGGCGGGCTATGGACGGCGGTGCTCGGCGTTGCGATCTCCACCTTGCCCTTCTACGCGCGCCTCATGCGGTCTGAGGTGCTGCGCGTCCAGTCCTACCCATTCGTCGAGGCGGCGGAGTCTATGGGCGCGTCCCCCGGCTTCATCCTTGTCTGGCATATTGCGCCCCATGCCGGCTCGACGATGCTCGTGCAGAGCGCCTCCGTCTTCGGCTACGCTATCATCACGCTCGCCGGTCTCGGATTTGTCGGTCTCGGCGCGCAGATTCCAACTCCCGAGTGGGGCGTGATGATTACCGGAGGCATGCAATATGCCCTAACCGGGCAGTGGTGGCTAACGATCTTCCCTGGCTTCGGCATCCTGTTCGCCGTGGTTGCCACGAACCTTCTCGCCGACCGGCTTTCGGATGTTCTGGGGGGGCGGGGCGATGCCTAAGCTTATCGCTTCGCGATTGCTGACCTCGATACTCGCGCTTCTGGGGGCCGCGGCATTCGCCTTCATCGCCATCCGCGTCGCCCCTGGAGACGCAGCGCGACTGACACTCGGCGCCTTCGCCACCGACGAAGCCATCGCCTCACTTCGCGTCGAGATGGGCCTCGACCGGCCCCTGCCTGTGCAATTTTGGATCTATCTCCAAGATTTCGTCACCGGCGATTGGGGCAGGTCCTACAGTCTTGGCCAGCCGGTATCCCAGCTCTTGGCGTCTCGATTTCCGGCGACGCTGGAACTTGGCCTCTACGCCTTCGCCATGGCTTTTTCAGCGGCGCTTGCCATGGCCCTTTGGGGAGCCCATCGCCAGACGCCCTTCTCCGAACGCCTCCCGCAGCGACTGGCACTCTTCGCGCTCGGCGTTCCCCAATTCTGGTTCGGGCTTGTGAGCCTGATGATCGGCTTCGAGCTCCTAGGCCTGTTCCCTGGCCCGGTCGGGCGCCTGCCGCCGGGTATGGACGCTCCAGGCGGTCCTACCGGTCTGTTTACTATCGACGCGCTGCTTGTCGGCGAGATCGGGACTTTCGCTGCCGCATTCCACCACCTGATCTTGCCCGCTGCCACGCTGGCCCTGTTGCCCTTCGGCTTTCTCTACCGATTGCTGCGCGCCAATCTTGCCGACATGTCCGACGCCTCATTTGCGCTCGTTGCGCGCGCTCATGGCCAATCACGCCTGAGGGTCTTGCTCAAGACGCTCTTGCCCAATGCAATCATTCCGACGCTTACAGCCTCGGGCCTGATCTTCGGCCAACTCCTCGCTGGATCGGTGCTAGTAGAACGCGTCTTCAACTGGCCGGGCGCCGGAGCGCTTGTGACACAGGGAGTGCTGACGCAGGACTATTCGGTTGTTCAGACATTCATCCTGTTGTCCGCCGCCGTCTACATCGTCACCAACCTCCTCGTCGACATCGTTGCAGCCCTGATCGACCCGCGGCTGAGATCGGGGGGATTGCAGCGATGACTGCGCTTCTCGAGATCAAAGAGCTCTCCGTGCGCTTCGGCGCCACGGCCGCGCTCCGAAGTATTTCGTTCAATTTCGCGGCCGGCGCGCAACTTGTCATCGTCGGCGAGAGCGGCTCGGGGAAATCCACGCTCGGCCTTTCCATCCTCGGGCTCCTTCCACGAACGGCTGAAGTAATAGGAAAGGTCCGGTTCCGCGGCGCCGAACTCCCTGTCGAAGACGACCGCGCCATGAACCGCATTCGAGGCGATAGCATCGGTTTCATCCACCAGGATCCGATGTCGGCCTTCAGCCCGGTCCATACGATCGGCACGCATTTGTTCCGCGCCTTTCGCGCCAACCATCCAGGCAGCACAAGGCGCGAGGCGGAGGCCGCCGCGATCCGGCTCCTCGACGAAGTCCAGATTTCCCGGGCGCGCGAGCGGCTCGACCATTACCCGCACCAATATTCGGGCGGCATGCTCCAGCGCGTGATGATCGCCGCGGCGCTGATTGGCAACCCTGCGCTCTTGATCGCGGACGAGCCGACTACGGCGCTCGACGCCACTACGCAAGCGTCGGTTCTGAGAGTGCTGGCAAACAGCGTCTCGGATCGCGGCATGAGCCTGATGCTCATCACGCACGATCTCGGCGTAGTGGCTGAGGTCGCGACGGATGTCGCAGTAATGTATGGCGGCCGTCTGATCCAGTATTTGCCTATAGCCGACCTGCCCGCCGCGGCGCATCCCTATACCCAGGCCCTCCTAAAAGCGAGGCCCTCTTTCGGAAGGCGAGGGCACAGGCTGCCGACTATCGCCGACCTCCTACCCGCTGGATGGGACGCCGATGCTTGAGCTCCAAGCTGTCCGCAAGAGCTTCGGCGGAGCCGGTATTTTCGGGAAAGCGCGACTAAAAACCCTGGCCGTCGCCGATATCAGCTTGACTCTTGGAACCGGCCAGACACTTGGAATCGTCGGCGAAAGCGGTTCGGGAAAGTCGACGCTCGCACGCATCGCGCTGCGGCTGATCGCGCCCGATGCGGGCCACGTCATTTTCGAGGGCAATCGCGTAACGCACCTCAGTGGCCTCGCGCTTATTCCCTTCCGCAGAGCGGTCCAGCCGGTTTTCCAGGATGCAGCGGGTGCGCTCGACCCCCGCATGAAGGTCCGCCGCATTCTTTCGGAACCGCTTGTCCTGAGGAAGGATGTCGCGCGATCCGACTGGCCGGGCCGCATCGACAGGATCATGGAAGCCGTCGGCTTGCCTCTCGAGTTGCTCGGGCGCCGCCCCGGCACGCTGTCGGGCGGCCAGCGACAACGAGTAGGTATCGCTCGGGCCCTCCTGATGGAGCCCAAGGTCCTGATCCTCGACGAGCCCGTCTCCGCGCTCGACGTCTCGGTGCAGGCGCAGATCCTGAATCTTCTCGTCGATCTGCAGCGGGACTTTGGCCTGTCCTATCTTTTCGTGACCCATGACCTCGCCGTCGCCGAGTATTTCTGCGACGACATCCTGGTGATGCATCTCGGTCGGCAGGTCGAATTCGGATCCGCCGAATCGCTTTTCCGGGCGCCGGATGCTGATTACACGCGCCGACTCATTGCCGCGATGCCGCGGGAGCTTTAGGCTGCGGGGCGGGAGATCGCGGTTGCACGGCCACGGTTGCGGCCCGCCGCAAGCGCCGCCGCTTTCCCTTCAAGCATCGAGTTCTTACACAAAATATAAATGTAATCGGATTGGGCTGGAACCATATGCAAGAGATTTCGGCCTAGCCTGCCAGCCCGCGATGAAAGGGCCCCGCAATTTCATACGCGACCGGAAACTTGGAATATCGGGCGTTTCTGAAGTCTTCGTAGGATCCTCAATAGATTCGCCGCGATTGAATAGAAGCGAATGCTGCGCCAATGCAACGTAAAGCCTCCACGGCGACTTGCCGTTCGCTAAGGCGCATCGCCAATTCCAAGGCGAGCGTATCTTGCGCGCGTTCGAAGACCGCGCCTGCAGTGATGGAGCGACGGTCTCGGCTCCGCAAAAGCCTGCCTTGCCGACAATCTGTCGTAATACGCGATTCTTCCCGGGCATCGCAAAGGAGTGAAATTCCTGCTGCGCGCGCCCGGCAATCCTATTGGCTGAATCGGGCAGGACTTGCTCTCCTTTCGTCAAGCTCGGCATCGCCAGGATCCCAAGTCTCGGTCCCGTCGCAAATCCCGGGATAGCAATCCCGAAATTCCGAGTCCGGGTTCCCGAACGCCAGCAAGAACTTTTCGTAGCCCAACACGCCGCCGATTTCCCCGAGCGGGCAGCGCCCGCCGACGGAGATGAGATTCGGGTAATGCCTGTCATCGCGCGGCGGCCCGGCATTTCCGATCCGAATCCTATGTGTCCATGGGTCCCCGTAATCATAAATTAAAATGAATCCGGGTTTGCCTTCGAGAAAAATGTATGAACGGACGACAGCTTAAGGCGTTTTCGCTACCTGCGCCCCCGGAATAGTGAACCGCCGCATCCTGCTGGCGCATTCGACTTGCGCGGACTTTCGCATCTTCCGCGGGGCGAAGCCGACGATGGCCGTCCGGGTCGGCAACTGAGGGGGAGGAACACAATTCTTTAGACGAATCTCTAGCGTTCAAAAGGAATGGGACGGCTAAGCGGCGTCGTGGGAAGACGTGAATGCCGGGGTCGGAAAGACCTATGCCTGTCCGCCTCCAGCGAAATTTCCGGGGCAAGGCGAGAATAAGGCAATGCGCTCGAATATGCGCTTGAGCATGGAGTAGAGGATTTTTAATGCCTTGCATCCGGCGAGCAACTGTCCGCAGTCCAGCATCGCTCGCCCACACCTCAATTTGCGCGCCAACGAGGAGTCGGGTCGTCATTTTTTTAACGGGCGCCGAATGAAGATTCCCAATCGACTTCATCGAGAGCGCTCGCAATGAAGTCGTAGTGGAAAACGGCTTGACAAAGAATTGCGTTCCAATCGAAATCCAAATTTATCGAACATGGTTGAATCAAATGAATGCCGATTATTTGATTTCGAAATTCGGACTTAAGCCCCATCCCGAAGGTGGCCACTACCGGGAAACGTTCAGGCCATCGACCGAGGAAGGCGGAAGAGGCGACATTACGGCGATCTACTATCTTTTGAGGGAGGGAGAGGTGTCGGCTTGGCATCGCGTGGATGCCGTTGAAATCTGGCACTTTTACGCGGGCTCGTCGCTTGAACTGCGAATTTCGCACGACGCAAAGAATGTATCAGTAAATCTTCTTGGGATCGAGTCGGAAGCTGAGCCGCAGATCGTAGTTCCAGCGTACAGCTGGCAAAGCGCCGTCTCGAAAGGTCCTTGGACGCTAGCTGGATGCACGGTCGCTCCCGCATTTGAATTCGATGGATTTGAACTCGCTCCCGCATCCTGGGAACCGGGATATGCTTGACATGCAATCTCGGATAGAGAGCGAACTGTTCAAATGCGCTTTATTTGCCGCATAGCGTTGGCAATTAGCCCGAATTCCTGACTAGTGACGACCCATGCATGCCGACTACAGCGATGGATTTAGAAAAAAGCCTCTGGAGATTTCCATCGGCGAGGAAGTGAAGACGGCCAGGACCTCGTCCGGACTCACTTTGCGGGAACTTTCGAAAAAATCGGGCGTTTCGACCGCCATGATCTCGAAAATCGAGCGCGGCCAGGTCTCGGCTTCGGTGTCGACGCTGAATTCCCTTGCGGAAGCGGTAGGCATTCCGGTCGCCAATTTCTTCGCCGCGACTGTCGAACAGAGGGAAATATCCTTCGTGCGTTTCGGCGAGGGGATGACTGTGGAGCGTATGGGCAGCACCTACGGCCATTCTTACAAAATGATCGGTCGCGTGTCTTCGGACGGAATCTTGTTCGAATCCTTTCTAATTGCCTTGGAAAAGCCCTGCTCAGGCGAGCCCCTGTTTCAGCATGTCGGGATCGAATTTATCCATGTTACGAAAGGAAAGATGTCGTACCGGTGCGGCGATAGGGTATACGAACTCGGCCCGGGGGACAGCTTGACTTTCGAAACCGACGCGCCGCACGGTCCGATTAGCCTCGTTTCTCGGCGAGTTGAGATCCTGACGGTGATCGCACGGCCGCGGAACGGCCATTCCGCGGCATAAATTAATTGTTGAGAAAATTTTTTCTTGATAGTAGAATATCGGGCGCTCGCTTTTAAAATTTGGTTGGGCGCCCGGGACAGGAGGCGAAATTCAATGGCCGAGGACGTGCTCACGCCGATTACGCAGGCTATGAACGAAGGCGCTTTAAGCCGCCGTGAACTCAAGCGGCTCATGAGAAGGTCGAATGTCCCGGGGCTGGTTCATTTGGCTTTTTGGATGCTGGCAATGATCGGAACGGGATTCCTGGTCTGGCTCTCGATGGGTAGCTGGTGGATCATTCCCGCGATGTTCGTGCACGGGATTCTAATGGTCCATCATTTTTCCCTTCAGCACGAATGCGTCCACTACACCGCGTTCAGGACTCGCTGGCTAAACGAGATAATCGGGAATTACTGCGGGATCGTGATCATGCTGCCCAACAAATTCTTTCGTTACGAGCATTGCGACCACCATACCTATACGCAACTCACGGGAAAAGATCCCGAATTGATAGAACTGCCGATCGGCCTTGCCGACTATCTTCGCTACATCTCGTCGTTTCCCTACTGGAAAGCCAAATTCAGCGAACTTGGAAGGCATGCGGCAGGCCGTCTATCCGAGAGCGAGCGCCGCTTCATCCCGAAGGAAGAGCACAAGGCGGTCTTTTGGGAAGCGCGCGCGATGGCCGCTCTATATGCGGCAATACTCTTGGCAAGCGCCTGGGCGGACTGGTGGGGCGCAGTTTGGTACTGGTGGCTGCCGGTATTCATGGGCGAGCCGGTGATGAGAGCGATTCGCATGACCGAGCACGTCGGTCGCCCCAATATTCGGGACATGAAGGAAAACACGCGAACCAATCTCGTTACGACGCCCATGCGGCTTCTGTGCTGGAACATGAATTACCATGCGGAGCATCACTACGCCTCTTCAGTTCCCTTCCATGCGCTTCCGAAACTCCACAAGAAACTGGAAGGGTACATATTCGTCGAAAACCGCGGCTATTTGGGCGCCCATATCGACATAATCTCGCAAATTATCGGTCGTGCGCCGAGAAGCGACTCCTAGGAACCGGGAAACGCGTGACTCGAACGAGGCAATGGCGCGATCTCGTCGCAATTGCGGATCTTGAACCTGGGGACGCGACTCCGGTCAGCCTCGGAACCCGCGAACTTGCCGTCTACGATACGGTAGACGGCGTTTTCGTAAGTTTTGCGCGGTGCACGCACGGTGCCGCCAATTTGTGCGACGGCTATTTCGACGGCCGATACATTGAGTGCCCGCTTCATCAGGGATTGTTCGATGCCCGCACGGGCGAGGCCAAGGCAGCGCCGGCGACAAGAAAGCTACGAATGATTGAGGCGCGCGTTAAGGACGGAATTGTTCAGGTATTGATTTCCTGACGGCCTTTGAACGCCAGGCTAAAATTCAATTCATCGCCTGCTAGGTTAGCGAGCTTCCGGCGGCCAATCCCGGGCATTCTCCTGCAACCCGCGCTGGAGGCGCAATTCATGCCGGTGCGGATTCGCCCGGCCTAATTCTTGAACCGCATGTGACTCTTGCGATGGGCATCGATCATAGAAAAAACAGCGATTCTCGCATAATTTGGAATCGAAGGAAAATTTTCTCATTTTCTCATTGACGACTTGATTGAAACCTGCATTCTATAAATCATGCAGGCTAAGGCTACTTCTCTAGGAGCGCCTGCGAGGGAGGATACCGCGCTGATGCGTCGCCGGTTGCCGGGTCGCAAACGGCCAGGCCAGTACCAGTCAAGCGAGGCTTGAATTGGTTTCGCTTGGCAACGGCGGCGAAATGCGCATTCGCATATCCTCGCGGCGACCGGGAGTTGGAGAAGCACGGACAACCTGTTGGTGAACGGAGTTATATCGCAGTATTCTTGCACAAAAGGAGGAGTAAATGAAAAAAGCAAATAAATTCGAAGCGGGCTCGGCCAATGCCGGCAAGTCCCTGTCCCGTAGAACGATTCTCAAGGGATCGGCGGCAGCGGCAACGACCGCTCTGGCGACGCCCTATCTGATGGGCTCTCCCGTCCTCGCGTCCGGCCACCATGAAATCTTGCATTGGAGCTGGCTAGCGGCGTCGGACGGCGAGATTTGGGGCCAGATGATCGATGATTTCAACGACGCGCACAAGGACAAGGGCGTCCAGATTCGACTCGAGCTCGTGAATTTCGAGCAATACGATACCAAAGTTCTGGCGGCGACCGCCACTGGACGAGCGCCTGACTTCGGATGGGGAATTGCGGGCACGAGAGCGCAGATGGTGCGCGACGGCGTGATTGTGCCCCTCGACGACCTCTCGGGTGAAGTCGGATTGGATATCGGCGATTTCAGCGAGCTTTCAATCTCGGCCGCGCGCTATCCCAAGTACGGAAACGGCATGTACATGGTTCCGCTGGATCTGATGAGCCTTCAGCCGGAAATCAATCTCGATCACGTGGCCGAAGCCGGGCTGGACGTCAATTCGGCGCCCGCTACCGGCGAGGAGCTCATTGAATGGGGCAAGGCCATGACCAAGATGGACGGCGACACCGTAACTAGGTCCGGCATTCTCATGACCGGTTCGGGCGTTCAGCCGACGGTGACCTGGGGAATCGTTGCGGAGCAAATGGGATTCCAGCGCGCCAGCGCCGACCTTACAACTGCCGCCGTCAATCCGGAAGCGGGCATCGCCGCGATGGAATGGGTGCTAGCGCTATTCGACGAGCACAAGGTCTCGACACGCGACATCACCGATCGCTACAAGGCTTTCGGAACCGGCAACGGCTCGATATTCTGGACGGGTCCATGGACGCTCAACGGCTACGTTGGCCAGGGTTTGAACTTCAAGACCTCGCTTTTCCCGAAAATCGGCAGCGAACTCAAGACCTACTTCGAAATGGGCGGCCTGGAGCTCTACAAGCAGCAGGACGAAGGACGCTACAAGGCGACGCTCGAGGCGGTCAAATGGCTGTCGGACAACAGCTTCCTCTGGACGACCGTCGGCAGGGGAGCTTCGCCAAGAAAGTCGATCCTCGAAAGACCGGACTACAAGACCGCGGGTCACGATTGGAGCGTTCGCGGCGCATTCGTCGAAGGAATGGAATTCGCCACGATTCCGGAAATCCCGGTCATGGCCGGACCTGAATTCACGATCTATTCCGGCGGGAATTTCTTGGCTCGCAAGTTGGAAGGCGTTTGGGCTGGATCAAAAACGCCCGAAGAAGCGATGGCTCAGATTACAGAGAGATGGCAGGAAGGCCTAGACGAGGGCTGACAACCTAAGCAGGACGCGCGGAGCGCCGGACATCCAGCGCCCCGCGCGGATCCAGTCTCGATGCGGCGGAAATTCGGGCGGACGCATTTTTGACATCGGTTGAGGCAAAATTCGGAGCGCTTCGACGCACTCCGGTCGATGGCGAAAAACCGCCGTTGGACTGGATAGGATATCTATTCGTCGCATTTTTTGCCGCCCCTTTCCTGATTTTCAACATCGCGCCTGTGATTTTCGGCACCTACGTCTCGTTGACGGAATGGAGCATCATCGGCCAGCCAAAATGGATCGGCTTCGAAAACTATCGCGATGCGCTGACCGACGAATGGGTATGGGTCGCGTTCCGGAATATTATCCTCTACGCGCTGATCATCGTGCCGGGCGTCACGATTTTAGGCCTGGTGTTTGCTTTATTCGTCAACAAGTCCTATCCGCTTAGCGGGCTGGCCCGAACTCTATTCTTCGCTCCGAACGTGGTATCGGCAACCGTAATCGGACTCGTTTGGGTTTATTTGCTGGACACCCAGTACGGACTTTTCAATAACGTCCTGGGCTCATTCGGGATCTCCGCCATTCCTTGGCTAACGTCTACGGACTGGGCTTTGATCGGTGTCTCGATGGCATCGATTTGGTGGGACCTGGGGCTAGCTTTCGTACTCCTGCTTGCCGCCTTGCAGGATATTCCCCGCGATTTGATCGAGGCTTCGACTGTGGACGGGGCGGGACCGTGGAACCGCCTGCGGTTCATTATTCTGCCGCATCTCAGACCGGTGCTTTCCATGGTAATTACCTTGCAGCTGATATCGACGCTGCGGATTTTCAGCCAGGTCTACGTCATGACCAACGGAGGTCCGGCGGGAGCCTCTTCTTCGCCAATTCACTACATCTACAGCGTCGCGCTCGTGCGAAATCTATTCGGCTACGCCTCCGCGCTGGCGATTTCGCTGTTCGTCGTGATCCTGGTTCTGACGATCGTTCAGCGATTCGCTATTCGAGAGATGGCGTCATGAGGGACTGGCTCGAAAGCAAGGGCATGCGCCCCGCCGACGTTCCGATCTGGATCGTTGGCATGGGAGTCGCCTTGCTCTGGGCTTCGCCGTTCCTGTGGATGGTTTCCGCCTCATTCAAGTATCCGGCCGATGTCATGACGCAGACGATCGAGTGGATACCCCGCAGGGTGACGCTGGACAATTATCTGAAGGTTTTCGAGTATCCGATTATTCGCTGGACGATCAACAGCTTCGTACAAGCGATAACGTCCACGACTCTCTGCGTATTCTTCGGAGCGATGGCAGGATTCGCGCTGGCGCAGTTTCGCTTTCCGGGAAGGGCGGCGATCTTCATGGTGTTTCTGGCTTCCCTGATGATCCCCGTGGAAGTATCCGTCATCCCCATGCTTCTCGCTTTCATCAAGGTAGGCTGGGCTAGCACTTACCAGGCGCTTATTCTGCCGACGATCGCCAACGTGTTTTCGATCTACATTTTTCGCCAGTTCTTTCTGTCTTTTCCTCGCGAGCTCATTGAAGCCGCCCGCCTCGACGGAGCGGGCCCATTCCGCCTTTTTTGGCTTATAGCCCTGCCCCTTGCTCGCGCGCCAATGATCGCCGCCGCCGTTATCATCTTCACCTTGAACTGGAACAATTTCCTTTGGCCGCTCCTGGTCATATTCGACGAAAACATGAAGACGCTTCCGGTAGGAATCGCGGCGTTCGCCCCGGTTGTCGGAAGCCATACGCAGCTGGAGGGCTATTCGGTCGCAATGGCGGGCGTGACTGTGCTTTCGATTCCGAGCCTGACCCTGTTTTTCTTTTTGCAGAAGTATTTCATTCAGGGGATTTCCCAGGGCGGGCTCAGCCAGTGATGGCGATCCCCCCGTGAATTCGCCTTCCGAGACCTTAAGAGTCCTGGCGGACATCGCGGATCGCGCCAGGGAAGACGCTTCCGGCCGTGAGCCCGAAATCGATTCGATTTTCGTAGGCAACGCGGCGCGAGGATCCGGAACAGGGGCGACTTTGGCAACGCTGAACCCTTCGCGAGAAGTTCCCGTTGCAAGATTCTCTCGCGCTGGCTCGGACGATGTTCACGAGGCGGCAGAGTCCGCTCGAGGCGCGCTCGAGGAAAAATGGAGCAGGTTCTCGCCGCAGAAGAGAGGCGAACTGCTGTTTGCCTTGGCCGAAAGACTGGAGGAAAACGAAAATCTTCTGGCGACGCTGGAAACGCTGGACGTAGGCAAGCCGCTCAGCCAGTCCAAAGGCGATGTCGGCGGAGCGGCGGCAACGCTGCGCTACAATGCCGGGGCCGCCGACAAAATGGAAGGCGCGTCCGTACCGCTAGGTTTTGAATATCTCGATTTTACCGAACTCGAGCCACTGGGAGCGACGGCGCATATTACGCCGTGGAATTTCCCGCTGGGCATGGCGGCGCGCTCTATCGCCCCTGCTCTCGCGGCCGGCTGCACGGCGGTCCTAAAGCCGGCGGAGCAGTCGCCGTTGACGTCGCTTGCATTCGCGGCCTTGGCGGCGGAAGCCGGATTCCCGCCCGGCGCACTCAATGTCGTGACTGGCCTGGGCGACGAGGCTGGAGCCGAACTGGTCAATCATCCGATGATCGGCGGGATAACATTCACGGGTTCTGTCGCAACGGGACGGCGAGTCGGCGCCGCGGCTGGACGCAATCTGAAACCCGCCGTTCTGGAGCTTGGAGGAAATAATCCCCTGATTGTCTTTTCCGACGCGGATTTGGACAGGGCGCTTGACTCGGCGGTAGAAGGAGCATTCGATAATTCCGGCCAAGTCTGCTCGTCGGTATCGCGATTGCTCGTGGAAAACAGCGTAAAGGATGAATTCCTGAAGAAACTCGCCGACCGTTCTCGTGCCCTGAAGGTCGGCGACGGATTCGGCGACGTGGATCTCGGCCCTCTCGTATCGGCCGAACAATTGTCGAAAGTCACCGGACAAATCGCGCAAGCTGCCGAATTCGGTGCCCGGGCGCTCGCGGGCGGCGCTAGGCCGGAGGGCCTGCAAAAAGGGTACTTTATCGAGCCGACGATTTTCGACAATGTCGATTCCAAGTGCCGGCTGGCCTGCGAAGAAACCTTCGGGCCGGTCGTTGCGGCGTTCGGATTTTCGGGAGAGGACGAGGCGCTCGAAATCGCCAACAGCCTTCCATATGGTCTGGCGGCGGGAATTCATACGAGCGACATCGACCGGGCGCTGAGGCTCGCTCGGGGCGTCGAGGCCGGCACGGTCTGGATAAATGGCTGGTTCATCGGCGGCGTCCAGGCTCCTACGGGCGGCGTCAAGGACAGCGGCTACGGACGTGAACGCGGAATCGCCGGTATTCAAAATTATCTGAGGATCAAAAACATCGGCGTGCGTATCGCCGAACGGGATCCTTACGCGCGGCATGCGGCCTAGCTCCGACGGCACGGAGCTTGCAGGGAGGAACTTGAATATGCCACAGATTTCCGGAATCAGCCACCATAGAATTTTTCAGCACCCCGAGCACTGCGTAAATCAGATTGCGGCGCGAACACTCTCCAATGGCGATATCGTCGCAGTGTTCAACGAAGAGAGGTATCCCTTCCACCATGACAGCGGACAGACTCTCATCACCCGGTCCAAAGACGGCGGAGTGACGTGGTCCGAACCTGGAATCGTGCTTCCGTGGACGGACACTACGGGAAATTGGGATTGCGGCATCTGCGAGACCAGCAGCGGCGAACTCATCGTAAATTTGACGATCACGGCCTTTTTTAAGCGCGGGGTCGAGCCTGAGCAGCCGTCCTGGCGCTGCAATCCTTGGACGGAGCGATGGGGCGACTGGACCTGGGCATTCAAAACCCAGGGATGGCTCGGCACATTCGTGTTGAAATCCTCCGACGGCGGCGAGACGTGGAGCGAACCAATCCCCTGCAATGTCCGCCCGCTTAAGCATGGCGGGTGCCGGGTCGGCTGCTGGCAGCTTCCGTCCGGCGCCTTGCTAATGGGGCTATACGGGCGAATTCGCGGCTACGGCGAAGAGGGAGAAGGCGAAACCACGCGGTCGGTGCTGATCAGGTCCGACGACGGCGGTACCAATTGGGAATACTATTCGACAATCGCCTACGATCCGGCGTCGATAATCGACTACGAAGAGCCTGCTGTCCTGCGACTCGCCTGCGGAAAACTCGTTTGCTTCATGCGAACCCATGTCAATCCCAGCGGCGACGCGAAAAACATGGTGATGACGGTCTCGGAGGACGACGGGTTTTCATGGACGCCGCCGAAATGGACGAACCTTTGGGGTTATCCGGCCGACATGATCGCACTGGACGACGGCCGCTATTTGATGGTTTACGGCTACCGGAGGCCGCCCTACGGGGTCCGCGGCGTCGTTTCCGAGGACGGCCTCACTTGGGACGCGGCCGATGAGTTTGTAATTCGCGAGGGCGGAGTTCCATTTCAATCGCTAAAGGGAAAACCGGCTTCCAGCCTTGGCGGCGAGGCAGCCTACGGCGTGGCCGCAGGCGCCATCAACTATAGCAATCCAGGCGTTTTCCAGCATATAGGATATCCGACCGTCGTACAGGCGCCGGACGGCGCCGTGGCATGCTGCTACCATGAATGGGACGAAGGCGAGGAACCGCTCCAGTTCGTCCAGTGCTCTCGTTTCAGGGCATGACAAATCGATGTTGAGCGTGGAGGGAGCTAAAAGTGCCGGCTAGTCCGGAGTCAAAGCCGGATTGATGCTTGGATTGTTCTGGTCCGATATTTCGACGGACCTCGGTTTGGGAAAGGAAAGATGAGCCAGGTTCAGCTACGAGGCGTCCGAAAATCCTTCGAAGACCTTGAAGTCATCCACGACGTGGATCTTACGATAAATTCCGGCGAACTCGTCGTATTCGTGGGGCCGTCGGGCTGCGGCAAGTCGACTCTTCTCAGAATGATTTGCGGTCTGGAGCATTTGTCCGGGGGCGAAATTTCGATTGACGGCCAATCCATGCGGGGCGTGAATCCCGCAAAGCGCGAAGTTGCCATGGTGTTTCAATCCTATGCGCTTTACCCGCATATGAACGTTTCCGACAATATGGGCTTCGCGCTACGCATGGCGGGCATGAGCAAGCCCGCTAGGGACGAACGCGTTCGCGAAGCGGCGCGCATTCTTCGCCTTGAGGATCTATTGGACAGGCTTCCGAAGCAGCTTTCGGGCGGGCAAAGGCAGCGCGTAGCGATCGGGCGGGCGATCGTCCGGAATCCGAAGGTATTCCTATTCGACGAGCCGCTAAGCAATCTGGATGCCGAACTAAGGGTGCAGATGCGGCTGGAGATTTCGAGTCTCCATCAGCAGCTCGGGGCTACCATGGTCTATGTAACGCACGACCAGGTCGAAGCGATGACGATGGCCGACCGGATCGTCGTTTTAAGAGCGGGAAATATCGAGCAGGTTGGCACGCCGATCGATTTGTATTCAAGGCCGGACAATTTATTCGTTGCAGGATTCATTGGCTCTCCCCGCATGAATTTCTTGTCGGGCAAAGTGTCGAAGTCTGACCAAAACTCGACGGATATTGCGCTGAACGGGATTCCTGATCGCCCGCTCTCTCTGAACGTCGGTAATTTGGAGATCGAACCCGGCGAGTCCGTAACCGTCGGAGTCAGACCCGAGAATTTCATAGAGCCGTCCGGGGATGCCTTCGAAATCGATGTCGAAGTCACGTTCGCTGAAAACTTGGGCGGCGCCACTCTTCTTCATGCTCCCAATCATTCCGTTGGTTCGCTCGTTATCGAGAGCCGCGCGGACGACCGGCCGGAAATCGGTCCCCTGCGCGTCGCCATAGACCCGAAGCACATTCATCTTTTCGGCAGCGACAGCAAGGCGATAGCGCATAGCCGCTAAGCCAAGCTGTTTGCTTTCGAAGGTATTCCAATATGCGCGGATTTCATTTGCAGAAGCGCCCCGTTCCCGCAGACAGCATTACTCTTGCAAGTTCCATTTCTTCGCCGGGGCGCGCCGAGCTTTTCCTGATTTGGCTGCTCCCTCCACGCCCTTCGAAGAGTGGTTCGCTCGGACAATTCCGCTCTCCATAAGTGGATTCTTCGCCCTTCAAGCCGAAGCTACTCGGAAGAATCGCCGAGGGCGTGCGCGGACAGAGTTTCCCGGCTGGTACATCGGCCGGCGCGTTTCTGCCGACAGCGCTGTCCGAAAATATCCGGAAGCAATGGAATGCCGATCGACTTGGGAGCCAGCTTTTCCACCGCGAGCCGCGAAGCCGTCGGTTGGTTTTGCAATACGCCCGCAATTCGCGGGTCGTTTGACGCGACCGGCGGCGCAGCCGTTACCGGGCGCGCGCCTCCGAGCTGCGCGCGCTCAATGATCTTCCCGAGGTTCCTGATTTCTAACCTCGCCTCCTGCGCACTCGACATGGCGGCTCGCAGGCTGCTCGGGGAACCGGGCGAACCCTCAGCCGCTGTGCCGAACAATTGCCATTCTGACTTCCGCACCGCGTTTGGAATATTTCGCGAATTCGCGTTACGATTCGGATTAGGGCGCACAGTCCCGGGACCCGGGCCATGAAAGGATCGTCGATCGAGGAACTGCTAAAATTCTCGAAAAGCCGCGACCGCCATTTGACACCTTTTTTCGCGGGAAGGGAAGACGTGGTTGCAAATATCGAGGACGCATGCGGTTCCGTAGCGTTCAGCGAATTGGATGAATATTCGGCGTGGTCTTCGCGGGAGGGCGCGTCGATTGTAATTCAAGGCGCGCCCGGCGCCGGGAAGACCTCCTTGCTGCGCTTTCTCGAGCGAACCTGGAGAAGGCGCGCCGAGTCGGGCGAACCTGCTCCGGTTCCCGCGGCTATTCCAATTCACGCCCTTGAGCGATTCGAGACTTTGGCACAAGCGATTGAGAGCAGCCTGCCAAGATCTCTGGGCGGACGGGCGACGGAGATCGTTCGCGGAATCCGAAGCATGTCGTTTTTGGGGTCCGGCGTGTCGTTTGATCGGAATTCCTTGCCGTCTCCTGAAAGACTTCGATTCCCGCCCGACCGAGCGATCACCCTGATGATCGATGAAGCGCAGAATCTCGATCTTTCGTCGAAAAACACTCCGCAAGCCAAGATTCTCCAGTGGCTGCATCAGGGCAACCACGGTTTGCCTCTTTTGCCTCTTCTGGCGGGCTTGGCAAATCTCGAAAGCCGGCTTGAGATGGCCGGACTCAGCCGGATTTCGGCGGATGCAGCGCACACGCTCGGCAGCTTGACGCGCGAAGAAGCGCTGCGGTCCGCGTGCTTGTTTTTTGAATATTTTGGCATTCCGCCGTCGTCATTGCGCGACATCTGGAGCAATGCTCTCTACGAATTGTCCGAAGGCTGGCCACTTCACCTTCATCACGGTTTCAGGGCCTTGGCCGGTTGCCTTGCAAAGGCCGAACGCCGGCTTGATTCGATCGATGCGGACGCATTTATGCTGGAAGAGGCGAAACAGCGCGCCGCCTACTCCGATGCTAGAACCCGCGAGATCCCGATTCAATTGGTTGCTCGCGTACTGGAATTGGTGGGTCCGTCGGGAACGAGAGACCAATTTATCGACACCATCGAATCGGAACACAAAAAATTTAGAGGAAGCCACGCCTTCCAAATTCCGGAGGGTCTTAGCGCGAAGGGGTTCTTCGAAGAATTGGTTGGCAAGGGTATACTGCAGCGGGCGTATTCGCACCGATACGGAACGCCAGTCCCGTCGCTAGGGAATTACATTGCCGCGTATTCGGGGTCGTCGCTGCATCTTGACGCGCTAAGGGGCGATGCGCGGATCGTCAAGTACGCGCTGAAGCAAGGCGAGGATCCGAAGGTTGCCGACATCAGAGGCAGAACCCCTCTGCACATCGCCGCCGAGTGCGGATGGACCAAAGTAGCCGAAACGCTTTTACTGGCAGGCGCCGATCCGGAAGCCCTTGACAAAGAGGGCAGGCGTCCTCGAGACCTCTCGCCAAGCCGCGCGCATTCTATCCTCTATAATTTGCAGCCATCGAGCGCAGGGGAACCGGATGAGAGGGGACGCAAGCCTAGTTCGGCCCTTCAAGATCCCGCGGACAAGCAGTCCTTCGAAAAGTGACTGCCTGCCGCCGCGGCGGCTACACGGTGAATTCGCGTTGCCCAGCTAGCTTGCGAAACGCCGACGCGAATAAGTGGGTTTGCAAGCAATGCAGCGAGCGGGGCGAGTTGGCGTCAAATGAAGACGGCGATCAGTTGTGGCGGCCTCCGTAGAAGACACAGCCGTTAGTGACTTCAATCGCGGTGAGCGCCTTGACATGTGCCGAAGAAACGATTTGTAAACATGAGGAAATGGTTGTCGTTCGGGAGGACGAGATACGGTTATTCTAGTAGTTTGATAATTCGCCGCTGTGCAACGACCCGCTCCGGGCGATGCATTGTATCCTGTTGACCGGTCGCCTCCGGTTTCTCATAGAGCCGTTCAGAAGATAGCATGGTCGCGCGTTTTTTTCGGATAAGGATTACTCGATGACGGACTCTCCGGTCCAGACCCTCGGACCGATCGGAATCGGAATGCTGGGAGCCGGATTTATCGGACAGATGCACTCGCTTTCTTTCGCGTGCTCGAAATTCGCGCGGTGCGAACCAAGAGTCGATGCGAAGCTCGTCGCTCTAGCCGACATCAGCGAAGATCTTGCGGTTGAAATAGGCGGCAGATACGATTGGGAGGAAGTCCACGCGGACTGGAACAATGTTGTAAACCACCCGGATGTCTCGATATTTGTAAATTCCGGTCCTAACAACATGCATCGCATGCCGAGCATAGCGGCAGCACGAAATGGCAAACACGTGTTTTCGGAAAAGCCGCTCGCTGCGACAGCGTCGGAAGCCTTCGAGATCTGGAAGGCTGCGGAAAATGCCGGAATCGTGCACATGTGCGCATTCTTGCACCGCTTTATACCCGCGCTCCGGCTGGCGCGGCAAATTATCCAAGAGGGGAGGCTCGGGCAAATCCGGCACTTTCGCAGCAATTTTCTTCTAAACATGCAGCACATCGACAGCGTTCTGACGTGGCGCTACGACCGAAAAATTGCAGGCGCCGGCGCGACAGGCGACCTAGGCTCACACCATATCGACCTAGCCCGTTATTTGGTTGGCGAAGTCGCCAGAGTGAATTCCATGACGAAATCGTGGAGCCGCGATTCCAGCGGGCGCGTCTCCGACGTCAACGAAGACTGGTTTGCATCCGCAGCCGAATTCGAAAACGGCGGGACCGCCAGCTTTGAGGCGTCGAGATTGCCGGAAGGCCACATGCTAACCGGATGCATTCAGGTCGACGGAACTCGGGGAACGCTGTCATTCGATATGCAAAGGTTGAATGAGCTAAATTTCGCCGAGCCCGGAAAGGGTCCGAGGCGAATTTGGGCTGCTACCGGGAACGATCCGTTCGGAGATTTTTGGCTGCCTGTCGGAATCCAGGGCGCGCACCCGGCGGGTTGGCGCGATTGCTTTGCGTACCAGGCTCATCACATGCTCCATGCCGTCGCAACGGGCAGAGCTCTTGACGATGACGCGGCAACATTCGAAGACGGGTACCGCGTTGCCGAAATTGTGGAAGCGATTCTAGAATCGGCAGCGAGCGGAAAAGCTCGCGATGTGCGCTTCCGCAGCTAATCGCGCGAGAACCCGAAGCGGAAAGGCGTAAGAGTTTCGATGCTTCTTAGCTTGAATTCGTTCAGTAAAATTCCGCATCGGCGATTCTCACCGCGATTCATACAACTGCGATTCTATCGGCCACTTTTTTAGCTTCCTGCCGCCCTCGACCGAATCTCGACGCTTGTCCCGGGAATTCATGCGTTCGCAGCAATCTTGCTGTTCTAATCCGCAACGCGGGCACAGCATGTTGGGTTCGCATTCCTACTTTTGCGCAGTCTTCGGCGAGTGATTTCGAGTTGAAGTTCAATTCGCCAGCAATGGGCTCTTCCGCTCTATGAGAAACCGAAGATCTGCCTGCAATCGGGGATTTGCATAAACCCAAAATCGGTGGAATTGCGTTTTACGTAGCTTGATCAGGAGCATATCGAAAAGGATTCCGCTCTGCTCCCTTAACCGTTTCGGCGGTCTTTTTGGGAACCGCTGGTCCGCAGTTCTAAAATTTGAATTTACAGTAATTCTGTTGATGCGTATGGATGAATTCCACAAGGCGCGACCGAGACCGCCGCTGCGGCGCTTTTGGGCCAGCGCGGTACGATGAGGAGAATTCAGCATGGCTAACAAGGAAATTTTCTGCGCGTTCGGCGTCGATGTCGATGCCGTGGCAGGTTGGCTCGGATCATATGGCGGCGAAGACAGCCCGTGTGACATATCGCGCGGCCTCTTTTCAGGCGAGGTTGGTTCGCCGCGTCTCGTGGAACTTTTCCGGCGTTTCGGGATTCAGACTACCTGGTTTATCCCGGGGCATTCGATCGAGACTTTTCCCGACCAAATGAAAGCTGTGGCGGACGCCGGCCACGAGATCGGCATGCACGGCTATAGCCACGAGAATCCAATTGCCATGACCGCCCAGCAGGAAGAAGATGTCATGGACAAGGCGATTGAATTGATCGAAAACCTTTGCGGACGCCGGCCGACAGGATACGTGGCCCCGTGGTGGGAATTCTCTCCGGTTACGAACGAACTGCTTCTTAAGAAGGGAATCAAATACGACCATTCTCTGATGAACAACGACTTTACGCCTCACTACGTGCGCGTGGGCGACAGCTGGACCAAGATCGACTTTACCAAGAGCGCTGCCGAATGGATGAAGCCTTTGGTTCGGGGAAAGGAAACCGACTTGATCGAAATCCCAGCCTCTTGGTACTTGGACGACCTGCCACCGATGATGTTCATCAAGGCGTCGCCGAACAGCCACGGATTCGTCAACCCGCGGCATCTCGAGGAAATGTGGCGGGACCAGTTCGATTGGGTTTACCGGGAAATGGATTACGCGATCTTCACGCTCACTATCCATCCGGATGTTTCCGGGAAGCCGCAGGTATTGATGATGCTGGAGCGATTGTTCGAATATATTAGCGGTCATGACGGAGTCCGCTTCACTACGTTTGACACGATCGCAGACGACTTTGCCCGACGCAATCCGAGAAGCTGACGGCCGGGGAACGTATTCGTGTGCGCGTTATGCGGATTGCTTGGCGCTTCGCACTGGACCGAGATTTCCGCGCATCCGGAAGCATTTTCACTTGAGGTCACGGAGCCGGTTCGCCGCGAGAGGGAACGACGCGCCAGCGTAGCCACCGCCGCTCTAGCGCCTTTCAGGATCAAGGTTTCGGATTGGGAGGGCAAAAGCTACCGGGTCGTTTCGCCGACGGGTAGGCAAGAAATTGCCGACGACATCCAGGCCGTATGGACAGCGGTCGAAACAATGCTGGGCAGGCCCTTCGACCCGCTCGACGATACGTATATCAACACATTGAACAAAATGGCCAGATGACGCCGCTGCACGTTTTGACCGGATTCCTCGGCAGCGGCAAGACGACGTTGCTGCAGCAGTTACTGGCCGACTCAGCCTATGCTGATACGGCCGTAATAGTCAACGAATTCGGCGAGGTCGGCCTCGACCATCTGCTTCTTGAAGAAGTGGAGGAAGGCGTTCTGCTGATGCAGAACGGGTGCATCTGCTGCACTATCAGATCAGACCTTCAGGAAACCTTGCGGGACTTGCAGGCAAAGGCCGACCTGAGAACGATTCCCCCGTTTTCCCGGATTGTTCTCGAGACGACGGGGCTTGCCGACCCCGTTCCCGTCATGTCGACGCTTCTTTCGGAACCTATGCTGCGCCACCACTTTTCAGTCGGAAATATCGTCTGCGCCGTGGACGCCGTAAATGGCGAGTCAGCTCTCGAACGTCAGCCGGAATCGATCAAGCAGGTCGCGGTCGCCGACAGAATCGTGGTGACCAAGTGCGACCTAGCGTCCCCAATATTAGTGAATCGCCTTTGCCGCAAGCTGAGAACGATTAACGGCGCAGCCGAGATCGGCCGCCGAAGCATGGGCGGCGGCGATTCCATTTGCTGGATTGCCGGCGGACTGGCGGACCGCGAGCGTCGAGCGGACGAAATCCGGGAGCTGCTGGCCCGCCAGGGAAGCGATCACGCGGAGCATATTCACGAGACCGGAATTTGCTCCTTTTGCATTGTAGAGCCTGGCCCGCTCGACTGGACCGTTTTCGGAATTTGGCTCACTGCGCTGTTGAATGCGCACGGCGAAAACGTGCTTCGCGTAAAAGGGATTCTTAATGTAAAAGGCTCCCTCACTCCCGTCGTGATACACGGCGTTCAGCACGTCGTTCATCCGCCTATGCATCTAGGCAAATGGCCCGACGAAAACCGCGATTCGCGCTTGGTCTTTATAACTCGCGGAATTTCCGAACAACGCATCCGATCATCGCTGGGCTCTTTTGTTGCGGCGGCCGCTCGTTGAATCGGCTGGCTCGAACTATGCGAATTGTCCCTCGCCGCCCGAGATCGACCAGCAAAATTCGTAGTCTTTTTTGATCGCCGCGAATGGGTTTGGAGAGAACGGCTTCGGATCATGGAATTGGCGCTAGCCATTTGGCCTCGCCTGAACATTCGCCCTTCAAGTCGAGAATTCGGGTTCCGTCATTCCATCGAAAGAAACTTTGTTCGATTGCTTCGGCGGCCGCGCGAGGAATGCGGTCGAGGCATTGACCGGACTTCGACCCGATCGCTCGAAGCGAACGGCATATCGCTTTTTGTACCTTCGTAGCGTCTGGCATATGACTGTGTTTATTCCGAACATCGCCAAGGGTCGGGCGAAGATTCTCTGGCCCCTCAACGGCGTTGCGTCGATATCCAATCCATTGGCGCGAGCTAGCGGTCGGCTCGTCAGTTCTCGAAAGGAACTGTGGAATCACGGCTGTTTCGTACGTCGATTGCGGGTAGGCTCGATGAGATCCGGGCTAGCTGATAGTCCCGGATTCCGAAATCAGTATCTTGCGGAATATTCGGCCGGAGCTTGGACGCCGCCAGGTTGCGCGCAATTCCTAACTTCAAAGACGGTTCGCTCGCCCAGCGGATCTGGCGCACTGCAGTGCTTTGGGGGAAGTAGCGGCGCCGGCAAAATCTATTCGCTTGCCGGTTTGCCGAAATTCCAACGCCATTTGAGGCAGCCAAGCCTTGCGGCCGGCCCGACGCGCACGATCAGCTTCTTCGCCTGCCGTCCCGATGCAATCGATCCAGAATAGTATTTTTGCGCGAAGCGCACGCTAGGAAGCCCTCCTGAGTAAAATTGCTACTACCCGGAATGCCGAAGGCTTTCATCGCCCCGGACGGGAGCGGGTCGAACCGGGAAGAATAGCATCGCACGCGTCCGAGCAACCGCGCCTGCCATTTCGGCGAGACCGAAACATCCTCAAGCACCGAATTGAGAGCAAATACGCGAGCAAACCGAGCTAAGTTGACCGAAATTACGAATTCGCCGAAGCGTGAATTGCCGCCGGCGGATGTGCTTGGCGGGCTAGGCCTGGGCCTGGCCGAATGCCCGCCTACCGATAGTGTAGATTTCGCCGTCGATGCCATTCGAGTTCGGAGCTCCCGATTCCCGGAGCCGAAGGTTGCGAAACCGACAATATCGCTCTGGACCGTTCAAGAAGCCCTTCGTCCGCAGCCGTCGAGTTCGCGGCCTTCGAAATTGAACTGAAATCATTTCGATAATTTCCGAATGCGATTGCAATCCGAATTCGAATCGTGCGTGTTGACCATGATTCCACTTAGCGTATAGTCGCTAGTCGTTGCTTGGCTTTCGAGCATGCTACTGAAATGGAAAAGGGGGATAAAGAAATGAAAAACAAGAAGCGAGAAGTAAATAACCTGTCTCGCCGACAGGTGTTGAAGGGCGCCGCGGCAACCGCCGGAGCAGTCGCCGGTTCGGGCGGAATAGGCGGGTTTCCCACGATTTGGGCGCAGAATATCAAGGACATTACGCTGAATCACACCGGAATGTCTTACTCGACATTGATTGACATAAGCCGCCAGGCTTCGCAGGATCTCGGCTTTACGGTAGAAATGTCGGTTGTCGATCATGCCGGGCTTACTAACCGCATGGTGCAGGATCCCGAATCGATCGATGTTGCCGATGCCGAAATCTGGCAGACCAAGCTGTTCGTTCCGCAAGGCGTAACCCAAGCGGTCGATATCGGCCGCATCGAGCTCTGGGACAAAGTCACGCCTCTCTACACGCAAGGCGTGTTCGCCGGGCAAGAGGTTTCCCGTCAAGGCGATTCTCCCTACGAAATCATGTACCGCGACGGCAAGGACGCAACGTCGTTCGCTTCCGGACCTACCGGATGGGCAACCTTCCTGCCGGGGGTCTACAATGCCGATACTCTTGGAATTCGACCCGACCTTGTCGGCCGCGGGGTCGAAAAGTGGGGAGATCTTTTCAGTTCGGAATTTGCCGGCAAGGCTGCTATCCAGAACATTCCAACCATCGGAATCATGGATGCCATAATGGCCATGGAGTCGGCCGGAGAGATTGCCTACGGCGACAAAGGCAACCCGACTCGCGAAGAAATCGACGCGACGATCGATAAACTCATCGAATTGAAACGCGACGGCCACTGGCGCGCGCTTTGGAATACATTCGACGAGTCCGTCAACCTGATGGCTTCCGGCGAGGTCGTCATTCAATCCATGTGGTCTCCGGCGGTCACTGCCGTGCGTTCGCAGGGCATTCCGTGCACCTACCAGCCATTAGCCGAAGGCTATCGCGGCTGGGGCAACGGACTCGCTTTGATGTCGCACCTCGAGGGATTGCAACTGGACGCGGCCTACGAGTACCTGAACTGGTATATCTCCGGCTGGGTCGGCGGATTTATCGCGAAGCAAGGCTACTATATTTCGGTTCCGGAAACCGCGAAGGCGAACCTATCGGACAATGAATGGGGCTTCTTCTACGACGGACAGGAAGCGAGCGCGGATATTGTCAGCCCGACCGGGATGAAAACCAATTCCGCTGGCGAGAAGCGCGACGGCGGATCCTTCGAGGAGCGCTTTGCGAATGTCGCGGTTTGGAACAACTTGATGGACGAAGCGGCGTACCTCTTCCCGAAATGGAATGAGTTCAACGCCGCCTAGCCCGGTCAAAGCAAGAGCAAGAGGCTTGGCGGCGTTGCCGCCAAGCCGCGTCGACCAGGGAGCTGAGTCGTGAAACTTGGCAATGTCTCGCGATATCTGCAGATAGCGCCGCTTGCGGTCCTGCTTATGGCATTTGTGGTGGCGCCGCTTACTTTGGTTCTTGTGGTTAGTTTCTATCAGTACCAGCATCTTATCGGCATCGTTCCGGATTTCACGCTGGTGAACTACTTCGACGTTCTCACCAACCTGGTTAACTGGAAGCTCTATTTGTCCACGCTGAAGTTCACTGTCTTCACGCTCGCCATTACACTGGTACTCGGATTCTGGATCGCCTACTTTCTCGTCTTTCACGTTAGAAACATTCTCATCGCGATCGCCCTCTTCCTGGTCTGCACGGTCCCGTTCTGGACATCCAATATTATTAGAATGATCTCGTGGAAGCCGCTGCTCGGAAAGTACGGATTGATCAACCAGGGATTGATGTCCGCGGGCGCGGTAGACGAACCGGTTGAGTGGCTGCTCTTTTCGGACTTCGCCGTCATCGTTTCCTATGTTCATCTCTACACTTTGTTCATGATCGTTCCGATCTTCAATTCTATGGCTCGAATTGACAAGTCTCTGCTCGAAGCGGCGGTGAATGGCGGCGCTACGCGATGGGGCGTTGTCTGGAACGTGATTCTGCCGCTGTGCAAGTCAGGCATAGCTCTTGGATCCGTCTTCGTCGTAACGCTAGTTATGGGCGACTTTTTCGTCGTGACCGTGATGAGCGGCGGACTGTCCGGGTCGGTAACGTTTGGCATATTCAATGATCTCAAGTTTCTGAATTATCCGCGCGCTTCGGCGAATGCCGTCGTCCTCGTCATAATCGTTCTGATTTTCGCGGCCGGCATTATGAGACTGGTCGATGTTCGCAAGGAGCTCACGCGATGACCGCAGGAACAAGCCATGGTCCCCGGCCCTATACGTTCTACTTGCTCGCGGGCCTTTTCTGCCTGTTCGTGCTTTTCCTCTACGGTCCGATGATCTCCATCTACATCCTGTCGTTCCAGGGACCCACCGGCGGGCTGGTGTTTCCGCTGAAGGGAATGTCGCTGGAATGGTTCAAGGCGCTTTTCGGCCAGGCGCGCACGGGCGATATCGGAGGCGCCTTCTCGAGGTCCCTTCCTCTAGCCCTGGTCACGATGGCGGCGACGGTTGTAATTTCGGTCGCGGCCGGGCTTGCATTCCGCAAGCAATTCGCCGGGTCGTCTGTCGTATTTTACATGGCTTTGATCGGGCTGATCGTTCCCGGGCTGGTTCTCAGCATAGGCATACTGGTTACGTTCAAGTTCCTAGGCCTTAGGGCGACATGGTGGGGCTCGGCTTTCGGCGCGCATTTAAGCTGGACGCTGCCGTTCGGGCTTCTGATAATGTTCGCCGTTCTAAGCCGCCTCAATCCCGAGTACGAGGAGGCTGCGCGCGACCTCGGCGCGTCCAACTGGCAAGTCTTAAGCCAGGTCGTGATACCGATAGTTTTTCCGGGCATCATCGCGGTGGCGCTATTCGGCTTTACGCTATCGTACGACGAGTTTCCTCGCAGCTGGCTGACGGTCGGGCCTCGAAATACTTTGCCGATTGAAATCTGGACCATGACGACAAACGTAACTTCCCCGGCGCTGTACGCGCTCGGCACGGTCACTACGATTATTTCATTTACTGTCATTGCAGTGGCGCTAGGATCGATCGCCTATATCCAGAGGCGGCGGCGGCAAATCGGGAGGCTGCGATGAGCGAAGACGGCAAGATCGAGATTTCCGGAGTCACCAAATCCTTCGGGTCGCTTATTGCTGTGAACGATGTCGACCTCGTCATTCCGTCCGGTTCCTATTGCTGCCTGCTGGGTCCTTCCGGATGCGGCAAGACGACGATTCTGCGGATGATCGCGGGGCATGAAACGCCGACGAGCGGAAAGATTCTGATCGGCGACCGGGATGTTGCCGGAGAAGCCCCCGCCAGTCGCGGCACCGCGCTAATGTTTCAATCTTATGCGCTCTTCCCGCACCTGACCGTTCGCGACAACGTGGCGTTTAATCTCAAGATGCGAGGAATGCCGAAGGCGCAGCGCCACAATGAAGCGGGCCGGATGCTTGAAAGGGTTCAGCTTCAGGAGCTTGCCGACCGCATGCCCGCACAATTGTCGGGAGGTCAACAGCAGCGTGTCGCTCTGGCCCGCGCGCTCATTACCAATCCCAAGGTACTGCTGCTCGACGAGCCGCTGTCCGCGCTCGACGAGTTCCTGAGGCTGCAGATGCGAAGCGAACTGCGCCGGATTCAGCAGGAATTCGGAATTACATTCATTCACGTTACGCACACGCAGATGGAGGCGATTGCCGTTGCGGACCGGGTCGTTGTCATGAATCTCGGCGAGATCGAGCAAGCCGACTCCGCAGAGGAAGTCTACGCGCGTCCTTATTCCGCGTATGTCGCAAGATTTATGGGCGGCCACAATGTGCTAGCCGGAGCGGTCCAAAGCATCGCCAACGGGACGGCATCCATTGCCGGTCCCAACGGCTGGATATTCAAGTTGGACACGGGCGGCGAGTCGATTTCAAACGGAAGGCACATATTCGTTTCGGTTCGAAGGGACGAGGTAACTCTTTCAAGCGATCGTTCGGATGGCGAAAATTCGGTTGCGGGCACGATCAGGTCCATCGAGTATCAGGGCACGTACTACAAGGTCACTTTGAATCTCGAGAACGTAGAAGACGAATTCGTCAGCCATGTCCCGGATCACGAATTCAGGGGCCTGGACGCTTCAACGGGCAGCGTCGTGACGGCGAGTTGGACTACGCCCCGGACGCACTTGCTTCGCGGCGACCTCCATTCCGAGGGACGGCGGAGCTCGGGACCCTATTCGGAACAATAGTATTGAATTGCGATTTCTGACATTCGTTGCCGAGAATCGGGAATACGCTGATCGCCATTTTTCTCTTTTTTACTTCCAGTACTCGTCGGGCGGCGGCCCCCAATCGATTAGCTCGCAAGAGTATACAGCCGTTTCGTCAAAGGGATATTTTCTTTCCATTTCCGGAGTTAGAGTTATGCCGAGTCCGGGAGCATCCGATTTCTGCAATCGGCCATCTATGATCCGAGCATTGCCGGCAATCATTTCGGCGGCGAGCGGAAAGTCGAGCATTGGATATTCGACCAAGTCTCCCCCCGCGGCGAATGCGGCATGATAGCTCGCCATGATCGCCGCCGCTCCGCCCCAGGCATGAACTACCACGCCCGTGTTCGTCGACGCCGAGTTGTCGAAAATCGACATGGTTGCGCCGATTCCGCCTATTACCGATGCGTCCGGCTGAACGAATTCGTAGACTCCGTCCTTCATGCGTTCAATCATTTCCTTCGGCGTCGTAATGATTTCGCCGCCGCAAACGGGAGTTTCGATTCTGCTTCGCAGCTCCTTGAATCCTTCGGGGCAGTCGGGACCTATCGCTTCCTCCAAAAAAAGCATCCTCTCGGAAGTTAGCCCGTGAACCGAATTGACGAAAACAACGACATCGTCTACGGCCTGCGGCGGGTCGGCCAGGTTTTGACACATGTCGACTCCGATCCGAATATGCCTGCGACCGGCTTCGTTCATAATCCAGGCGGTTCGAAAAATGTCTCCTTTCACGGATCTGATCTTGTAGATTTCGATTCCCACCGACTCCAGCATAGCCAGTTCTTTCAGGAACTGTTCCTTCGAATCGCAGCAGCCTCCGCTTCCGTAAATCTGGATCGACTCCGCGGCGCCGCCGCCTAGAAGTTCGTAGACGGGTATGCCTCGGCTTTTCGCTTTCGCGTCCTGGAGCGCAATTTCGAATGCGCTGATCACGTGCCTGGCGGCTCCCTGCAGCGACCAGTAGTCGCAAACGCTCCGAAGATCCTTGACTCGGCGTTCAATATCGAAAGCGTCCTTTCCGATTAGGTAGGGCGCGCAGAGGTCGACGATCGACTTGAACACGAGTGGCGCGAATACCGCCAGATAGCCTTCGCCGAGGCCGGATGTACCGTTCGACAAAGTGATTTCTACCATCCCGATTGTCCTTTTCGGACCGTTGGGAAAGCACTCTTTAATCTCAGGGTCGTCTGCGTCTGCGTAGGGCGAGCTGAGAAGAAGGCACCTGATGTCCTCAATCCTATTCATCTCGGATTCTTCAAGCGATTCTGATTAGCCGGGCATTCGCTTTCGTCGCGGCTTCGAACGGAGACTAATTCGAGCATAACCTCGCTCCAGCTTTGTTGGAGGCTTGCCGCGACGCGTTGGCGCTATTGAACTCGCGGCGCGCCAATCGCCTTAAGCATAGCCAGCGCCGCGTCGCGGTAATTCTGGCGAATATCGCGTGTAGGCGGCCGGCAGCGACTGGAAGGAAGTCCGACCAATTCCATGCAAAGCTTGTCGAGATAGCCGTCGCCGCTCGTAAAATTCTGCTCAATTTCGACCCACAGCTTGTAGAAGGGCATTGCTTCATCGACAAGCATTCTGCAGATTTCCGCGTAATTGGATGAATGTACTTCGTCAATAAGCTTGATGCCCCACTCGGGCCAGAAATTGCAGTTGTGAACCTCGAAGGCCTTGGCTCCCAGCGAGGGCATAGCGCTGGCGGCAAAGAGCAAATTGTTGTCGATTACCGTGAAACGCTCCGAAAAGTGCGAAGTCACGTCTTCGAACTCCATTGCGTCCGACCGCGGCGCGGCCCACTTTAGACCGACGACTCCGGGAATTTCGGCCAGTCTTTCAACCATCCCGAAGGAAATGTTCGAACTGGTCCAGAACGTATTGTAGATAATAATTCCGATTTCCGGCTCCGAATCCGCGGCCTCGCGAACGAATTCTTCGAAATCTCCTTCAGTATGAGTAAAGTAGTACGGGCAGGAAACCTGGATGAACTTGGCGCCGACCGACTTTGCAGCCTTTGCAAGTTTTCTGACTTCCAGCGTGCTCGTCGTCTGGGCTCCCATTGCCACGGGAGCTTCGCCGGCAACTTCGTCGACCACGATTTCCGCAACGCGCACTCGCTCGTCGAGCGTCATCGTCGAAAAATCGCCGGCAGCCCCGGCGGCGAGAAATGTCGCGTAGCTTCCATTCAGTCCGGCATCAATCAGGAATCTCACATGGCGGCGCAATGCTGTTTCGCTGATCGGAAAGTCGTCTTCATCCAAAAAAGGAGTCGGAACCGTAACGTAGCATCCTCGCAGTTCCGCTTTCAGTTCTTCTGTATTCAATTGCCGCTCCTCGAACGACGAGTTAGATTTACGGCCCTCGCTAGGCAAGTTCCGCGTGAACCGCACGGAATCGCGCCGTTTCGATTCTAGTCCCCGCCGACAAAATATGCCTGTTTGAACGAGCATGCAATCGGACGGTAGTCCGAACGCGAACGGCAACTCTCAGAGCGCCTCGGAAGTTCCCTGTAAATGATCCGTCGGAAACAGAGTATTGGCGGCGATCGAATGATTGTCCGCGGGCAAACGATTCTTGGTTGCATGCGGATATGGACTATTATTTGCGGCGGAAATAGAGTCCGGCCGGTTCAGACGCTTATTCAAGGCGAGCAGAGTGGAAACTTTCGTCTATAAAACCCATGCCATGCGGATTCGATTTCAGCGGGGCTGCCGATCAAGGGTGGCCGAAGAGGCAGATTTGCTGGGATTGGAAAAAGTCATGGTCCTTTCCACGCCCGAGCAGGAAAATCAGGCGGCGGAGATTTCGGATGCCCTTGGATATAGGTCGGCCGGAGTCCTGGCGGTCGCCCGTATGCATACGCCGACCGATGTAACGGAACGCGCCGTAGACAGTCTTTCGCGGGCGGGAGCGGACGGGACGGTATCGATTGGGGGCGGGTCGACGATTGGCCTTGGCAAGGCTATAGCGCTTCGGACGAATATTCCGCAGATTGCGATCCCAACTACATATGCCGGCTCCGAAATGACCTCGATTCTCGGGCAAACAAAGGATGGCGTTAAATCTACGCTAAGAGATGCCCGCGTGATACCGGCATGCGTACTTTATGATGTTGAATGCACATTGACGCTGCCGTCCGCCGCCAGCAGCAATTCAGGCTTGAACGCGATCGCACACGCCGTTGAAGGCCTGTATTCCCAAGATCGTAATCCGATCTCGAAGCTCCAGTGCATAGATGCCGTGCGGACGCTGGTCGACGCGCTTCCGGTCGTCGCGAGAAAACCGGACGATATCGAGGCCCGGCAGAAAGCGCAGTACGGAGCGTTTCTATGCGGACTGGCGCTGGGACAGTCCGGCATGGCTCTGCACCACAAGCTTTGCCATGTCCTGGGAGGTGCGTTTGATCTGCCGCACGCCGAAACTCACGCGGTCGTGCTTCCCTACGCAGCCGAATTCAATGCCGATGCCGAAGGCCTTGAGCCTATACGACAATTGTTTGGAGACGCGGGAATCGGAGCCGGGTTTTGGGAATTCGCACGGCTTCTGGGCGCTCCGTCGAGCCTCGCCGAGATTGGCATGCCCGAAGACGGAATCGAAAGGGCGGCCGATCTCGCAGTCGCGTCGCCCTACTGGAATCCGCGATCGTTCGATCGAAGTGACATGCTGATCCTGATCCGCGCAGCTTTCGACGGCGCGAGGCCGGCGAATTAAATTCAACCCCTGGGAAAGGAAATCGAAAATGACGCTAAAATCAATTTCAACGCTTGGCCGAAGAAAATTTTTAAAGACGGCAGCGGCATCCGGCGCGCTGGCCGCCGGCATCGGCGCTCCTGCGGTACATGCGCAGGCGAGGACGATCAAGATCGGCTACGTCAGCCCGCAAACCGGACCGCTCGCGGCATTTGCTGAAGTTGACGGATATACTGTCGACGGCTTTCTTGAAACCGTTGGCGGCGGAGTTCAATCCGGCTCGAAGAATTTCAATTTCGAGGTCGTTATCAAGGACAGCCAGTCAAATCCGAGCCGCGCCGCGGAGGTGGCCAAGGAATTGATCGTCGACGACGAAATCGACATAATGATCGTGGCCCACACGCCCGAAACGACGAACCCCGTGTCGACGATATGCGAGATCGAGGAGATTCCCTGCATTTCGACGCTGGCTCCCTGGCAGCCGTGGTTTATCGGCAGGCAAGGCAATCCCGGAGATCCCGGCAGCTGGACATCGTTCGACTACACCTACCACTTCTTCTGGGGCCTTGAAGACCTGATCGCCGTTTTCACGAACATGTGGAATCAGCTCGAAACCAACAAGTCGGTCGGCGGCCTTTTCCCGAACGATGCCGACGGAAACGCCTGGGGCGACCCCAATACCGGCATGCCGCCCGCCTTGGATGCGCAAGGCTTCAGCCTCACCGATCCGGGGCGATACCAAAACCTTCAGGACGATTTCTCGGCTCAGATCAACGCTTTCAAGGAAAACGAAGTCGAAATCGTTACCGGCGTCGTGCTGCCGCCCGACTTCGCTACGTTCTGGACTCAGGCTCGCCAGCAGGGATTCGTTCCCAAGGCGGCATCGATCGGAAAGGCGATACTGTTCCCGTCGGCCGTAAACGCCATAGGCGATAGCGCGCAGAATCTTTCGTCCGAAGTCTGGTGGTCGAATCACCATCCCTTCAGCTCTTCATTGACGGGCGATACCGCGGCCGAAATGTGCTCGGGTTTCGAAAGCTCGACCGGGCGGCAGTGGACCCAGCCGCTCGGCTTCCTCCATGCGCTCTTCGAGATTATCGCCGATGTCGCAAAGCGAATCGACAGCGTAAACGATTCCGAAGAGGTGGCGGCGGCGATTGCGGCCACGAATCTCGAGACGATCGTTGGGCCCGTTGCGTGGAACGGCGCCAACCTACCGCCTTTCGCGCAGAAAAACGTAACCAAGACGCTTCTCGTCGGAGGGCAGTGGCGCAAGAGCGACGACGGCCTGTTCAGGCTCGTGATCGTCGACAACACGACCTACCCGGACATTCCGACAGCGGGCGAAATGCAAGAAATATCCTGATCGGAATCGCGGCGAGGCGTCTGAATCCGGTCGCCTTGCCCCGCTCGACCTGTGACGCTTGCCGCGCGAAAGAGCGGCATTTTCGGCAATGCTGCTTGAATTGAAGAATCTCAGCAAGGCGTTCGGCGCGGTTGTAGTAGCGGCGGACGTCAATCTCGCTGTCGATGAAGGAGAGGCTCTTGGCGTTATCGGGCCGAACGGAGCCGGGAAGTCGTCGATTTTCAACCTGATCTCGGGTACGCTTGCTCCCGACTCCGGCACGGTGCAACTCGATGGCGAGGATATTACGCGAGAACCGCCGCGCCGGCGGGTCCTGGCAGGGATCGGGCGGAGTCACCAGGTTCCGCAGCCATTCGAGCATTTGACAGTTTTCGAAAATACGGTCGTGGCGGCATGCTTCGGTTCTGGCGGGACGGAGGAAGCGGTGCGCGACCGGGTCGTCGAGATCCTTTATTCGACGAAGCTACTTCCCAAGGCGAATTTGCCTGCCGGCGCATTGACGCTTCTCGAGAGGAAGCGCCTTGAGATGACCCGAGCTCTCGCTACCGGGCCCAGATTGCTGCTCCTCGACGAGATTGCCGGCGGATTGACGGAAGGCGAATGCCAGGAACTGGTCGCGACCGTTCAGGATATACGCTCGCAAGGCATGACGATAATCTGGATAGAGCATGTCACGCACGCGCTTCTCGCCGTAATCGACCGGCTCGTCGCGCTTGACTTCGGCAAGATCATTGCGGAAGGCGCGCCTAGGGAGGTGATGAATTCGGACGCGGTACAGAGAATCTACATGGGTGTCGATTGATGGCGCTACTCTCTACAAATGGCTTGACAGCCTTCTATGGAGATTTTCAAGCGCTTTACGGAATTTCATCCGAAATCTCGGAAGGCGAGACCGTCGCGATTATTGGCGCGAACGGCGCCGGCAAGACAACCTATCTGTCAGCTCTTGCCGGGCTGCGCGCGGCGGGCAGGTCGATGATCGAATTCGACGGCAGCCAAATCGGCGGCGAAAAGCCCGCGCGAATACTTTCGCTAGGCATCGCCATGGTGCCGGAAGGCCGTCGGCTCTTTCCTTCTCTTTCCGTGGAAGAAAACCTACTTGTCGGGAATTACGGGCGAAAGGCGAAGGGTCCCTGGTCGCTGGAAGCCGTTTACAGGCTGTTTCCGATTCTTCGCGAGCGGCGCAGGCAAAACTCGTCTTCGCTATCGGGCGGGCAACAGCAGATGGTCGCCGTCGGCAGGGCGCTTATGTCGAACCCGAGGCTCCTGCTCTGCGACGAAATCAGCCTCGGGCTTGCGCCCTCCGTCGTAAAAGACATTTACGCCGCGATCGCAAGCATTCGCGCGAGCGGCGCGAGCGTGATTGTCGTCGAGCAGAACATTAATCAGGCTCTGGAAGTCGCCGATCGGGTCTATTGCTTTCTGGAAGGACGAGTCACTCTCGAAGGCTCGCCGGTGAATCTCACAATGAACCAGATTCGTTCGGCATATTTCGGCGGATAGCGGCATGATCTGGGTCGACACGATCGTACAGGGAATCATGCTGGGAGGCCTGTACGCCCTGTTTGCGACCGGCCTCAGCTTGATTTTCGGCATAATGCGGCTAGTAAATCTCGCGCATGGCGATTTCATGGTCTTAGGCGCGTTCGCCGTGCTGGTTGGCGTCGAGTCTCTCGGCCTCGGCATCATTGCGTCCGCGATTCTCGCGGGAGCGTTCATGTTCGTCCTCGGCTACGCTTTGCAGCATCTCTTGCTAAACCGAACGCTGGGCAAGGATCTGCTGCCGCCGCTACTCGTTACCTTCGGCTTGTCCATCATCATCCAAAACGGATTGCTTGAAGGTTTTTCTGCGGATACGCAGCGCTTGAAGGCCGGGGGGTTTGAAGAGGTATCGGTCCAGTTTGGCGCCATAAGCGTTGGCGCAATGCCGATTCTGACATTTTGCTCGGCGGTCGTCGTGATTTTGCTGCTCAACTGGCTATTCTACAGGACGGAGACCGGTAGAGCATTTCGAGCGACTTCCGACGACCCCGTTACGGCCCAGCTCATGGGTATCGACAACAACAGGATTTTTTCTCTTGCCATGGCCCTAGCGATGGTCGTCGTGGCAATCGCGGGCCTTTATTTGGGTGCGCGGGCGACATTCGATCCGCTTATCGGACCCAGTCGGCTGATTTTCGCGTTCGAGGCGGTGATTATCGGCGGCCTTGGCAGCCTATGGGGCACGCTTGCGGGAGGAGTCGTCCTCGGGCTCGCGCAGGCTATCGGCGCCCAAGTCAATCCCGAATGGCAGACTTTGGCGGGGCACATCGTTTTCCTGGCCGTGCTGATAGTCAAGCCTCGGGGCCTGTTTCCCAGGACTGCCGGCTGACGTGATCGATTCGGCGAAATACTCGGTCGAGAATTCGACCCGGGCGTCCCGCATAGCTCTACCGGTTCTGGCCCTCGTCGTCGTGGCGCTGGCGCTGGCGCCTTTAGCGGCTCCGCGCTCCGTTATTCTCGATTTGTTTTTCGTGCTGTATTTGATCGTGCTGGCTCAGTGCTGGAATTTGCTCGCGGGCTACGGCGGTCTGGTAAGCGTCGGCCAGCAGGCCTACGTTGGCGCCGGCGCCTATTTCACCTACGGAGCATCGATACTTCTCGGCCTGGATCCGCTTGCCGCCGTTGTCGTCGCGGGCATAGCCGGCGCCGCGCTCTCCATTCCGACGGCTTTGGTCGTGTTTCGCCTGCAGGGGGCCTATTTCGCTATTGGCACTTGGGTCGCCGCGGAGGTCTACCGTCTGATTTTCGCCCAATGGAAAGATCTCGGCGGCGGGACGGGAACGTCGCTGCCGTCGTCCGTCGCCAAGGGCATGGCGGGAGTTTCGTGGACCAAATCAGTTCTCGACTTGAAGACGTCCGCCGCGCGCGACGTAGTTTCCTACTGGTTCATACTCGCGCTGGCGGTTCTGGTCGTAGGCGCCAGCTACTGGTTTCTCAGAAGCCGTCGCGGGCTTGCGCTTTCGGCGATCCGCGACAACCAGGCCGCCGCCGAGAGCGTCGGCGTCGACGTTGTCCGGTCGAAAATGGCGGTTTACGTATTCGCGTCGTTCGGCGCGGCCCTCGCCGGCGGCATAATTTTTTTCCAGAAGGCATCGATAACGCCGGACAGCGCCTTTTCGGTTATCGAGTGGACGGCCTTCGTGTTTTTCGTTGTCGTAATCGGCGGAATTGGGACGCTCGAGGGTCCGATCATCGGCGCGATCATACTCTTCGCGCTGCAGAATTGGCTAAGCGACTACGCTACATGGTACTTGATCTTGCTCGGCGCCGTCGCCTCGGCCGTGATGCTCGTTGCCCCGAAGGGAATCTGGGGGTTCGTTCAGGCAAAGTACGACTTTTCGATATTTCCGACCCGGCGGCGACTAATCGGCCCGGATACGCCGGTACCCGACTACACTAGGCCGGTTCAGGAGCTGGCGACGCCCGAGCCCGTAGGCATAAGAGGTTCGGACATCCGTTTGGAGGAGCCAATGTTCGATATAGAGACTGATGTTCTGATCGTCGGTTCGGGTCCGGCCGGAGGTTCGGCCGCCGCTCTGCTCTCGGCCTACGGCGTGCCCAATGTCATGATCGAGAAATACAGCTGGCTTGCGAATACGCCGCGAGCGCACATCACCAACCAGCGGACAATGGAGATTCTGCGCGAACTCGGAATAGAGGAGGATGCGATCGCCAAGTCGGTTCCGCAGGAACTGATGGGAAACAACGTGTTCTGCACGTCGCTGGCGGGAGAGGAAATCGGCCGCCTGCTAACGTGGGGCAATCATCCTAGCCGAAGAGCGGACTACGACCTCGCCAGCCCGTGCCGCATATGCGACATACCGCAGACTTTGTTCGAGCCGATCGTGGTCGGCAAGGCCATGGAAATGGGAACGATCGCGCGATTCAAGACGGAATACGTTTCCCATTCCCAGGATGCCAGCAGCGTCGTGGCGACGGTGCGCGACCGCGTTGCCGACCAGACCTACAGGATTCGTTCGAAATACATGATCGGCGCGGATGGCGCGAAATCGGCCGTCGCCGAGCATCTCGGCCTTCCGATGGAAGGGCGAATGGGTATCGAAGGGTCCATGAATATAGAATTCGAAGCGGATCTCAGCAGGTATGTCGCGCACAGGCCGTCAGTCCTATACTGGGTTTTTCAGCCGGGTTCGAATATCGGCGGCATTGGCGCGGGAGTCATTCGGATGGTTCGCCCGTGGAGCAAATGGCTTTCGATCTACGGCTATTTGGTCGAAGACGGCCCGCCGGAGCTTACGGATGCCGATGCCGAGCGCATCGTTCGACAACTGGTCGGAGATGACGAGATTCCGATCAAGATTACTCGAAAGAGCTTCTGGACTGTAAACAACATGTCTGCGCGGCGATTTTCGAAAGGCCGTGTCTTTTGCATGGGCGATGCAGTACACAGGCATCCGCCTTCCAACGGGCTGGGATCGAATACGTCGGTCCAGGATGCCTATAATCTCAGCTGGAAGCTGAAGCTGGTACTTGACGGCAAGGCTGGCGAAAGCCTGCTTGACACCTACAACGAAGAAAGGCAGCCGATAGGGCGACAAATCGTCGCCAGGGCGAACAAATCGATCGACGACTACAGGCCGATATTCGAGACGCTCGGGCTTACCGATCCGGGTTCGCCCGAGGATATCAAGCGGAGGATGGAAGCGAGGAAACAGCCGACTATTGAAGCCGAAGCCCGGCGAAAGGCTCTCAACCGGTACATTCGCCGCAAGAGCTACGAATTCAACTGCCATGGGGTTGAATTGGGTCAGCGCTATGCTTCGCAAGCTGTTATCCCGGACGGAACTCCCGAACCGGAGTTCGCTCGAGACAGGGAGCTCTACTACCATCCGACGACCTGGCCCGGCGCGCATTTGCCGCACGTGTGGGTGGAAGCCAGAAAGAAAAAAGTTTCGACGATCGATCTTGCCGGACGCGGCCGCTTCACTTTGTTCACCGGGATTTCCGGCTCCGGCTGGGTTGAAGCGGGAGCGCGGGCGCAGGCCGAGTTCGGCATTGAAATTCGCGTAATTCAAATTGGCCCCGGCTGCGAAATCAGCGATACATTCGGCGATTGGGCGCTAGCCTCGGAGGTCGGCGATAGCGGGTGCGTTCTTGTGCGGCCGGACTGCCATGTCAGTTGGCGCCGTCGGGAACTGGCCGCCAATCCTTCGGAAGCGCTAGCCGGGGCAATGCGCCAGATTCTGGCCAAGCGCTAGCCAATCAAGCGAATCCGATACTTGCGAAATCCGGCGAACCCGCGCGCAAATTTATTCTCGGATGACGAAGAAGGCCGTTTCAGGAAATTTATCTAGCCCGCGAGACGCTGCTTCGCACGATCAATTTAATCGGCAAAACCGTCCGATCCGGAACCGGTTTTTTGGGATCTTCCATTCTGGATGCAAGAATTTCGGCCGCCCTTCGGCCCGCTTCGAATTTCCTCACGCGAATCGTGGTTAGCCTGGGACTGGCGAATTCGAGGGCGGGCATGTCGTTGAATCCGGTGACCGAAACATCATCGGGGCAGTGAAGCCCGTGTTTTTTGAGCGCGCCAATGGCGCCCAGCGCCAGCAGGTCGTTCGCGCAGAGCACTGCGGAGAACGGATGTCCGGAACGGCAAAGCTCTTCGGCGCATCGCTTGCCTTCGCTTTCATCGAATCTTTCCGCGATTATGATCATCGGGGATTCAGCTGGAATTCGCAATCGGTCGCAGTTTAGCTTGAATGATTCCAATCGCGTGAGTCCGGTCGACAAAGTCGGCGGCCCCGAAATAAACGCTATTCTGCGGTGCCCGAAATCATGCAGATGGCGCATCGCGAGTTCGATGCCGTAGCTTTCATCGTGGACGATTTCGGGAATCGAGGAAATCCCGGTGCTCCTGTTCAGGGCGACCACGGGGACCCCTGAGGATTCAATGCGGGACAATTTTTCGTCGGAGCGAAGCGAAGCGGCGTGAACGATTCCGTCGACGCCTCGTTCGCTAAGAACGTCGACGAGACGGTTTTCCCTTTCGGGAGCATTGTCGGTATTTACAATTATCGAAGCGTATCCGAGCGGTTCGAGAACGCATTCGATTCCTCTGACAATCGGCGGAAACATAGAGTTGGCGATATCGGGAATAATGATTCCCACGGTCATGGACCTTTTAGTGCGCAATCCTAGCGCGATTCGGTTCGGCCGATAGTCCAGCGCGTCGGCTGCTGCGGTGACTCGTCCCACGACCTCGCTCGTCAGCAGGTGGCGAAAATTGGGATCGAGAGCCCGCGATACCGTAGAGACGTGGACGCCGGTTTCCCGTGCGATGTCCTTTAGGGTTGCTTGCGCTTTCATGGCGGGCGCCTCCTCGTCGAACGCAATTCTACCGATTCAAAAAATATATGCAATCGTTCGCATAAATTTGTTGACAGCGCCGCTTCCGCCTCCTAAAGCAATGCAAACGATTGCACGAAAAAGAATCACCGCATGGGAAAAACGGTAGAACAAGCGGAATTCTCCGCGCCCAATGTTCGGCGCAAAACATTGATCGCCGTGAATCGGGCGACAATGGCGACCGAAATCGATTTTTCCGAATACGGCGCCGTAGCATTCGACGATCCTACCGAACACGGCGGAAGCGAAGGCGCGCGCGGAATCTTGCCGCGCTTTCGATCGATCAAGGTCGAGGCGACCGTTCGAACGAACAAATCTGAGGGTCGGCCTCGCGCGGTCGCCGAAGAAACCGGAGCGCGGTGCCCGGTCTGCAACTTATCTGAGAATGCGAGCGCGCACGTCGAATTCGCTTGGATCGGAGCGCTGGCCAACGACCGGAGTATTGCAGCATTGGAGGATTAGCGGATGGAAAACCTATCAATAGGATGGATCGGAATCGGCCGAATGGGCGCGCCGATGGCGGAACGGCTTCTAGGCGCGGGGCACGGCGTCGCCATTTGGAATCGAACCGCCTCCAAGGCAATGCCGCTGAAGGCCAAGGGAGCCGCGGTCGCGGACAAGCCGAGAGATCTGGCGTCAGTCGATGTGCTTTTTACGATGGTTTCGACCGGCGCGGATCTTGAACAAGTTTATTTTTCGGAAGCCGGCGTACTCAGCGGCGGCCAATGCCCGGCCATCTGCGTCGACTGCTCGTCGATCGGCGTCGAGCAGTCCGCAGCAATTCGCGAGCGCCTCGCCGAACGCGGCGCCGAATTCGTGGCATCGCCGGTGAGCGGAAACGGCAAGTGCGTCAAAGCGGGGAAAATGAGCGCTGTCGCGTCCGGGCCGAAGGCCGCATTCGACAAAGTAGAGCCGCTGATTTCGGCTGTCGCAGGACGCGGCGTCGCATATGTCGGCGAGGGCGAACTCGCGCGCTTCTGCAAAATTGCGCACAACGTATTCTTGTCCACGATAATTCACAATCTGGCGGAAGTAACGCTTTTGACCAACAAGGCCGGCGTTTCGCGCGCCGCATTTCTCGAGTTCATTAACAACTCGGTGCTGGGTTCGATATTCACGCAGTACAAATCGAACGCCCTGGTGAATCTGGACTGGACGACGACGTTCACCCCGGAATTGCTGCGCAAGGATATTGACCTCGGGCTGGAGGCGGCTCGCCGCCACAACGTGCCCATGCCGGTTACGGCGGCCACTCGGGAATTGCTGCAATCTCATTTCGGCGCCGCGTCGCTCCAGGACGATCCGAGCGAGTATCTGTCGAAGGATTTCGCCGCAATTCTGGAAACGATGGCCCTGGCTTCGGGAATGAAGCTCGAAAGCGAAGAAACGCCTGTGCCGACGGGCCTGGAAACCGCTTCGCAGGATTAGAATCTATTTTGCTTCCGCCGCCGTCTACCGATGCGATTTGCGCGGGAACGAGCGACAGTAACTTTAGGCGGCGGATCCATGTAGCGCGTCAACTTTTGAAACTAGGAAGGACAGGATAATGAACCTAAAAATTCTTGCCGCGGCCGGTACCGCGGTTTCGCTTCTCGCCGGCGGAGGTCATGCGGAAACGATCAAGATCGGAGCGTCGCTGCCGCTCACGGGCGGATTCTCGATTGCCGGGCAGAAGCACAAGCAGGGCTATGAGCTTTGCGTGAAGTTGCTGAACGGCATGGGAGGCGTAGGCGGTAGCCAGATCGATCTAACGATCTCGGACAACCGCTCCGACCCTGCGACAGCGATCAACCAGTACGAAAGGTTTATCAATCTGGATGGCGTCGATGCCGTCTTCGGAACGTTCTCGTCCAGGCTGACTTTTCCGGTTGCAAGCATTCTGGCTAAGAACAATATGGTGCATCCGATCCCGGCAGGCGGCGCATTGAGGATTTACGCCCAGGGCCACAAGAACCTGTTTTACTTCCAACCGAACGCGGCCGAATATGTCGGTGCTTCGGTCAGCGGCGTTATTCTGGACCTAGTTCCCTCCGGGGATGGTCCGACTACGGCGGCGGTTGTTTCGGCGGACGATTTTTTCGCAAACGCTATCGCGGCCGGATTTCTCGGAGAAGAGGTTAAGAACCCCGCCGACGGAAGTACGGTCGCGGACCTGGCGCCCGGATATCTTGCCGACGCGGGCATTGAACTTGTATTCGAGGAAAAATGGCCGGAAGAAGGGTTTAACGACTGGCTAAACCTTGCCAACTCGATCAAGCGGTCGGGCGCCGAGCTCATTATCGGCTTGACGGCCTCCGCGGAAGAGGCTGTGCAGCTGACGCGCGCCTTGAAGACCGTCGGCTCCGAGCCGAAGATGGTCTATTTCTCGCAGGGAACGCAATCTGAGTATCTGGAAGGCACAGGCGAATCTTCAAACGGCGTGCTGGTCCATACTTCCTGGCACAAGGACGCGCCGTTCGAGTCCGTGCTCGGCGGCGAACCGTTTTCCAATGCCGATTTCGTTGCTGCGTTCGAAGAGGAATACGGAGAAATCCCAGACGAGGATTCCGCCATTCCGTTCGCCGTTTGCCAGGGTATTGAACAAGGTATTGCGGGCGCGGGAACCGTAGACAACGCCGCGGTGGGCGAGTGGCTTTCGGCCCGGACCAGGGATGATCCGGTTCACACGATTCTTGGACGGTTCAGCTGGGACGAAGTCGGGCTTCCCGTCGGCAAGCCGTTTCTGATGACCCAATGGAACGGCGGCGAACTACAATTCATCTACCCGACCGACGAATTTGCCGGCGTAATGCCGATGACTTATCCGAAAGGCGGATTTTAAGTAATCGATGCGCGTCCGGCGGCCATTTTAGTCGGGCGCGCGCAATTGCGAGGGCTGCAACGGTGCTCGAGGTCGAACAGCTTTGCAAGAATTTCGGCGGGATTCGGGCGGTCGAAAACTGCTCGTTCAACGTAGAAAGGGGCACGATTACGGCTCTCATAGGCCCGAACGGGGCGGGGAAGACAACGGTCTTCAATTGCGTCAGTAGGACAATGGCACCGACGTCGGGAGAAATTCGACTTGAGGGCGAGCGAATAGATCGTCTGCGTCCTCACCAGATTACGCGCAAGGGACTATCGAGAACATTCCAGATTTCGCGCAATCTCGCCGACATGACGGTCCTTGAAAACGTTATATGCCAGTCGTCGATTAAGGGCTGGCGCGATTTGTTCAATCCGGCGATGAGCGACGAGGAAATCGAAAAAGCGGTCGGGATTCTCGAATTTCTGAATATCTCGCACATAGCGTACGAGGATGGCTCGAATCTCTCGTACGGCCAAAAGAAGCTCATGGATTTGGCCGCTCTCCTTATGAGCGACCCAAAGATTATTTTGCTTGACGAGCCAGCCGGCGGCGTAAATCCGAGCCTGCTGGAAGAAATCGTCGAGCGGATCAGGACGCTGAATGCGCGGGGTTTGACGGTTTTGATAGTCGAGCACAACATGGAATTGATCATGCGTCTTTCGCATCGAGTCATCGTAATGGCGCAGGGGCGCGTCATCGCCGAAGGCTCGCCCGCGGATGTCCAGGCCGACCAGGCGGTGCTTGATGCCTATCTCGGCGGCGGAGAGGACGGCTGATGACAGCTCCGCTGCTGGAGATTTCCGGCATTGAAGCCGGATACGGTAACGGTCCTTCAATACTCGAAGATGCGGGGCTGACCGTCGAAAACGAAAAAATTCACTGCATTATCGGCCCTAACGGAGCGGGAAAATCGACGCTTTTGAAGTCGATTTGCGGAATGCTGAAAATCCGAAAGGGAGAAGTAGTGTTCAAGGGAAAGCGGCTCAACGGAATGCGCCCGGACCAGATCATCGCTCTCGGAATCGCTTTCGTCCCGCAGGAGCGAGCATTGTTTCCCAAGATGACTGTTCGGGAAAACCTTCGGATGGGCGGCTACCGGATGAGAGATAAGAATGAACTCGAGAGACGAGTCGGCGAAGTCATGGAACGGTTTCCGATCTTGGGGGAGCGGGAAAAGCAGCACGCGGGCAATTTGTCCGGAGGTCAGCAACAGACGCTTGCCATGGCGCGGACATTGATCTCAAAGCCGGAAATCGTCATGCTCGACGAGCCGTCCCTGGGCTTGGCGCCGAAAATCGTAAGTGAAATGTTCTCAATTGTAAAAATGATGGCGGAAGGCGGCATAACGGTTCTACTTGTCGAGCAAAATGCGCGGATAGGGCTGCAGTACGCGGATCGGGGAGCAGTGCTCGACCTGGGACGCACGATTTTCGAAGGTCCCGCCGCCGAGATACTCGAGGACCCGCGGATCAAGAGGCTTTATCTTGGCGGCGGCAAGGCTGAGCGGAAACCTCTATGACGGATATTCTGCAAGTGTTAATACTAGGGATCGCGCTTGGAGGCGTTTACGCGCTGATGGGCTCAGGTCTCTCCCTTGTTTTCGGCGTGATGCGCATAGTCAATCTTGCGCACCCGATACTGATAATCGGCGGAGCGTACGTCGCCTATTGGGCGTTCCGACTTTGGGGCGCGGACCCTCTAGCAACGCTTCCGCTGGCCGCGCTGATTCTGTCCGCCACGGGCATCTTGCTCTACAAGCTCGTTTTCGAAAAAGATGCGAAATCCGCCAAATACTCCGAAATGACCGTGCTGCTAACGTTTTCCGTTGCCATGATTGCGGAAGGCGCGCTCGGTTCCGCCTTTACGAACACGCAGCGCGTGACTTCGCCCGACTATGCGACCGACGCGATATTCATCGGCGACTTGTTTATACCGACCGGGCAAGTCTATGCCGGAGCAGTTTCACTGGCCATTATCGCGGCGCTGGCGCTATTTCTAAAGTTCTCCCGTTTTGGCTACGCCATCCGCGCGACTACGCAGAATCGCGAAGCTGCGGAACTCATGGGAGTAAACGTCAATTTCGTGGGCGTTGTGAGTTTCGCAATCGGCGTCGGATTGGCGGGAGCGGCGGGCTCTCTTATTTCCTTCGTATTCAGCTTTTTCCCTGGAAAGCACTGGGAGTGGATTGCGGTGCTGATGTCCCTCGTCGTCCTCGGCGGCATGGGTTCGGTTCTGGGAACCGTCGTGGCGGCGTTCGCTCTTTCCGTAATCGCGGCGTTCGTCGGAGCATGGATCGGTTCGACATGGTCGACTATGACGTTTTTCCTTGCGCTGTTTGTGATCTTGCTGGTTAGGCCGCAGGGCTTGTTCGGCGAGCGTCCGGAACTTGCATGATAGAATTCGCGAATCAAACTGAAGATTCCGTCGTTGAGGCCCGCAAAGCGAGGGTCCTCAAAATGGCCAAGGGACCGTCGCAGAATCGGGCGGCCTGGTTTCCACTCGCCGTTCTTGCGATTCTGCTAGTTTTTCCCGCTCTTCAGTTCGTCGGAAATTTCAATTACTTTATTCACTTGCTGCTATTCGCGGCAAGCTACGTGGCAATGGCGTCCGGATGGAACATCCTTGGCGGCTTCACCGGATACATTTCGCTCGGGCACAACGTATTCTTTGCGGTCGGCGGCTATTTCGCTGGAATGATCTTCGCCCGCTACGGGATATCGACGATTATCCTCGCACCCGTCGCGGGATTGATAGCTGCGATTCTCGGTTTCGCCCTTGGGTGGATTACGCTTCGCGTACGCGGCCCTTCATTTATTATCTCATCGCTCGCCTTGGTCATGATCGCCCGTATTCTTTTCGACAACTGGGAATTTGTAGGCGGTGCCGCAGGCTTGGCTCTGCCGGCCAATAGCCTGCCGGTGGAATGGTCGAAGCTTCCCTATTACTACGCGTTCATCGCCATGGCGGCATTTGCGGTCTGGGCATCATATCGAATCAAGCATTCAAAATTCGGATTAGGCCTGCGGGCAATTTCCAAGGATGAAATAAAAGCGGAAAGTGCCGGTATCGATACGCGACTCTACAAGATCGGAGCATTCGCCGTATCCGCTTTCTTTGTCGGGATGGCAGGGGCGGTCTGGGGCGAGTACTTAACCTACATTCGCCCGAACATATTTCTGATTATTCTCGTATCCGTGAACATGGTTCTCATCTGCCTCCTTGGCGGCAAGGGCACGGTCGCCGGTCCCGTTCTCGGAGCCCTGCTTATCGTCGCCTTCAATGAAATATTCGTCGCGACGCTCGGCGCGTCTGAAATCAACATTCTTGCGACGGGCCTGATTATGGCGCTGACGCTTTTGTTCTTTCCGCTTGGAATCGTTGGAACGCTCGCCAAAGCTGGAAAGTTGCCTCGTATCCTGAACTGGGATTAATCAAGATGGGAAAATTTACTGTCTACGGCGCGCCGCAGTCGACATGTTCGCAGCGCGTGCGCTATGCGCTTCATGCCAAGGCGATTCGCTTTGAAGAAGTCAAGCTCGATCTTTTTTCCGGAGATCAGCTGAAGCCGGACTATCTTCAACTGAATCCGAACGGAGTCGTACCGACGCTTGTGCACGGCGAAAACGTCGTGACCGATTCTTCCGTAATCCTGGAATATTTGGACGAGGCGGATCCTTCGCTTCCGAAATTTGCGCCCGAAGACGCCGCGGGCAGGGCCAAGGTCCGATCAATGATGCGTTACATCGACGAAATTCTAGCGCCTTCGATCAGAGTCCCGTCGTACAATCTGGCTTTTCTGCCGCATTTCCAAGCCATGTCGCAGCAGGAATTCGAAGTACTCGCGAATTCGAAGCCTCTCCGCCGGGAGTTTCTCATGAAAATGGGGCGAACTGGATTCCCCGAAGCCGAAATGCAAGGGGCGCTCGGCAAGTTAAGACGAGGCGTGGTTAGAATGGCTGAATGGCTCGCGGAGAGCGGCGGGCCGTGGCTCCGAGGCGAATGCATATCTTTTGCCGACATCTTGGCGATGCCCGTTATCGTTCGCATGGACGACATCAATCTTTCTCACGTTTGGGACGATCTGCCGGCAATTGGCGGATGGCTTCGCAAAGTTGAGAATACGCCGGCCTTTAGTCCCACATTCTACGCCGGTTCGCTTTTGACCGACAAATACCAGCATCTAGCCCACCTGAAGAAGCCGGCCGGAAGGGATGGATGACAGAGGCCGCCCCCGGGCGTCCGGTACGCGCCTCATATTTTGATCGACCAGTCGTGAAGTCTTGTACGCTTGAACTTTCGGACATTTGACTTTCCGTCGGCCAAAATTGAAGGAACTGCGCTGCTCGAACCTGCATGTGGACAGCGTACGCGCGAAGGGGTAGCGTGCATTGACGGGAAAGAAAGGCCTTCGAAGTGAGTGTTTGGGGAAAATTAATTGGCGGCGCGCTAGGTTTTGCGATCGGCGGACCGCTTGGCGCGCTTGTCGGCGTCGGAGCGGGCCACCTTACCGACAGGCACAGAAAGGCTGCTAGGAAAGCCGAACGATTGCAGTCGGCGAGTTCGCCCGGGATCGGCGAAAGTCAAGAAAACCGTCAAGCATCGTTCATTCTCTCGTTTGTCGCCCTGGCGGCAAAACTGAGCAAGGTCGACGGGCACATTACGCGCGACGAACTAGAAACATTGATGCGCGTGTTTCCAGTGCCGAGACATGCTTCGTTCCTTGTATCGGAAATATTTCGCCAGGCAGAGAAGGATCCAACCGGGTTTGAAGTCTACGCTAGTCAGATTGCCGACCTATTCCGGGACAACCGCGCCGCGCTCGAGGATCTGCTCGGGGCGCTGGTCCTAATCGCCCGTGCCGATGGCGTACTGCATTCGGCGGAACGGGACTACATCACCAGAGTTGCCGAGATATTCGGCCTCGGGTCAGCCGATGTCGGGCGAATACTTGGCAGCTTCGCTCGGTCGGCGGAGCCGGGCGAAAATGATCCCTATGATGTTCTGGGAATCGGCCGCGGTGCCAGCGACAAGGAAATCAAATCGGCGCATAGGAAGATTCTTCGCGAGAATCATCCGGACGTGGCAATGGGAAGGGGCTTGCCCGAGGAATTCATCGAGGTCAGCAACCGGAAGATGGCCGAAGCAAACGCCGCCTACGACAGAATCAAGCAAGAACGCGGCATCGCGTAGAGCTTATGTCGCGCGAATTTTCCGGCTTTGAAATTAGCGAACCGCTCGCGGAACCTTTTTCGAAACGTTTGACCTGACGGCACTTCGAGTTTGCTTAAGAATTTCTGCGTCGCAATTGACGAGCCGCAAGCGAGTTGGCTTCGTTTCGAATGGGAAGATTTTCGCGGGGACTAGTCCCGTAAACGTTAATTCCCTGGACGTCGCATGTGCGAAAAATTCAAATTCGAGGGCTCAATTGCCTCAATCGGATTGGAGTTTGATTTCCCCAATTGCGCCTATTATGCAAGTCCGCGATTCTCCCGGGTTAAGGAAGCGCTAAATTGACAATCGAAAAATTTGGCTTATCGAGTCCCGCAGGCGACGAAATCCGCGATGCCGGATTTTCGACCCCGTGGGACGCGCCGACGGTACCGCCTTTTCCATTCCGTTTCCGAAACGCGGAAATATTGACCGTATTTTACCGGACCGATCCATCGAATCTCGCCTTTCTTACGCCCGAGCCTCTAGAGCCGACCGGAGAACATGTGGCGATTCACATCTATCGCATGAACGACACCGACTGGCTTGGACCCTATGCCGAGACCAACGTCATGTTCGGTACCGCCCTTCGCGGAAAGGCTGAAGGAGCCTACTCGCCGTACTTGTTCCTGAGCTCGGAAGTCGGAGTCGCTCACGGACGCGAAATTCACGGCCAACCGAAAAAGTTGGCAAACCCTCGATTAGAGTTCCTAGGCGACTTGATCGTAGGCACCGTCGAGCGCAACGGCATCGACATCGTCACCGCGACGTTGCCTTACAAGCAGATTCAGGCGGATCCGATTGAAATTTCGGCGAAATTCGATTTTTCTAGAAACATCAATTTAAAGGCGGTTGACCACATCGACGGCCGTCCCGCGATAAGGCAGTTGACGTCCCGTCGACTTGAGGAAGTCAAGGTTCATGAATGCTGGAAGGGACCCTGCACTGTTGAACTTCGGCCGAATGCGCAGGCGCCAGTTTTCAGGCTCCCGGTTTTGGAGCCGCTGGAAGGCTTCTATTGGAAGGCCGATTTTACCCTGACTGCCGGGGAAATCCTGTTCGACTACCTGACGGAGTCCGACGCATGGCGCGTAGAAAAGTCGTAGTAACCGACTACAATTTTCCCGATCTGGAATGCGAGCGCGCGGCGGCTCTGGAATGCGGCGCGGATTTTTTCGCATTTCAATCCAGGAATTCGTCGGAAGTTGCGGAGGCCGTCGCCGGAGCTAGCGTAGCCGCCGTGCAGTTCGCGACTTTCGGGTCGGAGGCGGCGGAGGCGATGTCGCCTAATGCGACTGTCATTCGCTACGGCGTGGGGTACGACAATATAGATATTGCCGCTGCGTCTGACAGGAACATCGCCGTAGGCTACGTTCCCGACTACTGCGTTTCAGAGGTGGCCGAGCACACCGCGGCAGCTAGCTTGTCTCTTCTGCGGAAATTGCCGGGCATGGATTCGTCCGTTCGCAACGGTGAATGGACGGCCGTTTCCTCAGGTCGGGGGATAAAGCCATTCAGCGAATGCCTTTTCGGTTTTCTGGGCTTCGGCAACATCGGGCGGGCCGTCTATGAGAGGCTCAAGCCCTTCGGATTCAAATTCTTGGTCGCGGACCCGATCTACGCAGATTCAGAGAGCGAATCCGGATACGATACCGCCGACAAGGGTCGGTTATTTCGCGAATGCGACGCCATTTCGATCCACGCGCCCTTGAATTCGAAAACGTCCGGGATCGTCTGCACGGAAACTCTTTCGACGATGAAGCCGAATGCGGTCGTCGTCAATGCGTCTCGGGGCGGCATTGTCGTCGAAGCCGATCTCGCCGCGGCGTTGAAATCGGGAAAGATTGGCGGAGCCGCTCTCGACGTTTTTCGCGAGGAGCCGCTGTCGGCGAATTCGCCGCTGCGGGATGCGCCTAACCTGCTGCTAAGCCCTCATGCGGCATGGTATTCCGACTCGGCCATCGGCCGGCTGCAAAGCTTGGTAGCCGACGATATCCGCAGGGCGTTGACCGGCTTGCCGCCCCGTTGCCGGATAGTTTGAAAGCATCGGGCTAGCGATTTAAGGGGTCAAGTAGCGCCCAACTTGTTTTCTTGCCCGAGGCGTTCGGAATTTTAGAACCATTGAGACAATAGCAAAAGTCCGAGCCAGCTTTCCGGCGGGGCGTACGAACTAAGCGCGGCACGGACAAATTACGGTGATTCGGATCGGGAACGCGTGGCGTTGCGCCACGACTTTTCGCGCCGCTTCCTGAAGGGCGGCTTCCGGCCGTTTACCGATCGGGGTCCGGCGCTTCAGCCGGAAAAGCGAGGCCGCTGGTCGGCTGCCGTGTCCGCTATCTCGAACATCGGGTGACGTGCCGAATTCAAATAATAGATGCTTGTCGACACCGTTCCGGCATTTCATGGCGATAATGTCGATGGCGGATGCGAAGCGCGGGATTCTGGCGATCCGCTCCGACAGCGGCGGCATTTGACCATCGATTTTGGCTTCCGCTTCGGCAGTTGCCGCTTTGATGAGGCCGGTCAATTGAAAGAAGTGGTCAAATAGTGCCGCCGCCGGTCCCGTCGCCGGGTTGCGCGCCTTAGGCTCATTTCGTTTTGCCGAATTTGAGCTTCCTTTGTCGAGGGTGCGCCGGAGGAAGTTCCGCCCGCCTTTTGCCTCAAGAAAAACGCATCCCGCCCGAAGACAAGCGCACGCAACCTCAGGCTAGAGTCGCCGAGAATCGCTCGAATTGTCGCCCGTTCCGTAGTTTAGGTCCGTTGTGTCAAGATTAGCCGCAAGTTCCAAGATCGATGTCGAAGAACTGCTCGGCGGCGGCGCATGCGCCGAAAAAGCACAGGCGCTATAGTACGACGTTGGTCAGGAAGCGCCAGCGAAAGATTCCCGGTTGTAAAGTCGTCGAATTGCCGAAGGAATCTAAGCATTTGCCTGAAAGGTGCGGGCTCTTCTCCGCGGAGCTCGGAATGGCGGCCCAGAGGTCGAAGACAACGATTGAACTCAAATAACGCAAGGGCGCGTTCGAAGCGGCTCCGCTTCTCTGAGAAGCCGTTGGCGCGGTTTTTCGCCTCGCAAACCGCGAACAGCAAGCCTTCGCGCCCATGCGCCATATGGCTTGACTACCTGAGAAAATTGTCCCAGTCGAGAATCGAAAGCGTCGGCCAAAATTAGCCATCCGCGGTCTGGCTTTCTTGGGGGAATTGCGCTCCAGAAAATTGCTCGAAAAACTAAAGTTGCACGGCTTTGAATTTTTCGAGCGCCGCGTCGATCATGTCCTGCAAATCTTTCAGATCGCTGACCGATTGTCGCAAGAAATCCTTGCCGAACAAGCTTCTTTGAATGGGTCTGCTTTCATTTCGCGCCGGGCGCAGTATGACGAGGCACCGCCGCCGCAATTTCCGTGCGGGCGAAGTCGCCGCCCTTGTACAGCAGCGGTTCCCCGGTTACTTGGGCAAGCGCATACGCGAAACAGTCGCCAAAGTTCAAAGCCGCGGGGTGCCTGCCCTTTCCAAAGCGCCGCCAGGCGTTTCGCGCGGCATCGAGTTGGTCGGTCGTGACCGGCGCGGTTTCGATCCGGGCGCTCTCAAGATATGCGTCAAGCTCTCGCCCCGCTTCTGCGCCGCCGCGACTTTCGATCACGATCGAAGTTTCGAGCACGTTCGCCACCGACATTCGACACGGCTGCGCTGCCAAGATCGCAGCTTCGTAACGCTCGGCATCGGACTCCCGAAAAAGGATTGCAAGCAACGCCGAAGTGTCGACGATCATTTAGGCAGTCCCTGTTCGTCGTAAAGCAGGTCGCCGTGCTCAACAGCGGATGGCCCCGATCCCAGGAGATTTGCGCAGCGTTCAGCTATAGCCCGCAGTTCGTTCGCGCGGACATCGATGTTGCGGCGGTGCCGCTCGCGTTCGAGACGCTCGCGAAGCGCGAGTGTAATTGCGCCTGTCATGGTCTCTCCGGTTAGTATCGCCAGTTCTCTTGCAAGCGCGCATGTCTTTTCGTTCTTGATGTTGAGGCTCATTGGTTAACGGGTAGATAAATCATCGGTTATCTACCATAGTCCTTTTCGCCAGCCAATTCAATGCAGACCGTCGGCCGGGCAATTAGGGAATTCGCAATTTAATCGCATACGAGATTGTAAGCCTCGAACTTTCGTTTGTGCTTCAGGTCGAGAACGACTCGAGTACTTGCCCAATTTTGGGGCTCCTAGGCTTCGGTTGGTATTCGGTGTTCGCCATGCTGACATTCGAGTTAGTGCTCCATGCGCATGCGCGATCAAAGTTGGCCTGGCGACAATGCCGCAATTAAGACAGTCGAATCCGTTTTGGCCCAGGCGAACTCGTATTGCATTCTGCTTCAACCGCGCCAACGCGGTACAGCGTCCCACGATACTTGGCTTGTCGGCTTTGCTCGCCGGAACGCTGCAATTTCTAATTCATTGCCGGTGCTCGCGCGTAGAATTCTCCGTCCAACTCATTTCTAATTTCGGAAACGGATGTCCCTTTCTGGTAGTTGGATGACTAAAATGCGCTAAACCGGTTCTGCCTGTGGATGGCCGGGGCTCTAGTCACTTCCGGTACAACTTCCTGCGGGGATTGGGAATCAAACGTCTCGAGCGCATGATACCGAATAAGTTTAATGAATTCCTCCTGCAACGAAAACATATGAAGAGTTATCCGCGATCATTTTGCATTTTGCACTGGCGCTCAATTACTAAATTTGCAATTTAAGGCGCAGCTTTTGGTGCCGCCGGGGGTCGCCGCCATGAAAAACGGGCGGTCCGCTGCGGCGAACAACGGCTAGCAGTTCGGGTTAGCAAAGTACGGTCCCGCATTGCTCGCCGAATAATCGAGGAGAAGTAAATGAAAATTGCAAGTAAGTTGTGCGTTTCCGTGCTGCTTTCGGCAGGTCTCGCGACCGGTGCGGCGGCGGATGCCGTCATGGCGAAAAAAGGAATGGAAGCCGACATGGTGCTGTTGCCGAAATTCCTCGGGATTTTAGTGTTCGACCAGGCGAACACGGGCGCGCAGGAGGCGCATGCGGAACTGGAAAACCCGGGCGAATTGCTTTTTGTAGGACCGACTCCGGAAAATAGCGTCGCCGGCCAGATCGAAATTGTGACCACGGCGGCTACGCAGAGCAGGGATGCGGTAATGATTTCGAACAACTCCGGTGACCAAATCGTTCCGGCCGCGCAGGCGGCCAAGGATGCGGGCGCCAAGGTTGTGACCTGGGATTCGCCGATTCCTTCGGGCGAGGCGGAAGACGTTTTCGTCGCTCAGGTCGATTTCGCTTCGATCGGAGAGGTCATGGCGGAAATGGCCCATTCGATTCTTGACGGCGAGGGGCAGATGGCGGTGCTGTCGGCGACGCCCGACGCTGCCAACCAGAATGCCTGGATTGCGGCAATGCAGACGGCTCTTGAAGCCGAAAAATACGCTGGAGTCGAGCTTGTCGATATCGTTTACGGCGACGACCAGTCAGAGAAAAGCTACGATCGCGCTCTAGCATTGGTCGACAAATATCCCGATCTCGGCGTGATCATGGCGCCGACGACGGTCGGCATCCAGGCCGCTGCGAAAGCCATGCAGGACGAGGGGCTGTGCGACGAAGTTGCCGTTTCCGGCCTGGGACTTCCTTCCGAAATGTTGAGCTACACTTTGAATGGATGCGCCGAGGAATTCGCGCTCTGGAGTTTTGTAGATCTTGGCTACCTGACCTACTACACCGCGTATCTGATGGCGACGGGCCAGATCAGCGGAGAAATCGGCGAATCCTTCGTCGCGGGACGCATGGGCGAATACACGATAGAAAAAGATCCGACTCGCGAAAACGGAAATCGCGTTCTGATGGGTCCTTTCACGGTCTATAACATGGACAATATCGAAGCCGCCGCAGCCGAGTAATCGCGCTACAGGCCAACCCCACCGGAATTTGACCCGGTGGGGGCTTTACTTCTCAAAACGTCAACTAATTGGATGGCAGAGCCGATTCTGGAGCTGCGGAGCATGTCGAAGTATTTCGGCATGACCGAGGCGCTTAAAGATTTTTCTCTGGATATCCATCCTGGCGAGATTCACGCCGTTGTAGGCGAAAACGGCGCCGGCAAGTCCACGATGATCAAGATCATGACGGGCGTGTACCAGTGCAGTTCCGGCGAGATGCTCGTTCACGGGGAACGCGTCCTATTCCACGGAACCGGCGACGCGCAGGCTCGCGGGATTGCCGCGATCTATCAGGAGCCAATGGTGTTTCCCGATCTGGACGTAGCCGAAAACATTTTCCTGAGCCATCGGGGCCTCGGCCCATTTGTCAATTGGCGGCGAACATATGCCGACGCGCGTAAGCTCATCGCTCGGCTCGGGGTCACGCTCGAAGAGGACCGGAACGCGAATGGCCTGACATTGGCGGAACAGCAAACCGTCGAAATAGCCAGGGCTCTGTCGCTGGATGTCAAAGTACTGATCATGGACGAGCCGACCTCGTCGCTCTCGGCGCACGAGGTAGAAAAGCTGATGGGAATCGCTAGGACTCTCCGCGCGGAGGGTGTGGCCATCATATTCATCAGCCATAGGCTGGAGGAAGTATTCCAGATTGCCGACCGAGTAACGGTCTTGAGGGACGGGCGTCTGATTTCGACGCGTCCGATCGGAGATGTCACCGCCGACGGGCTAATCTCCGAAATGGTCGGTCGAGATGCCGGCGAATTTTTCGCGAGGAGCGAAAGGAAAAAGCGCGACAAACTCGCTTTGGACGTGCGCGACTTGACGCTTGACGGAGTATTCTCGTCGGTTTCCTTCAATGTGAACGAGGGCGAAGTGCTCTGTTTCGCAGGTCTTGTCGGAGCGCGGCGCACGGATGTGGCGCTCTCGATTTTCGGCGTGAGGCCGGCCGATTCCGGCGAAATCGCCGTCGGATCCGAAATAGTTCGCATTCGTTCGCCACAGGATGCGATGAAGCTCGGAATTGCGTACGTTTCCGAAGACCGGAGGAAGCTTGGCCTCGCGATGACGATGCCGGTCGTAGCCAACGCCACGCTCGCGACGCTCAGGAAATACATGTCGAAAATCGGCCTCCTCAACCGCGGCCGCGAAATCGAAATGGCGCTAAGGTACCGCAGGCGTCTCAACATTCGTACGCCGGATGTCGACAGGGAGGTAGGAGATCTTTCCGGGGGCAACCAGCAAAAGGTCATGCTGGCGAAATGGCTCGACGCCGAGCCGAGGATCCTGATTTTCGACGAGCCTACGCGCGGCATCGATGTCGGCGCGAAGGCGGAAGTGCACAGTATCATAAATGGATTGGCTGAATCCGGCGTTGCGATCATTGTGATTTCGTCCGATCTTCCGGAAGTGCTCGCTCTTGCCGACCGAATCGTTGTGATGCGAGAAGGCCAGCAAATGGGCGTTTTCGACGGCGAAACTGCCACCCAGGAATCCATCATTCGTCTCGCAACCGGCCAGTCGTCGAACGAGGTGGCCGCTTGAATCGCTGGAGCCTCGCGGATTTGAGCCCGCAAGCGCTGCGCCTTCTAGCGCTGCTCGCAGTTCTGGTGCTGGTTATCCTGTTTTTCGGCACGCAGATTGAACGCTACTACAGCGCCCGGATGTTCAACAGGGTGTCGACAAGCGTCGCGATCATGGCGCTTATCGCGACGGGGCAGGCTCTCGTCGTTCTGACGCGAAACATCGATCTATCGGTAGGCTCCATCGTCGGCTTTACCGCCTATGCCGTCGGCGGCGTGGTAACTCGCTATCCTGACTTGAACCCGATGTTCGCGATCGGCGCGGCGGTATTGGCGGGCGCGGGCTTCGGCGCTTTCAACGGGCTATTCGTAGCCTACGCCAGGATTCCGGCGATTATTGTGACGCTGGGAACGCTGGCTTTGTTCAGGACTTTTCTGGTGGAATACTCCGATGCCAAGTCGATCATTACGGCCGATCTGCCGGAATGGATACTCGCTCTGCCGCGCACCAATCTCTTCAGCATCGGAAATCTTGACATCAGACTGACTTTCGCGGTCGCCGTCGTCGTGGTCGTCGCCGTGCATCTGGCCGTCACGCGCCTCCGAATCGGGAGAAAATTCTATGCCGTCGGATCGAATCCGGAGGCGGCCGTGGTCGCGGGCATTAATTCGCGGCGCATCATTTTCCTCGCCTTCGTAGCTTGCGGTGCTCTGTCGGGCCTCGCCGGCTTCATGTTCCTTTCGCGATTCGGCAACATCACGGTAGTCGCGGGGTTGGGATTCGAACTGAAGTCCGTTGCGGCGGTCGTCGTCGGCGGAATCAACATTTTCGGGGGATCCGGAACTGTGATCGGGGCCATGATCGGCGCGGTTCTCGTCGGTTTGCTCGATGCGAGCCTCGTTCGGCTCCCGTACATGAGTGAATTCTGGCGCGAGGCCATTCTAGGCTTTCTGATTCTCGCCGCTGTGGCAATCGATAGCGTCTTGATGCGACGGCTTTTCAGTTGGCGCCAGTCGCGCAAGGAACGATTGCAGGCGCAAGCGCCCTTCGAAAGCGATGGACGAGGCGGATGAGCAGCACGGATATCGGCGTCGCGAAGAGACCGCTGGAGAAGGCGATCAGCCATCTCTCCGATTGGGAGGGGTTTCTTCTCGCGGTTCTCGTTTTGACGATCATCGTCAACGCCAGCATGTCGGACGTATTTCTGACAGTGAACAATCAGATAAACCTGTTCCAGCTTTCTATCGAGAAGATCATAGTCGCGCTAATTATGACGCTGATCATTATCAATGCAGAAATCGACTTGTCGGTTGCGTCGATGATGGGGCTCGCGGCTTGCGCTTTCGGCTGGCTGTTCCTGCACGGCGTTCCGATAGGCCTGGCTGTTCCGATCGTCTTGCTGATCGGAGTTCTGGGCGGCGCCTTCAACGCATTTTTCATTACCGTCATGGGATTGCCGTCGCTGGTTGTGACGCTAGCGATGCTGATCGGATACAGAGGCCTTGCGAGGGTACTTGTCGAGGATCGCGGAATTACGGATTTTCCGGCGTGGTTCGATGCGCTCGGCCAGCAGCCTTTGATCGGGCCGTTTCCGCTTTCGCTGCTGATATTTTTCGCGCTTCTCGCGTTTCTCGTCGTCGTCCTTCATTTCACGGGGTTTGGCCGCTACGTCTACATGATCGGCAACAACAAGGAGATGGCCGTCTACTCCGGCGTTGCCGTAAATCGCGTCAAAGCAACCTTGTTTATTGCGTCCGGCGCGATTTCGGCCCTCGCCGGACTCCTGTTCGCGGCGCGGGTGGGCGCCGTTCGAGGGGATGTCGCCCTCGGCTTCGAACTCGATATCATTACCATGGTGCTTCTTGGCGGAATCAGCATTTTCGGCGGCAGGGGCACGCTTTTCGGAGCGATTTTCGCGATTCTGATCGTTTTGAATCTGCGCAACGGAATGGCTCTCGCCAATATCACCCATCATCTTCAGACGGGCGTCATAGGCGTATTGCTAATCTTGTCGGTTCTTCTACCCAACCTGCGATCCATGCTTCGACAGTTTCGGGAAACCCGCGCTTCCGCCAGGAGCTGAATCGATGCGGGAAATTTTTCGCCCCGATGCCGGAGACAGCGATCCAAGCGCGGGTCGTCGACCGCAGTCGCCGGCCCTTCGCGTCGGGCGGAGAATGACCGATTCAAATCCGATGCCTCGTAGCGGGGCAAATGAAGCTTCTTAGCGACGCCACTTCGTTCGAAGGCCGCGTCGTGAATGAATAGGAGATCCCCGATGGTTGCAAGAATCGGCGTAGTAGGGACGGGCTGGTGGGCGACCACGACCCACATACCGGTGGCCATTGCCAATCCTAGGGCCGAAGTCGCTGCAATTGCCGATCTGGACGCCTCTCGGCTTGACGCCGTCTCCAAGAGATTCGGCATCAAGGCCAAGTATACGGACTTTCGCCGGATGCTTACGGAGCAGGAACTCGACGGGGTCGTCGTCGCGACGCCCCACACGGAGCACGCAAGGGTCGCAATTCCGTCATTGGAGTCGGGTTGCCACGCTTTGGTGGAAAAGCCCATGGCGACATCCGGATCGGACGCGCGCGCGATCGTCCGCGCGGCGTCGGCCGCCGAAAAGCAGGTCATGGTGCCCTGCGGCTGGAATTTTTGCTACTACACGAAAAAGGCGGCCGATCTGGTGGCCGATGGGGCGATAGGCGAAGTTCGGCATATTGTCTGCCTGATGGCGGCGGCGCTCGGCGATTTGTTCGCCGGCGAACCGATGCTTGAAACTGAAGACCACATGTTCAGGCCGCCTTCTTCGACATGGGCGGATCCGAAAAGAGCCGGAGGATTCGGATGGGGCCAGATGTCGCATTCTCTGGCGTGGGTCGTTCGCGTCAGCGGAATGCGGCCGGAATCGGCGTTCTGCCTCGCATCGAAGTCGCCGACCGGAGTCGACTACTTCGACGCGGCATCGGCCAGGATGACCGGCGGCGCGACATTGTCGCTGTCGGGAGCATCGACCGTGCCGAAGCATTGCGGGTATCAGCTGGACATTCGGCTCTACGGATCGGAAGGCATGCTGCTATTCGACGTGGAGCGGGAGCGGCTGGAGGTCCGCCGCCATGACGGTGCCGACCGAGTCGTAGACATCGCTCCAGGGGATGGCGCCTACGACGGAACGCTGCCCATTGGCCGGTTTATAGAAATATGCGCCGGCGAATCCTCGGCCAACGAATCGGACGGCGAAAACGGCGCCATCGTCGTTGAAACGCTAGAGGCGATCTATCGTTCGATGGAGAGCGGCGAATTGGAGCCCGTGGGTGCCTGAGATGGAACTGTCGCTAACGAGTTGGTCGTTGCCTCTATCCGCGCTTCGCCAGGCCTCGGCGATTCCGAATGCGCTCGGAATCGGAGCTTTGGATGTTGGCCTGCTCTGCAGGACGGCTCTCGACGGGGACGAGATTCTTTCCGACCCCGGCGCTGCTCGGCCGGATGAAAGAGGCGGATTATTCTGGCTACATCGCGCTGGAATGCATTCACCTGGATTACATGAATACGTTCTTCGACGATGTTCTGAGCGAAAGGATCGCCATGCGCGACATTTTTTGGCAATGGTCGAATGATTGAAGGAGGAAGAAATGGCAGGATTTGCTTGGGTTCTGGAGGTCCGGCCGGGCTACGAGGAAGAGTACCGAAAGAGGCATGACGAGATCTGGCCGGAAATGCTGGATGCGCTTCGCAAGGCGGGAATTAGGAACTACAATATTTTCCGCCACGGTCTCACGCTGTTCGGCTATTTCGAGACGGACGACTTGGCGGCGACAAGGGAAGCCCTGGCGAACGATCCCGTAAATGCCCGGTGGGCGGAATGGATGGGGCCAATCATGAAGATCGAGATCGATTCCTCAACGAACTTCCCGTTCCTCCTTCCGCTGCAGTTCCATATGGAGTGAATGCGGCGAAAATTCTGAACCCAATCTTGTGCTAGGCGGTGCCGAACGTAGTTCACTCGGCTGGCGGCGATCTTACTCAGCCCGGATCGGGCGCCAAGTTTGGTTTCTACTTCATGGAATCGTTGGCGTCGGCGCGGCCAAATAGACAGCTTTTCGCCGGGAGCCGCCGGCGCTTCGCCGACAATTCTTGACTATCTGCCGTTCCGTTTCGGATTGGCTGCGAACTAATGCGCGAGGATAGCTCCGGAGCCGAACCTCGACTTCCGGAATCGCAAATTCCGGCTGCGGACCGGCGGTTTTGACATTCGCATTATTAGGCCATATCGAAGCAAGAACGCGCATTCGCACACGGGCTAAATTGCATGATTCCAGCCGAAAACCGCCGCTTCGTTTTGAAATCCAGACCGCAACTCTTGGCCGGACCCGAGAATTTCAGACTCGAAGCCTGCTCGATACCCGATCTGGAACCCGGACAGGCGCTTGCCAAAATTGAAATGGCTGCGCTGTCGGCCTGGCAGGGAATGAGGACCAAGGATTTCAGGAATTTTATCCGGCCGTTCGCGATAGGAGAGTTGATCAGCTGCGATACATTCTCGCGGATTATCGCTAGCGAGTGCGAAGAACTACCTGTCGGCTGCGCGGTTGTCGGTCGGCAAGGCTGGCAGGAATTCGCCGTAGTTTCCAAACGGGACGCGGCGACGGTACGATCCGACTTTTCCGCCGAGGAATGGCTAACCGCGCTGTCTTCGCCCGGCCAGACGCCCTATCTTGCCTTTTCCCAGAAAGCTCGACCCATGCCGGGCGAAACACTAGTCGTCACCTCCGCGGCGGGGGCGGTCGGCGGATACGCGGTGCAGTTGGGGCGTCTGTCGGGCATGAAGGTGATCGGCATCGCAGGAGGGCCGCAGAAGGCAAGGTTTGTACGCGAGTCGCTCGGCGCTCATGTCGCTCTAGACTACAAGTCGAGCGATTTCCGCCAAGAGCTAGCGTCCGCGTGCGAAGGCGGCGTCCACATATTTTTTGATACCGTCGGAGGCGATACGGCCGACGCCGTTATAGGGCACCTCGCCAAGCGCGCGCATGTTCTGCTTGTTGGCAGGGTCGCGGCGAACAACAGTGAATCGCCCGAGTCAGACATGGCGAACATGCGTCACGCATGGTCGCAGGAAGCAACTATCCACGCCTTCAACCGCTACGCCTACAAGGAACTCTATGCCTACGCGAACGAAAGGCTGGGCGAACTCCTGCGCGCGGGAAAGCTGAAGATGCACAATTCGCTTGTGGACGGGATGGAGAGAACGCCCGAAGCGCTTAACGGATTGCTGGCAGGTAAGTATTTCGGAAAAGTGCTGGTCAGGTACGGGGAGTTTTCCGCTGCGTGACTGGCCTTCATCCGGGAAATTGAACGGGCTTCGCGAATAGCCTGAGAATCGGCTCTATTGGCAAGCGGCGGCCTGGCGGAGCTACCGCATCATTATTTCCGGAAGGGTCAGCGAAATCGAAGGAACCAGCATTACCGCGAACGTTACGAGCAATACGACGAAAAAGAAGTATTTCCCGTGCCTCCACCATTCAAACACCGAAGTATTCATCAGACGGCATACGAAGAGGGTTTGCACTCCGACGGGCGGAGTCAAGTTCGCCAGCAGAATGATCATGCTGAAAGTGACGCCGAAATGAATGGGATCGATGCCGATGCTGCGCGCCGCCGGCAGCATCAAAGGGAAAAAGATGAGCATGATCGGCACGGCTTCGATAAAGAATCCCATAATGAAAAATAGAACGAAATTCACGATCATGAATTCGAGCACGCTGAATTCGTTGGCGACGAAGAAATGTTCGACCGCGTTGGCCAAGTTCAGTCGTACGATCAATACGCCGAATATCGCTGCGCCGGCCACCAGCAGCAGATAGCTCATTGAATTCAGCAGGTTCTTGCTGAAAGAGGTGGCCAGCACTCCTACGCTGGTGTTCTCCCGGAACAGCGTTACGCCGAGTAGAAGCGCGAAGACTATTCCCGCCGCGCCGGCTTCCACCGGCGAAAAAACTCCCAGCCTCATGCCGCCCAGAATGAATACGGGAATCGCTAGGCCAGGCAGCGCAGCCGCGAAGGATCCTCTCCGCAGCGGCATTCTGGAAGCAGAAGCCGATTGCGCGGCTCCAGACGGCATGCCAGCGGCTTCGTATTTCCTTTGCAGCATCGCGGAAGCGATCATGAGTCCGATGGCGATCATGACACCGGGTACGATTCCCGCGATCCACAGCCTCAAAATCGATATTTCGCCCGCCAGTCCCAGAATCAATAGAACGTTGCTAGGCGGAATGAGAGCGCCAATTAGCCCCGCGCAGGAGATCAGTCCGGCGAGATAGCCTTTGGCATAGCCTATCCGTTCCATTTCCTCGCGAAACATCGTGGTCAGCAGCCCGGCTTCGGCAAGCGTGGAGCCAGTCATGCCGCCCATGAATAGAGATGTCACTATGAGAACTTGAGACGTGCCGCCGCGTACCCTTCGACCGATTACTTCGCCAAACCAGACAACGCCTCTGCTTACGCCGATGTCGGAAAGCACACCGCCCAGAATAATGAAGAGCGGTAGAGCCAACCACGCGAAATTGCCCAGCACGCCCATGACGGCAATGGCCGATCCCCGCACGGGAATTCCCGCGACCAGCATTCCCGCCACGCCTCCGATTCCCATTGCCGCCGCAAGCGGGACTCCGAAGATCGCGAGCAGGAAAAGCGCGCCAAATGCCGCGGCCGCAGCGATCAATGCCATCTGTTGGCTGCTCTCGATACGTATTTGGCAAGCTTCACGAGAATTGCGATCGCGCCCCCGCAGATGATTGCGTAATATCCTACTTTGATTGACCAGCCGAGCGCCGCGTATTTGGAAAACATCCTCGGCAACAGGGCCCAAGTGTTCCAGACGAGGAAGCCGAGGAATAGCGTCATCGCCAGATCGTCCAGAATTTCCTGAAAGCCATTCGGCAGTCGGAAGATCTGCACTTTGATGTGCAGGTCGTCATGTTCCAATGTGAATATGCTTAAAAAAACAAGCCAGATCAATACAATTACGCAAAGCTCTTCAACCCAGGATATGCCGAGCAGGCCGTCCAATACGAAGCGGTCGACGATGTTGACGGATAGCAGCGCAATAACGATCAAGATCGCCGGTACGAATACGATCTTTCGGATTTGCCCGTCGAATTTTGCTATCCAGCTTTCCACTGTGCTTCTGAACTGCAGCCTCCGACTCCGTCAATTTCCGAACTGTACGCTCTCATTCGCCAATGCATGATTCCGGAATGCGGACATCGCCAGAATAGCACGCTCCATCATCGCAGCAAATCACTCCCTCGAAGGCGGCATAAATCGTCGAACCGCGCAAAAGCGGAAGGCATGCAGCATGGGGTGTAAACCAAGCAAAATTTCTTCGCAATCGCAATTTCCAGAGTCGAAATTGCGCTCGCGCTTCGTCCATGTCCGCAATTCCAGGAACTTCATGTGAAATCGCAAAGCGATTTGCTTTTCGGTATCGCAAACCGGAATCGTCCGCTATGAGGATTATTTGGACGCGGATACTATCGGCGAAACGTGCAGATATCGATTTCATCCCCAACGGCCCGCCAATTGGCACTCATTTTTCGAGGCAAGAATTGACTTGGATCCGATACTAGAGGCGAAAAGTCTGTGACGCGTCAAATTGCGGCCGGCGAACGGATTTCGTGGCATTCGACTTGGCCGGCCGGTTGCAGGAGCGGACCAAAATTTTTCCCGGCGCGACGTTGAATTCCGGCGAAGCGCAAGTTTATGAATGGCGATTCAACGTCCGCTTGAACTCGCTTCAGCGGCCGTGCCGAATTTGTTGAGCGCCGCTTCCGTCGGCCTTGGCAACGACCCGAAAGGATCATCATGCTAAGGATTCAAACGGTTTACCCTTAATGCTCAACCAATAGGGTCGAATTCGGATTCAACCCAAACTAGCCTGAATTACCAACTGCCTGGAATAATGTGAAGAATTAGAAGAAGACGCAC
>JAPPFL010000018.1 GCA_028823855.1 Albidovulum sp.
TGTGCCGTCCCCGCCATTGTGGCACAAGAAATTCCTTAAAGCAACAGTATTGCGCTTAAGCCAATTTTCGACGTGAGTTTTGACAAATCCACAACGCATCAATATGTATAAATTCAGTTGAATTACGTAAAGGCAATTCAGATGAATGTCTCGCCTCCCAAGCACTCGGGTGATCCGCTTCACCGCGTGAAGGCATTGCAGGTCTCCGGTATCGCGCTGCTTGCAGCAATTATGGTTGTTTGGTCGGGAGTTTCTTTTGCTCAAACATATTCATACTCATCGGTAGTCGTAGAGGGCAACAAGCGAATCGGCGACGAGAGCGTTTTGAGATTTGCCCGCCTCCAGGAGTCCGGCGTTGCGACTGCGGCTGATCTTAGCGCGGCATTTCAAGGCATTGCTTCATCGGAATTGTTCGAGGACGTGTCGATTGTGCCGGGCGGCGGCCGAATTCTTATCTCGGTAACCGAATTGCCAATTGTCAATGTCATAAACATTGAAGGAAATAGGCGGTTCACGGATGAAATCCTGATTCAGGCTGTTAGGTCGCGGCCGCAGCACGTCTACAATGCGTCGCAGGCCGAAAGCGACGCGACCGCCATTGCGGAAGTTTATAGGGCAGCGGGCCGATTCGCCGCCATCGTAACGCCGAAGATAATTCCGCGCCCTGAAAACCGGGTCGATCTCGTTTTTGAAGTATTCGAGGGCGATGTCGTCGAAGTTGAGCGAATCAGTTTTGTCGGCAACAGGGCGTTTTCGGAAAGGCGTCTGCGTTCCGTTCTTGAATCGAAGCAAGCCGGATTCCTCCGAACATTTGTGCAGGGCGACACGTTTCTTGCCGAAAGGATCGATTTCGACAAGACCGCATTGCGCGACTACTATTTTTCCCGCGGGTATGTGGATTTCGTAATCAATTCAGTGGCAGTCGAAATGTCGCGGGAACGCGACGCGTTCTTCATAACGTTCAACGTAACCGAAGGCCGCCAGTACAGGTTCGGCAAAATCACGATTACTAGCGAAATACCGGGTCTGAAACCGGGCATTTTCGCCGACCTTCTGCAAATTCCGCGCAGAGAAGTCTATACGCCGAAACTGGTCGAAGAAGCTATTATGCGTATGGAATTCCGCGCATCGCAGGAAGGATTAAGGTTTGTTCGCGTCTCGCCGGAATTCACTCGAATCGACGAAAATAGAACGCTGGACATTGATTTCAGGCTGGTGCGCGGTCCGCGAGTGTTCGTCGAAAGGATTGATATCCAAGGCAACACGCAAACCCTCGACAGCGTCATTAGGCGCCAATTCGAATTCGTTGAAGGCGATCCTCTCAACCCGAGAAAGGTAAGCGAGGCCAGCGATAGAATTCAAGCGCTAGGTTTCTTTTCGCAGGTCGAGGTCAATTCGATTCCCGGATCGAGCCCCGACCAAGCCGTCGTGGCCGTAAATGTCGAAGAGCGATTGACGGGTTCATTGACTTTCGGGTTTAGCTACGCGACGGAGGATGGCCTTGCCGGGCAAATTACCCTGACTGAGAGGAATTTCCTAGGGCGGGGCCAGTATCTATCCTTGGATCTGTCCGGCGGAAGCAACAACAGGAATTATGCGGTAACTTTCGGGGAACCCGATTTCCTTGATAGAGATATCGATTTGTCGCTGACCCTAGGGCAGCGCAATACGAGCGGCCTTGGCCAGTATTTCGACGCGACTAGGTTCACTTTGGGCGTGGCGGCGGAGTTTCCCCTCAGTGAAAGGGGCAGGCTTGGCGTGAATACTTCATTCAACAATTACAAAATGGGCCCGCCTTCGATTTTCTCGTCCCACCAAATCTATAGGGAAAGACAGCGCGGCGCGGACACAACGGGCGTTCTCGGCTACAGCTATTCCTTTGATACGCGCCGCTCGGGCATCGGAGAGGATTCCGTCTACTTTTTCAGGGTAGGGCAGGAATTGGCACTAAGAGAAAGCAGCTTAGGCTACGTTAGATCGACAGGCCTAGCGGCGGCTCAGACTTCGATTTTTGAGGACGCAATTACATTGTCCGCTGAATTCGAAGCCGGCAATCTTTCTATGCTCCAGGGCGATAGCCGGTATCATGACCGGTTTTTCTTTCATTCCGGGATTTTTCGCGGATTTCGACGGGCGGGAATTGGACCTAGGGATCTCGCTCCCGTCAACCAGGACGCGTTAGGCGGAATGAACTTCGCGGTTGCGCGGCTCGAGGCGCAGTTTCCGCTGGGAATTGCGGAGGAAGTCGGAATGCGCGGCGGCTTATTTTTCGATGTCGGCACCCTTTGGGAGCTGGACGACACTTCGGGCGGTCGCATTTCGGGCATTACGCAATCCGGCGACCTCGTCGTCTTTCCTTCCGCGGTCGACGATGCGGCCAAGCTTCGGTCCGCTGCGGGCGTATCCTTGATCTGGGATACATTTCTCGGTCCGCTGCGATTCAATTTCAGCAGGGCAATTCAAAAAGAAGACTACGATTTAACCCAGGACTTCGAATTCACGATCGCTACGCGATTCTAGGAGATGCGGTCACCGCTTGCGCTTCTTGCCGCTGCCGCAATCATTGCCTGCTCGGCGCGGGCGCAGCCGGTAGCGCCTCAGGAATTCGATCTGGGCAGCTTCGGAGTCCTTCCCCAGAGGATCGGCGTAGTAGATTTGAATTTGCTGTTTCTAAGGTCGCATTTCGGGTCTCGCGCACTGAGGGAAAGAAGCGAAGCCGGAATTGCAATTCAAGCGAACAACGACACTATTACGGAAATGCTGATCAAGGCGGAAAACGACATTGCAGAGCAAAAGACCCGATTGACGAATGCAGGGTTCGAAGTCCTGCGAAGCGAATTCGATGCGGTCGTCGAGTGCATCCGGGTCGATCGCAAGGAAAAAAGCAGGCTGTGGAAGGAGTGGTTCGAGCGGCAAAGGGAGGGATTTATTGAGTTTGCGCTAAACAATATTCAATGGATACTTCCAGGGGTCGATATTGTGCTACCGAAATCGAGCGTCGTTGCCTATAGAAGCGATTTGGACGTGACTGGTTTGGCGGTGGAGTTCATAAACGACACGTTGGAAGCTGATCCTGAACTTGTGCAATTCGATTCAGTTTTTCGATATGTCGGCATTTCGGAACAGAACGAATTGCTCGCCAACTACCAGATTACATGCGGCGGCCCGGAAATTGTATCGGGCGGCCTCGCGGCCGGTCGAAACTCCGATTCCGTCGATCAAGCCGAATTCGAATAGTCGACTGCCACTCAATTCGATGAATGTCGTCAAGCAGGCTTGCCCGGTTCTTGTCCGGCTGGTAGTGGCGCGTCGTATTTGCGAACTAGCGTCCGGATAATCTCTAGGAGCCTCCGCCGATGACAGAAACTGTAGATTCATCTCTGCCCTCAGCCGACATCGGTTTGATCAAGCGAATGATTCCGCACAGATACCCGTTTCTGCTTATCGACAAGGTCGTCAATATGGTCGCGGATAAAGGGGCGCTGGGCATCAAGAATGTAACGGTTAACGAACCGTACTTCGAGGGCCATTTTCCAAGCAAGCCGATCATGCCGGGCGTATCGATCATTGAGTCAATGGCACAAACCGCAGCGGTTCTCGTAGTTTATTCAATGAATATGACAGACAGAGAACTGAGCGTGTACCTCCTGTCCGTCGACAACGCACGCTTTCGCCAGATGGTCGTTCCAGGCGACATTCTATACTTGCCGGTTTCGGTAATTCGCGGTCGAGGGCGAATTTGGAAATTCAGCTGCGAGGCAAAAGTTGAAGGCAAGGTCGTCTCGTCGGCTGAAATTACCGCTGCGTGGCAACTAAACGAGGCGGGCAAAGAAACGTGAACATTCATCCCAGCGCTTCGATTCATCGCACGGCAATCGTCGAAGATGGAGCGATCGTCGAAGCAAACGTGAGCGTCGGACCGTTTGCATTCATAGGAAGCGATGTCGTGCTACGCGAGGGCGTGGCGGTAAAATCGCATTGCGTTATCAAGGGATGGACGGAAATCGGCGAATTGACGGAGATATTTCCGTTTGCCGCCATCGGCGATGCCCCGCAGGATTTGAAGTATAGGGGCGAAAGAACCCGCCTGATCATCGGAGCGAGAAACTGTATCCGAGAAGGCGTAACGATGAACACGGGCACTACGGGAGGCCGGGGAATCACTCGGGTAGGAAGCGATTGCCTTTTTATGACGGGTTCGCACGTGGGACACGATTCTATCGTTGGAAATCGAGTAATCATGGCAAATCAAGCCGCGCTCGGCGGGCACTGCGTAGTTGAGGATTTCGCGGTCATCAGCGGCCTGTCCGGCGTGCACCAGTTCGCTCGCGTCGGGCGCAGCGCATTCGTCGGCGCGCTCACATTCGTGGACCGGGATGTCATTCCCTTCACCCAGGTTCAGGGATCTCCGGGCAAGCTACGAGGCGTGAACTTGATCGGGTTGCGGCGCCGGCAAATCACGACGAAAGAAATACAAGAGGTCAAGACGGCGTATCGCGCATTGTTCGGGCCCGGAGAACTGGTTTTTCAGCAGCGTATTTCCAAGCTTGCGGCGGCCGGCCCGCACTGCGACTGCGTCAACCGCATTTTGGAGTTCGTCAACGAGAATACCAAGAGAAAATACATGAAGCCATGACGGCTCTGTCGCTTAAAAATCGCACTGGCGGCAAAATCGCGATTTTTGCCGGCGATGGCTCACTTCCTCGGCTGCTCGCGAATAGACTCGAATCCGCGGGGGCCGCAATTCGATTTGCCGCGCTGGAAGGGCGCGTGCCGGAGTGGCTCGCTGGCCGAGAAACAACGCTGGTCACGCTCCAAAACTACATATCCAAGTACGTAGAACTCTACGAGGACGGCTGCCGCACGGCAGTCTTCGCAGGCGGCATCGGCCGTCCGCAGATGCTCAGCGGCGATGCAGAGGTTCCGGTCGACCTGGAATCCGGCGACGATGCCATGGTTCGGAAATTTATCGAAATGCTGGAGGCGATCGGTTTCGCCGTCGTCGGAGCGCACGAATTTCTGCCCGATCTGCTAGCCGGCGCGGGCATATTGACTGACATGGCTCCAGAAGCGAAAGAACTCCGCGACGCGGCTCACGCCGCCCGAATCGTCCATGCCTTGGGTTTTTTCGACGTTGGGCAGGCCGCGGTCGTGGCGCAGGGAATATGCCTGGGCGTAGAAACCGTCCAAGGAACCGACCATCTCGTTCTGGCTTCGGGCGAAGCCAGGAGGCTCCTTCCGAATCCCGCCCGCAGGTCCGGCGTGCTTTACAAGGCGCCAAAGCCCGAACAGGACTTGCGCTTAGATTTTCCGGCAATCGGCCCCGAGACGGCATCGAACGTCGCCAAAGCGGGATTGGCTGGAATCGCGATCGAAGCGAACGGCGTCATGATCCTAGACAGGGCGGAAACCGTAAGGCTGGCGAACGAAGCACGTCTATTCATCTGGTCGCGAAACGCGGACGCGTGACAAGGCTCCGCCTTTTCCTTGTCGCCGGCGAGCCCTCGGGCGACCGCCTCGGAGCGGCGTTGATGGCAGGCTTTAGGAGCATCGGAGCCGAATGCGAATTCGGCGGTGTCGGGGGCCCGGCCATGCAGGCTGAAGGCTTGCAAAGCATCTTTCCCTTCAGCGATCTTTCGGTGATGGGTTTCGCCGAGGTTGTGCCCAAGCTGCCGCGGCTATTGGCGCGTCTCGGCGAGACCGCGCGCGCCGTCGGCTCGTTCAAGCCGCACGCGCTAGTGACCATCGATAGCCCGGATTTTTGCCTGCGCGTCGCGGCGAAAGCGAAAAACGCCAATCCAGACCTGCTGGCTATTCAGTACGTCGCGCCTACCGTATGGGCCTGGAGGCCGTGGCGCGCCTCGAAACTCGCGCGAATATTTGATCACGTACTGGCGGTCTACCCGTTCGAACCCGGATTTCTTCGGCGCTACAACGTCGATTCGACATTCGTCGGGCATCCCGCTACCGAAATTCATGCTCCGTCCCAAGAGCGCGTGGAGGACCTAAAGCATGAACTTGCTATCGAAGAAGGCGAGCCGGTCGCGGCGATTCTACCGGGCTCCAGAAAATCCGAGGTCGCAAGGCTCGGTCCGGTTTTTGGGAATGCCCTAGGCTTGGCCGTTCGCGAGATTCCCGGAATTCGTCCAATCGTTCCGGCTGCGTTGCCGGTAGCGGAGTTGGTCGAGGACGTGGTGGAAGCTTGGCCGGTGAGAGCGACTGTGCTCGACCCTCGACACCACGGCGCCGAATTGGCGGAGACTCGAAAAATGTCGGCTCTAGCTTCCGCGTCGGCGGCGATTGCCGCTTCGGGCACTGTTTCGATCGAGCTAGCCGCGGTCGCTACGCCGATGGTTATCGCCTACGACATGAATTGGTTGACGAGGCAGGCAATTGCGGCGCTTCTCAACGTCGAGTCGGTTTGCCTGGTCAATCTCGCGGCGGAGACAAAAGCGATACCGGAATGCCTCGGCCGAAATTGCCGTCCCGATGTTATCGCGCGAGAATTCGTTCGGCTGTTTCAGGATCCGCTCATTCGCGATCGGCAGCTACGGGCCTGCGAAGCGGCGTTGAAGCGGCTAGGGGCGGGCGAAGACCCGCCAGGCGAACGCGCGGCGCGCGTTATTGTCAATCTGATTCCGTGAAGTCCGCGTCCGCAGCGCCCGCCAATCCTTTCAGGGAGCCGGGGTTCAGGCCGAAAACATGACGAGGAGTTCCCGCGGCCGACCACACAATGTCAAAGTCGCTTAATCTCCGGTCAAAATACGCTATCGGCTTTTCCTTGTGCGCTATCGGCGCAACGCCTCCGATAGCGAATCCGGTCTTGGCGCGCACGGAACCGGCATCGGCGCGGACCAAGTCGACGCCCGCCAATGCGCGCGCCTTTTCCATATCAACCAGATTGCCTCCCGCCGTCAGGAAGAGCCAGTGCGATTTTCGGTCCGGCGCCAAAAGCACGATTGACTTCACGATTTGATCCAGTTTGCATCCGATTGAATTGGCGGCATCGCGAGCGGTCCTCGTTTCCGCCGCCATTTCGACAACCTTCGCTTCTATTTCCGCCGATTCCAGGAGATTCCGGACCCGATTAAGGCTACGGCTCATGATTCATGGTCCATCGAACAGCGGAGCGGGCGAATGACGGAGCTCCAAATTCCTGATTCGGCTAGCCGGGCGACCGAACGCCGCCCGGCGGAAGCCTGAACAGGCGACACTTATTTCAAGCTTTCCGGGATCGCTGCGCCGATTTCTTCGTAGTAGCGTCGCGCCCCGGGATGAAGAGGCAGGTTTTCGGCGACGAAAGCATCTTCGAGCCTGACACGGTTCAGGAATGGCGACGTCTTCCGGGCTTCGTCCAGGTTTTCCCAAAACGCCTTGGTAGCGGCGTAGACGAGGTCGTCTGACAAGTCCATGCGGGCCGTTACGCCGACGGTGGCGCCGAGCGTAAAGACATCGCCGTCGCTGGCAACGTTTTCGCCGTAGATTCCTCCCGGGATAACGCTGAGCTTTCGGCCGAGCACCCTGGTCGGCGCCAAGGTTTCATCGGATGCGCTGTCGACCTGTTCCTTGGTAAGGCCGATGATGCGCAATTCGCTCGTAAGCGCAAGCTGCTCGACCTGAGGGAAGGGCGGGATGCCGCCGTTGACATAGACATCGAACTGTCGGTCCTGGAAGCCTTGCAGCGCCGCGCCCCAGGACGCCTTTACGTTTTCGTAGTCTTCGCCGGCCTTCATGCCCGTAGTTGCTTCGACCCATTGGTGAGCGGCATTCCACGCTCCTCCTCCGGGCGGTCCGAGAAAGACCTTCTTTCCTCGAAGGTCTTCCAGCGTCGTTATCCCGCTGTCCTCGTAGGCAAGGACATGGTAGGCGCCGTAAGGAAACCAGAACACCAAACCGGCATTCTTGGCGAGTTCCGGCGCGTTTTCGAGTTTCTGGTACATGGCTTTGCCGGCGGACATGAACATGTAAACCGCCGGAGAAGTCATAACCAGATCGAGTTTTCCCTGAGCCATTTCAACTATGTGCTTCGTTGCAGCACCGGTTGCGTCGACCGATATCTCGACCTCGTCCTGGTTGCTGTTAACAATGCTCGCCATGGACGTCATGACAAGATAGGCGGATGAGCCAGGCGCGATCGTCGCCATGCGCAGTCGTTCCTGCGCGCCGGCCGCCGCCGCGAATACGGCTACCGCCGCGAAGAAGCCGAGTTTTCTAAAGAATTTCATCTATTGTCCTTCAATGGGTTTTGCGAGGAAGAGGTTCGCCCCTTTTCGAGCGAAAGGCTTCTATCGCAAATGCGGCGGCGATAACAAGGCCGCCCGCAATGCTGGACCATACCTCCGGCGTGAGTACGGCCAGCGCCGCCAAAAGGCGCATGCCGCTCGCGGCCAAGGACAAGCGCCTGACTTCAAACCTTGCCAGTCCGGTAGTCGCTCCCCAGGAACCTATTGCTAGGCAAATCACCGCCCATGCAAGGTTTAACGGTTCAAAACCGTCAATGATCAATATTTCGGGCCGATAAACGAAGAAGAACGGAATAACGAACCCCGTAAAGGCTAGGCGAACGCCGACCGCAGCCGTTTCCATCGGTCCAGCGTTTGCAATCGGAGCCGCGGCGAACGCCGCAAGCGCGACCGGCGGAGTTACAACTGACAGCACGCCAAAATAAAGCATGAACATATGAGCGGAAATTTTCGATATTCCTAAATTCTCAAGCACGGGTCCCATGACAAGCGCCAGAAGCAGGTACGCCGTCACCGACGGGACTCCCATGCCCATTATTAGGCAACCAAGCATAACCAGCAGCAGAGCGAAGAATAAGCTTTGTCCGGATGTCGCCCGAATGGCGTCCGCAAATGCGAGTCCGATCCCCGTCATATTGATAAGTCCGATCACGATGCCTACGGACGCAACGACGATCATTAGGCTTGCAGCGGTCCGGCCGGCCGAAACGAGAGAGCTCCACCAGCGCGACGGCTTGCGGAAATCGGGAAATAGTACGAGGTTTATGGCGAAGGACGAGGCAAGCGCGAAGAAACCGGCATTCTGCGCGGTCCGACCCGTTGCAAGGACGAGAACGATAATTGCCAACGGCACCCAAAAGGCGAGGCTCTTGATCCAATCATCGGCGGTTACGGACTGCCGCCGATCGACCGGCAGGGCTCCAATGCCTTGCTTGCGCGCTTCTATGAGGACCACCGTGAAGAGGCTAAAATAGTAGAAAACGGCCGGCAGGAAAGCGGCAACGACTATCAGGAGGTACGGAATCGCGGTGACATCGGCCATAATGAAGGCTACGACACCCATGACGGGCGGCATGATTTGGCCTCCCGTTGAAGCCGTCGCTTCAACGGCGCCGGCGAATCGCGGCGAAAATCCAGCTTTCTTGATGATGGGTATGGTAAAGACGCCGGTGGAAACTACATTGGCGATGGCGGCCCCCGACATGGTTCCAAACATGGCTGAGGCTATTATCGCTGCATGGGCAGGTCCGCCCGCAATGCGGCTCGTGGCCGAAAACGCCAATTTCAGGAGTATCGCGCCGGCGCCGGAATTCTGCATTACGGCGCCGAACACAACGAAGACTAGCACGACCGTCGTAACCACCTGTACAGGCCTCCCGAATACGCCGTCGGTCGTGAACCACTGGCGGTCGGCAATGCTGGACCAGTCTAATCCCGCGCCGCCCAAGTCCGAGGGAATCAATGCATAGGCGATGGCGGCGGCATAGACCGTGACCATCGGCAGGCCGAATTGCCGCCATGTCAAATATCCGAGTACGCCGAAAGCAACCCATGCCATCGCAAAGTCGAAGTCGGAAATGCTGACAAAGAACTCCTCCTGTTCCAGCATGATGCCCATCCAGCGCCAAATGAGCCAAATAAACAGTAGTCCGAGACAAGGATGGCTGAATTTCGTTACGGCCGCAAAGCGAGAAGCAGGGTCCGCGGGCGAGAAGAAAGAATATGCCACGGCCAGCAACACCGTGGTTCCGTAGACGATGATCGTATCAAATATTCCCTGGCTGGCGACGTAGACTGCAAACACGGCTAGCGAGACGGCGATTGCATTCGAAGCGCTCTTCCATGGAGAGCGAATGGCGTTTTCGAAAATGGTACGCATCGGTGTTTCCGGGCAGCCCGATGAGTCCCGTAGAGTTGTCAAGCAAAGGGCGCAAGGCCGCGCTTGGCGAGACGCGGCAAATCCTTACCCAACCCAGAATATTCGACCGTCAAATCCATTCGTTGCCACGTCGAACCGGCAATGAAAGGGTGCAATCGCCAATTGCTTCTTGACCCGTCAATTCTATGGCTTCAATGAGGACGCATGAGCTTCGAGAAACGCATTTCAAATGTGCCCATTGCGTTCAATCCGGAAGCCGCATTGCCGATCGCCTCAGACCTTCCCGGCGGCTGCCCAAGCTTTCATTCGCTCGTGCGAGGCGTCTCCGCATGCAGCCCCTATCTCCGGGGATTGATCGAAAGGCACCGCGCCTGGGTTGCTGAATTGCCGATCCAGACGCCGGAGGAATCCTTTAAGGGCATACTCGAAACACGCTTATCAAGCGGTGCCGGCAAGACAGCCGACGAATTGCGGTTCGCAAAGCAAAAAGTTGCGCTTCTAACGGCGCTTGCGGACCTCGGCGGCGCTTGGAAGCTTTCCGCCACTACGCGGGCGCTCACGGAATTCGCGGATTTCGCGACCGAGTCGCTGCTCAGAGAGCTCTTGCGTGAATTCGCTCGAAGAAAGCAAATCGGACCGCTCAACGAAAGCGACCTGGAAGCAAAGCCCGGACTATTCGTACTTGCCATGGGCAAAATGGGCGCTTGGGAGCTGAACTATTCTTCAGACATCGACCTTGTTGCCCTTTTCGAAACGGATTTCGAAGAAATCGAGTTTGGCGAAGTGCGCCAGGGATTTATTCGAATAACGCAAAGGCTTGCATCGCTATTGTCGGAAAGGACGGCGAATGGTTACGTGTTCAGGACGGATTTGAGGCTTCGACCCGACCCGCGTGCGACCCAGGTCTGCATGTCGGTAAAAGCGGCCGAGCAATACTACGAAGCTTACGGCAGGACATGGGAGCGCGCAGTCTACATCAAAGCCAGGCCTTGCGCCGGCGACCTAAGCGCCGGCGCAAGATTTTTGCAGTCGATTTCGCCATTCGTTTGGCGAAAATACCTCGATTTTGCGACTTTGGCCGAAGCCAAGGACATGCGCTCAAGGATGCGGCGCCACAAAGGGCTGTCCGGTCCTGTCGAAGTTCTCGGCCACAACATAAAGCTCGGGAAAGGCGGAATTCGCGAAATCGAGTTTTTCGCTCAAGCGTTTCAAATCATTGCCGGCGGTCGAGACCATAGCTTGCGCATTCCGTCGACACTGGGCGCCTTAAGCAGGCTTGCCGCCAAGGGATGGATTGAATCCGAATGCCGGGACACGCTTTCAAAGCACTACATAGCACACCGGAATATCGAACACCGACTTCAAATGATCCGGGATGCAAGGACGCATTCGCTGCCCTCCAACGAAATCGAATTTCGAAGGCTCGCTTGCCTTTGCGGCGAAGGCGATGTCGCGGCTTTTAAGGCATCGATCATGCGGTCGTTGGAGGAGGTGCACTCGGCGACGGAGAATTTGTTCCGCGAATCGCAGCCTGTTAACGAAGGCAAAGCGACGAAGTCCAATTTGGAAAATGCCGACAAATTCATAGAACGCTGGCAGTCATTTCCTGTGATGCGCGAAAGACGCGCGAGAGAGTATTTCGCTTCGCTGCAGCCGAGGTTCCTCGCTCGGCTTGGAAGAGCGGCAGACCCCGGCGAAGCACTCAGGCATTTCGACGGATTCTTGTCCGGGCTGCCAGCCGGCGTCCAGCTTTTCTCCCTTTTCAAGGCCAATGAACAGCTGGTGGATCTATTGGTCGACATTTGCACGACCGCTCCCGGGCTGGCGCACCACCTGTCGCGCAATGCGCATGTGTTCGATGCCGTCATCCATGGCGATTTTTTCGAACCGCTTCCCGGTACGGAGTGCTTGGAATCGCAGTTGCGGCATGAAATGCGAAACTCTTCGGACTACGAAGAAAAGCTCGACGATGCTCGCCGGTGGATGAAGGAAAGGCACTTCAAGATCGGCGTTCATCAGCTGCAGGGTTTCATTTGCGGCGCAGAGGCGGCGAGATGCTATAGCGAGCTTGCTGAAGCGGTCATTAAGGCTCTCTGGCCGACGGTTCTCCGTCATGTCGAACAAAGACATGGGACTCCGCCGGGCAAGGGCGCCTGCGTTGTTGCCATGGGTTCCTTCGGCGCAGGCAGTTTAACGCCGAAGTCCGAGCTTGACCTGCAACTTGTTTACGATGAAGGCCGAATCGATTCTTCGTGCGAGACCCGGCGGCAGGCCTCCCGAATCTACTACGTTAGGCTCACGCAGGCTCTTGTCTCCGCAATTTCCGCTCCTATGCCCGGCGGCAAGCTCTATTCCGCAGACATGCGCATGCGACCATCCGGAAGGCGGGGTCCCGTCGCCGTGTCGATACGAGGTTTTCTGGAATATCAGACGAAAAAAGCTTGGACGTGGGAGCATCTGGCTCTTACGAGCGCACGCCCGATAGCGGGACCGAGTTGGTTGACGGATCGCTTTGAAAGCCTTCGAAGGTCAGTCATCATTCGAAAATGCGACAGGGCGAAAATAATTTCCGATGTTGCCTCGATACGTGAAGAATTCGTTTGCCGCTCCAAAACCGAACGCGTCGACGATGCGTGGGAGACCCGGCTAGGACCGGGCCGTCTGCTCGATCTCAACATTTTGGCGCACACCGCCGCTTTGCTTGCGGGCAGTCCCGACCGGGAAGTTGCCGATCAGCTGGATTGCGGTCGAGTAGGCGGTTTGATCGACAAAGACGGCATCGAACGGTTTTCGAGTTCCTATGCGCTTCTCCGAAATGTGTTGCAGGTCGCGCGACTTACTGTCGACGGAAAATTTCGACCCGAGTCCGCCGGAGTTGGAGCAAGCGAATTGCTGTTGCGGGAAACGGGCGAAACTTCAATCTCTGCATTGGCGAATCGCCTGGAAGAAAACAGAGAGTCGTGCGACAGTTTGATTTCCCGGTTGACCGCTTGCAACTGACTTGCCCAAATTTCGGAATGGTTGGAACGCGAGCGAAATTACGGAGTTTCACTTTTGGAGATGCAAATGGATAGATCAACCTCTCGTTTGGCTTCGCTTAGGCGCCGCATGAAGTCGGCAGGAGCCGATCTCGTCGCGCTGGGTCCCGGCGCACACCTTCAGTGGCTTCTCGGATTCGTTCCGCATGCGGACGAACGGCCGTGCCTGCTTGTTGTTGGCCCGGAAAAAGAGGCATTCCTGATGCCGGCTTTGAATGCCGAAGGCGCGAAAAGAAATTCTAAAATCGGCATGCATATTTGGGACGATGCGGACGGTCCACGAGCGGCGTTGGTTTCTGCTCTGAAGTCGACCAAAACCGAAAATGCTGTCAATGTTGTTCTCGATGAAACCATGCGAGCAGATTTTGCTCTGCTTCTTCTGGATAATCTACCTGGAGCAAATCCTGGGTTTTGCGAAAGTACTGTCGGTGCGCTTCGGCTATGCAAGGACCAATCAGACCTCGATTCACTTAAGGAAAACGCCCAAATCGCCGACCGCGTCATGACCATCGCCCTTGAGGCGATTGCCCCTGGCAAGACCGAGAAAGAGGTCGCTCAGCTTGTCCGCAACACATTTTTGGAAATGGGCGCAGACCCGCAGTTCGCAATTGTCGGAACGGGAGGAAACGGCGCAATGCCTCACCACGCCACCGGAGATACCGAGATCAATTTCGGCGATGCCGTCGTTTTGGACATTGGCGGACGCAAGGGAGAATATTCAAGCGACATTACTCGCATGGCCGTGGTCGGCGAAGCGCCGCCCGGCTACGACGAAATTCATTCTATCGTAGAACATGCCTTTCGCGCCGCGTTCGATACCGTGCGTCCGGGAGTCCGCGCCTGCGACGTCGACAATGCGGCGCGAACCGCAATAAAGGATGCTGGCTACGGAGAGCATTTCGTACACAGGACAGGACACGGGCTCGGCATCGAAGTTCATGAACCGCCATATATCATGTCGTCTTCAAATCAGATTCTAGAGCAAGGCATGGTGTTTTCGATCGAGCCGGGCATTTATCTCTCCGGTAGATTTGGCGTTAGGCTGGAGGACATTGTCATTGTCCGAGAACACGGCGCGGAAATTCTTTCATCGCTGTCGAGAGAACGCTATACGGCGCAGAAGTGACAAGCGCCCGATTATCCACCGGATTCAAATTGGCGCGGTGCTCTGTCGCCGGCAGGCGGGCGACGCAGATCCCGTGCGCGCGAAGCCAAAGCGATCTTGAGGTGATTGAAAATGGATTTAGAATCGAAAAGCTTGCACGCGTTAATTCCGGTTTTGGCCCTCTTCTTTAGACGCGCCGCTTAGCTGGAACATGTAGACGAAATTCAGCTTTGCAAAGTTCGCGCAGCATGTGAAAGCGGAGTCGAATGCGGACGGGGAATTCAGCCAGCATTGCTGCCGATGAACGCGGCTTGATTCGCGAAGCATTTCGAATAGAGAGACTGACCGACGCGGATTGCCGCTCAATATTTTTCGATTGGGCTCTGGGGCTTCCCGACGACGCGGATTTGCAGCAACAAGCCGCTCGGCTCCACGCAATCTACGCTAAGGACTTCCCTGACCATCCAATGACGCGCCTGTTGAAGGACGCCCAAGAAAATCCAATGAAGACCGGCTCCCGCCGCGGAAGATTTTCGCGACGCGCACGATAGCCATTCCCGGGAATTGCGCGAATTGAACCGTTTCAGATTTCGGACTCGGTTATTGGAGAATGCGATTTCGCCGGAAACTCGGAGCAATTATCGTTGATGAAGTGGCAAATAACGCCTTTCAACGGGCCCAACGAATAGCTGGCGCGGGCGACCGATCTTCTGCATCGGCTCGGCAATCATTTCCTTCCATTGCGAAATCCAGCCAACCGTTCTCGAAAGTGCGAATATAGGTGTGAACATTGCTGTCGGAAAGCCAAGAGCGTCGAGAATCACGCCGGAATAAAAGTCGACGTTGGGATATAGTCGCCTGCTCACGAAATATTCGTCTTCAAGAGCAATCCTCTCAAGTTCCTTGGCAATTTGAAGCGTAGGCTTTCGCCCGCTATCGACAACCGACAATACTTCGTCCGCCGATTCCTTCATGACTTTCGCCCGAGGGTCAAAATTCTTGTATACTCTGTGCCCGAACCCCATGAGGCGGAACGGGTCATCCGGGTCTTTCGCTCGCTTGATAAATTCGGAAATCCTGTCCGTTGTGCCAATTTCCAGGAGCATTTCGAGACAGGCTTGATTGGCTCCGCCGTGAGACGGTCCCCACAGGCACGCGATTCCAGCCGCGATACAGGCAAACGGATTGGCGCCGGACGAACCTGCAAGGCGAACTGTAGAAGTAGAAGCATTTTGCTCGTGGTCGGCGTGGAGAATAAATATCCTATCCATGGCGCGGCTCAGCGCCTTGTTTTCCGGATACGCTTCTGCTGGCACTTCAAAACACATCCGCAGGAAATTCGACGTATAATCGAGATCGTTCCTCGGATAGCAAAACGGCTGCCCGACAGAATACTTGTAGGCCATGGCCACAATCGTCGGAACCTTGGCAATCATTCTTATCGAAGCGATTTCTCTCTGGACGGGGTCGTTGATGTCGATGGAGTCATGATAAAATGCCGACATCGCGCCCATGACCCCGGTGATGATGGCCATAGGGTGAGCATCTCGGCGGAACCCGTTGAAAAAGTTCCGCATTTGCTCGTGAACCATAGTATGGTTGGTCACTCGGCTCATGAAGTCTTCGAGTTGGCTCGCAGAGGGAAGGTCGCCGTAGAGCAACAGGAAGCAGACTTCCAAAAAGTGCGAATGTTCCGCAAGTTCTTCAATCGGGTATCCTCGATACTGAAGCATTCCCGCTTCTCCATCGATATACGTTATCGAAGACTCGCATGATGCGGTGGAAGTGAAGCCGGGATCGAAAGTAAAAAAGCCCGTACTCGCATATAGTTTTCGAACATCTATGACATCGGGGCCCGTTGTTCCCGAAAGAATGGGAAAGGAATAGTTTTCGCCGCCGATGCTGATTTCCGCTGTTCGACCTGAATCCTTCATGTGAATTTCTCTGCTTTGCCTTAATGCAACTGCCTATTAGGGTTTAATTCAGCAGCTTCTTGATCACTCCGCCGAATTATTCGCCTCTTACGAGAGCGTCTTCGAGCCTCGCTAGCGATTGGGTTCTTCCAAGAATAGCCATCATGTCGAATACGCTCGGCGACGATTTGCGACCGCACAGAGAAAGTCGAATCAACTGAGCGACCTTGCCGAATCCGATCCCTTCAAAATCCGCGATATTACGTGACAAGGATTCCAAATCGTCTCTGTTCCAATTCGCAGCGGCTAGTTCCTTTGTCAATGCCGCGATCAAATTTGGCGAAGCACCCGCCAATATGCGTCGAGCATCCGCGTCAAGGCTAATGGGTCGTTGGATACGCAAAAAGTGCGCTTTTTCGTCGATTTCCAGGAAGGACTTAGATCCAGCCTTCAGACAATACATGGCGCGTGCGTAAGTACTGCGCATGTCGTCGGAAATTGGCGATTTTCCGATGAATCGCAGATAAGACGAAAGGCATGAAACCATTGAATCGTCGTCGGCCGCGGCCATGTGCTGACGGGAAAGGCTGGCAATTTTTTTCTCGTTGAGCCGCGCGGGCGATTTACGCAAGCCGTCCAAGCCGAACCAAGAAACCGCCTGTTCGACGGTAAAGACTTCGTCGTCGCCGTGACTCCAGCCGAGGCGAGTCAAATAGTTTCTTACCGCTTCAGGATGATACCCGGCTTTGCGGTAGTGCTCCAATCCCGCGGCTCCGTCTCGCTTTGATAGCTTTTTTCCGGATTCGCCGTGAATCAATGGAACATGCGCGAATATCGGAGTCGTCCAGGCTAGAGCCTCTCGAATTAAAATTTGTTTAGCGGTGTTTGCCAGGTGATCGTCGCCACGAATGACATGCGAGACTGCGCTGTCGTGGTCGTCGACGGTCGCGGCCAAGTTGTAGGTTGGCGAGCCGTCCAGACGCGATATGACCAAGTCCTCCAATGTTTCGTTGCGCCAGGAAATTTTTCCGTAAACCCTATCCTCCAAGACAGTGGATCCTTTTCGAGGCATGCGCAGGCGAATTGCAAAAGCTCTGTCGGGAAAAGTCGCCGGATCGGCATCGCGCCAGGGGCTTAGGAATGCCGCGCCGGGTTTGCCAACATTGTTCTTGAATTCCTGAATTTCTTCAGGAGTGGAATAGCAGCGATAGGCGGAACCGGATTCTAGTAAGTTAAATGCAACTTCCCTGTGGCGTTCTTGCCTTTCCGATTGGCGGATAGGGCTCCCGTCCCATTCCAAGCCTAGCCACCTCAGGTCTTCCACAATTGAAGATTCCGCCGCCGGGCTGTGGCGGGATCGATCCGTGTCCTCGATTCGTAACAAGAATCTTCCGCCATTTGCCTTGGCAAATAACCAATTAAAGAGCGCCGTACGGGCTCCGCCTATATGCAATAGGCCTGTAGGCGACGGTGCAAATCGAGTTACGATTCCATTCTTTGGCATAGTGCGATCAGTTCGAAAAGAAAGATGCAATGAGACTAGTCATGTACATGCCGCGCTCATTGATTAAAAGAGAGGAGGTATCAGGCCTCGATTTAATCGAGCGCGCTTGGCACGAAATGGGGCGTGCGGCGAAGCAATTTAATGACAGTTTCTTAAATTGCTCAATTAGCAATCGCAAATTCAACTATTGGCTTCTTCGGTCCAGCGCCCCGCTCGGACGAACCGTTTGCGAAACAAGTAAGTTTCTCAACCGGTTGGGACTGTTGCGAATTAAAATGTACATAATGCCTAATCTCATGCCTAGCGAAGCCAACCAAACTGTATCGGGCAAATCGTTTCTCGTCCTTGACGAAACTTGCCAATCTCCGAGTTTTGTCGACAATTGATTCACAAATTCCCCTCTGGTTTTTGAACATTTTCGATTCGACTTGGACGCAGCAACGACGGTGTGCAAGTCGGATTAGCTATTTGAATGATTTTGCCGATTCGGCGTAGCCAGGACCGGTTGATGAGAGCGGCAATAGGCGGCATGGACGCGCTTTCGTTCCGGATGGCCTTCAACAATACTTCGGTCGCTTGCGACTAGAACCCGGACACTGCTTTGGCGATTCCGCCTTGGACGACCGTTGCTCTTGGACCCGGAGGCCGTAACCGACAGGCCGCATTTTTTTGCTTCGCCTAGACAGATTTAGGGCCTGTTGGCGCAAGGGCTTGATTCGAAGCTTCGAGTTCGGTATTTTTTTACCAACAAGAGCCGAAATGGCAGGAATCGAAGCAGGATAATTGAGGCATATTCGTGACAACCAGCAGGTTTGTCCTGACCGACCGAATGTGGGACGGGATCAAGGATATGCTTCCCGGCAGGCAGGGCTCGCCGGGAAGAACGGCGGCCGACAACCGCCTGTTTTTGGAAGCGGTGCTCTGGCGGGTTCGGACCGGATCGCCGTGGCGGGATCTTCCGTCGGAATTCGGCAACTGGAACAGCGTTTTCGTTCGCTTTCGGCGCTGGGCCGAGAAGGGGGTTTTCGAAGGCGTTTTCAAGGAGTTGTCCGGTTCGTTCGACCTTGAGTGGGCGCAAATGGACGGCGTCGCAGTCCGGGCGCGCGCGAAGGCTTCCGGCGGAAAGGGGGCTCTGCGGCGCAGCCGATCGTGCGATCCCGGGGAGGGCTGACGACAAAGTCGTGGCCCTTGTCGAAGCCTTGGGCTATCTGGTCCGTTTTGAGCCGGTTCCCGGAAAGGCGCACGATCTGGCGGGCTTGGCCCTTCCGCAGGGCGGCCCGGATATCGGGTCCCTGTTTGGCGACGAGGCCTTCGATGCCGATTGGCTGATTGAGAAGCTTGAAGCGCGCTACAGCGCGGCGGCAGTACCTTCGAAATTCAAAAGGGAAGTCAAGCGCAGCCACGACAGGGCGATGTACGCATGGCGGCACCAGATCGAGAATTTATTTTCGATAATCAAGGAGCTCCGAGCAATTGCGACGCGCCGTGACAGGACTGTCGCCGGCTTCCGAGCCATCATCATTCTCGCGGCGGGAGTGATCGCGGCGCGATGAAGCCAAGCGAATCAGGGTCCGTATTCAACAGGCCCAAGTTCAAGAAAAACTAGTTCCCGGTTTTTTCTCGCGATATTGCCAACGAACCGCAAATGAAATGAATTCCTCTATCGTCTCTCACTCATTGAATTTCAGGACGGCAGGCGCGGTTTAGAGCCGCTTGCGCTTCGGCACCTGTGTTCAGTGATAGCTTCGCAGCAATCCTACGAGCCTTCCTTGAATCTCAACTCTCTCGGGCGAATAAATTTGAGTCGGATACGCCGGATTGGCTGCTTCCAAAATAATTCTTCCCTCTTTCCGATAGAATTTTTTCAAGGTGGCTTCTTCTCGGTCTACGAGCGCAACGACAATTTCGCCATCGTCGGCAATATTTTGCGATTTGATCAATGCGGTGTCGCCGTCAAGTATTCCCTCGCCCGTCATCGATTCTCCCGAAACCAGTAGCGCGTAGTGATTGCCGGAAGAACCGACCAAGCTTTCCGGGACACCAATGCGGGCCTCCTCGTGGCTAATCGCTTCAATCGGCGTTCCAGCAGCAATTCGGCCCATAAGCGGAAGTTGGGCAATTGCGGATCCGGCGACAGCTCTTGCAGTTTCCGCAACTTTGCGGCCAACGACCTGCCGCAATTCCGAAGCATCTCGCTGCAGGGCAGTGGGAAGCTTTACGACTTCGATTGCTCGAGCGCGATAGGGCAGCTTGCTGATATAGCCGCGTTCCTCAAGTGCCGAAATCAATCGATGTACTCCGGATTTCGACTTCAGTTTAAGTTCGTCCTTCATTTCGTCGAATGACGGCGGAATCCCATTTTCCTCAATTTTGGTATGGAGAAGTTTCAGCAGTTCCAGTTGTTTTTTCGTCAGCATGGCGTTTCGTCTCTGTGTGGCGAATTTTAATTCACTCAGTGTTCGCCGGGAGTTCTATCACTGTTCCGGTTTCTCGTCAACAATGAATTGTCGCAATGCGTTACTTCAAAATCGATTGAATGATCGGCTCAATTGCCATGCCGATTACTTTGGTAGCGAATTTGAGAGAAGCTAGGGATGCCTTCGCAGGTCAATGAATTCTATGTCGGCGCTCGTTTTCAAAGCGGCATCGTACGAGGGCCGAATAGCAAGAGCATTCGCAGATGCCATGACGCTTAGCAGCGAACTATCCTGCCTTTGAAATACCCGCAGAAAAGGATACGCGGTTTCATTTTCTACCAGCGCTCTCATGTAATGTTCGCGAGGACCATTCGAGCCAAGCGGGTTAACAAGCCGTCCCAATTTCCTAGCCCGGCGCTTTGATCCTAGTCCGAGCATCGCGGCTATCAAAGGTACTCCAAAGACATGCGCGCAAACGATAGAGGACACCGGATTGCCTGGATATGCGAGAAACATCGCATTGCCGAGTACGCCTGCCAGCAAGGGCTTGCCTGGTCGCATGGCCACGCCATGGAAAAGCAATTTAATGCCGAGCGATTCCGCGATTTTGCGCACGAGATCGTATTTTCCCACTGAAGCGCCGCCGATCGTAACAATTACGTCGGCATCTTCGGCAAGCCCGATTGCCGTCGATAGAGAGAGTTCATTGTCTCTGGCGATCGGAAGTATCCGGATTTCCGCTCCCGCTTCCTCAAAGATGCCTTTCAAAGCAAACGAGTTTGATGCGATTATTTTGCTCGGGTCATTTTCTCCCGGCATGGCAAGCTCGTTTCCCGTCGAGAGCAGTGCGACGACGGGTCGCCGATATACTGGAATCTTGGCGTAATTCATCGAAGCCAGCAAAGCGGTGTCGACGGGAGTAAGCCTTTTAGGAGCTTCAACCGCCGAGCCAATGCTAAAGTCACCGCCGGCGGGTCGAACGAAAGAATCCGATTCGATCTCACTTCGAAGTCTCAGGCGCGATCCGTTTCTATCAGCGTCTTCCTGGATCACCACATGGTCGCAGCCGTCGGGAAGAGGGGCACCTGTAAAAATCCGAACAGCTTGGCCGCTGCGAACCCTTTGGTTAAAAACTTCTCCAGCCGAAACTTCACCGATGATTTTTAATTCGGCACGCGGCTTAGCATCCGATTTCCGAACCGCATATCCGTCCATGGCTGACGCATCGAAAGGAGGCTGGTCGCGATTTGCGACAAGTCGACGGGACAGGACCCGACCGCAAGCGTCATGAATCGAAACATATTCGGCTTCAACCTTGGGAAGCGATTCGAATATCCTCGCTAGCGCATCGTCTACAGGGATCATTGCCGTCCCACGAATCGCCCTGATTTTCCGCCCTCTTTGAAGGCAAGTCGAATTTCGCCGATTTCCATCGTTCGATCGGCGGACTTCGTCATGTCGTAAATTGTTAGCGCCGCCACGGAAACTGCCGTCAATGCTTCCATTTCAACGCCGGTTCGTCCCGTCGAAACAGCTGTCGATACAATTTCAACTGTGGAATCATTGCCGTTCAATGAAAATTCCACTGCTACTTTTGACAATGGCAGTGGATGGCACAGTGGTATCAGATCGCTGGTTCGCTTAGCGCCGGCAATTCCCGCTATTCGTGCAACGGCAAGTACATCGCCTTTTCCGGCGCGTCCCTCTCCGATCATCTCGAGAGTCGACGCAGCCATCTTTACTGAACCTTTCGCAATTGCTGTTCTCTTGGTCACAGGCTTTTCGGAAACGTCAACCATGCTTGCTTTGCCCGAAGCATCGAAATGCGAGAGTTTATTCATTCGTCGTGTCCTGGCAAATTAGCGGCCTAAATGATCTCGTTCCATTTTGGCTTGCGCCTCGGCGGGTTCACCGGCTAGCAGTTTCCGCAGCGCATGTGCGATTTTCTTTTCTCTCATAAGGCTTTCGCCAATAAGGAAGCATCGCGCTCCTGAACATGCCAAAGTCTCGAGATGAGCCGGTTCCCAGATACCCGATTCCGAGACGATTGTTCGATCTGCCGGTATAAGCGGCGCAAGTCGAACGGTAGTTTCAATGTCAACGCGGAACGTATTGAGATCCCGATTGTTTACTCCAATCAAAGGCGATCGCAGTTTTAATGCCCGTTCGACTTCGCGCTCATTATGAACTTCGATTAGAACGTCGAGGCCAATTTCGAAAGCGGAATTTTCGAGCTCGGCGGCCAATACATCGTCGACCATAGCGAGAATTATCAGTACGCAGTCCGCGCCGATAGAACGTGATTCGATAATCTGATACGGATCGAGCATAAAATCTTTGCGGATCAGTGGAAGAGTGGCAGCTTCCCTGGCTTCCTTCAGGTGCTCGGGAGAGCCTTGGAAACTTGGAGAATCTGTCAATACCGAAATGCAGGCGGCTCCGCCGGATTCATACTCCCTCGCAATCGACGACGGCAAGAAATCGTCGCGTATCAATCCTTTGGACGGGCTGGCCTTTTTTATTTCGGCAATTATCCCGTATCCGCTTTTGCTCCTACCAACTAGCTTTTCGGCAAATCCGCGTGTCGACGGGGCGCTGCGCACAATTTTCGCCAGCTGCGAGAACGGCAGTTCCTTTGAGAGTTTTCGAACCTCTTCTCTTTTGTAGCTGGCGATCCGGTCGAGGATCGAGCTCATCTTGCTAAATCCGAAGTAAATTTAGCTAGCGATTCGACTTTATTTTTCGCTTTTCCGCTGTCGATCGCTTCGGCGGCGATTTCCGCGCCTTCGACAAGGGACCCCGCCTTGTCGGCAATGACGAGAGCTGCCGCGGACCCGAGCAAGACGGCATCCCTGTAGCCGGAAGGCTCGCCGTCTAGCAGCGCGCGCAGCGCAGCTGCGTTTTCGTTGGGCGAGCCGCCGCGGATCGAGTCGAAAGGATGTTGCGGCAGGCCTGCGTCTTCCGGCGCGATTTCCCTGCGGACGACTTCGCCATTTTCCAAAGCGGCAATATCGGTGGGTCCGCATATCGAAATTTCGTCGGTGCCGTCCCGGCCGTTCACAACCCAGGCCGACCGGGACCCTAGCGCGCCTAGCGTACGGGCCATGGGTTCGATCAAGTCTTTCGAAAACGCGCCGCACAAATGCGTCTTTACGCCGGCAGGGTTTGTGAGCGGTCCAAGAATATTGAAGATCGTGCGCGTTCCGAGTTCTCGTCGAACCGACATGACGTGGCGTGTCGCGGGATGGTGCATAGGCGCCATCATAAAGCAAATGCCGGTAGCCGCGAGAGCTCCCTCGGCGACTTCAGGAGGCGACATGACATACACGCCGAGTTCTTCGAGCACATCGGCTGCGCCCGATTTCGACGACAGATTCCGGTTGCCGTGCTTCGCAACGATTACGCCCGCGCCAGCAACGACAATTGCAGCGGCCGTCGAAATATTCAATGTACCCTTGCCGTCGCCGCCCGTTCCGACGATGTCGATGGCGTCAGGCGGCGCCTTGACCGCGTTGCACTTCCTGCGCATTACCGCCGCCGCCGCGGCGTATTCCTCGACTGTTTCCCCGCGCGTTCGCAGTGCCATGAGAAGTCCGCCGGCCTGCGCGGGCGTCGCCTCTCCGTTCATCATGATTTCGAATGCGGCTTCCGCCTCCGAGCGGCCAAGCTCCCGTTCGGCTGCCGCAGCGATCAAATTTTGGAAATTTCCGCTCATGCGATTTACCTCGATTCCGCTAAAAAGGCCTCAAGGATTCTATGGCCGTACTGCGAGGCTATGCTTTCGGGGTGAAATTGAACTCCGTGAATGGGCAGGTCCCTATGCCGAACGCCCATGACGGTGCCGTCGTCGATCCAGGATGTTACTTCCAGAGTCTCCGGCAAACTTTTTCTTTCGACAATTAGCGAGTGGTAGCGCGTCGCCTCAAAGGGGCAGGGGAGCCCCTTGAACAGCCCGGTTTCGCGGTGAAAGATTGGCGCGGTTTTGCCATGGACGATTTCGCCGCATTGGACGACTTTGCCACCGAACGCCTGGCCGATCGCCTGATGCCCCAGGCAAACTCCGAGCAGCGGCATACGCGCTGCGGCCGCCTCCTCCACGAGTTGAAGACAGATGCCCGCGCTTTCGGGTTTACCCGGACCTGGCGATACGACAATCGCCTCGGGCTTCAACCCGATTGCCTCCTCGGCAGATAGAACATCGTTGCGCCTGACCACAATGTCCGCTCCCAACTCGCCAAGATAGTGAACAAGGTTGTAGGTAAAGCTATCGTAATTGTCGATCAAAAGCAGCATATTAGCCTAACCGTTCAGTCATTTCGACAAGTCGCGGCCGAGTTGCGACGCGACGGCGAAGCTCGCGTTTCGTATCCGAGGGAACATCGACCCCCATAGCCTAATTGCCGAATCCGAACAGCGACGCGTCGGCCGCCGCCCGTCGAAGCGCCATCGATTTGTTGACCGCTTCCTGCCATTCGGTTTCCGGATCGCTATCATGTACAACGCCGCCGCCCGCCTGAATATGCAGCATGCAGTCCTTTAGCACGGCCGTACGGAGCGCGATGCACATGTCCATGTCGCCGTTCGCCGAAAAATAGCCCACGCCTCCTCCATAGACGCATCGCTTTTCGCGTTCGAGTTCATCGATGATTTCCATGGCGCGAACCTTCGGCGCTCCCGAAACAGTGCCCGCCGGCAGCCCCGCCAGCAATGCGGAAAGAGCATCGTGGTCGTCGGAAAGTTCTCCGACGACGTTCGATACGATGTGCATGACATGCGAATAGCGTTCGATTACAAACTTTTCCGTGGGTCGCACGGTTCCCGTTTTGGCTACCCTGCCGACATCGTTCCGACCCAGGTCAAGCAGCATCAAATGCTCGGCCCGCTCCTTTTCATCGGCCAAAAGTTCAGCTTCCATTCCCCGGTCGCTTTCCGCGTCCATACCGCGAGGCCGCGTTCCCGCTATCGGCCTTATGGTAACTTCATTCCCGAACACGCGCACCAAAATCTCCGGGCTTGAGCCAACGACCTGAAAATCGCCGAAATTGAAGAAAAACATAAACGGAGAAGGATTTGTCCTTCTCAGCGCTCGATAGAAATAAAAGGGCGGCAACGTGAATTCCTGCGACCATCGCTGGCTCGGAACTACTTGAAAAATGTCGCCCACTTTAATGTACTCCTTCGCCCGGCGCACGATTTCCATGTAGCCGGACTTGTCGAACACCGCATTCGGTTCGACCATCGTCGCCGGCGATCCAAGATTTCTACTGATTTCTCGCGGCGCATTCTCAAGATCCCTTATCGCGTCCATGACTCGGTTCGCGGCGCGATCATAGGCGTCGCGCGCCTCGACCTCGGCTGTGGCCCAAACCGGGCTTACAACGGTCACTTCGCTCTTGACGCCGTCAAGAACTGCGATCACGGACGGGCGGAGAAACAATGCGTCCGGGATATTCAGCGTGTCCGGATTAACTTCGGGAAGGTGTTCGACCAAGCGAACCATATCGTACCCGAGATATCCGAAAATTCCGGCGGAACTGGCGGGAAGCCCGGCAGGCAGGTCTATCCTGCTTTCGTCGAGCAAGCTCCTTAGTGAATCCAGCGGCCGGAACTGATCGGGTTCAAAACTGCCGCGATCGAATTGCGCGTTCCTGTTGACCAACGCCTGATCGCTTCGGCACTTCCAGATCAGATCGGGCTTTATTCCTACGATAGAATAGCGGCCGCGAATTTCTCCTCCGGTAACCGACTCGAGGATAAAGCTATACTCGCGCGCGGCCGCCAGCTTGTACATAAGCGATACCGGCGTATCGAGGTCGGCCGCGAGCAACGCGTAAACAACCTGGTTTCGTCCGGCGTCATATTCGCGAACGAAATCTTCAAATGAAGGAAGCAGAAACAAGGCTCGGCCAACTTACTGCAATTGCGCGTGGACCGCGTCAATTATTGCCTGATCCAGGCTCATTCCCGCATCGAACCGTATCGCGTCTGCGTAGATGTGAAAGGCGTTGAGACCCAGTTCTCTGCCGGCTTGAGCCTCGAGACCTTCCTTGGTGTCCAGCGCTTCGGCGGAATCGAGGTCGTAGGCGTGAATTGTTTCAAGCCGCGCCAGCGCAACGCCCGAACCATGTTCGAAAACCGCGCTTTCGCCACTCTCCAACTTGAATATTTCCGCCACAAGTCCAAAGGGGACGCCGGGCTCAAAGAACGTCCGCTGAGCTTCCTCAACCACATTTGTAGTCAGATCCAGATCCGCGAAACTCTTGCCGCCTTCGAGCTCGCTTTCGAAATTCTCGGCCGTTTCGATGGCTAGCTTCCGTGCCTTTTCTCTAAATGCCTCGGTCTCGGCCTCGCTCCGAACTTCGGAAAGGGGCTTAAGCCTCGGCGGTAAGACGCCGTCCAGCCGAATCGCGAAAACTCCCCCGTTGTCGAGTTCGCTCAACTCGGGGAAATCCGACGCATCAACGGCTTCGGCTACTTGCCGAAATTCGAAGAATTCGGCTATTTCGCCTTCGGAATCCGAGTTGAAATCGATTGACGCGAGCTGCATGTCGGTTTCAGCTGCAAGCTCTTCCAGCGTTGCGCCCGCCGCCAGCCTGTCCTCAATATCTTCAAGGCTATCGGCAATATCCAGCCGCGCATTTTCGAGCGCCAGCTCCGCTTCTAGTTCGGCTCGAACGCTTTCGAATTCAGTGGCTTGAGCATTTAGAACGGCCAGGACGTTGAATAGGGCGGGGCCAAATTTAGATTCCGCCGGGCCGGCGATTCCGGGCTCGGTAAGAGCAAATACGACTTCTCCTCCCTCCAAAGCGAGTTCTTCTCGTTCAACCGTTCCCAAGTTGACATCTTCGGGAGTCAATCCCTTTTCCTGAATCAATCCCTCAAAGTCGATTGCGCCGCTTTCGATTCGCGACAGGGCTGCTTCGGCCGCGGAACGGCTCGAAAAAACAAGACGTTCGACGATACGCCTTTCCGGAACAACGTAAATGCTTGATTTTTCTTCAAACAAGTCGCGAACTTCCGAATCCGAAACCGAGGCTTGGTCCGCGATCATATCGGGCGTCAGCCAAGCATAGGTGATTTGCTTCGTTTCCGGCACAGTGAAATTGGCCTCATGCTCGTCATAGAATGCCTTCACTTCCGCATCGCTAACTTCCGATACCTGCGACATAACGCTTTCGACCGCCATATCCGCCCATTCGAAAGTTCGCTTTTCCAGGAAATACGACATCAAAGTCTCGGTATAGGCATCCGGCACCTGGAGGGAGCCGCCCGCAGCCTGCTGAAGCAAAAGCCTCGTCTTTTCTTCGCGGATAATGTCGTCGTATTCGCCGGCGGTCAAACCGAGGCGCTCTAGCGCGAATTCGTACGCCGATACGTCAAATGCCCCGTCCGTTCCCTTGAAGCGGTCTGACTGCCTCAGCTCTTCTACAACGGTTTTGTCCCCCACCGATACGCCGATCCGGTTCGCTTCGTTGTCCAGCGACGCATTCAGCACTACGCCGCGCAGCGCGACCTGGTCGAGTCCGAACTGTTGAATTTCGAATAGCGACGGAACTTGCCCGGTCCTGGCCTGGAAACGGTTTATCTCGCCCTGCAAGACCTGCGCATATTCCTGTACAGTGATTTCCTCGTCGCCGACCGAGCCAATTGACTGCACGGTCGAAGTAAAATTTCCGATGCCGAACCCGGCCAATCCCAGGACTAGGAGGCCGACAAGCACGTAGACCAGTAAATTGGCACTTTTGCTGCGAAACGCTTTTGCCATCTTTCACCTGTTTTACGAGAAGAACGCGGGGGGTACTAAACGCGTGCCACGTTAATTTCAAGCGCAGCGGAAGAATTGTGCTTAAGTCATCGCGTTTTAGGCCGTTTGCGTGGTCGGTCTTTGGAACAGCTACGCGTCGGATTGAGTTGAAGGATAAAGCAAACGGAACCCGCAGCTAGAAACGCAGCGCTGAATTATGCCCGTCGACACACTCTGCCGCGGACGATGCGCACAATTGTCCCGACGAAAATTCAAATATACTTTACTGTTCGCGTTCTATGCGCTTGGCTCATCCAACGCGATGAAGTTCAAATTTCCTATCTACGGATTTTCGATCTCGCGCGGCTCGAATAGCGACGCGCTACATTTCGCGCAGTTTTCCGGCCGCAGATTTCGAACCGGTGCGGAACAGGCTCTTTGACCGCTATGGTGCGCTGGCTGCCGACCGTACCGCAATTTCCGGTCCGAATCGCAACTGCCCGTTTGCTTGCGATTCTACCTTAAAATATTCCAACGATCGAAAATCTTCAGTTAGAAGCTTATATGCCGGCGATACTTCTCAATTCGCCTGGGTATGGCGCCCGTTCGAATTCCGTCTCGGTCGCAGCCGGACGGCAGTCGACTGCGGTCACGTACCGGATTTAGAATTGCCTCAGTCTTGCGAACAATTCTTGAATGCCGGCGACATCGCTATTGGCGAAGGCAAATCTTATTGGTTTGCACCCGATTTCGACCATTGACGGAGGGACGAACATGGAGCCTGGTAGCGCGAGAATTCCGACGTCGGCAATCATGCGCCGGACAACTTTCTCCGAATCCTCTTCGAAGGGATGCTCCGCATATGCGAAATACGCCCCGCATCCCTTAAGGCTCCATCCCGGTAGATTTTGAAACTCCTTTTCCATTTCGGCTTTCCGGCGCAGAATTTCCCTGCGCTCCTCCGCAAGCCATTCGCCGAGGTGCCGCAAGCCGAATAGCGCGGCCCTCTGTCCGAGCTGGTTGGGGCAAATCGAAACCGTGTCAAGAAATTTTTCTGCTTGGGCAAGAATCTTTTTGGACGCAATCAATGCGCCGACGCGATGCCCCGTCAAACGATAAGCCTTCGAAAACGAGTACAAATGAATGAAATTCAATTCCCAGTTGTTTTTTGCGAAAATCGAGTGCGGGGCAAAGCCCCGCGAGTCAAAGTCGCGATAAGTCTCATCGAGGATGAGCGATATGCCCCGCTGGCTCGCGAGATCAAAAAACCTGTCTACGACATCAGCCGGATATTCGATACCGGTGGGATTGTTCGGAGATACCAGCACTATGGCGCGCACATTTTGCGAAAGCATGGCCTCGGCCTTTTCGGGGCAGGGGATGAGACCGGCTCCGGTATCCAATAGTCGAGACTCGATACCCATCATATCTAGCCACATTTTGTGGTTGAAGTACCAAGGGATAGGAAGCACGACGGCGTCGCCTGCGCCGGCGACTGCGGAAATTGCAGCCGTGAATGCCTGGTTGCAGCCGGAAGTTATAGCAACTTGCTCGACGGAAATGGCTCCGCCGTAGGAGGAGGACCATTTCATGGCAATTTCCTGCCGCAAGTCAGGCAGCCCTAGCACTGGTCCATAGACGTGCGAAGCGGATTCGTTGGCAGCCGCATCCAAAATAGCTTCAATCAAAGGCGGCGGAGGAGGCGCGACGGGTGCCGCCTGAGAGACGTTGATGAGCGGAAATTGCTCGTTTTCGGGAGTTTCCTCGAGCCAGCGTCTCGCTTCCATGACAGGCGGCGCCATAGATCCGGCCATTCTTCGGTTAATTCGACTGTCCACTTTTCCTACTCGAGCCATACCGACGATTCCGAGACCCGGAATCGAAGGCTGTTCCTTTGAATACGCATCATAGCAAGTTGGGAAGCCAAAGAACAATTCCGGGAAAAGCTATCAGCACGCCTACTGTAACGACGTCGGCTATAAAGAAAGGCGATGCGCCGCGGAACACATCTTCCGGCGGTATCTCGGCGCCTGATTCTTTTGTTACGCCAGCAACGACAAAGCAGTTTAGGCCGATTGGAGGCGTTATCAGGCAAAGTTCAGCCATCTTGACTACAATTATGCCGAACCAAATCGCGCACTCTTCCGCATTCATGCCCAACGCGGAAGACTCGCGCGTTACGTCCGGTCCGCCGTTCAATGCGATAACTGCGGGAAATGCCACGGGCAAAGTCAGAATTAGCATGCCGATTGCGTCCATGAACATGCCCAAAACCACGTAGACGAGCAGGATGAGCAGCAACGTTACCAGCGGAGGCTGTTCAAGCGCGCCAATCCAACTGGCGAACACGTCGGGAAGATTCGCAAAACCGAGATAGCGAACATAAATGAGGACGCCCCAGATCATCGTGAAGATCATCGCGGTTAACTTCGCCGCCTCCATCAAGGCGCTTCGAAGCTGCGACCACTTCATTCCGCGATAAACCGCAATCAATAGAACTACGAACGCTCCGAGTGAACCTGCCTCCGTGGGCGTCGCCCATCCGAAATATATCGAGTAAATTATTATTAGTACGACCAGCAATATCGGCAGGGTTCCCGGAAGGCTTTGGAACTTGGACTTCCAGCTAAACCCGCCGACAGGAGGACCCAGATCCTTTCGAAATGTGGCAAGGCCGACTACGAGCGCGCCGTAAATCACGGCAGATACGGCTCCAGGAATGAATCCTGCCAATAGGAGCTTTCCTACAGACTGTTCGACGATGATTGCGTAGATTACCAGGATCGCGGAAGGCGGAATGAGAGATGCAAGCGTGCCGCCTGCCGCGACCACTCCGGCCGCAAATCGCCGATCATAGTCGAGACGCAGCATTTCCGGAATCGCGATCCGCGCGAATACAGCGGAAGTCGCGACCGAAGCCCCTGAAACTGCCGCGAATCCGGCCGTTGAAAAAACGGTTGCCACTCCGAGACCTCCGGGCAGCCAGCCGAGCCACCGTTTGGCCGCTTCAAACAGCAGGCGCGTCAAACCGGCGAAGTATGCGAGATAACCGATCAAGATAAACGTCGGAATCAGCGAAAGGGCATAGGTTGTGGTTTTCGAATGCGGAATTTGGCCAACTAGCTTTGCGGCCGTCGAAAGTCCTCGATCAAACCCCTGTTTCTGCATAAAAAATAAGCACAGGCCCAGAAATCCTACAATAGCCGTTGCGAATGCAACTCTTACTCCGACTATAACCAATACGAGGAGCAGGCAGGACAGCCAGAGCGACATTGTGAACGCATCGACGCCTTGTAGAAGCACCTTCATGTCGAAGAAGCTAGCCATTCTCGGCACCGCGCATGGCGTCGGCTTCTTGCGCCGCTTGAGACTCCGGATCCAATACTACTGGAGTCCCAAAAGCCGTTTCCGCATTTGTTAGGAACGCAATCCAAAAAGCGCGCATTTGTAGTGCCAGCCTTAGCCATAGAAGCGAGAGAGCAAGAGGAACTATTAATTTTGCCGGCCAGAGCGGGAGGGCAACATCAATGGAGCTGTCGCGACTCCACCAAGCGGACCCGAAGTCAAAACTGCGAAGAAAATGGAACCAGCTACCGATGATTAAAACAGTCGTTATGAGCAGCATCAACGCGATGCCCAGTAGCTCAGCGAACCACAATTGCCGCCCTTTTAGCCGCGCAACCAGAAAATCCATGCGAATATGCGATCCTTGACTCTGGCAGTACGCAATGCCGAAAAAAGCAAATACGGCCATGAATTGTTCAGTCCAGTCGATGTAGCCAGGAACCGGTGAATTTAAGAATTTCCTCGCCAAGACGTTGATCGAAGCAAGCAAGACGAGCGCGAATATGACGATTCCGCTTAAAATATTGAGACTGGATTCAATTCTTCGGACGACGATGTCCGCCTTTGCGGATAATCCGCCCTCCGGTGAACTTCCGCTCGATTCCATAGTCCTAGATTTCCAGGCCGTTCCGCTTGTCGCCGGAACGGCCCAAAGTAGCCTAGATTAGCGCATCGATTCCAAGGTCGACTGGACTAGGTCGTACAATTCCTGCGCCGGAATACCTTGCGCAATCATTCTTTCGCGCCACTCTTCCAAAACAGGTCCCGCGACCTCTCTGAATTTGGCGATCTCTTCATCGGCAATATGGACCCTGGCTACGTTTTTCTCGTCAAGAATCCTATCCCAATTGTCGAGCAGAGTCCCGTAGTTGTCCAGGTAGTGCCGGAGGGCTTCGTCAACCGATCCGTCAAGGGCGGCCCTATGTTCATCCGACAAAGACTCGTATGCATCGATATTTACGACAACGGGGCAGTTCACCGTTCCGGGGTTTAAATTCTCGGTCCACCACTTCGCTAAGTCAATCGTCTTGAAGGCGAAATGGGCGTGCTGCGCGAATGCGACGGTGTCCACGACACCAGACTCCATTGCGCTATAGGCTTCGGTGGCCGTGACGGAAGTCGGCACGGCCCCAACCGCCTTAAACGCCTTGCCAAGACCTCCCGTCGCCCTAACCCGCATTCCTACGAATTCCGAAAGCTCGTCCCTTGGTTCGCCCGTGCCAACGATGTTGTACTGGGGCATCGGAGAGGTCATTAGCAATTTGGCATTCCATCGCGCCAAATCCGCCTGGGTTGCCGGGTGAGAGTACACCGCGTGGCTGACCGCAACTTCTTCCTCGAGCGTCTGCACGCCTAGGAACGGCAATTCGAGAACTGTGATCGAGGGATTCTTGTCTACATGATAGCCCGCGCAGAACTGGGCCATTTCAAACGCGCCGATTTCGATGCCGTCCAGGTTCTCCCTATTATTGGACAGGCCTCCGTACGATATGTTGATCGTAAATTCCCCGCCGGTTTTTTGGTCGACGAGTTCCGCAAGTTTTTCCACATGCTCGGTAAAGGCGCGGCGCGCACCCCAAAGGGAAACGTTCCATTCTACCGCCGCCGATTCTCCCGCGACTGCTATGGCCACCGTTGCCAGCGCAGCTTTGGTTATCGTGCCATTCATGTTTGTTCTCCCTATTTCAAAATTGAAACCTTGTAACGCTTTCGATGGACACAATACGTCCCGTAAATTTATTTTGAATTCTGGCACATGTCGAGCGATTAAAACGCGCATCAAATTTGGCGTTCTACTTCAAAAATTTAACATTGACTTTTTCTATTGACGAGTCCGAGATCGCATACAAGCGGCTTCCGCAAGCGACTTGAGCCTTAAGTTCTGAACACAGTCTCAGACTGAGAATCCTCGTCTTCTCAATTTATTGCGCACTTGAACTGAAGAGTATCTAATTTACTGGACAAAACGGGAAATTGGATTCGGTGTATAGCGCAAAAATTGATTCGCACAGCGACAACTCTGGCCATTGAATCATCAAAATGTACGATAGAACCACAAGCATGCTGCACTTAACTGTCGCGGTCGATTTATACTTACCCAATAGGAATAAATCGAAAAATCAACTAGAAGAAAATAGCTGGAAATCAACCGGCTTTGGCCGTTTCAAGCAAATTCCCCACGAATCTTCGCCTTTTTCGGTTCTCAGCCATTCTTTGCCGCGCCAAGGCTGCGTACTAGCGAAAATCTTGTCAACTTCTTTGCTGGACATATTCCGAGAGCGGAATTTCATCGCAGTAGAATTATTGGTGCCAATCGCAGTTTTGAATCCAACCGCTTCCATGACTTCCTTCCACTTGAACCTGCAGTGTTTCAAATTCACGCACTAGACGAATCGGCCATGCTTCAATTGGCTTGTAGAGCATTCACGCATTTGGAACCTCTGGATTTGGCAGGTGGCAACAAAGGTTTGCTGCGGTCGCTGTTTTCGCCCTTGGACATTGTGCGCATGCTCTTTTTGCGATCGTCCACTTCGACAGCCGCATAAACTGTCGACAATAGGTGCGCTCCTTGCCGAGTAACTCGGGAGAAATTCCCAGGTTTTTGGTAAGTCAGTCTGACTTTGAGTGTCGACGCGATCCGTTTCGCACATCGGCAGGTTAATCATCGTTGATTCTATAATTTTCTCTAAATCGTAGTACTTACTCATTCGTAATCGATTCCGCTCGTCATTTGCTATCAATCTAGCGAATTTCGTGTCAGCTCACTTCATGATTTGTCTCGATTGTATTAAGAACAGTGCCGAAAGAGAACGGAAACAATTCATGTGCGACCCGGTTCCTAGTCTTCGGTTCCAGGCCCAAAAATTTGATGCCGTCGACCGCGCAATTTGTCAAAAATTGAAGGACGTGTTTAGAGCCTTTGCCGACGTGCTACAGCCAATTAATAGTCAAGACACTATCGCGCTAAAATCGAATTCCGGAAATCGTTTTGCGTAACGCGTTTGGGTAATTCTCGATGAGTTAGGGTTCAGCTAGGACACATGTGTCCCATTTTAATCTGCCATCGGCAAGCCCATTTTAGCGACTCCCTGCATAAATTCGATGCTTTAACACCTATTGATCTTCCTCGTAGAGCAATCTCAGTTGTGGCACTGCCTTTTGGGTCGTCGACGAGGAGACCAGACCCGTTCGTCGCTCTCACCCGACACCCGATTCTGACAATGACCCTCATCAAAGCAATTTTCGTTTAGGTCTCGGTCGCCGTTTAAGCTGATTCATTTTCGTAATTCAGCAGTCTCCAAGTGTATCATTCCAATTTTGTGGCTGTATACTTTCCCATGCTGGCACTTTGGGAATACGCGCCGCCCGGACGCCGGATCGGTTCCCATTTCCTGATCTCGGTACTGGCTTACGATCCGGGAGCGCATGCATAGCTGGGTCAAGATCAACACGACGCTGCGCCGAAATGAGGGCGTCCCAGTGGCGAGTCGGTAGGATTCCAATTCTAGGGCGGAGCACGCCCTGATTTCGCGGGCCGCCGGCGTCGAGCCCGGCCTTGCCCGCTCGAGGTGCGCACTGGACGGGCGGCTCGCACCGCCGCCGTGGGCTCAACAGAATAGTCTAATGTAAGGACAGTATGGATCCCGTCACGATAATAATGCATGGTATTCAATACGTTACGAGAAAGAGAGATATACCAAACTACCAAATTGGCTGGAATACTTCGTCGCCTTCCCAACGAGAATATGTAAGAGAAATCTATAATTTTAAGCAAAATTCAGCAACACCTCTAACATAAAGTGCCGACGAATATACATTTAGGCAACGATAGAAGATTCAAGCTAGAATTGAACTAAAGAAAAGATCCAAGTTGGTACCACATCGTTCAACGAAAACGCGGCCAGTACAAAATTAGGCAAAAACAACAAATTGCACAACTTCAATTCGTGATATATTGTAGCGACGGATAGCGAATAGGAGGCGAATCTCAACCAATTCTTTGTTCGCCAATTCAAAGATAAGAATGTACATAAAATTCGCTATTCAATTTCGAAGGATAGCGATCGAAAAAGGGTTGAAAGTCACGATGCCATCAAGCTCTTTCGATCTATTTAAAAACTATCCGAATCTTAAAACAAGGGTTGCAAATAATTTAAAAATACCTTAAAATCACGGAATATATTCAATGGCATGTTCAATTGTTATTCCTACTAGAGATCGGCCCTATGGATTGAAACTTGCGGTTTCTTCAGCCTTTTTGGAGTTAAAAAAAGTGGATGGCGAGATAATTGTTATAGATGATGGCAGTAAAATCTCCGCCGGTGAAATACTTTCGGATTTTAATTCCGATCGACTAAAAATTTTTTCTAATCCCGGCTTAAGCGGCCCAAGCACTTCACGGAATTATGGTGTAACCAAAGCAAGTGGTTCTATCGTACATTTTTTAGATGACGATGACCAGTTTTTTCCTGGATATTGCCTTAGTGTTCAAGAAAAAGTTTTGCGCCTAAATCCACAAGTTGAATTTGGATTTTCAACGGTTTCTGCAAATTCTCGAAAACGTCGTAAGAAGGGAATTTTAAGTGGGGCTGATAAAATTGAAGATTTTTTGACAGGGCTCGGATGCGGCTTTTTTATCCGACGAAATGTTTTTCAAAGGATAGGTGGTTTGGATGAAATGATTCAGGTTAATGAAGATACGGAGTTTTGTATAAGATTAAAGCGAGCCAATGTTATTGGTTGGGCATGCGATTTTCAGGGTGTAATTTTGGGTAAAGACGGAAAACGATCAAAGTCAGATCGATTTAGCGCAACAAGCCTTGCCGAGCCTGGTCTTCGCGCGGCTAGCTTTGAACAAATTTTTTGTAAACATTCGGACTTTTTTGCTGACCACCGTTCAATTCGTCGAAGATTTGTTATAAGAATTTTGAAATATAGGCTTAGGGAAAAGAACTATTGTAAATGGAAGTCATTTGTGTCGAATCATGTTCCCGAATATGACCGTACTCTCTTTCATGCTCTCGGGAAACTTGCGTTTTCTGTGAAAAGTTGTCTGCATGTATCGGGTTTATAATTAAAATCTCTCGTAAACAAAACAAAATTCCTGCAAAAATATGTGAAGTGAAAACAGTTTTAACTATGAAATGACGAACAGAATCACGCCATATAATGGCACCGCACTGTTTCGTGCAGCCGTGGCCAACGCAACAAACGAAATAGATTGTTTGCGTTACGGATGGTTCAACAGGGATTCTACCGGACGCCAGGTGCTTTCCAATACCGGATCTAAGATTTTCAAAGCAGTTCTATTAAAATGCCGAGTGGCCCAAATTATGCGTCTTTTCCGAATAATTTATGACTTTTCGAGGTGCGTTCTCTTTCTTGATCTAGATTCACTGTTTGTTGGCAATCTTCATACCTTTTTTGACTACGGAGGCTTTAGTATATTTTGTGCACTGTCAAATTGCCCACGCCATTGAAGATTTCGAATAGGGCTTGGCAAATTTGTTCCAAGTCTGGGAATGGATGTATTTGAATTCGATATTCGGTCGAAAAATGAAATCGGTAAAAGGTCTCGGCTTCAAACAAATCTGAACTCTTTTAAAAATTAATAGTGGAACAGATCTTTGTACAACAAACCCAAAGCGAATTCAAATTTTTCTTCCTCCTTGAATCATATTTTTTGAAGCACACCTAAGACGAGCACCAATAGTTGATAGATTCAATGAACCAAGTCCGATGGCAAAAATGGTCGGATAGTCGCCCTCCTTGGATTTCGCCAGCCGCATTTTTTTAATAAAATTGGAGATCAAAACCGAACTACTTAGGGTAGGTACAGGCTCTGTCTAGCTAAATGGATTGCCAAAACTGTTTAAAATTCGGCTATGGGGTAAGAATAAGTCCCTTACTAGGTTAACTATTCCGAGTTTCCACTTCGTTGGACAAAAGATGCATTATTCCCAGTAGTAATTAAAACCGTTGCACCGTTGCTATCGAGCGGAAAATTCAATCAGGACAATTCTCAGTTGGTCCGTCAGGTCAATTCGCCAATGTGCGATAATTTTAGATGAGAGTGTACATTTAACGGAAGTCAAATTTGAAGTCTTAACAAATTAACAACAGTTGTTGATGAAACCAGACACAAAGATGGATACACAAATTCATGATTAATCCACAAACTCAGCTTTTCTAACCGTAATGGTTTTCATCTACTTACTTACAGAATCATGCGTTCTTGACGACCGCCTAAATCTAAACGTCATTAGTAAATATTAATGTTGAATGGTTCGCCATAATATTCAGCGAACTCAATTAAACCATTGATGGCGAAAGCATAACCGAATCACGAGCCGAAGTTTTAAATGATCCCAATAAAGACACGTTACGACGAATTTTCTTAACCTCTTCATTTCATAGGCAAAATCTTCAATAATACGATGAATTAAAATTTATAAATATAGGTGAGTCAAATTGAGTAATACGTCATCAAATGTAATTCCGACAAAGAAAAGTCGTTTTTTACCTTGTTGGAAAACAAGGATTTCGACAAGTAATTTACGGCTTCCACGAACTGGGGGTGCGCTCAAGGTCCAAATAAAAATAAACGCCGCTAAGAATTAAATTTGATTAACAGAAATTCCTAGATTACCCGTAAAGATTTTGAATTATACTGTTGTGGATTGCGCAATTTTTTTTGTAGGATTGGACCTGAAACTACCACGGCTACTACGATTTTGGTTGCACTGAGCGTGTGACTAGGGCATCGTTTTCCTTGGATCAGGCAGAAGGGCCAATCATATGTAGCGGTATCCTTACTTTAATAAATCTCAAGAAGCGGAAATTAGCATGAAAGCGGTTATTCTTGCTGGCGGATTTGGCACTCGAATCAGCGAAGAATCCTATCTTCGTCCAAAGCCAATGATCGAAATAGGTGGGCGACCAATTCTTTGGCACATCATGAAGATATTTGGTTCGTATGGTTTGCATGAGTTCGTGATTTGCTGCGGGTACAAAGGATATTTGATAAAGGAGTATTTTGCCAACTATTTCCTTCATATGTCGGATGTTACAATCCATATGGATGAAAACAGAATGGAAGTTCATCAACGAAAATCCGAACCTTGGCATGTGACTCTTGTGGACACTGGCGAACACACCATGACCGGGGGACGTCTGAAACGTGTTGCTGACTATATCGATAGCACATTTTGTATGACGTATGGAGACGGTTTAGCGGATGTCGATGTGACCTCGCTAATTCGTCGACACAAGTCGCAGAGAACCGAAGCAACGATGACAGCGGTTCAACCGCCAGGCCGTTACGGATCATTGAAAATCCAAAGCGGCAAGGTTGTTCGATTTCTCGAGAAACCGGATGGAGACGGTCAATGGGTAAACGGCGGATTCTTTGTTTGCGAACCGTCGGTACTAAGTCGCATAGATGGGGATGAAACTCCTTGGGAGGGTAAGCCATTAGAAAGTCTTGCAAGAGATTCTCAACTTACCGTATTTCAACATAGTGGCTTCTGGGCCGCCATGGATACATTGCGCGACAAGAGACAACTTGAGGACTTATGGGCAAACGCGCGTGCTCCGTGGAAAGTTTGGGACTGATTGATGAGTTTTTGGACTGGCAAAAGGGTATTAGTTACCGGTCACACCGGATTCAAGGGGAGTTGGTTATCGGAAATATTATTGGCACGCGGGAGCGATGTATACGGGTTAGCATTAGAGCCGGAAACAAATCCCGCATTGTTTTTGCAAATTGACCTTGAAGATCGAATCGACCACTTTGTTGGCGATATCCGCGACCCAGTTGTCGTTGAAGAGCGTTTGAAAGCAGTCCGACCAGATGTCGTACTGCACTTGGCCGCGCAACCCCTCGTTCGTAGCTCTTATAGGTCTCCTCTCGAATCTTGGACAACAAACGTAATTGGAACCGCAAACATTCTAGAGGCTCTGCGAAGGTTCGATCATAGGTGTGCCGTCATAATCGTCACCACCGATAAGGTTTATAAGATCCGAGATTCCGAGTCGCCATTTTGCGAATCTGACCGATTAGGCGGATATGATCCCTATTCTGCATCGAAGGCAGGCGTGGAAATCGTGGCGGACAGCTATCGGATGTCTTTTTTTCCTGACAGTTGTATTCGATTGGCAACCGCGCGTTCGGGCAATGCAATTGGCGGCGGCGATTGGTCAAAGGACCGCCTATTTCCCGATCTAGCACGAGCTTTTAGCAAAGGCGATTCGCTTAAAATCAGGAATCCATCCTCGGTCAGGCCATGGCAGCATGTATTGGATCCACTAATCGGATATTTGAAGCTTGCCGAGGCCCTAGTGAGCAAAAACAGTCGAAAAGTTGCGGCTAGCTTCAATTTCGGACCCGAACTGCGCGATCACAAGACTGTTGGTGAACTTGTCGGGACATCGGCGCAACATTGGCAAGGCAATTGGGAGTATTTAAGCGAACCAAAGGCACCCTATGAGGCAAAAAGGTTGTTTTTGGACATCAATCGCGCAAAGAAACAATTGGGTTGGGCACCAAGATGGGATTTTGCAAGGGCGGTATCAGAAACGGTTAGCTGGTATAAACATGTTGACCACGGAGGCGATCCAGCAGAAAAAACCCGATCTCAGATAACAGCGTTTGAGTCCGAATCATGAAATTCATTCCTTTGTCTCTCGATGGCGCATATCGAGTGGACCCAGAGCCGACAAAAGATGAGCGCGGATTATTCGCACGGATATACTGCGTTGATGAATTTGCTTCGGTCGGACTTTATTCATCGTGGTTGCAGTGCAACGTCTCTTGTAGCACCACTCGAGGTACGGTCCGCGGACTGCATTTCCAACGTGCGCCGAAAGCTGAAATCAAGTTGCTGCGTTGCACTAAGGGTTCGATCTGGGATGTAATTGTAGATCTGCGCACAGAATCGCCCACATACGGTAATTGGCACGGCGAGTTGCTTGATGAGGATAACCGGTCGATGCTCTATGTTCCGAAAGGATTCGCGCATGGATTTCAGACTTTGACAAACGATGTTGAGATGTTCTATTTTCACTCTGAAAAATTCAGTGCCCCACATCAACACGGGCTTATTTGGAACGATCCCGAAGTGGCTATAAAATGGCCCATTGAAGTAACTAGACTATCAAAACGGGATCTAGATCTTCCCTTCCTCAAAGACCTTTCACCGATAGACATATGAAGCTGCCGAATTGCCGGCATTGCGGGTCGAAATTAGCTCATAAATTTTTAGATCTCGGCCACGCTCCGCCCTCGAACGGATACTTATCTCCTGCGGATCTAAACGCTCCGGAATTGACTTATCCCCTGCGGCTTAGAGTCTGCGATGAATGTTTGCTCGTTCAGACCGAAGACTTTATGGAATCCGAGAGTCTTTTTTCGTCTGAATATGCCTATTATTCGTCTACATCGAGAAGTTGGTTGGACCGTTCAGAGCAGTATTGCCGCATGGCCGCGAAACGGTTCGGTCTCAATTCCAAGAGCTTCGTTATCGAAGTCGCGTCTAACGACGGATATTTACTTAGAAACTTTGTTGCTGCGGGGATACCCTGCCTCGGCATCGAACCCGCTGCAAACACTGCTAGGGCAGCCGAAGATCGCGGCATCCCTGTTCTACAGGAATTTTTTTGCGAAAAACTAGGGCGGCGGCTTGCCTCAGAAAAACACAAGGCCGACTTGATTGTCGGTAACAACGTATACGCTCATGTGCCCGACATCAACGATTTCACTCGCGGACTTGCGGCTGTTTTAAAGCCGGAAGGAACAATTACACTAGAATTTCCTCACTTGAAGCGACTAGTCGAAGACTGCCTATTCGATACGGTTTATCATGAGCATTTTTCTTACATATCGTTTATTTGCGCGCAGCGTATATTACGAACGCATGGTTTACGAATATTTGATGTCGAAGAATTGCCGACGCACGGAGGAAGTCTCCGAATCTATTGTTGCCATATTGGCGCATCGCGCCAAACGACGATTGCAGTGCAGAATATTCTAGACGGCGAACTTACGTGCGGAATGAATGAAATTGCCTTTTACGAAGGATTTCAGTCACGCGCGGATGCCGTCAAACACCGCCTCCTTGAATTTCTCCTCGAAGCCAAGCGCGGCGGAAAGAAAGTTGCGGGGTACGGAGCGGCGGCAAAGGGAAATACTTTGTTGAACTACAGTGGTATAAAGCCGGATTTATTGCCTTTTGTGTGCGATGCCGCGCCATCTAAGCAGGGCAAACTCTTGCCCGGTAGCCACATTCCTATTCTGAAACCAAGTGAATTGATAGAGTTCGCTCCGGATTTCGTTCTAGTTTTGGCATGGAATCTATTGGAGGAAGTAAAGTCTCAGTATTTATGCCTTTCTCGGATGGGCACGCGTTTTGTGATAGCTGTACCCAAGGTGCAAATATGTTAACGTGGATTTACGTCTTGGCAAAGTTTTAGCATTTGTCACTAACCGAAGTCGTCGACAAAAGCGATTAAACTGCAGAATTGCAAGCAAATCGGTGCCGGCGAATTCTCCTCAACCCAGAAAAACAATTTTCACGTTTCTTCGATTTGATTGTTCTTGCCAATTGGCTATCACGGTTCTCGCTATACTAGGATTCAGTCCAGCATATACTACTTCCACGGAAGCAGGGGCATCCATCGGATCAAAAACCGGAAGTTTATGATTAGTGCAACGCAAGTGAGGATTCTTGTCTAGGAAGCCAAGTATTTTCTGCCGGCCGTACAATTCGGAAGCTATGAATTTCCCGTAGAATCCTGCGCCATAAATTACTGCTGAGAGTTTGCCATTTGTCTCTACAGAGGCCGCCAACAATTCCTGCGCTCTTTGCCAATAATCGGAAATTCTCTGTATCGACTTGCGGACGGCTGCCTTTTCGAAATTCAACACTGAATCTTCGTGCGCCGACTTATTTGCCTTATGCGCAACTATAACGAATGCACCGCGAAATATCTCTCGCGACACAAAACTCGCTCTCAGACCGGACAATGCCAGAACAAAATTGATGGACGCTTCTGAAAAATGGTTTATATGGTCGACAACCAATATATCTCCAACATTATTTTCGAAATCTGGAACTGTAATGAAAATTTTTCCATCAGGTGCCAATAGACGTGTCATATCCCTGCAGGTATAAATTGGATCAACGACGTGCTCTAGAACGAAATGCGCCGTAATCAGATCAAATCGATTGTTCCAGCTTAAGGGTGCAACATAGGTTGCCTGAGCGTCGTCCGGGATCCAACTCATCCAATGAGAGCGGTAGTCGTCAGACACATCCATTGCGTGCGGAAGTATATCTTTCCTTTTGGAACAAACTGCTCGCAAAGTTGTTGCTTTCGCCGCGCCATAGTCGAGAACTTTTGCTGACAACGTCGGTGAAGCATGTTCCAGCACGAGTTCCGCTTGTTTCTCGGTACGAAATATCGGCCGGTTTTGACGAAATTCATAAAGTTGATCAAATTCATCCGAAGCCAGCGAGATTTTGTAATCAGTATTGTAGAATTTCCTCAATTCGGGAATATCTGGGGACTGAATATGGCCGCACTTAGAACAGAAGTAACATGCTGTCTCGCACTTTAACACCGTTTGTACCGAAGTTAATGATGGCGCACTCTTCTGAAAAACTGGTGCTCCGCAATTTGCTCCACAGACACGGCAAGAATTCATTGGTTTGCCGATTTCAGGCTTGGGACAATGTCTTCAAACTTTTTTCCTTCAGCATATGAACCGGACCACGAAATATCGATACCAACCGGGTCGCGAAAATTGAAATAGCGAAATTGCATCGACCAGCGGGGTCTATCCGCAAAATTTTGGCCCGAACGGTGAAGCGTAAGGAAGTCCATAAGAACTAAGTCACCCGGGTTCGTTGTTGGAGCGACGATTTCGAATTTTTTTAGTCTCTCTTTTTCATTCTCGATTTTCAAGCTGTACGCGCCCGTTCGTGTACTTAAATTTTCTTCAAAAACTGGAATGGGACCTTCCTTATGTGACCCTGAAGCGATCTGAACGGGGCCCATCTCCTCAGTGACAGAAATAAGCGGAGACCAAAAAACGACTCCATCAACACTGCGGAGTTGGGCCGGAAATTCTTGATGCCACGGAGCACGGAACCTTTCCTCGCCAGGATTGTCAATTCGAATGCCGTATCCGCCCGCCGCAATGCCTGGAATCGATCCACCGCGAAGTTTTTTAAATGTTTCTGAGTTTGCCGGTGACGCTACCAACGATATAAATTCAGGAATCTGTTTGACAGCATCATATACTTCGCCGCCCCACGTTCGATTGCGTCTGATTAGTTTCGTATAACCTTCGACCATTGCGTCGGTTGCGCAATTGTAGGTTTGTTCATAGCCGTATTTGACTGACAAAGCCTCAATAATGAGCCGAATACCGTTCAAAATAGGCGAAATTTCTCGTTCCACGTCGAAGTAGTCGCGAATTAAAAGGAAGCCACTCTCACTAAAGGCTTCAATCTCTGGTTTACCTAAAAGGATTCCCATCGTCAGGATATTCCCAAATCTTCTAATCGTCTTCGCCACGGCACGGTTTCAGACGTTAAATGGAACCTCGAGTTATGCCCTCTTGCCGCCAATAGATCGAGGCATGTCAGATACGGTGTAAACTCGCCGTAAGATTGTTTCCAAGGTTTTAACCTATAGTCCATGTATTCGACCCGAAGTCCTGCGCGTTCAAATGCCAAATGGTCAAGATAACGAACTCCTCCATTGCCGGAAATGTAAAGAGTTCCACCAACCGCCGAAACAAGATCAATGATCCGCTGCCACGATTTTCCCGGGATTCCCATTTCGGAACTGCGTAGGCACTGGCTTGGTAACACACCAAGCGTCTTGGCAACTTCCGTCGCTGATGCAACAAGGGCTTCATTGAGTGGACTGTAGCCAGTCACTCTGTCGAAAACCTCCAGCACCAAAGCAAGGTGTGGAGAATTTTTTAGGCTTGCCTTTAAAAGCAACCGATGCTGTTTCCGCCAGAATTCATTTCCCTCACGTAGGTTGCCGATCACTTGGAATGATCCCTTGCCCAACAGAGGCACGGTCATCCACTTTGAGCCTTGCGGCATTTTAATTTGGACACGATTTGTAAATGATCCCTTTGAAAACTGAACGTCATCAAGCCAAATAAAGGTGTCGGCGAGTCTCATCATGTCGATGAAGCCAGCCCACGGAAAGTACATGGGTTGTGAAATTGCGACAGTTTTCACGTCGTAACCTCCTACAAAAGATTCCATAATAATTGAATCGTGATACTTTTCACCGTCGTAATAGTGCGACATTAAGCGACCAACTTGACTGAACCCCGACTTCTCATATAACCTATGTGCGGTTGAATTGTCGGCTCTGACTTCTAACATCAATTTCCTCAGACCGAGTATAGTTGCTTCTTGTTTCAATGCTTCTATTGCATCGTGACCGATACCTTGTCCTCGTGAATTTGGAACTAGCGCAATTCCGAGCCAAGCAAATCTGCCCTGTCGATGGAAATTGGCAAGTTGGACGTATCCTAAGCACTCATCTGTAAACTTGTCAGCAATCGCCCAAAGTGCGCCGTGTTTTAGGCGCCGATCAATCCAGTGTTGAATATCAAGTGGAGTGCCCGAACGCGGATAGGACATTAAGGCATGTTGAAGCTCTCGATCTTCGCGCAGAGTTGCAAGCGCTGGAAAGTCGCTAGATACGACTTTTCGAAGAACTATGCCTCGCACAACCGTTTTATGCACTTTAGATAACCGCCGGGCGAAGAAGAAAGCACGAGTTTTCCATTGATCGCGTCGTCCACCTCAAATCTATCGGTTTCCGCCAAAAAATCGTCCCGTGCAGACAAGGGGTCGTTTCCCTTAAAAATTAACTTGCTTCGATTCGTAGGTGCTTGGCCTTTGCTTAGGTGCCCGGCTAATGTGTCGGCGACTACCAAAAAGCATCCTTTTGAAACTAAGGGACTATATGCGCGGAGTTCGGAGAGAACGTGCTCTCGAGTGTGATCAGAGTCGAGTATTACCATTACACGTGCGTTTTCTGGAATCATGTCGCGAATAAGTTTAAGCGTTTTCGCGCTGACTGAATCGCCCACGATCAATTTAATACGCGCCGACAGCGGATGGGATTCGATGGCAGTTCGATTGTGCGCTCGGATGTCGTTATCAACGCCAATTACAAATCCGTTTCCTCCAATTAAAGACAACATTGATGCTAGGAAAACAACTGAACCGCCTCGCGCAACTCCCGTTTCAATAATTACTTCGGGCTTGGTACTCCAAATAGCCTCTTGAGTAGCGACTATATCTGCAGGCAATTGAATGATTGGCATGCCCAACCAACTCCATAAGTATGAATAATCATACTGGTCCAAAGCCAATAAAGTGTCCTTAGCTTGCCTAAATACCTCTATGTCCTTGTTCAACTTCAGAGCCTGCGCCACGGCGGTGCGTTCGAACTCGGCGCGGTCATCCCTCGTCGTCATACAAATCTCCAGTGGATATTCGAAATCTTTTGTATCAGAATCGCGTTTGCTGGCAACCAAATCATCACGGAACAATAGCAATGAAAAAATCGCCAGAACGTATTCCGGTCGCCGAGCCTTGGATTACTGACCGTGAAATTGAAATGTGTACTTTGGCGGCGCGTTGCGGTTGGGGAATTGACCACTACCGTTTCAATGAACAGTTCGAAAAGATGTTTGCGGAATTCGTCGGGGTGAGATACGCGGTATCTTTACCGCATGCGACCTCGGCACTGCATTTGATTTGCGCGGCAATTGCATTGCGGCCGGGCGACGAGGTCATCGCGCCGAATGTAACTTGGATCGCTTCCGTAGCCCCAATTGTATATACTGGCGCAACACCGATCCTTGTTGATATCGATCCAGACACTTGGTGTATCGACCCAGCGGCGGTTGAAACGGCCATAACGTCCCGAACGAAAGCTATTCTCGGGGTCAACCTCTATGGTTCAATGTGCAACTGGACAAAGTTGCGTAAGATAGCGGAGAGGTTCGGCCTATTCCTAATTGAAGACGCGGCTGAATCATTGGGTTCGACCTTTTGTTCTCGTCAAGCGGGATCGCACGGCGATGCGGCAGCGTTTTCATTCCACGGATCGAAGACGGTTACGACGGGCGAGGGGGGGATGCTTGTAACTGACAATCAAGATCTCTTCGATAGAGTTTTGTTCCTCCGCGACCACGGTCGCAAACCCAATGATCGTGCATTTCAAAACACGGAAATAGCGTTCAAGTACAAGATGAGTGCTGTACAAGCGGGGATTGGCGTCGCGCAAATGGAGAGAATTGATGAATTGATCGATTATAAACGAAATATATTTAACTGGTATCATGAACGGCTGCAGAATCACTCGGGTCTCGCCCTCAATGCCGAACCTCTAGATGTCTTCAACAGTTATTGGATGGTTACGGTAGTGTTCGACCAAAAATTTGGAAAGGATAAATACGATTTCCAAGAGCAGTTTCTTTTGCGAAATATAGATACGCGACCGTTTTTCTCCCCGCTTTCAAAACTACAAGCGTTTGCAAATCGAACTGAAAGCATATCTTTAGTTTGCGGGCACGAAACGAAATGCATTGCCGCCTTCAATGGGATTAATTTGCCTTCTGGCTACAATATGACAAAGAACAAAGTCGATTTGGTTTGCGACGTGTTGGAAGAAATCACTGAACTTGGGTAGTGCTACTCCATTCTTTGATATGCGGTGAAATTTCGAAATACCAAATTTTTGTACGACGAGGAACTCGTAAACATATAGCCGAACTGGAAATTTTCTTAAATCCGTCGATTTCTGCCTGGAGCAGGGGGCCATCAGTAGTATATTGCATTGTCCGACACAATACAGAAGGTGCCTAGTGCTCTTGAACTATGCTATTGGCGATCTGTGGTGCAGATTTTAAGGGGAACTTTTCCTTGCCTGGCAAACGAGGTCGGACCTCTCGGCGAGAGGCACAGGCGGTTCGTCGCCGTGCGTGACGCGTTCTCTGTCGAACCGTTCGTCGGCGGCCAGTGCAGGATCTAGCGCGGCCGCCTACCGGAGGATCGCATGGCGCACGCGCGTTCGTGGCCAAGGCAGTCTGGGACCCTCCGACGACGAACTTCCTGGTCATCCGGATCGAGGCGGACCCGAAGCTTCGCAGCCTCTGCGGCTGGCCTGGCCTCTCGCGAGTTTCGAGCGAGTCAACGTTTTCGCGCGAGTTCAAGGAGTTCGCCTACGCCGACCTGCCGGGCCGGATGTACCGTGCGCTGGTCGAGGATGCTTATCGGGACGCGATTATCGGCCACGTCTCGCGGGATTCGATCACGGCCATGGCGCGCGAGCGGCCGGCAGCAAAGGCGGAAACGATGCCGAAGTACAAACGCGGCCGCCCGCCTAAGGGGAAAGAACGCACGAAGGAGCCGTCCTGGCTGTAACGCCAGCTGACGGGCATAGAGACGGGCTAGATGGTCGAGGAGCTTCCGGCGGCCTGCGACGTCGGCACCAAACGCAACGCCAAGAGCCACCCGATCTCGGGGACTGGTTACGAGCTGAAATGCTGCGCGTAACATTTTCGTTTCTAAGTTGCGGCGGCTCGAAGAGGTCAGATTTTCCAGCGGCGTCGCAGCAATCATCGCAAATTAAGTTTTGCGCGTCACACTTATTCGGCGGGCTGATCTCCGGTGGCGTGAGGTGTCGTCGGCCTCGGGCCCCGGGCCGTATGCCTTCTCCCGTTCGGTCAGCTCGGACGCCCCGTAACCGTGAACGTGGCGGGATTCCCGCAGTGCCATGACATCCCTGAACCGCAACTCGAGCACGGCCTTTCCAAGCACATTGAACAAGCAGGAGCAATTGTCACGGTACGTGTAAACCGGCGTTTCGGACAGGAGCGACAGAGTACAAATTCAATATGACGACATTTTTGTATCACGCCGCCAGCGGCTTGAGCGCCGCCGCGCGATTGTCGTTGGCCGCCATGGCCTCCCAGGCGCGGTCGAATCGCCCCGACTTGATCAGGGCTCTTAAAGTCAGTACTGCCTGGCCGCCGGCCATGCTCCAGCGCATGCCCGATCCCTTCATCCTACAGGCGACGAGCGTCTTGTTGGCGGCCTCCACGATGCCCGAGCCGATCGGCAGCTTCCTGTCCCGGAGCTCGCGATAGCGCATGCGGGAGCGGTTCTTGCGGAAAAAATTCAGCTCGCGCTCCAGATCGGCGCGGCTGGCGCGCGGCTGTTCCGGAGATGGCGGATGGAGCGGATGACGCGGTCCACGCCGCCTCTTCTGACCTTGAGCTCGTCGCGCCACCTGCGGAACCACGCGTCCGGGTCGCGGGCGTGCGCCGCGACCGCGCCGAGGTGCTCGCAGGCGCGCCGGAAGTCGACCGCCTCGGCCTCCGGGTCGAGCTTGGAAAGGAAGCTCCAGTTGTCCGGCGCCGCGTCGGCGACGGCGACGAGCGCGAGATCGAGGCGCATCGCTCGCGCCGGCGCACAATGAGATCACCACCCCGTCAAGGGAGGCCGACGCCGAAACCGCCGCCGGCGGAACGCCGTCCTTCGTCCGGACGCGATCGAGCGTCGCGTCCTCGATCTACCGCCAGGCGCCGTGCATCGCCGCCGACAGATCCTGCAGCGCGCTCGCCAACGGCGCCATCGGGCCGACCCTGCGCAGGATCTCCTCCGCATCCTGGAACGGGCAGTGCGACACCGCGAACAGGGAGGCCTTGGCGGCGGGCCACGTCATCCAGCCCGCCAACAGCCCGAGGCTATCGTCCGCCGGCATCCAGGAAGGCCGCCCGCGCCTGCGATAGCGCGAGCGCTCGCGCTCCACCGGCCCCATCATCGTCATGACCGTCCTAGAGGACCGCCCGGCAAGGCGCCGGGGCTCGCCGTCCCGCATCAGGCGCGGCTCCGCTACGTCGCAGGACTCGATCAGGGATCGGAGAATGTCCCGCCCGGACGCCGCGGCGATCTCGCCGACCATGCTCTCGAAGCCGGCGAAGTCGGAGGCGGCGTCCCCCGGCCCGAAGCGCTGGAGAACGAGGCTTTCGAAGAGCGCCGCCGCGTCCCTGGCCAGCTCGGCGACGTCCAGGCCCGGATTGGACAGCGGCGGGAAAGTGTGCGAATGTGTCATGGAATGCTCCTTTTTGCAGGCGAGCGTCGTAGAAAAGCGTCGCCAGCATACCGTATTCCGGCGGAAGGAGCATTCCCGAATTTTCCGAACTCGCGGCAAAAATCCGCAAGGCACGAGCATTTTGACTCCTCGGGGCCGAATAAACGCTTGGAACGGCGCGAATCATGCTGATTCGCAGGTAGAATCCTAGAAAACGGCCTATAGATTGTCGCCACAAGAGATTCGCACCCGAGCGACACCGCTCTCACCGATACATAGTTCTTTCCTTTGTCCTCGCTTGGCATGACCCAGTCATCTAAATCAGGAAGGCAAGATCATGTTTAAAGAATTGTTCACCGATGGTCCCGCTATTGAGAGATACCGCACGGCACCGCTTCTCAACGTCCGGCGAGCGGGTCGGCCAGCCTGCGAACTGATGGAAGACGCCTGCGATTCGACCGAGTTCAAGGAGTTCAATCGCCTATCCGTACCGGCACTGGGAACTGAAGGGGGGCGTTGGCCGCTAGGGTGGTGGCGCAGAGTGCCGCCGTCCACATCAACTACAAGTATGTCCGTTACGGTGAGCGCTCCGCCGTCGACCAGTTGATTCGTCTTTTCGGCTGAAACTCCGGATCCCGTTCGGAAAACGGCCGGACGCCGCCCTTCGGAAGAGGCGGCGCGAAAGGGCGTGGCACAGCGACGAATATGTTCAACCAATGTCCGGTCGCGGTTGCAGTGCCGCGTTTTACGACCCAAATCACCGAAATTTCTGGCCGCGCTTGATTCAGGCACCACATCGGAACGATAGCTTGGACCGTTGCAATTCGCTCCGACGAATTAATTTTGGCACTCCGACATAGTGCGAAAATCTCCGAAATCTAACTGGTTCTAAGTTTTGTCTTCCAGCCTATTTGAAGCCGTTGTGCTGCTTATATCCGGTGTAGTATCAGCGATACGAATTGACACTATGGCTGAAAGCGCTTTTCGCTCCCTGTTGAACGCAACATGTTATTTTGTCTGAAGAAAAAGAGCTAGTATGGCCATTTCCGTTTTGGCTTGTACCGGTTATCCATGACTTTCGCGGGCATATGATTGGGAACGGAAGCAGCGGAGTTCATGGACACGCGCGGGTGGAATACAGGCTTATTAGCATCACGCAAATCGCCGTCATTGAGTGGTGCTAGCACGGAAGTGTCTACCGTCGATCTGTCAACACGAAACCAAACGCGATGCCAACTACGAATCGGGGAAGAGACCCCATGCCAACGTCGCCATGCTGGCCGCCACGAAAAATCAACTATAGCATGTAACACTTACATAAAATTTCCGGACGCTTATCGAAAATTTTATTCAATTGTTCTGATGGCCTGATGGACATAGGGTGTGCCTACCGCATCGGAGTTTGAGACCCTTGGCGACTCCGGAGAAGAAGCACCAATTTCAAATTTTTGGGCAAACTAGGGATAATTCGGCAACGTGTTGGTCAAGGGTGACAAAGGTGCCGACTCCGGACGGAGGGAAGTCCTCGACGAAAAGTGAAAAACTGCGATTCTGTCTCAGGAAGCCTAGATTGACAGTCCGATTCATTTTCTCGCTTGTTTGCTCTTGCCAAGGTGGAATTAGCGAGAGTGCTGGTATTTTATTGCCCTTCTATGAATCTCCAAAAATCGCCAGATAAACGGTGTCCAACTCACTCCGGATGAGGAGCAAAACCGCCGAATATCCAATATCTCGTCCAAAAGTTTTGCGGCCGACATGGAATTGGCCGTTTCAGAACCGCCCGAAAAAATTAGTTTGAACGGTTGAATACGAATCTTGAGATCTTTGAAATCAAGATGGGCCGGTTGTTTTTTTTCTCTGTAAATTTTTTTTCGTGGTACGTTTGAATGGGGAATGACCAACGGCGATTCAAAGGCAAGCAAATCATTTAATGGCTCTTTACATTTCTGCTGGAATTCAGGCGAAAAGCTACTGATTTCAGAGACGGATTTTTTTTGCCATTGTCTTTTGTCAATATCGAGGGGCACATCCAGCACTTTGCTGGCAGTTTGCAGGCAATCCAACATGTGCAGTGTCATAGACGGATGGTCGGGACCGAGTTTCCCCTGGTATGGATCATCCTCGTATTCACAAACGAACTGCCGGACGGTTGTAGATGATTCTTTCACAAGCCCGTACCTCTCACGAACGGCACTTGCTCCCGTCGACGCAGGAGATTCTCCGCCTATAGTGATAGGTAAGTCTATCTTTTGTACGGGAGTTTTTGCCATCATTATGTTTTGCATCGCCGCATATACATCAGGGCATACGCACCAAAAGTATGGACCACCGTGGTGTTTTCGAACTCGGTCTATTAGTCGGCGAGACACGCATCCATGATAGATCATTACTCCTTCCTGATAGCTACGAAATCTACCGCTGCAAATGCGTTTCAAAAGTTTTTGGGGATCAATTGCACTGCGGGATGCGGCAACTTTTTGAATTCGGAGATTTAAATTACCTGGTTTGCCGGTTTCTGGATCCGGCCAAATGTAATTGACAACGCGCCATTTGACAGCGTCGGCATCAGTTTCTTCAAGGATTTTTTTGAGAAGCCAAAGACCATGAGGTGCAACGGCATCGTCGTCGCCGATAAAGAGTACATGACTTCCCGAAGAATTCGAAAGTGCAAATTCGAAATTCTGCCGCATTGACAACCGTTGCAGCGATTTACGGTAAATTATCCGCTTATCCGAAAATGAATTTACAATCTCATGGGTGTTGTCTTCGCTTGCATTGTCAGAAATTACGATTTCGACAGGGCAGTCGGAATTGTCGGCAGCGACTAGAGCAGAACCAATGCTACTTAGCAAATATCTTCCGCGCGAACGCGTGGGAATAATTACACTCAATTTCATTTAGGCTGACATCCTTCACATAAATTGGAAAATTAGACCTACGGGGATATTAAATCATAACAAATTTGAACTATGTTTGAATCCGTGTTTTTGCAAAATTAGTGGAATTCTTTGGTTATACTCGGCGTATCCATTGAAACAATTCCTCGACAAATATGTTGCCAATACTCGGGCAGAGTCAACGAAAGAGGCTAGCTACGATGACCGGAATAATGGAAACAATTCAAATTAGTGGTCGAATTGGTTTCGATCGATCAGGAATCTCCCGGAAATTTTCGCCTCCAAAGCGGATAACGAGTCAACAATTATCTTTCGACGAATGTCCGTTCTCAATCTAAACAAATGCCGCGAATGGAGAATTTGGATGAGTAGTTTTAAATTCCCAGCCGCAGGAAATTAATTTTTCGATGCCGTGTTAGACAAAAGTCCGCAGGTTGACCGCGCCGACGAACGAGTTTTGTCATCCGCTATAGACTACGGACTTGTTTCTTCTGCTTACAAATAAGTGCTACCGCTATCGATTGCCAACCAATTCACGCCGATGCTTGGCGGAGAGACAGGGATTCGAACCCTGGGTACCCGCAAAGGTACAACGGTTTTCGAGACCGCCCCGTTCGACCACTCCGGCACCTCTCCTCGCCGCCAAGTCCAATAACAATTCAAGACGAAATTGCAAGCCTCGGAAACTAAGTCAATTTGGATTCAATTCTATTTAATTCGCCCGATGCAGAACATCGACCGCCATCGACCATTAGCTGTTGACAACTTGTGCGAATTCCTTCATAGGCTCTCGGCTTCAACACGCATGCGGCGACGGTTTCAGGCGAACTCAAGTTGGCCGCTTGAAATTGTCGGGGAGCAACTGGGCTTAATAATCACAGGTCTATAAAATGTACGCGATAATTCGGACAGGCGGCAAGCAGTACCGCGTCGAAAAGGACGATGTACTTTACATTGAAAAACTTACGGTAGATCAAGGCGAGACAGTGCGGATCGACGACGTATTGATGATTGGCGGGAACGAAAATACGAAAATAGGGACTCCGCTTGTCGACGGCGCGCATGTTTCGCTTCGCGTATTTGAACACGTCAAGGACAGAAAAGTCATCAATTTCGTTCGCAGGCGCAGGAAATCTTCGTCCAAACGGACAAAGGGGCACCGGCAGTGGCTGTCGGTGGTTAAGGTGGAGGGTATTTACGGTCCTGACATCGAAAATAACGAGACCGAGAAGTAATGGCCGTATCAAACGGCTGTGCCGCAGTATCTGAGAGCGTGCATTCCGAATTGGTTCCAAGTAGGAAAATTCGCGGCTTGCCTAGTAAGTGAATGAAGTCGATTTGCTGCCATTGACTAGGCGGCTCGTTCTTTGCTCCTAACGGCGTTCAAAATTCAAGGAGTTTTTTCCATGGCTCACAAGAAAGCTGGCGGTTCATCGCGCAACGGGCGTGACTCGGCGGGACGAAGGCTGGGCGTTAAGAAGTTTGGCGGTGAAATTGTCGTTCCGGGGAATATACTGGTTCGGCAGCGCGGGACCAAATTTTGGCCAGGCAAGGGAACGGGCATGGGAAAGGACCATACTTTGTTCGCTAAGGTCGCTGGTTCTGTCGAATTCCGGAAGGGACTAAGAAGGCGAACTTTTGTTTCGATCGTTCCGCAGGCTGAACCTGCCGAATAGCTGACGAATGCATTTTTGAATTCCCTTGGAATTACAAGAGTATCCGATCAGCCCTTTTCACCGACGAATTTGGCCGCTTTTTCCCGCGTGAATCGCAATCAAGAGATTTTCTACGGGCGATTGCATTAAATCGAGCAACCGATCTGCCGCTGTCGCTTTGTTGCGTCCGGATAGGGGAGGTAGCGCTTCAGGATTTTTGACCAACCAATGGTCCCATGAATAAAGGTCGAAGCCCAGCTTTTGTAGATAGTAGATTTTTGGAACTCGCAACTGTAAGTTGAATTTTGAATGAATTCTTTGGCAAGCCATAAATTCGAAATTTGTTTCATTTCACCGCGCTCAGAATGGACCGAGAGAATTAAAGCAATTTAGTCGCTAAACACCGATTATTCGAACGAGCCTGCCCAGCCCCCCTGAAATGAATTTTTGAAATTGCAGGACATCGATTCTAGCAACAAATAGGAACTGAAAGAAATCGTAAACTCTAACGCGACGTATTCTCGATGAAATTTGTAGACACCGCTAAGGTATTTGTCCGCTCCGGAAACGGCGGCAATGGTGCAATGAGCTTCCGTCGAGAGAAATTCGTCGAATTTGGCGGCCCGGACGGTGGCGATGGCGGTAAGGGCGGCGATGTATGGCTTAAAGCGAGTGCCGACCTCAATACTCTTGTAGATTTCCGCTTTCGGCGAAAATACGTTGCAAAGGACGGAAAGTCCGGCATGAGCCGTGCGCGCACTGGAGCGGACGGCGAGGACATAAAATTGGTGATTCCAGCTGGAACGCAAGTCATTGACGATGATTCCGGCATCCTGCTAGCGGACCTGACCGATGACGGGCAAACGGTTCTCATAGCGCGCGGTGGCAAGGGAGGATTGGGCAATTTACGGTTCAAATCGTCATTGAATCGGGCGCCTAGGAAATCGACTCCTGGCGAACCGGGTCTGCAATTCAACCTCTTCCTGAAATTAAAGGTCATTGCGGATGTTGGATTGCTTGGATTGCCTAATTCGGGAAAATCCACATTCTTGTCAGTTGTGTCAAATGCTCGTCCCAAAATTGCCGACTATCCTTTTACCACCCTTTGGCCGCATCTGGGAGCAGTGGCAATTGAAGGTTTCGATTTTGTGATTGCCGATATTCCCGGAATAATTGAAGGAGCGAGCCAGGGCAGGGGACTCGGAGACAGGTTTCTCCAGCACATTGAACGATGCAAGCTCTTGGTTCACCTAGTTGACGGTACATCGGAAGATTTAGCGCTGGACTATTGTACCGTCGTCAACGAACTTGTGTCATACGGAGCCGGGATTGATCAAATTAGGAGAATAACCGTCCTAAGCAAATCCGACGCTCTCGGTACTGAAGAAAGAAAAAGAAAATCCAGCGTACTTGAAAAAGCGGCAGGCGTATCGGTTGCGCCCATCTCCTCTGTAAGGGGAGAAGGCATCCGGGCGCTGTTGGAGCACATTGCGGGCATCTTGGAGGAGATGCGCATGGAAGCCAAATTGGAGGCGCGGAAGTGGACCCCGGAAAGCCGCTGATCAGCGCGAAGCGAATCGTTGTTAAAATCGGATCTTCGCTGCTCGTCGACGATTCCACCGGTCATCTAAATGTTGGGTGGCTGAAAGGCCTTACGAAAGACATTGCGGACTTTAAGAAGAAAGGTCTCGATATTTTAATTGTCTCCTCCGGTGCAATCGCTCTTGGGCGCACGACTCTTCGCATGGATTCCAGAGTCCTGTCAGTTGAACGAAGCCAGGCGGCCGCTGCAGTGGGTCAAATAAGATTAGCGCGAGCATACGATTTAGAACTAGCTCCGCATGGAATAGTGACGGCGCAGATTTTGCTAACGCTTGAAGACAGCGAAAACAGGCGGCGATACTTGAATTCGAGGGCAACCCTAGCGACACTTTTGGCCGAAGGCGTCGTACCCATTATCAACGAAAACGACACGGTAGCCACCGACGAAATCCGATTCGGAGATAATGACAGGCTCGCCGCGCAGGTAGCGGTCATGTCGGGTGCCGACGTCCTGGTGCTCCTGTCGGACATTGACGGTCTCTATTCGAGCGACCCAAGGGCTCACCATGATGCGAAGAGATTGGAAATCGTAAGAAAAATCACGCCGGACATCCAGGCGATGGCGGGAAGAGCGGGAACGAGGATGTCAAAAGGCGGAATGAAAACGAAATTGCTTGCTGCAAAAACGGCGCTAAGCTCGGGGTGCGCGATGGCAATCACCAACGGATACGTCGAACGTCCGCTCCTGGCGCTTAGCCGCGGTTCCCCGTGCACATGGTTCTTGCCTGAGCGAGATTCGAAAACCGCAAGAAAGCATTGGATTGCCTCAATGAAGACTCGCGGAACGCTTTACATAGATGACGGGGCGGAAATCGCTCTTAAATCCGGAAAATCGCTTCTGCCTGCAGGCATCTGGAAGACTTCAGGCGAATTCGAGCGCGGCGACTCCGTTGATATCGTTGGTCCGCGCGACGCGCCTTTGGGCAAGGGGCTGGTACGATACAATTTCGCCGAGGTCGAAAAGATTCTATGCAAAAAGACTTTTGAAGTAGGAGAGATACTTGGATATCCCGCTCGCGCTGCGGCAGTTCATCGCGACGACATGGTACTGGACTGATGTTCAAATGAATCGAGTCCTACGAAGAATTTTTCAAGGGGCCGCCGGAATTCCAATATCGTAAGCCAATCGACGCTACTCGGTTCGGGGAGTAGCGAAACTAATTTTCGTGAATGACAAGCCATCGAAGTTAAACTCTACACGCTGGACTGGTACGCCTCCCAGGAGAAATCAATATTTAGTGAACAAATTATGGCTGGATTGGGAATTGGACCGGAAAATTTAAAATTCCCTTTGTTTTCGAGCATCAATTGCAATTTCAACCTTTGCTTGATAACGGCACCGGGATTTCGAATTCCGACAACATTCTAAAGCGAATCCCCGCCGGCTTGCCTGGCTTTCCAATGCCGTCGCGAGCTAGCGCGCCAACATTTCGACGCAATGCTCGAAATGCACTCTAGGAACGGAATCGCCGCCATGCCAATGCATTTCCCTCCCGCCGATCCAATTCGGCAATTCGGTAGAGCATAACCGCCGAAGCTAGTCGGGCGTCTGCACCTGCCAGGACAAGAAATCTTGCCACTCGCCCTTTCCGTATCCGCAATTCCAGCGCAAAGCGTGGAATCTTCGAAATTGCTATCTTCTTCGAATTTCCTGTCAGAACAGGCTCTCTTGACGCAATCCGTCAAGGCTTATGCCGGATGGTAGCCGGCGCAGAATATGTGATTCAGTTTACGGCAATGCCTTGACAAAATATCGATTGGCAAGCGTATTGATCGGATCAACTTCCCGAGCGGGAATTGCCGTAAAGCGGAAACTCGGTTCGCACAGTGGATTCGGAGAAAAAAATGCAGAACGACCTCTCGATAGCCAACCTGATGAATAAAATTGGCGAACGCGCCTCCGAAGCGGCAGCGACAATGGCATTCGCTTCAAGCCGGCAAAAATCCGCGGCGCTCGTCAAGGCGGCGGCGGAATTGCGAACTCGCGATGCCGAGATTCTACGCGAAAACCGAAAAGACTTGGAATTCGGTCGAGAAAAGGGGTTGTCAGATGCCCTTTTAGACAGACTAATGCTCGATCGAGTCCGGATCGCCGGAATTGCGGATTCGTTGGAAACCGTCGCCGAATTGCCTGAACCTATAGGAGAAATCATAGCAAGTTGGGATCGGCCTTCGGGATTGAGAATCCGCCAAGTTAGGACACCGATCGGGGTAGTGGGCATAATCTACGAATCTCGGCCGAATGTAACGGCCGACGCTGGAGCGTTGTGCGTCAAATCAGGCAATGCCGCCATTCTTCGAGGCGGTTCGGAGAGTTTCCATACGTCGTCGGCTATCCACAAATGCCTTGAAGCCGGTCTAAGCGAAGCAGGCTTGCCGATTCAGAGCGTTCAATTCGTGCCTACGAGGGACAGGCGCGCGGTCGGAGAAATGCTGAGAATGTCCGATCACATCGATATTATTGTGCCTCGAGGCGGCAAGCGTCTAGTCGCGCGCGTCCAGTCCGAGGCTCGCGTGCCTGTTTTTGCGCATCTTGAGGGTATTTGCCACGTTTATGTCGATGCTCGCGCGGACATCGAAAAAGCCCGCAAAGTCGTACTGAACGCCAAGACTCGCAGGACGGGAATATGCGGTGCAGCCGAATGTTTGCTTGTCGACAATGCGTTTTGGGAACGCAACGGCGCTCCCTTCATTTCCGATTTAATTGAAAAAGGCGTTGAAGTCCGCGCTGACGACACTCTCCAATCAATTGATGGCACGGTAGCGGCAACTCGCGAAGACTTCGGCAAGGAATTCCTGGACATGATCATTGCAGCGAAAGTAGTCGACGGCGTGGACGGCGCAATCGGTCATATCAGGGAGTACGGCTCGAATCATACGGAAGCGATCATTACGGAATGCGACAGAACGGCCGATAGGTTTTTTTCGAGACTAGACTCGGCAATCCTAATGCGCAACGCTTCAACTCAATTCGCCGATGGCGGCGAATTCGGCCTTGGCGCAGAGATTGGTATAGCTACCGGAAAGTTGCATGCGCGAGGTCCGGTTGGAGCCCGGCAGTTGACTAGCTTCAAATACCTTGTCGAAGGCGACGGAACCGTTCGCGCATGAAACGAAAATTGGGAGCGTAGTTTAGGTATTAGGCGCGCCGGCGAAAACTAGATCTGCCAAGTTCGAACATCGCCGCAATCGATATGAACAAAATTCGGGCGACGGTACCGACCGACGCCGCCGCTGGCGCATTTGGTGGCGGCTGATGCAATCTGCCTCGACGACCTGTTCTTTAACTGAACATCGGCGGCTTGGCCCTTGATATGGAGGGAATTGCGCGCGACGCTTCTACTTGTCCGTCTGAGAATGTCGTTTGTTCGCCGCGTGCGAAAGCCAGATAGCAGCTTGAACGGCTCGTCTGTTTCCAAAATCGCGCTGATCGCAGACAGGTTGTCGATGTTTCGACGATCCATCCTGGTTTTCCTTTGGTCTCTCCAGTCGCGCATGAAGAAATCGATTTCGCCCATTACTTCGGGAATATACTCGCCGTCGATCCAATAGACCGCGTTCAGGTATTCACCCGTATGGCCGCTATACATTTTTAGCCGACGAATATTGCCGGCCCCCTTGAGATAGCCCGGGGTATTGGTGTATGCTGGCGCGGCCGCTACGCAGATCGCACCCGCGAAAATGCCCTGGAGTAGCGTACGACGATTAACTTTCTCTAAGCTTGGAAGTTTACAATTTACCTTATTCGGCGCATTGCCGTGTCTAGCAATTCTTGTCTCCATGTTTCCGGCCTGTATACGTTTTGGTAGTGCATGAAAAAAATGGTACCAGCTGCTCACCGGGCAACTCTACAGCAATACATTGACACAGTCAATATTTAAGACTCGCTGCGAAGCCCGTCGAAACAGCGCTTAATTGCCTTACCGCATGCCAGGTTTTTGGCAGGAACGGGCCTTTCCACGACAGAACGAGTTGCATCATTGGCTTTAGGAAACACAAAATATAGAGAATTCTCTTTCATTTACATGTTGAAATATAACGATTTTTACAAATCGGTAGAATTTCAAAATCCTAGTACGCTAGAATGGGAATGCAATTTCAGATTGTTCTTAGGGTCCCAAATGCCGAAACTGTGGATCGTCCCGGCAATTCCAGTAATTTGGAAATTTTGAACCTTGGTTGACAAATTTTCTCTCTTGGTTGGAATTTTTTCAGCGTGATTCGTTTTGCGCACTAAATTGCGATGTGCATAAATTCCGCAATTCGGATCAAGCGCCGTTCGGAAGTGGATCGTATGTTCAAGCAGTGTTTCAAATTCTTTCAACAATAGCATTCTGGATCAAGTTGCCAAAGAGACTTCGGTAGCTAGTCGAAGTCGAGAATTCATCTTGGAAGGAACAGAGTCAACGATTATTGACTATCTTATTGAAGCAAAATTGTATCATTTCCTTTTTTCAATCGCTAGGAAACCGTTCATGTTTTGCGAATCGAGCAGACGTACTCTACAGAAGCCTCCAAGAAAAAGCCTTATCCAGAAGGTGTAAAATGAACGCGCTGAATAACTTCCGAAAAACTTTGTTTGCTCTTGCGACGCTATCTCTGGCTTTCGCGACTATTTCGCCAACCGGTGCGCGAGCAGAAACCGAGACGATGGCTTTCAAATTGGCGCTTGCCAACGCCGTTTCAATCGACGAATCGCTGCTTGAATTCTATCGAAAACGAGAGTTCCGGCCGCTTTGGATCGTAGGCGATGCAGCGTCGAATCGCCGAGCCGCATTGTTTTCAGCGCTAGAAGATGCCGCCGGGCACGGTCTTCCGCGAAACCGATACAGACCAGAGGAGCTACGCAGTCAGTTTGCCGCTGCGAATACATTAAGGGAATTGGCAATCGCGGAAGCCTCGGCAAGCCTGGCGTATATTCGATTTGCGCGAGACTTGCACACCGGAGCGCTCGAGCCTGAAGAAATCGACGAGGGAATCAAGCGAAAGCGCAGGCCCGTCGAAACCGACTTCCTGATGACGCGCATACTTGCGCCGGACCCGCGATCGTTTTTGGCAAAACTGGCTCCCTCGGACCCGGCTTATTTAAAACTGCGCAAGGAACTCATGCGGCTCGACATCGCCATTGCGAATGGCGGCTGGGGAGAAACGATTGGCACCGACATCGAATTCTTAAGACCTGGAGACCGAGGACAGGACGTAGTGGCCCTGCGGAATAGGCTCATTCGGATGGGGTATTTGTCGAGAAACGCAAGGGTTGAATACGATATTCATGTCGAGAACGCTGTAAAGCGTTTTCAATCGAGGCATGGATTTTCTGCCGACGGCATAACCGGGCCGCTAACTATAAGCGCGTTAAATAAGTCCGCCGAAGAGAGACGCGTCCAGGTTGCGGCATCTCTCGAAAGGCTTCGGTGGCTGAACCAGCCTCTTGGCAATAACCATGTTCTTGTCAACTTGGCGGATTTCAGCGCGAGAATCATCGAAAACGGCCAAACTGCGTTTTATACAAAAGCGGTAGTCGGGAAATCGGAAAGGGATTTGAACACGCCTGAGTTTTCCGGACTAATGACGCACATGATTGTTAATCCAGTCTGGCATGTCCCATACTCGATCGCGTCGAAAGAAGTCTTGCCGGTGTGGAAAGAGGATCCCACGGCCGAAAGTGAACTGCTTATTTTCGACAAGGAAAACAATGAAGTCGATCGAGCCACCATAGACTTTGAGCAATATTCGGAATCGAATTTCCCGTTCAGTCTCAAGCAGCCGCCCGGACCGCTTAACGCCCTTGGCGAGGTCAAGTTCATGTTCCCGAACAAATACAGCATTTACTTGCATGACACGCCCGAAAAGAATCTCTTTGAACGCGACGTTCGCGCCTTCAGCCACGGATGCGTTCGGTTGGGTAAGGCTCACGAATTGGCGACCTTTCTGCTTGCCAAGCAGGTTCAATTTCCCGAACGGCTGCTAGAACTGGCGCTCGTCGAAGAAGAAGAGATCAAATTTGATCTTGCCGAGCCGTTGCCCATACACCTGGTATACCGCACCGTCTGGGTAAGTGCCGGCGGCGAAGTAAACTATCGACAAGACATCTACGGACGAGACAGAAAGATTTTCGATTCTCTGATCGAAGCCGGGCTCGTATCCTGACTCGAATTCGAAGCGCGGCGGGCTAGGCTGCGGGCGAATTCCATTGGGAATTTCAGTCGGCGAACTCGCCGCGGCCATTGGCGGGAATGCGGAAGGTGATTCTGAACTGCGAGTCCATGGGTTAGCCGAACCCGAAATTGCCGGACCCTTCGACCTGGCACTTGCCTACGACTCTAAGTTTCGTTCACTGCTTGCCGACAGCATGGCGCAGGCGGCGCTGCTTCGAATTGGCGCGAGCTGGCGGGAATATGGAATCAAATCTGCAATTCTGGTTCGGAGACCGCGCCACGCGCTTGCTCTAGCTAGCACTATTTTTTCCCCGCCGAGCGAATTCGAACCCGGTATACATCCTTCGGCTATAATTTCGCCTACGGCGCGAATCGGAGCAGGGTGCAGGATTGGACCCTTTACCGTCGTACAGCCCGGGACAAGCATTGGAGCCGGTAGTATCGTCGGTTCCAGCGTATCGATTGGATGCAACGTCCGAATTGGAGAAAGAGCAGTAATTTATCCGGGCGTTCGCATTGGACGAAATGTCGTCATCGGACACAGGTTCATCGCCCACGCCAATTCCGTGTTCGGAAGCGACGGATTCGCCTTTGAAACAGACAATGAGAAATCCGGCGAAACGACGGCGAGCCGCCGCCAAAAGATCAATTCGCTCGGTTCAGTGCTGATCGGGGACGATGTTGAGGTTGGAGCCAACTGCGCGATAGATAGAGGAACGATTTCAAACACGGTGATCGGAAGCGGTACGAAACTCGACAATTTAGTTCATGTTGCTCACAATGTTCGGATCGGCGAGGATTGCATAGTGTGCGGGCAGGTCGGAATTGCAGGATCCGCCAAGGTCGGAGACAGGGCCGTATTTGGCGGCCAAGTTGGAATCGCCGACAATATTTCTATTGGGAATGACGTAGCGGCTGCGGGCGCCTCGGCCGTGTATCGCGATGTAAGGGACAACACTCAGGTAATGGGATTTCCGGCGACCGAATTATCGAAGAACATGGCTCAATACAGACACGTCTCGAAATTGCCTAAACTTGCCGAGAGAGTTCGCAATTTGGAACGGTGGCTTGCCAAGTTACAGAAAAATTGATCGCGTATCTCGATGCAAAGAACGACGACGGCGCGATGCGCGTCCGATTTGTATGAAATTGCAGATAGACTCGACGTATTCGGACAGTCGCCTGCCATGACCTATTGCGGACCGATAATTCAATTGGTCCACTGCGGGCGCAGCCAAGCTAGAATTAAATGGCCGACACTTCTTCCGGTTCGAGCGTTAGCAGCTCGCGAGCGCAATCGGATTAATCAGTCCAGCGTAACCGAGACCGGTAGTAAACCATGCGTGCGTGCGAATAGCTCCTTGGGATCGATCGCCCACTCCATTCTAAGCGGGCCATAGCGCAGCTTTCGCATTTGATTGCCGGAGTGAACGAAAGCCGCACTCGAATCGGAGCGTTTCCAATTTCCGAATCCAAGTGCAGCCGCCCGCCCGCCGGTCAATTTCGCAACCGTCCGAACGGCCGAATCGACGGCGGATCGAATGCCTCGCAACAGCTGCCATATGTCGCGAAACGAAAGGGATTTAGAATTTTTACTGGTTCCCTCTCGACGCGGACTGCACCTCGGCAAAACCGGCGGTAAATCCGTCGAGCGAAACCACCCCGCTAGTGGGTTCATCCGGGAGATAGACGGAGCGAATCGTCAAAATCATTGTTTTCGATTTTCGCAATAGTTCGACTTCTGCAGTCGTGAAAGCCAGCCTGGCGACGCACCCATTTTCAAGGCAATATTTGAATGGATATGTTTTTGCGGGAGTTTTTCCTACTGCGAGCACGAGGTTGGCTTCAAGGAGGGTCCCAAGCGGAGTTGTGATATTGGCGCCAGCACCGAGATAGGCAACATCAGGTACGTCGAATACTTCGATGCGCGCGATACGGTCTCCTCGCTTGTCTATAACCAGTTGCTGCATGTTGCAGTTTTCCGTATCCTTACCGGAATACAGGCAATTGACGACCCAGTCCCCATGCACGGCGCGGGTGTAAATTTCTCCTACTTGACGGACGACCGGTTTACCGACCGCCAGTTCTCCGCCTCCGCCGATTGTTGCGCCTGCCTGCGATTCGCTACCTTCCTGCGCCGATAGGGCGGTCGGAACGCATAAGCAAACAGCTGCCAAAACTATTTTGAATGGTGTCATGACATAACTTTCTTGTCTTAACCTGCATCGCGCTGACCATACCAAATCGACTGCAAAATGTCACTACTCGATCAAGTCAAGTTCGCTTCGTACCTGATCTCAACCTGGACTCGATTGCAGATTTAAGCAAATGAAACGGGTTTTTCGAGGCGAACGGACAGCGCATAAACCCGAAGAGAGCAAACTTGGATTCAAAAGTTTTTGCGATAATTCGCGTCGGGAATCGATCTGTTCTCGCATTTCCAACTACCGATTCCCTCCGCAGCGGAAATCGCCTTCGATGCCGGGCACGCGTCTCTTCCAGAGGATACAAGCAGAAATGCAAGAATAAAAGCGCCGCGGATCGATCAATAAGGAGCATGACGCAAACGCCATGTACACCGCTATTCGCGTCGACCGGATCGCCAATGCGACCATGGAGACGGGTGCGCGAACGAGACGGTCGACTAGCGCAATTCCAAGTGTCCGAAGAATCGATACGAATTCGCTCCTTGACCGTCGACCCGGTATTTCCGTTCGCGCGCCGGTCCGGTCGCGTTAGTGTTTCCGTCGAAGTCTTGAATCTCGCCAGACCTCGAAAGATTGACCGGGATTCAAGTGCTGAACAATATTGGGTCTGTTCCCAAAAAAAGCCCGCCCGTCCGTTCAGAACTTTTGGAAGCAAATTACGAGTAATTCCGGCATGTTACTGGGAGTTATTCAGAAATATTATTAAGCCTGCTTCGGGGATTGACTTACTTGAATTGCGCCGGTGTTTAGGCATCCGGGATATTCGATCGTATGGGTGAGTCCAGTTAAGTTCAGAATTGCGATTTACGCGAAACCCTCAAAGTCATAGTTCGCGGCGTTGTTTCAAACTCGCGTTACGGGATCGCTAATTGAACTCCCGAGCTGGCAATGCGCTTCGGTCTCGGCACTGGGGATTCCCGGATCGCTAATAAGGCGGGCCAAAGAAATATCCTTTCCAAGCAAGAATTTGACTGCCCGGTTTGAGGCCTGCTACCGCAGAGTCGGGCGTTCAAAGGAAATGCCGAAATTTTTATCTATTAGCCATTTACGGGCAAGCGCCGGGAACCATTGGAGCTGATGCGATCGATAGGCGACAAATGTAAAATTCAGCGATATGCGAGCGAACGTCCGCGACGGCCTTCGTCATTCGCGGCTACCCTCGGTCTATTCTCACCCGCATTAACAACTCCGGGAAATTGAGCGCGACCAAGGCAGATCCCGAGTGGGTTGTTCGAATCGGCGAAACGCGCGCGCAGGGTCGCCGGGCTTCATTGTAACTCGCTACAGTTGCTCCAAGAGCAGCCCGTCGCTCGCGGCTCTACAGCGGCTTGATTTGCAAGCGCGTGATCCTGTTCGCTTCGCGCCCAAGAATTTTGAATGCAAAGCCATAGAAATTGAATTCCTGTCCTGGAGTCGGGATCGACTTTGCGCCGTCAATGACCAGTCCAGCTATCGTATTTGCGTTGGCTTCCGGCAGTTTCCAACCCATTTCGCGATTGAGATCTCGTATTGAGGATCCACCGTCGACCACAATGCTTCCGTCGGCATCGGGACTAGGGGGTTCATCCGGGCGCGTATCGAATTCGTCGGTTATTTCGCCGACGATTTCCTCCAAAATGTCCTCGAGCGTAATAAGTCCCTGCAGTGCACCGTATTCGTCGACGATAAGCGCGAATTGGGAATGACGGGCAAGAAATTGGCGCATCTGTTCGTCCAAGGTCGTCGTCTCGGGAACAAAGTACGGCTCCATGGCGATGCCTACGACATTCAGTTTTTCCTGGCCGGCGGCATCGGTTCCGCCGCCCATGCGCCGGAGAGCTTCCCTCAGCACGTCTCTTGCGTGCAGTACGCCAACAATGTTTTCCCTATTCCCTTCGAATACCGGAAGGCGAGTGAACCGCGTGTCCCTGCACTGCGCGTAAACATCTTCATCCGGGGCTTCGGCGTCGATCATCTCGATTTCCGAACGATGCAGCATTATTTCTTCCACGGTTCGGTCGCCGAGGTCGAGCGCTCCCAGCAACCGGTCGCGATGCTCCTTTTTTACCGCTCCGATCGAATGGCCAAGTGCGATCGTGCCCTCGATTTCCTGGCGAATTTCGAGCACGGGGCTCTCCATGTCGCCCGACAAGCCGAAAAGACGGAGAAGCCGCCACACGAAAAATTGAACCGCCGCCACGACCGGAAAGAACACTTTGACAACCAAGCCAATAGCCGGCGCCACTCGGATCGAAGCGGATTCCGGACTCGCAATCGCATAGGTTTTCGGCATGACTTCCGCGAAAACAACTACTACGGCGGTCATGACCATTATCGCGATGGCAACGCCCGAATCGCCGAACAGTTTCGTAAACAGCGTCGTTGCCAACGAGGCCGCGACGATATTGACTAGATTGTTGCCGAGCAGGACCGCGCCAATCAAACTTTCCCGATTACCGGTGATCTTAAGGGCGCTGGCGGCGCCTTTTTCGCCCTTGTCCGCCTTCGCCTGCAGCTTTCCGCGCGACGCGGAAGTCAGCGCGGTTTCGGATCCGGAAAAGAATGCAGAAAGGAAAATAAGGAAGAGAATCGCCAATACGGTTGCCCAAAAGGCGAAATCGTACGTTTCGTTGAAGAAAAGGTTCCACCAATCGCTGGATTCGCTATTCATTTCTTTTATGCAATATCCTGTTTCGTCTAAGACATGTTATTGCCGGTACTTGATTTCAATAATCTGGATTCCGGCTTACTGCGAGAGATTTCGTCGGCGGTTCAGTCAGTTGCCGGCCGCTAAAGGGTGATTGTCAAATACGAGAGACTTGAGCCTTTCGTCGAGAACATGGGTGTAGATTTCGGTCGAGGAAACGTCGGCATGTCCAAGCAAAGTCTGGATCGCTATCAAGTCTGCGCCATTTGCCAAAAGATGGGTCGCGAATGCGTGCCGGAGAACGTGCGGCGAGACTCTTTCGGGAGCAATTCCGGCGTTAGCCGCAATTCGCTTGACCAGCAGATAGAATCGCACGCGGTCGAAATGCCCGGACTTGCCATTGGACGGGAATAGGAATTTAGATTTTTTTCCGCCCTTCGCCGACTTGCCTTGTTCCATTTGCTTCCGCTTTTGACGCCAATCCGAGAGCTTCCTGCGAGCATGCGAAGACAAAGGCACCATCCGCTCCTTGGAACCCTTTCCGACGATTAGCAGCATATCCGGGTCGCCTTCAGTTGCGGATAGCGGCAGGGAAACTAGTTCGCTGACCCGCATGCCGGTCGCATAAAGCAATTCCAGCATGCACGAATTCCGCGCACGGTCGTTCTCGTTCTTTCCGGTTTCGCCGGCGGCTTCGAGAAGCCTGGTAACTTCGTCCTCCGACAATAGCTTGGGAAGAAGAGCGTCCTTGCGCGGATTCCTGACTCGAGAGGCGGGATTGTCGGTTCTCCACCCCTCTTCAAATGCGAACTTGTAAAGCTGGCGAATCGCCGACAAACGGCGGCTGCGGGTAGAAGGACTCATGCCGGCCGAGACCAGAGACCGCATGTAATTCTCAATGTCGCGTCGCCGCGCCTCCTCGAAAGATCCTCCGTCCTCGACTAAAAACGCGCGGAAATCGCTGAGATCCCTTTCATAGGCGCTGATAGTATTGCTCGCCGCTCCGCGCTCGGCTCTTGCCGCTTCCAAGAATGGTTCGATCCAATCTTCGCCCGGCATCTTATTTCATTGCGACCAGCATCTGCAGTGCGATTCGCGTCGCCTCGCTGCGAAAACCCGATTGAACGAGCGCAAACAAGGCTTCTCCGACATCAAAGGGATCGGAATGCCGAAAATGTGAAAACCGGTACAGAGACCGGAGAAGCGCTTCGCCGAGCTTTTTTCGCTCAAGCAAGTCTTCCAATTCCCCGTCGAATCCAGTTCCGGTCAATGCGGCGGCAATGGCCAGCTCCAAGGGCGTGCGCGCATGCGTCCACGAAGGCGTGCCGGCCGCGATCGACTGTAAAAACAACTCCCTCGGAGTTGCGGTCGTGAACTGCTGAGAAGCGGACACGTACTCGTCGGAAAGCAAAGCGACGTAGAACGCCTCGGGCCTATTGCCTCCGGACGCGCCGAACGGAATTATTCTAGGCCCGAAATATCGCGAAAAGGCGACTTCGAGGCCAACATCCCTCATCGAGTCGAATATTGTCGGTACGAGTTGCTCGACTTCGTCCGAATTTGCCGAGAGCAATGCCAAATCAAGAGCCTGTACGTTATTGACGCGGTCCCAAATCCCGCCCGAAGCGGGCGGCGGCCTTTCCAGGTATGCGGAAAACAGAGAGCCCGGAGGGATAGCGCCGGATCGCGCCAGGCGTTCGCCAGCCTCGATTTTGGATTTCCAGCCCATGATTCCGGAATGGTGGCGGTAAATGTAAGCGAGCGGAAGTATCGACGACGCTGGAGGCTGCCCGATGGCTTCAAGCATTCGAAACGCGAGTGGAGTTAGGGTATTGGTCTCGGGAATAGCGTTGCCGCCTATCAATTCCGGGTAGAGGAAATACTTCAGCGGCTCGGCCTCCGAAGGCGAAATCATTCCGATAGCGCGCGCGGCGCTGTGCGAAACCGCGGCGGCGGACCAGTGGCCCTCACGTACGAGACAGAACAGGCGCGCGGAAAATGACGGGGCCAGGGCCGGTACTGACGACATCGCGGCGCAAGCGCGATTTTCGTATCCGGTCAGCAGGCTAATGTCGAACCAACGCCGAAACGCCTCAGGTTCCGTAGGCCCAGCGCGCTCCAGCAAAGCTTCCGCGTGCTCCAATGCGCCCAATTCTATAAGCTTGTCGACCCGGGTCAAGAATAGGCTGCCGTCCGACGCCGACCCGCCCGGAGGGTCGGCCTCTGCTAGCAGGAGCGTGTACAGTAGTTCGAGAGCTGCCGGGGGCAAATCGACATTGAGCTCGGCGAAAAGCTGTTCGATCGCAGAGCTTTCGGACTCTTGCCATAAATCCTTGGGCAACCCCGACAATTCGCTGGACACCAAGCCAACCGCGTCCCATCGCAGGGCTTCCAATTCGGCTGCCTCGATTGCGGGCTGGTAGTCCGGACCTGCCCCGGCATCCCGAATAACCTCAATTTCGAGAGAATCCTCGTCCTCCACCCCCTCGAGCCAATCGATGGCGGACAGGGGATCATCGGCAAGCGCGGGAATTGCCGCGACAATTGCGATGGTCCAGAGTACGAAGCTAGTTTGCATCGATTTTGATGGGTACCACTACCTTTTCGTCCAGCGGCGTCATGTCGCCCAAAAATGCGTAGCCAGTGATTCCGGCGGCGGCAATCGCGACGACGATGCCAATGGCGACAAAGAGTCGTTTCATTCCCGCTTCCCTAACTTGCTAAATCGCTTTTGCTCATGCATTCAGATTCGGGAATCTAATATCGCAATATCGCTAAATTTGCACGATGCGAATGGCGGGCGGCGCCGGGGTCGAGGGCATTGGAAAATATTACTCAAAATAAATTGAAAAGAAGCGTTGTGCTGGTCGGCATGATGGGCTGCGGCAAGTCCGCCGTCGGCGCCGAACTCGCCAAGCTGCTTTCCGTTCCGTTCCTTGATTCAGACGGCGAAATTAAGAAATCCGAACAGATGGAAATCGCACAGATCTTCGAGCGATTCGGGGAACAGTACTTCAGGGAATTGGAATCGCGGACGCTCGACAAGCTGCTTCACGGCGGATCGAAAGTCATTGGCGGCGGCGGCGGAATGTTCATGCTTGAGCGCAATCGCCATATGATTTGCGAGCAGGGAGTCTCGCTTTGGCTCAAGGCGGAGCCGGACTTGCTTTGGGAGCGCGTGCGTCACAAATCGACCCGTCCACTCCTTCGAACCGATGACCCTTACAAGACTCTCAGGGAGTTGCTGGAAGAAAGGACGCCATTCTACGGCAAAGCGCAAATCGCGGTAGAAGCCGAATGGGGATTAACGGTTCCTGAAATGGCCGCGAAAGTCGTGCGCGCCTTGGCGGATTCGGAATTGGGGATAGTAGCCAAGTTGGACGAAAATGGTACCTGAATCCATTCGAGTTGAGCTGGGGGAGAGGTCGTACGACATCCTCATTGGCAACGGTCTGCTTGCGAGTTCAGCGAGCTATATTTGTCCCATGCTGCCGAGGCCCCGTTTGGCGATAATAGCGGATCCCGAGGTTTCAAGCGTTTATCTTTCGCCGCTAAGCGAAAGCCTGGAATCGGCGGGAATCAAACTAGAAGTTTATGAAACCATTCAAGGCGAGGCAGCGAAGACTTGGAGTGAACTCGAAAGAATAGTCGAGTGGCTTTTGTCAATAGAGACGGAGCGCGGAGATTTCGTTGCCGCGCTCGGCGGCGGCGTCGTGGGCGATTTGGCCGGATTCGCGGCCGCAGTCCTGAGGCGCGGCGTTCGCTTCATACAGCTGCCGACAACATTGCTGGCCCAGGTCGACAGCTCGGTAGGAGGCAAAACCGGAATAAATTCCGTAGCTGGGAAGAACCTCATCGGAGCGTTTCATCAGCCATCGCTTGTCCTCGCCGATATTTCCACGCTTTCGACACTGGACGAGCGAAATTTCTTGGCCGGCTACGCGGAAGTTGCCAAATACGGACTCTTGGGAGACCGGAATTTCTTTGGATGGCTTGAGCGTCGCGTCGATTCACTCAAGAGCGGCATGCCCGCCGATCTTGCGACCGCGATCCGGCGGTGCTGCGAGCTGAAGGCGGCAATCGTAGCCGAGGACGAAACGGAACGCGGAAAGAGAATGCTCTTGAATCTCGGCCATACATTCGCTCATGCTCTCGAGGCGGCGACGGGATATTCGGACCGGTTGCTGCATGGCGAGGCCGTGTCCATCGGATGCGTTTTGGCGGCCGAATTCTCCTGCCAACTCGGCTATTGCGGACCGGACGTTTCGAGTAGGGTGCGCCGTCATTTCCGCGACGCGGGCGCCATGAATTCGCTGGCGGAAATTTCGGGTCAGCTTCCTCCAGCCGAAAAGTTTCTTGACTTCATGCGGCAGGACAAAAAATCCTGCGCGGGAAGGCTTCGATTCGTTCTCTTTCGCGGGGTCGGCGATGCCTTCGTCGCGCACGACGTATCTTCGAACGCCACTCTGAACTTCCTAAAGGGGAAACTCGGGGAGAGATAATCGCGAAACGCTTCGTTCCCGGTTTGAAATTCGAGAGTATTTGATCGAAATCCGGGGTCGAATGATGGGCATCCGCGAAACTCGTCGATTGCCGCGAACCCGTTCATGCCTCGATTTCGTTACCTCGGCACTTGCAACGCAATTGAGCGCGCTCTATCGAAACACGATTCGAGAATGGACGGCCGGCGTTGCCGGCAACGCTATAACGGGAATAAATCGACAGGATGCGTTCGAAAGTCATTCCAGTGGAACCATTCGACCTTGTGCTGTTCGGGGCGACAGGCGATCTATCCCGCCGTGAGATAATTCCCAGCCTCTACCGTAGATTCGCGGGCAAGCAAGTTTTGCCGGGTTCGAAAATCATAGGCGCTTCGCGATCCGGCAACACGGACTCCTTCCTTGAGTTCGCCAGAGCGTCGATTTCGAAAAGATGCAAAGATCCCGACCCGGGAACAATCGATGATTTCCTGAAGCTGCTGTCATTCGTCCCGCTCGATGCCCGGCTCGATGCCGGTTGGCCCGAACTTCGCCAAGCGATTCGCAGCGATAGAATCCAGGCGTATTACTTGTCGGTTTCGCCGTCGCTTTTCGGGCCGATCGCCGAGAGGATAGGCGGCTGCGGAGCGGCCAATCGAAGCTCCCGGATCGTACTGGAAAAGCCGTTCGGATACGACTTAGAGTCCGCCCGATCGCTAAATGCATCTTTGTTGAAGACTTTTTCGGAATCTCAGATTTACCGCACCGACCACTACCTTGCGAAGGAAACCGTCCAGAACCTCATGGCGATAAGGTTCGCGAACGCCTTCTTCGAGCCGATCTGGAACAATAAATACGTCGAAAACGTTCAGATCACGGTCGCTGAATCAATTGGCGTTAAGGGTCGCGGGGAATACTACGATAGCGTCGGCGCCATGCGGGACATGGTACAGAACCACTTGATGCAGCTGCTTTGCCTCGTCGCCATGGAGCCGCCGTGGGTATACGAGCCGGACGCCGTGCGAGACGAAAAGCTCAAGGTCATCAAGTCGCTCGAAATCGTACGGCCGGAATACATCGTGCGCGGACAGTACCTCGCCGACGGCGATCGCGGAAGCTATCGAGAAGACGCCGGCAACCCCGATAGTAAGACCGAAAGCTTTGTTGCGCTGCGCTGCAATATCGCCAACTGGCGATGGGCCGGTACGCCATTCTACCTCCGAACCGGAAAGAGACTGCGAGCGCGAGTGTCGGAAGTTGCAATCGTTTTCAAAAAATTGCCGCATTTGATCTTCGGAAAAGGAAAGAAAATTTACAATAACGTGCTGGTTTTGCGGCTCCAGCCCGATGAGGGAATCACGATGAACGTCATGATCAAGGAGCCAGGACTTGGCGGCATGCGGCTTGAGCAGGTTCCTCTTGATATGAGCTTCTCCGACGCGCTGGGATCCGATGGCTTGTCAGCCAGCGCTTACGAGAGGTTGATCCTTGACGTGATAAGAGGAAATCAAACCCTGTTCATGCGAGGCGACGAGGTCGAAGCTGCTTGGGCTTGGGCCGATCCTATAATTTCGCAGTGGGAAGAAAACGGGGAAACGCCTGAAAGCTACAGCCAGAACTCAGAAGGTCCTCGTGAATCGGTTGATATCTTTTACGGCGAAACGCCGAAATGGCGTCCGATAGAGTAGCGCGGAGCCCATACCTCGAGATTCTCGATTTCTACTTGCTACGAATTTGCTGCGAAGGAAAGAGACCCGAGCGGAGAAGTCGCGGAAATTCGCCGATCCTCCGAAATTGAAATTGAATCGATTCGTGCATTAAAGCGAGAAACGGCAGGCGATCGTGAATTCATGGCATGAACTGGAAGGCTACTTCCGAAAGACGGCCGACCGTCAAATCCGTACGCTGTTCGACGAGGATCCCGAAAGGGCGGAAAAGTTTTCGCTGGAGGCCGACGGTCTGCTCCTGGATATTTCAAAGACCTCGATAGATGAAAAAGCCCTCTCGAGGCTTTTGCGCCTCTTCGACGAATCAGGTGTCGCCGAACGTCGGCAACGCATGTTTGACGGAAAGCGAATCAACGTTACGGAAAACCGCGCTGTCTTGCATACGGCACTGAGGGATCCGAACGGCCATCCCGTTTTCGTGGACGGGATAGATGTCAAGCCGGGCATTCGCGAATCCCTGTCCGGGATGTCCGCATTCGCTAGCGGTATACGCGACGGCTCCCTCCGACCGTTGCGCGCCGATCGATTTACGGATGTCCTAAATATCGGTATCGGCGGATCCGACCTCGGGCCGGCGATGGCGACCGCTGCGCTTGTTCCGTACGGTGAGGCTTTACGAACGCATTTCGTTTCAAATGTGGACGGGTCGCATGTTCGCGACGTTACCGCGCGGCTCGACCCGACAAGGACCCTGGCAATCGTCGTGTCAAAAACCTTCACGACAATCGAGACGATTACGAACGCGAAGTCTGTCAAATTTTGGATGGAGAATGCCTGCGGCGCAGACAGCGTAAGCCGCCAGTTCGCCGCGGTGTCGTCGGAGGCGGGCAGAGCGGTCGAATTCGGAATCGGCAAAGACCGCGTATTCGGATTCGAAGATTGGGTCGGCGGTCGCTATTCGGTTTGGGGACCTGTCGGGCTGAGCCTGATGATCGCTATCGGGCCAAGCCATTTCGATGGCTTTCTTCGCGGAGCAAGGACCATGGACGCGCACTTTCTAACTGCGCCTTCACGAGCCAACATGCCTGTTCTGCTGGCGCTTGCCGGGATTTGGCACCACCAGATCGCGGGCTACGAGACCCTCGCGATACTTCCGTACGATCAGCGGCTTCGCCTGCTGCCCGCCTATCTGCAGCAGCTGGCAATGGAATCCAACGGCAAAAGCGTCTCGATGGACGGTCGCCCGCTGCCGCGATCTTCCGGGCCGGTTGTCTGGGGAGAACCGGGGACAAACGGACAGCACGCTTTTCACCAGCTATTGTTTCAGGGAACCCGTATCGCACCATGCGAATTTCTCGTGGCGGCGGTCTCGCACGAGCCGGACCTTAAAGAGCATCATGATCTGCTTTTGGCCAACTGCCTCGCGCAGTCGGAAGTCTTGATGCGCGGTTATCCCGGCAATGGCCGGCATTCAGCCGTTTCAAAGAATCCCGCTGCCGCGAGCAGCCGGAATTCGCTTGCGCGGCACAGGGAAATCAAGGGCAACCGGCCGTCGACGACCTTGATCTATCCCAAGCTCACTCCGTTCGTTTTGGGTCAGATCCTAGCCTTGTACGAACACCGGGTATTCGTGGAAGGCGCAATCCTGGGAATCAACAGTTTTGATCAGTGGGGCGTGGAGGCCGGCAAGGAAATCGCGAAGTCTCTGCTGCCGGCGATCGCTGAAGGGGCGGATTCCCGCCACACCGGGTCGACGCGTCAATTGCTCGACTACATTGCCGATGCGCGGCGCCGATCGGACGCAGAAAGTCGATAGGGCGGACAAGGCGCGTATCGGGCATCGTATAGATTTCGGCCCGAAACCGGGTGCGTTTGACAGGATTCGGCGTGGGGCGGCCTCGGCGCGGCAACTCCGCGCAGAATGCCGCGTCGCGCCATGGCAGCTTGCGGAGTCGGCTCTCGAATCCGGCTCCGGTCTTTTCCAGAAACGCGAAAGCGCCGCGAAATTCGTGCTTAACTGTACTGAGTTTAATTTGATGGCGAGCTTGATGCTCTCGCCTTCTCGAAGAAGCGGAGCGCAGTCTCGAATTTGTCGCGGCACCCGGGATTGCAAAACCCGACGACATTCCCGTCGTGCACGGTCAGGGAGTCCGCTTGAACAGGCTTTCCCGACCAGGGACAAGTATCGTTGATGCAGTTGGAGATTTCTAGATCGGCCATTGCGATTTACTCCGGAATTTGGTCGTGCTCGGCGACAACCCGCCATCAACTATCCCTTTCCGCCACCACGGGAATCTATTGCGAATGGCGGCTTGCGGATTGATGTCCAAGCGATTCGTCGCTCTTACGATAGGGCGTTCAAGTCGAATTCGCACCTAATTTTTCGTTGAATAGGAGATGCCCTCCACTTCCGCAAGCCGCGCAATTTCCGAGGAATTCTCGGTTCGCGGCATTGGATCGGAAAGGCTGAGTTCGCAAAATGAACGCATGCGTGCCGAAAAAAAATTCTTCGGCTATTCGATTTTTATTCGTCGCGCGGCCCGACTTGCGCGCGCCGGCGATTTGCATTGGTAGTGAGACGCTCCGCCAATTGACTGGAATTCCCTCTTGTTGAACAGGATTGTGAATTCCGAGCTGTCTCAGTGGCCTGCCCATTTGAAAAATTGCTTGCCGCCCTCTTCTGAATTTGCGGTCCACGCTTGAATTCGACAGCAGCGAGGCCCTGCAGGTGAATGAGAGTCTATTCCCGCGGCCCGGTTACTTGCGTTTTCGCCGCCGCCGCGCGTCGCCGCCGCGGACCGCGCCCATCAAATTGAACGACTGTTCGGAAAGCGCGAGGACATTCGCGAGGTTGGGGAATGCGTCCTTGGCATGCGGCAAGGCGTTTGCATTGACGAAGTGCTCCTGGAATTTGGGTTCTACTGCCGTTTCCACTTTCTTGATTGAACGAACAACTTTCTCGATTTCCCGCCTCGAATCGACATTGCAAAGCGCTATTCGCGCGCCGGTACCGGCAGCGTTTCCAGCAGAAACGACATTGTCCAGCCGGCAATCGGGGATCATGCCAAGAACCATCGCATGCTTCGGCGAAATGTGCGCGCCGAAAGCCCCCGCGAGTACAATTCGATCAACCGAAGATGCTCCCGCTTCTTCCATCAGAAGCTTGGCGCCGGCGTAGAGAGCCGACTTGGCCAACTGGATCGCGCGGACATCGGCCTGCGTTACCGCGATCGGATTTTCTCCCTGCCGCTCCGCGTCGCGAATCACATAGAGGTTTGTGCGTCCATCCGCCCGGCATCGAGAAGAACCGGTTTGCGACGATGAGCCGATAAGCCCGGATTTGTCCAATATTCCGCACATGCGCATTTCGGCAACTGCCTCGATTATGCCCGAACCGCAGATTCCGGTAATTCCGGTACCGGACGTAGCGGCGTTAAACCCCTTTTCATCAGACCAGAGGTCGCACCCGATGACTTTGTATCTCGGTTCCTTGGTACTCGGATCGATTTCGACACGCTCAATGGCTCCCGGCGCCGCGCGCTGCCCCGACGAAATTTGAGCTCCTTCGAATGCAGGACCCGTCGGCGACGAGCAGGCAAGCACTCCATTGCGGTCGGCAAATATGACTTCCGCATTTGTGCCAACGTCAACGACTAGAACTCTGTCGGCCGTCTTGTGGGGTTCTTCTGACAGTACGACGGCGGCGGCATCGGCTCCGACGTGACCGGCGATGCACGGCAGCAAATAGGCTCTCGCCGCCGCCGGCGGATTTCTAAGCCGAAGATCCGTTGCCGTCGCGCAAACGGCATCGGCGACCGCCAGAGCGAATGGCGCTTGGCCGAGTTCGACGGGATCGATTCCCAAAAACAAATGGTGCATGACCGGGTTGCAGACCACGACAAGTTCGAGGATCGCCGAAAAATCGACATCTGCTTCGCAGGCCACGTCCGAGATGACGTCATCGACCGCTTCGGCGACGGCCTCGGTCATTTGCGACGCGCCGGAAGGATTCATCATCGAATAAGATACTCGGCTCATCAGGTCTTCGCCGAACCGTATCTGGGGGTTCATTCTTCCCGCCGACGCCAAAACCGAGCCATCTCGTAGATCGCAAAGATGGGCTGCGATCGTCGTCGATCCAAGGTCTATCGCAACGCCATATATCGCCCCGTCGTAAAATCCGGGCCATATCGCAACAATTCGCGGATATTCGCCGCTTGAAGCTTCATGCATAGCGACCGTCGCCGACCACCTTCCATTCCTGAGGGCGGATTGGAGCGACTTGAGCAAGCCAAAATCGATTACGGCATTGAAAACTTCCCATTGATTGGCAAGGGCCTTGCGAACCCTTTCAAAATCGCCTGATGGATCGTGCATGTCGGGCTCGTCGACTTCGATATAGAGGAGCCTTGTCGCAGGCGCCATTTCGACTTTCCTGTCGGCGGCATACTTGCGGACGACCTGCTTATGCACCTGGGATTCGGGTGGAACGTCGACAACCGCATCGCCAAGTAGCTTGGCCTGGCATCCAAGGCGCCGTCCCTCCCGAAGTCCTCGTTTCGATCTGTAGCGCTCCTCGATCGCGTTCCAACTTGAAATATTTGATTGAAGCGCTTCGATTCCGTGTTTGGGAAACGATCCGAAGGCGGGGTTTATTTGGCATCGGGAGCAAATGCCGCGTCCGCCGCAAACGCTGTCCAAGTCGACTCCGAGCTTTCTGGCCGCCGCCAGAATCGCAGTGCCCTTCGGAAAGCGTCCTCGCTTGCCCGAGGGCGTAAATACTACGAGCGGATCATCGTCGGCCATACGGCCACCTCAAAGATAATTCAAAACTAGGGGAATCGCGTCGGAAGCGGTACTTTGTTTTTCGAAATCCTATTGGTCAAGCGCTGGAATGCATTGCCGCAGGCGGCTTCACCGGAATTAGCCCGGGCTGTCGCTATTTGCCTGCGCACGGTTTTCCGTTCCATTTTATGCAATAGTTCGGCGGCACCGTTATCTCGCTCGCCGCCTGCGTCTCTCGCGAATAGGCAGTTCAGACGCCGACCTCTCCTGAGGCGGGCGATAATTCTTGATCCACTCGGAGCCGTGCCGGTCATTGTTTGTAAGAAAATTTGCGGCGCGGACCGCTTCCATTTCCTGAGGTCTCGTAGGATTCATGATTGCCGACGTCATGCCCGAGCAAATTGCCATCGCCAAAAACGCCGAATTGATTCCATGCCTGTTGGGAAGGCCGAACGAAATATTGGAGGCTCCGCAGGTCGTATTTGCATCGAGTTCTTCTCGCAGACGCCGCACAAGTGAAAAGACTTGGTTCCCGGCCGTGGCCATGGCCCCGACCGGCATGACGAGCGGATCCACCACGACGTCGTGAACGGCAATTCCGTGGTCGGCGGCGCGCTCGACGATTTTCCTGGCAACCGCGAATCTGACGTCGGGGTCTTCAGATATTCCGGTATCGTCGTTTGAAATGGCCACGACGGGAACATTGTATTTCTTGACTAGTGGGAGAATAGTTTCCAACCGCTCTTCCTCGCCGGTCACGGAATTGACCAGCGGTCGGCCTTCGCACTGCTCCAGCCCCGCTTCCAATGCTGCGGGCACCGAGCTGTCGATGCAAAGGGGAACATCGACGACGCTCTGCACGAGCTTGATAAGCTTGCGCATCAGGGGAGGCTCTGTCTGGTTCGGATCCGGATTGGAATTGTAGACGACGCCTGCATTGACGTCCAGCATCGTCGCGCCGCACGACACCTGCTCCAGCGCATCGGACTCGACAGTGCTGAAAATCCCCGCTTCGAGTTCGGTCGCAAGCATTTTACGCCCGGTTGGGTTTATTCGTTCGCCTATCACGCAGAATGGTTCGTCAAACCCGATAACTGCCGTCCTACTTCGAGATTCGACAATTGTCCTGGGCATTGCACCGCAACTCTATTTTCGGAATGTTCGGAGAGTATTCGGATGCCCTCCGTATTCAGCGGCCCATCTCGCGCTGGCCTTAATTCCGCCAAGCGGAAATAAGTGCAATTTTACAAGCTGTTGCATCTCGTTTTTCATCTTTAGTCCGGCAACATCGGCAATCAATTCGGTAGGCTCATGCGTTCGCAGCAGATTGGGAATGTCCCGGGCTCTTCTTTTCAATACTCGAAGCGAAGCGCCTACTCCGCAGGACATGGCGAACTTCAGCAGCAATTGCAATTTGGCGGGTCCCGCGACACCGAGATGGACTGGAAGATCGATCCCGTTTTCCTTGATCCTGCGCATCCATGCGCTAGCCGGCGCGGCCTCAAAAAGAAACTGGGTTACAATTGCGACTTTGGCATCCGTTCTATTCAGAAATTCATGCTTGCTCGCCAGCGCGGCGTCGACGCTCGCCGTTCCACCACGCGGGTCGATGTCTCGGTTGCCTTCGGGGTGGCCGGCAATGTGAATTCTATTGAATCCGTTTCGGGTAAACAATTCAGTTTCCAGCAATTGCATCGCGCACTGAAATTCACCTACAGGCGCTTTCGCGCCGCCGCCCAAAATTAGAGCTTCGTCGACGTTCGCTTCGCCGGAGTATCGCCGCAGTAAATCGGCGAGTTCGCGGCGGCCATTTATAAGCCTTGCGGGGATGTGGGGCATCACCGGGAACCCTTCGGCGCGTATGCGCTTTGCCGTCGCGACCATGTCCTCAAGAGGAGTTCCTTCAATCATGGCGACATAGACGCGCGTTCCTTGAGGAAGAATGTCGCAAAAATTCTCGATTTTGGCCGCCGTTCTCGGCATGACTTCGATCGAAAATCCCCGGATCATTTCTGCGACGGCTTCAGCGGTTGCCAAAGTCCTTTCCCGCTTGCCAGCGCGGGAAGAATATTCATCCATGATCATAATTTGGCGGCACCCGCTAAATTCGATTCGTTCTCCCAGCCGCCGTTTTCAACGAGATAAGCCAGTCGCACAGAATCATACTCCATTTCGAGACGAGAAGATTCCGATTCCGCCAAGGAATTCGCATTGCCCTCGACTTCGCGCAGGGGCACTTTGCGCCATTCGGCGAGATATGAATCGGTATCCTTTGCGCCGATTCTCATTGCGCATCTGTCGATCGCTTGCTCGAATCTTTCCGAAAGCTGAACTTTGGCAGCGCGCCGGCCTTTGCCGACGATCACTTGCGCGGGTATGTCGCGCCAATATACAACAATGATTTCCGGCATCGCGGGCCACTGAATTGGGCAATTCCGCGCTTCGTATCGCCGATATAGAATTGGAATATGCCCGATTTCGACTACACGCATCCGTAATGCGACCAATAACTCTTCGGATTCTTCAAGTATTGCAGCTGCGCGAAAAATATTTAATTTTTCGACGCCTAATGGCGAAAAAATTTTGCAGAATTTATGAGCTTCCAGAACCGGCCTGGAAAATGAAGGATTGCCTCCTCACTTTGGGCAACCGCAATACTGCTTCGCTTTCAGGGCTTGCCTTGTTCGCATCGACCGTGCATCGGTTTTCGACACAAATTCGCAGCAGCCAAACTGAAATGAAGCCTGATTCTGGAAGAGGCCGGTACCTCAAGGCAAGGGTTCGATCCGCAAAGAAACGGAAGCCGAGTTCAACGCGCTGGCTGCAAAGGCAGATCAACGACCCGTACGTCAAATTGGCGCGTCAAAAGGGATTGAGAGGCAGAGCCGCCTTCAAATTGCTGGAACTTAATGACAAATTCCGGTTTCTTGCTCCAGGCGACATCGTAGTCGACCTTGGGTGCGCACCAGGTGGCTGGTGCCAAATCGCATCCGCGAAGGTCAATTCCGCCGGAAGACCGGGCCAACCGAAGGGCCGAGTCATCGGCATCGACCTGAAGCCGATAGATCCCATCGAAGGCGTCGAGAGCTACCAGCTGGATTTTCTTGACAACGATTCGCCAATTCGAATCCGAGAGCTTGCGTCCGGTCCGGTCGATGCCGTGCTTTCGGATATGGCCACTCCAAGTACCGGGCACAGGCAAACCGACCACCTTAAAATCATGGCGCTGTGCGAGGCCGCAGCGGAATTCGCGATCGAAGTACTGGCCGAAGGGGGAACATTCGTGTCCAAGGTGCTTGCTGGAGGCGCGGAAGCAAGCCTTCAAACTCGATTGAAAGAGAATTTTGCCAAATGCTCGAACGTTAAGCCGCCGGCCAGCAGGAGCGACAGCTCAGAAAAATATGTCGTCGCCCGCGGATTCCGGCCTTCGAAGAAGTATACTTCATGAACTCGAGCGTATTCCGAGCGATTCAGGTGAAACGCAATTGCCCGATGATTCCACAATCATATTTGCTCGGAGAAACATTTGGAGATATTGCCTAGTCCCGCATGAATCGCATATTCGGAATTCTCACGACAATGCGACGATTCAGGAGGTGTCATGACTAATTCCGCAAGCCACAAGTTAGGTAGCTTTGAGATATTCTCTTTGTCGGACGGAAGCGCGGAATTCGGGAGCGAGCTTTTTTCCGGCGCGGAATCGTCGGAGATCAACGAATTGCTGGTGAACGCGAACAAATCCAAGATTGAAACAAATTTCAACTCGTTGCTAATTCGCGACGAAAGCGGGAACACGCTAATAGATACGGGAATGCGAGGTTTGTCCGGTCCTGAAACAGGACATTTACCGGCTGCGCTGGCAGAGATCGGCATAGCGGAATCCGACATCGATCGCCTCGTTCTCACCCATCTTCATCCCGACCACATAGCAGGAGCCGTAACGCCGGACGGCTCAGCGGTTTTTGATGCAGCCGAAGTATTCATCACATCCGACGAAATAGTTTTTTGGTCCAATCTGGACAATTTTCCGAATGAGGAAGCCCGGAAATTTCAGCAATTGGCGGCTTCAGTACTCAACGCCTACGATGGCAAAATCAAGAGCGTCGATAAAGACGCGGAGATTTCTTCCGGAATTTCATTGATGGATTTGCCGGGACATACGCCCGGACACGTGGGCATCTTGATAGATTCGGGCGACGAAAGTTTCATTTTTGCAACCGACATATTCCATGCGCAGGATCTGCAGCTGGCGAATCCAGAGATCGCGATCGCTTACGACGTGGACAAGGAACTTGCCGTAAGGACCCGGAAACGATTTTTCGATATGGTTGCCAGCGACGCTACCTACTTCACGGCCGGTCACATATTGGGTGCCGAGGTGGGACAGCTTGAGAGATACGGAACGGGCTACGCGTTTGTCGCTTCTTCCTAGATTCAGATCTTTGCCGCGTCGCCGAATCCGAATATCCCGGACCGAGTAGTTCCATCTGGCAGACAAGGCGCCCGACAGTTGTCGTTAAACCGAGGACGTCAATTTTCGAATCTCGAATAAATTGACTTCCGCCAGCGCAGTTTGACTTCTCTTCCCGGCGTCACGATGACCAAATTCTTTTGCCGCGGGAACCGCCGCTGCAGTGTCCAATGCCAAGCCCTTGCTGATTTGAATTAGCCCATTCTCTCGATAGGCTTCATCATCGTAGTATTTCCGAATCTTCCCGGAGAGCAGCGACCGATTCGCGGGCCGGGCAATTTGCCTAAACTAGCCAACTTCCGATTCGATTAATTGCTGTCATAAAATTCAAACCTCCCATGACGTGCGTTCGCTAGCACTTTTTTGAGCAGTTCAAGAATTCATCTAGTGCCTGCCTCGAAGATGTCCCCCTGAGGGTATTTAACAGACTCGAAAAGGTGCATTCACGCGATTCGGCAGTTTAGATTGCTACGATTTGCATGGAAATCAATTGTTGCTCGGAAGCCACAGCGCAATCGATGCCAAATGCTAATTGTAGCACGGATTGATCGTTCAAAAACAAGATATTGTCATGATCGCAAATGTGATAGCACCCCCAAAAAGTTCTTGTATTGTTCCCTATCGTAGGGTATAGGGGAGGCTAGAACACAAAGAGAACACGTGATCGTTGCCGACGCTGTTCAAATCTGAAATAAGGAGCGTAATATATGACAGGCAATCTTTTAAAATTTGAAAGTCGCACAATGGACAAACAAAAAGCCTTGGATGCGGCTTTGGGGCAAATCGAGCGCAACTTCGGAAAAGGCTCTATCATGCGCCTTGGCCAAGCCAAATCGGTCGCCGATTCCGAGGTCACTTCCACCGGTTCCCTAGGATTAGATATTGCGCTTGGCGTGGGCGGATTGCCCAAGGGCCGCGTAATTGAGATTTACGGACCGGAGTCTTCGGGCAAAACGACGTTGACGCTTCATGTCGTCGCGGAAGAACAGAAAAAGGGCGGAATTTGCGCATTTGTAGATGCAGAACACGCGCTGGACCCGGCCTACGCGCAAAAGCTGGGCGTCGATCTGGACGACTTGCTTATTTCTCAGCCGGACACGGGCGAGCAGGCACTCGAAATCACCGACACGCTGGTTCGTTCCGGAGCTGTGTCGCTTGTTGTAGTCGATTCTGTCGCGGCTCTCACGCCCAAATCCGAGCTCGAGGGCGATATGGGCGATGCGCAGGTCGGCGCGCAGGCGCGTCTCATGAGCCAGGCCATGCGAAAATTGACGGCGACGATTAGCAAATCCAATTGCATGGTCGTCTTCATTAACCAAATTCGCATGAAAATCGGCGTGATGTTCGGTTCCCCGGAGACTACAACCGGAGGAAACGCGCTGAAGTTCTACTCGTCCGTCCGGCTCGACATCCGGCGCATTGGCCAAATCAAGGACCGAGACAGCGTCGTAGGCAACACCACGCGAGTGAAAGTTGTCAAGAACAAGATGGCGCCTCCATTTAAAATCGCTGAATTCGACATCATGTACGGCCTGGGTATTTCGAAATCCGGCGAATTGATTGATCTAGGCGTCAAGGCCGGTATCGTCGAAAAATCTGGGTCTTGGTTTTCATACGGCAGCGAAAGAATCGGGCAGGGGCGGGCAAACGCCAAACAATTTTTAGCCGAAAATAAAGACACCGCCGTCGAAATTGAATCGAAAATCCGCGAGGCACACGGCCTGCAGCGCGCAGAATCAACCGACGGCGCCGCCGCGTCCGCTAGCTGATCAACCGATTCCTTCGTTAACGCTCCGGAATATTGGAAATCCTTGCGGCAGCGCCCCGCAACGCCTAACTCGACAATGAACAACATTTTATTAAAGTCAGGAAATACCGGGGGATATAGCGCGAATCTCAGGAATACCTTCATGGCATGCCTTGAAGGTATCTTGCTACCGGAACTCATTCGGATTTTCCAAGTCGAAGCAACCTCCGAACCGTGGTTGGCCAGAACGCGCCGGCCCGATGTCGTGGATCCTACGGACGCTAAGGCGCCACAACGCTTCGTGGCGAAGCCCGCTGACGCGGACGCCATGGCGGGCACGTGCGAGAACGCAGGCAATCGCGGGTTACTTCGCCTCGAGGCTGTTCAACACGGTGTCGGGGAATACGTTAAGGGCATAGCAAATTCCCGAGGAATCGACTCGGTCTTTTCAATACGCAAGCGTTTCGGCAAAGGCATAACTCACACTATTTCATTTCGCCGAGGCATCTAGACCGCTTTGTCGAGAGTTTCGGGGAGCGTCGCGGCGTCCTCGACGCCGATACGCAGATCGGATGAAGAGGGTCGTCAACGGCCTAGTGGGCAAGCGGTCTCGCCGCAAGGATCTCATCGCCGACAATGGCCGGCACTCAGTGGGGCGACTATGAGCACTCCCGAGAAAGCGGAGGCAGTTTCACCGAACGGTGGCTCCGTAACAGGGCGAAAGGATTCGGCGAACCGCTTTGCGCGCCGGATTTCCGTCAACGTACGCTATTCCCGAGAGTCGGTTTCCTATCAAGGCAGCCGAGGGGTGCCGGGCCTGCGCTGGTTGAAATACAAGGAAGGCTTTTCCAGACAACTATCAAGGGAACTGCTGGTCGATGAAAAACCATGCGCGGCCCTTTACCCATTCGCCGGGCTCTGCACGACGCCTCTTGCGGCCGCCGGTCGTTAATGCAAGGCAGTGGGCACCGGGATCGTGCCGGTCGGTGCCTTGGCAGGATCGGCCATTGCCGCGGCGTCAAATCGCCTATCTTCGGATGCCTTTGAACGCAGCCGGACCGCGCTTTAGCGTCATGCGCGGCACATACGCTGTGCGCCAAGAGAGTTTTCTTTTCCCCATGCTCCGAATACCGCAGGGGCATTCTCTCCAGAGACCGAGGAAGAAATCGCGAGGGCGCGGTAGTTCAACGTAGATTTCGGTGATGCGAGCCACTCTTCTCCTTTGGATTTGGCCGGACCGTTCGTTTTTGCGGAATCGAGTTGCACCTGCAAGAATGGGCAGTATCTCCGGCGGGACCGGCGTGCCGACCGCTACCTGCGTTCGTCGACGGACCTAGGTCCAAATTCCCGGTTCAGCAATGCGCTGAAAAGACGGCATGCCGATATCTCGGATGATTCCGGTGCGCCGAGGGAGCATTGCGGAGGCGGACATCCCGAACTCGCCACTGGATCGTGCCTGGAAACGCCCGAGGACATTGCGTAGTCTGTCTTCGCCATGGTGATCGCATCCGGCCGCATGCCAACCGATTCAAATGCACCTGCACCTACTCGCTCGAACAGGCATGGATGGGTTGCGACCAAGGCGGCTATTCCGCGCTCCGGCAGAGGATTTTGTCGGCCGCCGTCGAGAACAAGCGATAATTGGAGTGGCTGGAGGGCGTCTACGGTGACCATCGGGAGACGCTGGATTGCGCGGTCGAGATGTACGGCGGGCAAGAAGCCGTCAATGGAATTCTGCGCATCCTGCTCGACCGAGCGGACGAGTTAAGCAATGGAAACCTAGTTCGACTTGCCGAGCATACTTTTTTGAGATGGCCGTCGTCGTCGCGGTGCTAGGCCGGCTCGTCCGGCCGGACGGGCGACGCGGTGATCACGGTCATCGACAGCGTGCATTTCCATGGGGAAGGACAATTGTCGAAATCTCTCTTGCCGACTTCGCCGAACAGGTCGGTCTCACGTGCTCGAACATCTGGAAACTGGCGAAAGGCAAGGGATACTCTAGCCAGCAAATGGCGCGCTTCGGTCGTCGCGAGATGAGAAAGCGCGTTTACAGGCGTGTGCGCGGCAATGGCTCGCGATCCGAACTCAACCCGCTGCGGTCGCTGTTTTTTCAGGTATTCTTGGCAAGCGCACTGTCGCGGAGCAACGTAAATTCGTCAAGGAATTGCGAACCGCTTGAAATTCGCACCCATTGGGGACCTGATGATCAATCCCGGCGCTCTTACTCACGCGACTCACGCGACGAACATAGTTCGCGCCAACAGAGTTGGTCTTCGCCCATTCAATTTTTCTTGCGAACTGCCCTGCGACTTCCCCCTAAAATCGAGGTGTGGCGCTGCATTCTCGGAAACGTGTTCAACAGGCCGATGTTGCGGAGAAATTTTAGGATGACCGAACTCGCAAGACCCCGGTTCCCGAAGACAAGCCGCTTAAACAGGCCAGCATTTTCAATGCCATCATGTCGTCGATCATCAAGGGTTCCACCTATCGGACTCTGGAAAATGGCTAACGGAACATTCTTGCAACGATAGGGATCACTTCGGATGGGATGCTCCAAAACGAAATCGGAGAAATTGCCGAAGCTCCAATCAAGAACTGGATCGCGGCGCGGCTGAAGGTTCGGGGCCGCTTCGCACCAAAAGTGCCTCCGGACAGGGTATATATCCGACCGAAGGATACACTCATGCGATACGATTCATAGCCGGATTTTTCGTTCGCCCGAGGACACGGCTCCTCCGCCACGATCGAGATCAAGGGCAGGGCCGACTCCGTCGGCGCGCTCTAGCGTCTCGCGTCCGAAACAAATAGCTTCGAGAATACACATTCCGGATGCTTGAATTTCCTGGTCGCCGGTGCCATTACTCCGGAAACGCAGGTTCGATTGGGCCACATGGGAGTTGCTATGGCCTACTTGCTGGACGAATTCGCCGACGATAGCAAGCAGCTGGACCACTTAACCAACGAAGTGTTCCGCTACGCTATTCGCGTGGTCTGACGAGAGGCGATTCTTGACGGGCAAGCACTAGACCCGCCCCGTGAAGCCCGTGCGCTCGACCTGCCAGTCGAGCACAGCCCATCTGGAAGGGCCTGAAGAACTGAACAGAGCGACGGGTCGCGACCTGCTTGAACGAGTTGGTCCAGGCCGTGATCCAACAGGTCAAGTTCGAGCGGACCTAGGAGACGGAGCGGCGGACTTGGTCAACTCGAAAATTGATTCAAAAGATTTTACAGAACTCAGCTCTTACTCCTTTGATCTTGTAGCAACGGACTATTTCCTTTCTTTTCGTCTCGATTGGAAGGCCACCGAGTTTATGTAGACAGGGAAACTGCACGACTATAAATCGCAGGATCGAACTCGACCGAACCAGGAATAAAATTGCATGCCCAGCCTCAACGAAATTCGCACAGCTTTCCTCGACTATTTCCGGAAAAACGGCCACGAAATCGTCGCCAGCTCGACGCTCGTGCCGCGAAACGACCCTTCGCTAATGTTTACTAACTCCGGAATGGTCCAATTCAAGAACATCTTCACGGGACTTGAAAAGCGCAGCTATTCGCGGGCGGCTACAAGCCAGAAGTGTGTCAGGGCGGGCGGGAAGCACAACGATTTGGACAATGTCGGCTATACGGCTCGTCACCATACATTCTTTGAAATGCTCGGAAATTTTTCTTTCGGCGATTACTTCAAGGAAGCCGCAATTCCCTTCGCGTGGGATTTGATTACGAAGGAATACGGGATTCCGGCAGAAAGGCTATTGGCAACGGTCTACCACGACGACCACGAAGCGGCGGAAATCTGGAAAAAATACGCCGGCCTATCGGACGACCGAATCATTCGCATACCGACGGCCGATAACTTTTGGTCGATGGGTGCCACAGGGCCCTGCGGACCTTGCACGGAGATATTTTACGATCACGGGGAAAATGTCGACGGCGGCCCGCCCGGAAGCGATGACGAGGACGGAGACCGATTCGTCGAAATCTGGAATCTCGTATTCATGCAGTTCGAGCAATTTGAAGACGGATCCCGGCAACTTTTGCCGAAACCATCCATTGACACCGGCATGGGTCTAGAACGTGTCGGGGCGCTGCTTCAGGGCAAGCATGACAACTACGATACGGATTTGTTGCGGGCTCTCATAATTGCATCGGCGCATGCTACTTCGACGGATCCCGACGGTGCGGGCCGCATTCACCACCGAGTAATCGCAGATCATCTCCGCTCCGCCGCATTTTTGATCGCCGAAGGCGTAATGCCGTCAAAGGACGGTCGCGGCTACGTTTTGCGTCGAATCATGAGACGCGCCATGAGGCACGCTCATTTACTGGGAACAACCGAACCTTGCATGCACCTTCTGGTCTCCGAACTCGTTCGGCAAATGGGCCAAGCGTTTCCGGAATTGTCGAGAGCCGAATCGCTTATCAGGGAAACGCTGCTCGCAGAGGAAAGTCGATTCAAATCCATGCTGGGCAGGGGATTGTCGCTGCTCGAAAACGAACTGGCCAAATTGCCGGACGGCGCGGAACTTCCCGGCGCCACGGCGTTCAAACTCTACGACACATACGGATTTCCGCTCGACTTGACGCAGGACGCGCTTCGAGAACGGGGAAAAGCAGTTGATTCGCGCGGCTTTGAAGAGGCCATGAAACTTCAGCGGGAAAAAGCGAGAGCAGCATGGGTGGGAACCGGCGCAGCAACTAGCGAGGCCATTTGGTTTGACATCGAAGACAAGTTCGGAGCCACGGAATTTCTTGGGTTCGAAACGGAAGTCGCCGAAGGGATGTTGCAAGCAATAATCGCGAATGGCGAAATCGTTTCGACGATATCCGCCAAGCGAAATGCTACCGCGGTTTTTAATCAAACGCCATTCTACGGAGAAGCGGGCGGCCAGGTCGGCGATACCGGCCTTATTGAATCAGCGACCGGAAAGGCTAGCGTACTGGATACCAAGCGACGAGGTGAATTAACCGTGCACGCCATTGAAATCGTCGAAGGATCATTCCAAACGGGCCAATCGGCCCGGCTTGAAGTGGATGGCGCAAGGCGAAGCAAGATTCGTTCAAATCACTCCGCAACGCACCTATTGCACGAGTCGCTTCGTAGAAGGCTTGGCGAGCATGTCTCCCAAAGCGGATCGCTGAACGACGAAAACCGCTTGCGATTCGATTTCACGCACACGCGGGCAATGAGCCTTGACGAAATTGAGCAGGTTGAAAGGGAAGTAAACGAATTCATTTCTGGCAATTTTCCCGTCGAAACAAGGATCATGGCGCCTTCCGACGCCCAAAAACTTGGCGCCCAGGCGCTATTTGGAGAAAAGTACGGCGACGAAGTTAGGGTAGTGTCGATGGGTCGAGTAGAAAATTCGGGCAAGGGAACGGGCGGGACCGTGTATTCCATGGAGCTTTGCGGCGGAACTCACGTGTCCAGAACCGGCGAAATTGGATTGTTCGTGACGACCGGCGAAGCTGCATCCGCCGCGGGAGTTCGGCGGATTGAAGCTCTGACCGGCGAAGCCGCAAGAAGTTATTTGCGCTTGCAGGACATAAGGCTCGCGGAAGTTGCGCTGTTGCTGAAATCGCCGGCAAAGGAAGTAGCGCATCGAGTCAAATCCTTGCTGGACGAGCGAAAGGCGTTAATGCAAGAAATTGAAACGCTAAGAAAAGACCTGGCCCTGCGCGGAAGAGATTCAGGCAAACAAATTCAAGAGCCATTGGATATCAATGGTATAAGGTTTCTGGGTTCGGTAATCGAGGGAGTTCCCGGCAAGCAATTGCCGCCTTTGATTGACGAGCAAAAAAGGAGACTCGGTTCGGGAACCGTATTGCTGATTTCTGTCACTAACGGCAGCGCAGCCGTGGCCGCAGGCGTTACAGACGATTTGACATCGCGCCTTTCGGCAGTAGACTTGGTTCGTGCGGTCGTGGGCCAAGTTGGAGGCAAGGGCGGCGGCGGAAGGCGCGATTTTGCGCGCGGAGGCGGAAATCGACCGGAAAACGCAAATGCTGCTGTCGAGGCAGCCAAGAACTATATCGGAGGATTGGAATGAGCGCACTGTGGATTGCCCTTGTCGACGTTAAGGATGCCGATACTTACGGCAAATACGCCGAACTCGCGACCAAGGCGATTACCGAACACGGAGGCAGTTTTCTGGCAAGAGGAGGGCGCTGTAGGCAGCTTGAGGGAAAAGAACGCCTGCGCAACGTCGTAATTCGTTTTCCTAGCTTCGATGCCGCATTGGAATGCTACAACTCCGATACCTACCGGAAAGCGCTGGAATTCTCGAGCGTCTCGTCGGAGCGCGACATGGTGATAGTAGAAGAATTGTAGAGCATTGTGCGACAAGCCGATTCTAGCATCATACTCGCTTCATACGTTTGTCCGGGATCAACAGCCTGCGATCGATTCGCTTCTTGATTGAAGCCGCAAGCGAAATTCAGTCGGGGAATGGCATCCCCACCATGCGGTGATCCACCTGCGCTTTTCCCACTAGAGTACGGCCGCAGGCGGGACGGAAAAATCGTCGGCTCCTCGAATTCGTGGATGACCGAACTATCGAGGCATCTCCGTCGCAACTCCCGGAACCTCGTTCGGCGCGCGCAACGCAAGCTTCAACTCGGAAGAGCTATTTCCAATAGCAACTATTCTGCGGTCCGCGGCTTCGAATTTTATCGTGATGTGAATCGCACTGCTTGCGGCGACACGCGTTGCCGCTACGTAACGATGCGGATGGCTGTTCGGATGTATGCCCTTATCCGGCTAGCACGGTCCTAAAAAATTGGCGTGCCGGAAGCGTTGTCACGCGCCAAGCGAGATTTCGAGATTTGACGCGACCTTGTCGAGGAATTCTGTCGTCGAGAGCCACGGCTGCTTGCTGCCCACAAGCATTGCAAGGTCCTTAGTCATTGATCCCGATTCCACGGTTTCAACAACGACTTTTTCGAGAGTATCGGCGAATCTTTTCAGTTCGACATTTTCGTCCAATTTGGCGCGATGCTTCAGTCCTCCTGTCCAGGCAAAAATCGAAGCAATTGAATTTGTAGATGTCTCTTTGCCCTGTTGGTGCTGGCGATAGTGCCGCGTAACAGTGCCGTGCGCCGCTTCCGCTTCGATAATTTTGCCGTCGGGCGTCATAAGCTGGGATGTCATCAGTCCAAGCGAGCCGAAGCCTTGAGCGACAGTATCCGACTGGACGTCGCCATCGTAGTTCTTGCAAGCCCACACGAATCCGCCGCTCCATTTCAGCGCGCATGCTACCATGTCGTCGATAAGACGGTGCTCGTAGGTTATTCCTGCATCATTGAACTTTTCTTCAAATTCATTTTCGAATACTTCCTGGCACAGGTCCTTAAACCTTCCGTCATAGACTTTCAAAATCGTGTTCTTGGTGGACAGATAGACCGGTTGGCGCAATGCTAGGCCGTAATTAAGCGAAGCGCGCGCGAAGTCGCGAATAGAATCGTCTAGATTGTACATGGCCATCGCCACGCCTGAAGACGGCGCCTGAAAAACTTCGCGTTCAATTGTCTCGCCATCGTCGCCTTCGAATTTCAGCGTCAGCTTTCCCGACCCGGGAAACGTGATGTCGGTAGCGCGATATTGGTCGCCGAAAGCATGACGGCCGATGACAATCGGCTTGGTCCATCCCGGGACCAGACGAGGCACGTTTTGGCAAATAATAGGTGCGCGGAATACAACTCCGCCCAAAATGTTTCGAATAGTGCCGTTTGGCGAGCGCCACATGTTTTTCAGGCCGAATTCTTCAACCCGCGCCTCGTCCGGAGTGATCGTAGCGCATTTTACCCCGACGCAGACTTCTCTGATTTTGTTCGCCGCCTCGATCGTGATCTGGTCGTCCGTTCTGTCGCGCTCCTCGATTCCGAGATCGAAGTAAATTAAATCCACCTTCAGGTAGGGCAGTATCAATTTGGTTTTAATGATCCCCCAAATTATTCGGGTCATTTCGTCGCCGTCGAGTTCGACGACCGGATTTTCTACACTAATTTTTGACATGTCATTGCCACCATTTCGAAGAAGGCGCGCCGTTTCCTGAAAGCCTGGAATTTTTAGGAGTTTTTACGCCGCATCGACAAAAAAATCGGCCCGGCGTCGCGACGGCGGGAATTCTTGCCGACGAATTGGCAAGCCGAATGAAATGCTAGGCTTGCCAATTTTTGCGAATGCGATTTTCGGAAACTACTCCGCAGCTTCGCGATGGCCCGCCATTCGCGCCAGCGCGGCGCGAATGCCGTCTCCGTATTCAGGGCTGATCTTGTCGTAGTGTCCAAGAGCCCTGTTGACAATTTCTTGCGGAACGCCCTGCATAGCTTCCGCGGTGTTGCTGTACAGTCTTCCTCGCTGTTCGGGACTCATCAGGTTATGGAGCGCTCTGGGCTGGTTGTAGTCGTCGTTGCCCTCGCGATGGTCGTATCGCGCGCCGTCCCCTGAAATTCGAAGCGGCGGCTCGACAGCTTCTCCCACTTGCATCGGACCGTCGAAGGAATTCGGTTCGTAATACGCATCCGGCGAACCCGCGCTATGGCCGAAAAAGTTCATCAGGCCATCCTTGTGGTAGTGGCTTACCGGGCACCTTGGTCGATTGACCGGCAATGCCTCGTAATGGGTGCCGAGCCGGTAGCGGTGAGCGTCGGCGTACGAGAAGATCCGGGACTGCAGGACTTTGTCCGGGCTGAAGCTGATTCCGGGAACGATGTTAGAAGGGCTAAATGCAACCTGCTCGATTTCGGCAAAATAGTTATCCGGATTTCGATTGAGCTCCAGCACGCCGACTTCGATCAGCGGAAATTCTCCGTGCGGCCAAACTTTGGTAAGGTCGAATGGGTTGAACGGCATTTTCTCGGCATCGGCTTCTGGCATGACCTGAATGCAGAATTTCCATTTTGGAAAGTTTCCTGCTTCAATTGAACCGAAAAGCGCTTCCTGATAGCCTTCGCGCGTTTTTCCTACGATTTCAGCCGCTTCGGCATTGGTATAAAATTCGTGGCCTTGCATTGTTTTGAAGTGAAACTTCACCCAGTACCTTTCGCCGTCGTCGTTCCACAGGCTGTAGGCGTGGGAACCGTAGCCATTCATGTGCATTGGCGATTTCGGCAGGCCGCGGTCCGACATTAGAATTGTAACCTGATGGAGCGACTCCGGAGATAGCGACCAGTAATCCCACATCGCAGTCGGCGAACGCATGTTGGAGCGCGGGTGCCTCTTTTGCGTGTGGATAAAATCGGGAAACTTGTAGGGGTCCCGGAGAAAAAAAACGGGCGTATTGTTTCCAACCAAATCCCAGTTGCCTTGGTCCGTGTAGAACTTAAGCGCAAACCCTCGGACATCTCTTTCATGGTCAGCGGCTCCGAGTTCGCCGGCGACGGTTGAAAACCTAGCGATCATGTCGGTTTCCTGCCCGACGCGCAATGCGCTCGCCTTTGTGTAGCGCGTGACATCGCCCGTAATGCGCAGAGTGCCGTAAGCGCCCCAGCCTTTGGCGTGGACGACTCTTTCCGGAATTCTCTCGCGGTTCTGGTGCGCCAGCTTTTCTATGAGTTGATAGTCCTGGAGCAGAACCGGTCCGAATGCGCCGGCAGTTATTGAATTCTGATTATCGGGGACCGGCGCTCCCGCCGTGGTCGTGAGGCGATTATTTTTGGCCATTTGTTCCTCCTTGCCGTGCTGTTCTACGGCCTCGTCGCATCGGTTGAGTTGGGTTCGTCCATTACTTGCCGGCCCGCCTCGGCGTGCGATTCAATCACGCGGATATTATGCGAAACTATCTCGTGTCGAAACCCCCGGAACGAAATTTTTTCACGAAATTTACTGAAATTCCAGTATATATTCGGCTTCCGCATGCGATGTATCCTGAGTGCATTTTCGCGAGCCCTTTGATGCGCGACCTCCTTTTTTGCCTGACTCGAAATAGGCGGCGCGACCCTTTCCCCGGCGGTCGAACCGGTCTTGGGATAAACCGCCAACGCGCTAACTGACCAGCGGAGCTATCGCAAGGAGCGGTACAATGTGGTTCGCGACTGTTGGTCGATGGCGTCTTCGAAACGCGCGATTCCCGGTGCCTGCGCGGCGACATTGGCCGGAATCCATGCGGTGCCGAACTTTTCGGCCATTCCTGCTCGTGCTGTCTGGAAAATATGAGCGCGGTCGTCCTCCGCCAAGACAGGCACTCGGTACTTGCGCCAAATGGGTGCGCACACCAAGTGAAATCGGTGAACGGTCCGGAAGTGTCGTTCGTCTCAACTCCGGCGGAATACGCTTCCGCATACCGTTAGAGACCGAGGAAGAATGCGGAGTTGGCCTTTAGGTTGCCTAAAGAAGACCGGAGAGTATCCTTAAGGCACCGCCAGTCGCACACCCTCGATTTCGCTGCTACGGTGACCGAATTTACCGCCTTCCTTCCTGCGCCGCTTTCCACAACGGCTACAGGAATCTCGTGATCAACGTGAATTTGCCTTGCCGGGAGATCCACGGGGAGTCATAGAAACCGGTCCCGCGCGATGCGTCTTCCGCCTATGCCGCCAGTGTTCTCCAACTGTCGCTTTATCGGGAAATTCGCGCCCTTACCGGTGCCACATTAAAAATCGAGGAAACGTGAGCCGACGCAGGGAATTTTCGACCTACTTGCGGCAGTCGGGCATTTCCATTTTGCTTGCATGAAGGAAGCGGTTTTCGAGGCCGTGCGCGGAGCGCGTGAACTGAAGCAAGCAGGAATTCCCGCGGCATGGCATTGACGTGGCGAAACACGGCATCGCCGGGCCGAGAAACTCGATTTCCTTCATCCGTTTCCGAGACAAGGGAATCAATCCCGCCACGGGTAGCACTCGGCGGACATCATCAGCGGTTTTTTGGCCCGGCCACGAGACGGACCGTTACGGCACTCTCCGACACTGCAACACCGGCCAGACCCGCGCCGCCCGACGGTACTGCACTCAGGTCTCTGTCCGGCGCGTTCATGGCGCAAACTGGGGGAGTCGGCAAGACTAGGTGTTCTTCGCCAAGGCATCACGGGAATTTGCCATCCTGGCACGAGCAATCCCGCAGCCCTGGGCCCGAAATTTCCTCGCTATCGCCGGGAAGAGGTGGCTAGTTACCGAATTCCGGAAACCGCATTTGTGTCCGCCCCGGACCAGGCAAGCTACCGCAACAGGGCATCGCATCCGCGATACTGCGCGCTACGGCCTTAGGACTCGAGGGTATGACGGGAAAATGGTCAAATCGTCGACCAAACGGACTATTCATCTAGCAGTAGGAGAAATGGCGGTTAAACCTATTGACAATACCCAATTCGTGCTCTAAGTTTTAATCGTCCGATCATCGGATGTTTAACTCAACTTGCTTCGTGTCAGCACGGCAACAGCGGTTCAATGTTACACTTTGAAATTGAGAAAGGCGCTGCCTGTCGAAGCGACACCGCAACGATATAGGAGACCGTTATGAACAACAATCAATTGGTCGTGGTGGGTTCCGGCAGCGCGGCCATGGTTGCAGCAATGATAGCTCACGACGAAGGATGTCGAAAAATCCGGATTGTCGAAAAGGCGCCAGAAGCAGAAATGGGCGGCAACACGCGCTTCACGCCAGGATTCTGGCGCTTCGCGTTCAAAGATCAGGAAGAAGTGAAATCAATGGGCTTGCTGCCCCAAGTAACTGAGGAAGAGTGGAAGAGCATCTACTTGGAACCCTATTCGCCAGAAGATTATTTCAACTCGATCATGAAAGTCGGCGAAGGAAAGCCGAAAAAGGAATTTGCCCATTGGATTGCCGACGAGAGCAATGACATTACCCGTTATCTAACGTCGGAAGGCTTCCGCTGGCAGTTCGCAACGTCATTCGTGACGGCAACGGACGAGGACCGCACATACAATGGCGGTCTGTTCATGTCTAGTAAAGGACTTGGGCCTGGACTCATTGATATGCAGCTTGAAGCCCTGAGGAGCAGAAATCTCGAAGTCGAGTGCGATACGGCTGCCGTCGACCTGCTTCGAGACAACGGCGGTGCCGTGATCGGCATTCGTGCTAGAATGCCCGACGGCAGTTACGAGGACATTCATGGCGTCGTTATTCTAGCTTCAGGAGGGTTCGAAGCAAACCCGGAAATGCGCACGCGTTATCTTGGTCCAGAGTGGAATATTGTAAAAACGCGTGGAACGCGGTTCAACACCGGTGAAATGATGCAGGCGGCATTTAACATCGGTGCGCAAGCGTTTGGTCACATAGCCGGTACACATTCCACTTGCGTTGATACATCTTCGCCGGAACTTGCCCCGCTGGAACTCGGTACTACCACAACCCGTATTAGCCACCAATGGGGCGTTTTGGTTAACCGGTTGGGCAAGCGTTTCACGGATGAAGGCTTTGACTGGCTATTTCAGTCCTACGTCAAAGTTGCAAATGACGTCATCAAACAACCCGGAAACGTGGCGTATCAGATTTTCGACTCCAAGGTCTTCGGTCTGCTTGACAAGACGCGATATCCGTGCGCCGATCCGGCACAAGCCGACACTATAGAAGAACTCGCAGATAAAATTGATATCGACAAGGACGAATTCCTAGCAACCATACATGCATACAACTGCGCAGTTGACGATTCGGTGCCGTTCGACGCGACCAGCAAGGACGGACTTGCCACGGTTGGCCTGTCACCGAACAAGACAAACTGGGCACAAAAAATGGATACGCCTCCGTATCGAGCCTATCCAGTGGAATCCGGTATCACCTTTACATTCGGCGGCCTGAAGCAAGATATGAACTCGCGGATCCTCGACTTTCAGGACAAGCCTATTGAAGGTCTGTATGGCTGCGGCGAAATCACCGGGGGTTTCTTCTACACCAACTACCCGGCAGGTTCCGGACTTGTAAAGGGTGCCGTCACCGCGCGTGCCGCCGCAAGGCATGCCGCGCACCTCTAAACGGAAGTTCGAGAAACATAGAGAGACACAAATTTCCGTCGCGTATCAACGCGAGGCGAGTGGTCGCGGTCTCCACGTTGTACATTCATCCCGCGTCCCTCGGTCGGCCAATTTTCGGGCAAGATCGATAGCTCCAAAATCCGGGTCTTGACAAGCGAATACGCCGGATCGCGGAAAACGGTTCAATCTGCGCTCTTGAAGGAGAGAGCATGAACATATGGCGCAAGACACGAATGAGCTACGCCACAAGGTCAAGCGCAGCCAAGGAAATGGGTTCCGCGAGATTTGCCTTACACGGCATTTTTGAATCAGAGTTACAGTCGCCGGAGCCGCGAGCATGGTGCCATAAAGGTGGACCAAGCGATTTGCCGGCAGGAATTGGAAAGGAAGAATATCCGGCTCAGGAAGGCGGTCTCCCTCATTACGCCGGTCAAGCAGATCCTGAACGAGACGCTGGCGTTATAGGTCAGAGCTTGTCGCCTTTCCGGCAATGCGTCGGCCAAGTGCTAGGGACGCTACTGGCATCAAACGCCCTTTCTGCATCGGTTCTCGGCTGGCATCGCTAGACATGGGCGCAAGGGGACAAGGGACTGTGCCAACGAGAATCCCGGACGCGGACAATCATTCTTTTGGCCGCCTTGCGCTCTAGGCGACACCGCTACCGGTAAATTCTTTGGGCGTTGGCAAAGGTTAGGCGCGCGAGCCGCGATCGGTCGCGAAACTAGCGGTTGTCCGAAATATCGGCCATCCCTGGATCGTTGCGTGAAGCAAGGGGATTGGTTTCCTGAAAAAACAAAGTACGGGGCAAACAGTCAAAAATGACAGCGCGCTTAACCAAATACTATCGTCCGAACGCGTTAGCATAGATTATGTACGACACGCTGACACTCGTAACGGTATTTTCGGCGTTTGTAATTGCCGGTGCCGTAAAGGGTGTATTGGGCCTTGGCCTTCCCACAGTTGCACTTGGGCTCCTTACCGCGACCATTGATTTACCGACTGCCATGTCTCTTCAGCTGGTTCCCGCACTTGCCACAAATTTTTGGCAAGCCGCGACTGGCGGTTTCGGTCTAGTCATTTTGGTTCGCATCTGGCCATTCCTTTTGACCGCAACCGTGACAATTTGGCTTGGTTCAACTGCTCTAGGCTTTGTCAGTCTTTCGTTACTTTCCATGCTACTTGGCGCGCTCTTAGTGATTTATTCGGTCCTTAGCCTTATGGGAGTTCGCGCTACGATAAAAAATCGGCAGGAAGTCTGGGTAGGACCGTTGGCCGGCGCCACAAACGGCTTGCTCACCGGTATGACGGGATCATCGGTAATTCCGGGCGTCATGTATCTTCAATCAATCGGATTGCCCCGGGACATGCTCGTCCAGGCCATGGGCTTTTTATTCACGGTTTCCACCGTCTCCCTAGGTATGGCATTGTACGGTAGAAATTTACTTTCAGTGGAATTGGGCACTCTGTCCGTGGCTGCTTTGGTTCCCGCAGCTGTCGGCATGGTGATTGGCCAACGAATTCGTTCCGTTTTGTCTGAGATCGTATTTCAAAGGGTGATGCTCGTATCTCTAATAATCCTAGGCTGCTACATCATTGGCACTGCAATTTTGTAGTTGCGCTACATGAGCATCCATTCCCGCATCGCGATTCGCTCCTTGCCGTCATCTACGCAATGGAAAAATTGATAAGAGTTGCCGCGCGGTCCGAGAATCCTAGCCCAATTGGAAAACGAAATACTGCCACTGGAGGCGCGAAACGGAGTGGCGCAAGAGACGGAGGCCAACGATGCGGTCGTTCCTCGATAAGGATTTCACCCTTTGGCTTCTTGCGTTCACTTTGTTTTCGCATACGTTGCTCTGATTAGGGCGAGCAAATTGTTCACTCGACTTGCATTGTCGTCGACAGCCGATTGACGAGGACCAAGTTTTGCGGCAATGATTTGAATCACTCGATTGACTATTCGAAGTTGGGTGTACTGACTGAAATTGCGCGGGCGGCTTACAATCAAGAATTGAGGGAATCTGCGCCCTTGAGTTCTTGTTAACGAGCACCAAGTCCGCCCAATCCTCCACAGATCGGAGTTTTCACAGACTAGCGACGCAACTCCAGCGAGGCGAAGCAGCCGATGTCACAGTCAAACGCCGCATACATCAACCAACCCTTCAAAGTTTCAAGCACGCCGCGTAGTGATTAGGTTTCACTTCCTTGAATTCTGGAATTTCCTTTTTACAAACATCACTCGCCATTTCACATCGCGTGTGAAATATGCAACCGACTGGTGGACTAAGCGGACTTGGGATTTCGCCTTTCAAAAGATGAATCTCCTGCTCCGATTCGATTTGAGGATCCGGGATCGGCACAGCGTTGAGCAGCGCTTTCGTGTAGGGATGCAGTGGTTTGCTATAAAGATCGTCTCGGTCCGCAATCTCCATGACACGCCCCAAATACATTACAATTACGCGATCGGACATGTGACGAACGACAGCCAAGTCGTGGGCAATGAACAAATACGTTAGACCGAGTTCATCTTGCAATTCTTCCATCAAATTAATGATCTGCCCCTGGATTGATACGTCCAGTGCCGAAACCGGTTCATCACAAACAATAAACGATGGCCGCATTGCCAACGCTCGAGCAATCCCTATCCGCTGGCGCTGTCCTCCTGAAAGCTCATGAGGGTAGCGGTCTGCCATGTAATCAAATAGTCCTACGCTCTCGAGCAATTCGCTCACTTTCTCCCGAATGGCCTCGCGACTTGGCTCGAGTCGGTAAACGCGCATTGGTTCAGCTATAATGTTGCCAACTGTCATTCGCGGGTTGAGAGAACTGTAGGGATCCTGAAATACAGCTTGGACAGACCGCCTGTGATCCGTAAGTTCCTGGCCCGTTAGCTGAGTAATGTCGACTCCGTCGAAAAGCACCTCGCCGGACGTAGGTTTTTCCAGGCCGAGCAGCGTTCTTCCTACTGTCGTCTTACCGCAACCCGACTCTCCTACCAATCCAACAGTTTCGCCGTGGTCGATGTGAAATGAGAGTCCATCGACGGCTCGAACCTGGAATTTTTCTCGCTTTAAGAGGTTGGATCCAGAAGAGACACTGAAATAGGTGCGAAGGTCATTTACTTCCAGGATTGGCCCATTTCGGTGATACGCTCCAAACTTGGTCTTTTCGTGGGTTACCTCGGTTGGTATCGCCGGCGGCGGCGTTTCCTTGGTCATCTCGACTGCGCGTAAGCAGGCCGAATATCGATGCGCCTCGACTTTTACTAGTTCGGGCTGCGTAAGTTTGCATGCATCCTGTGCTCTTTTACAGCGTGCGGCAAACCTGCATCCGGCGGGCGGATCGAGAAGATTCGGCGGCAAACCGTCGATTGTTCCAAGTTTGTGTTCACGGGGGCTGTCAAGGCGAGGAACGGAATGCAGGAGCCCGGCGGTGTACGGATGCAATGGTTTGGCAAACAAATCAAAGGCGCTGCACTGCTCGACCATGCGCGCGGCATACATTACATTTACGCGGTCAGCGTAGCGGGCAACAATGCCTAGATTGTGTGTGATAACTATTAGCGCGATCCCCAGCTTATCAGAAAGGTCTTTCATGAGCTTCAGAATCTGCGCCTGAATTGTAACGTCCAGCGCTGTAGTCGGCTCATCCGCTATGATGAGTTTTGGGTTGCAGGTCAGACCGATCGCAATCATGACGCGCTGTCGCATGCCGCCGGACAATTGGTGCGGATATTGATGCAAGCGTCGCTCCGGATCTGAGATCCCGACAAGGTCCAGCAATTCAATCGCCCGCTCACGCGCCTGATCTTTCGTGCTGCCCATGTGGATGAACAACGGTTCCATGATTTGGGAACCGATTCCCAACACAGGATTGAGTGAAGTCATCGGTTCTTGAAATATCATCGCGATATCGCGGCCACGAACCTCACGCATTTCGTCCTGCGTGAAGTCTAGCAGGTTTTGGCCCTCGAATAATATCCTTCCGCCGACGACTTTTCCCGTGGGTTTAGGCAAGAGCCCCATAATTGCAAGGGAAGAAACCGACTTGCCGCATCCCGATTCGCCAACGATCGCTACAGTTTCTCCGGATTTCACTTTGTAAGAAATTCCCTCAACAGCCCGAACTACTCCTCGCGAAGTCACAAAATGGACATGCAGATCCTCAATCTCTAGTAGCCAATTGTCTTCCGATGGGCCCCGCGAAGCAGCCGTACGCGCCGAGTTCATGGATGTCATTGTGATCTTTCCTGAATCCGAGAGTGATCAACTAAGGATTGAGATGCTTGGAGAAATTAATTCACACTACCCATATGATCATCCGATGTTTTACAACCGGAGTATACTTTTGCATCAAATTGCGGTCAATCCTAATATTTTTCGGAGTTGAAGATCCGGGTAAACCTGATCAAACAGAATGTTTCGGGTTTCCTTTTTGGCCTGTCGCAATAGTGATTTGCGGCAGTAAAGGCGACTTCAATCAGGATGAACAATCATGCCGGTTCAACGACGATCGTTACCGACTATTCAGCTACTACGTGCGTCTTCGCTGGGAATGCATTCCCGTCTGCAGGCTGCGACGATGAACCGGTCTACCTTCGCAACATACGGCTTGCTGCAACTATTCCACCGTAGCGCGGTACACTTTGACTTTTCGAATTCCAATTGCTTTCGAGCGATCCAAAAAGCATCATGTTTCGAGGCAGGGCAATTTTGGAGTCTTTTTCAGTTTCTCCCGGCCGACACGAGGTTTTCCACAGATTCTAAACTGCCTGCGTCGGCGTCGTTCGCTGCCTTTGACGCTGCGGGCGGTCCAGGACCTATTAACTTCTTGCTTTGCCCGACTCTGTCTATTTCACCGTTTGGAAGCAAGCTTGTGCGAGTTGCGGCGGGATGAGGGACCTCATTTGGTTGACCCAGGAGAAAATAGAGCGCCTGCGACCGAATTTTCGGAAGTCTCATGGGTTCGAGAGGGTCAAAAGCAATCGGGTTTTGAGCGGAGTTGTCTTCGATAATCGCAATAAATTACGAGGGAGGGAACGATTCATGGGCAACTTGTCGCAATTGGAAAGCGAGCATAGAGTTTTTTCCTGGACAAATTCGCCTTGGAACCAATACCGAAGGGGGCGGTTGCAACGTGAATGTCCGGCTGCTCCAAATGCGCTCAGGCGACGGCTGGCTGGAAACTCTCCTGCGGTGCGCCGGCAGCGTCGCGACGTTAGCGTTGATAGAAGGGGACGCACCCCAACTTGTTGCATGTCCTCAACAATCCGATTCCGGCGTCGCGTGAAGTTGTGCCAACGTCGCTGCGACTCCTGAACGAGACCCTTCGTCGGTTGTCCTAGACGCGAATTTCACCTGCTGCCAACTCTCCGGATGGCGGCATGATTCAAAGGGTGCGCTTCGTACTGTTGTCGAGCGATGGAGGGGCAATCTCAGCGTGTAGGCAGGAGTCTTCTACCTCTCCACTAGCGTGGACGCCCCGAATTTCGAAGACGGCTACGCTATCTCGTACAACCTTGATGTTGCCGGCAATCGAACTGCTACTGTATTTGCGATGCAGGGCGGAACCGCGGCGCGAACGTCACCCTTAGCGACGGCGGCTGCGAATACGAATGCACGAAACCGCTTAGCGACAGCATTTCCGGGACAATTTTGAGAATGCTGGCTGCGAACGGAAACTGGGCTCGCCATTTTTTTGTCAAAACACAAAGTTGTGCATGTTCATCGACACGACCAGGAAGAGGACGGTCATGATGCCGCCTCTCTTCAAAAAATCTGTGACCTTGAAACCGGCCGGGCCCATGACCAGCGCATTGACGTGATGCGTCGGCATGATGAATGATTTTGCATAGAAATCGCCACGGTCAGAGCGAGCAGCGCCGGGCTCGCCCCGGCCGCAACGGCAATTGAGACGGCTAACGGAACAAGGAGCACAGTCGCGCCGACTTTTGACATAATCGGTGAGAACGCGGTGGCGAGAATCGCCACGCCCAATTGGAGCGACCAAACCGGCCAGCCATCCAGGATCGCGAATATCTGCCGAGCGATCCATTCAGCGGTTCCGGTGTTTTGGACCGCCTGCCCAAGCGGGATCAAGCTCGCCAGCAAAAATACGGTATTCCAACCAACTGCGCGATAGGCCTCGTCGATGTTCAGAACGCGGCTCAGAATCATTCCAACCGCGCCCGTCAAAAGACAATGCGACAGCCGCACGTCCGAGAAGAGTATGAGCGAAAGCGATATCGCGAAAAACAGGAGAGCCCAGCCGACCTTGTGCGGCCGCAGCTCCTCTTGCGGGAAATCGGTTGCAACGACGATGAAATCCCGGTCGCGCTAGATGCGAGCCGGGTTGTCCAAGCGCGCGTGCGCGACCAGCACGTCGCCGGCCTGAAAGGGAACCAGCCCGATCTGGGTCGCTTCATGAGCTTCGGTCTTAACGTGGCTAAGGGTTTCTTCGCCGCGGTTGATAGCCATGATACTCAGGCCATGTGTTTTCCGCAGCAATTGCCGCGGAGTTTTTCCGATCAGCTTGGAATCGGGCGAAATAACCAATTCGGCGACGCCGGCATTGGTCGGCGCGAATTCCTCGACGAAAACATCCAGTTCCGGTCGGACCGCGAGGCCGTAACGATCGGCAAAATTCTCGACGACTTGCGCGTTGCCGGCGATGGCCAATCTGCACGCCGCCGCGATTTCGGCGGTTAGGATCTGAATCATTGACACCTTGCCGCGATAGAAGGTCGAGATTATGTAGAGATTGTTTTCATTGTTAATGTCCGCCAGTATCTGCCCTACAAGCGCGCTGTCGGACGGGACGTCCACTTCAAAAACATCGGCGTGAAGACCGTAGATTCGCTCCAGGTATTCGGCCGTGCCGCCTCCGGGAGCGAACTCGACCGGCTCGGGCGAACCCGGCAGAACCCAGCGGCCAAGTAGCAGGAAATACAGGATGCCCGTAGCGACAAGCGCGGCGCCGACGGGAGTCACCGAGAATAGTTCGAACGGCGGCATCTTGGCCTCGTTCGGCAAGCCCGCGTTCGCGGTCAGGATCAAGTCGTTGAGCAGGATAAGGGGCGATGACCCGACCATCGTCATCGTGCCGCCGAGTATCGCGCAGAATCCCATCGGCATTAGGAGGCGTCTCGGAGCTATGCCGGATCGTACGGAAATCCGGCTGACGACGGGCAGGAACAGCGCCGCAGCCCCGACGTTTTGCAGAAAGCTCGAGATAATTCCGACTGTTCCCGACACGATCGGAAGCACGCGAATCTCGGTAGTGCCGCCATGCTTCAGGATTGCCGGCGCAACTTTGTTCATAAGTCCGGTCCGGTCCAGGCCGGCCCTGATAATCATCACCGCGGTGATCGAGATCGCGGCGTTCGACGCGAAGCCGTCGAACAGGCGGGTCGGGTCGGCAAGGTTGTCGAGGCCCGGCAGGTAGCTCAATATGCCGACGATCACGAGTACGAGGAGTGCAGCCAAGTCGATTCGAATGACTTCCGAAACAAACAGGAAAACCGAATAGCCTAAATGCCCATGAACAACCGCCATTTCACTCGTAAAAATCAGAAGCTCCATATCGCACTTCGCAGCCGGATCGGCAGTTTACTAGTTCAAACGCCGAATGATCGCGATCGATCCGCATTCGCAATGCACGTAAACTAGGACAGCTCCATAAGTCCGATAATCTAATGAGAAAAAATTCTTCAGGCCTTTGTGAATGGTATATTGTACCGCCGGGTCGCCCGAAAACTCGCGATCGGTAATAACGCCGTCCTCGAAATCAACAAACGGCAGCTGTAGAAATCCTTATGGTTCGGCCATGCCTCCTACCGGTACCTGCGCTTTCATTGTCGCTTCACAGGAAACCGGGCGAAATCGTTCCGGGGCATCCATCTCCAGAAAATGCAAAGCGGGAGATCTCTGTTCTCGAATCTAGATCAGGTCGTGTTCACCGTGTTCTGAACAAGTGGGCAACCCTACTCAGCAACTCCGTTTAATGCAACTTACGGGCTGATTACGGAACGGGGCAAGGCTCCAGTCGGCTGCGTAATCTTCCGTGCCTTCGCAGGTCCGGGCGCGATTGGCGTGTCGTTGGGTTGGTGCCCCGCGCAGAAATGGGTCACGTTCGGCGGCTGAGATGAAGTAGTTTTACCGTCCTCGGAACAAGAACTTGGCGCGGCCCGCCTTGGCAATCCCCGTATAAAGATCATGCGGATCGCGTGCATGGCCGGTCGAACTAGACTAAAACGGGAACACCTTTTCGCGATCGCCGGCGATGAGTCTGTCCGCCACAGTCTGCCGGCGTTTTAGAACGGCCTCAAGTTAGCGCGCGATCGGCAACTCCAATGGAACGCCGAACAGGGGCACCTCGACGCTGAATGCGAGAGTGCATTTGTCGATACGCTTCCAGCGCAAGTTCGGTGTCCATTTGCGCCGCATTCCGATTTAACGGCTCAACCGACGGGCATCCCGAATCGCTGCATTTTGCACTTCGGCCGTTGCCGAGATCTTGCGACGCGCCATTCAGAAATAGTTGCCGCCACTGGCGTGCCAGAGACCGACAGTAGGAAAGATATGGCGAAACTGGCCCGGTTGTTGGATTTTGACGGCCCGGCGCGCGATAGTATCCTGGGAACGGTCCGGCAAGTCGTCTCCTTGGCTCCAAGGTAACGCTCGGCCTCGTCGCGGTAGAGCTCGTAGGTTTGCCTGAAGCGAAAGGGGTTGGATGCCTTGTAGTCCTTAAGAGCATCCATGATGTCGGCATGGCGCCCACCTTGGCGCATACTTACCTGGAATCGCCGCTGCCTGCCACTCTGCCAAGGAGTTCATGTGCCATCCGACTTGCCCCGTCGGGAGAGCCTCTGCAAAATCGGCCGATTGCGACGCGGTTGACCGAGGAGTAGGTGAAGCACCTGTCTTGCTCGCCGAGTCGACCGGACAAGCGTCCCGAAGATCGAATTCTACTGGCGGACCCTCGAGTCCGTCTAGAACGGCGGTTTCCACGTCCCCAAAAACCAAGGCTGCCATCTCGGACGCCATTTCAAGAACCGGAGGCAACGCTGTCCAACACTTCGGTTGCGCTAATTCTTCCGACTATCGCCATTCACGGAGCGAACGATCTGGACGAGAAACTGCAGGGAGGGGAGGAGAGTTCCAAAACGCAGTTCAAGACAGGCCTACAGGAGGGGTTAGCAGTTAATTCTGCAATATTGAGAATTGCCGGGACAGGGCTAGTTTTTTTTGACACAAATCATTCGAACGGTTATACGTTATATAAACAGCAGATGATCTGATGCATAGGTATGGTGCCGATATGTTTTGGGATGCTCGGAATATTCTTAGGACGAGGAGCTCAAGACTAATTTGGTGCTACTGCAAACGCGTACGGCGCAGCGGCCACTAACAACGAGAGGCACTGCGTCCGATGCTACATCGGCTGGAAAATGGAGCGCTTGCATTGGACGAGCGAGCTGAAACAAAGGAGAAAAGACAATGCTTCGTTTTTTTTCATCAATGTTGACTTTAATGTGTGCTGCCGTTGTCATGGGGATCATGGGGAGTAGTGTCATCGCCCAGACCCGGGGAGGAGAGCTCGTTTTCGCGGTAAGTGCAGAGCCGCCGAATTACGACTGCCACAGGAATTCATCCTTTGCTTTCGTGCACTCTGTGCGGCCGCACTATAGCACGCTGCTGAAATTTGATGCACCGAACTATCCGGCAGTCACGGGCGACCTCGCCGAATCGTGGACGATTTCTGAGGACGGCTTGACCTATACGTTCAAGCTTCACGATGGTGTAAAGTTTCACGATGGATCGACGCTCACATCCGCCGACGTCAAAGCTAGCTATGACCGAATTATCAATCCGCAAGAAGGTATCGTTTCGCTTCGCCAAGGCGCATACTCGGACATAGTATCGGTTGAGGCTCCAGATGACCTTACAGTGGTAATGAAGCTGAAAGCGCCAAATTCCGCGATGATCCCACTGCTGGCTTCTCCATGGAATTGCATCTACAGTGCTGCCAAATTGGAAGAAAACCCGAGGTATCCGGAAACGGAAATCCTGGGCACGGGCGCGTTCGTTCCTGTTGAGCATGCTGCTGGCTCTCACTGGATCGGCAAGCGCTTTGACGACTACTTTCAAGAAGGCAAGCCCTATCTAGACAGCTATCGGGCAATTTATATGCGCAGTACTGCAGCGCGCGTGAATGCATTGCATGCCGGCGAAGTCCTCGCCGAGTTCCGCGGCCATTCGCCGGCCGACCGCGATAAGCTGATTGCAGCACTAGGCGACAAGGTAAATGTTTATGAACAGCCATGGGCCTGCGTGCTGAACATCAGCCTCAACGTGGAAAAGGAACCCTTTGACGATCCTCGGGTGCGCCGAGCTCTCTCGCTGGCAATTGACCGTTGGAACGGTGCCGAAGCATTGTCCAAGATTGCTTTCGTGCGGCAGGTCGGCGGTGTTCTTCGCCCAGGTTACGATTTAGCGACGCCTAACGAAGAATTGGAACAGCTGCCAGGGTTTGGTCGAGACATCGAAGCATCGCGTGAAGAGGCGCGGCGATTGCTCGAAGAGGCCGGACAGTCAGATCTAAAATTCACGTTCACTAACCGCAACATCTCCATGCCGTATGAAGCAGTAGGGGTCTTTCTGGTTGACCAGTGGCGACAGATTGGCGTCGACGCCGTTAACGACCCGCTTCCGACCAGTGAATATCTGGCAAAGCTTCGGGGTGGCAATGCCGAAGCTGGCTTGGATTTCGTCTGCGACTTCATGGACGAGCCCAACCTCCAACTCCTGAAGTACATCTCGACGGATAACTCCTCTATCAACTACGGACAGTATACTGACCGTACGCTGGACGAGTTGTTCGAAAGGCAGATCCGTGCTAGGACGAAGGAAGAGCGAGTCGCGATTCTGCGCGAATTCGAAAAGCACGTGATGGAGCAGGCCTACAACGTTCCTACGTTCTGGTGGCAGCGCATTATCGTCAACTGGAAACAGGTTAAAGGCTGGTATATGTCCCCCAGCCATCACCTAAATCAGGATCTTACGGATGTTTGGCTCTCCTCCGAATAGCCTCCTTCCGATTGCATGAAAAGATCGAGCCATAAAAAGCGCGGTGGCCGCTCGGAGGCCGCCGCGCTATTTTCAAATCTGGACCGCTGGAATCGTTCATGACGAGCTATGCCTTTCATCGATTGCTACTGATGATCCCAACGCTCTTGGGTGTCGCTGTCTTGGTCTTCATTATGATGCGCATGTTGCCTGGCGACATCGTCGAATTGAAACTGTTGGCGGAAGGCGGCCAAGTTGATGAGGCGGCATTGGATGCCGAACGCAAAAACCTTGGGCTGGATAAGCCGATGTGGCACCAGTTTGTAGATTGGATGGTTGGGCTTGTGACCTTTGACTTCGGAAAGTCGTTATGGACTGGCCGCCCGGTGGTGGACGAAATAGGGTCAAGGTTCGAGTTGTCGATGCAGGTCGCATTGATGGCAACGACTCTCGCGATATTAATCGCCATTCCACTCGGCACTTTGTCGGCACTCTTCAAAGACACATGGATCGATTACGTTATCCGTATTTTTTCGATTGCCGGTCTTGCCGTGCCGTCGTTTTGGCTAGGCATGCTCATTATCCTGGCGTTGCTACTGAATTTCAATTGGATTCCGCCTCTTACATATACGCCGATCTACGAAGATCCATGGCGAAATTTATCGCAGTTGATTTGGCCCGCAATGGCTGTTGGATATCGTTATTCCGCAGTGGCAACGCGGATGATGCGGTCAAGCATTTTAGAGGTTTTGAAGGAAGACTATATTCGGACTGCGCGAGCCAAAGGAGTGTTCGAAAGGCTAGTAATTGCGAGACACGCAATGAAGAATGCCATGCTACCAGTAATTACGGTTATTGGGCTTGAGTTCGGATTCCTGATCGGCGGTCTAGTCGTTACTGAACAGGTCTTCAATCTGAACGGACTTGGAAAGCTCTTTGTCGAGACTGTAACCAGAGGTGATTTCACGATGGTGCAGGCACTCGTTATGCTTATCGCCGTTATTTTCGTTTTGATCAATTTCGTCGTCGACCTGCTCTACGGAGTGTTCGATCCTAGAGTTAGACTTGGATCGTCACGATGACTGAAGAATTCGAAAGATACGAAAGTAGCGGGACGCTTTGCGGGAGCAAAATCGAAGAATTCAGTCGCGTTCAGATTGTTGAAGTGAAATCAAGGGTAGAGTTGGAATGAGCAGCGTAGTTGCAATCACTTACGAAATACCAAAGCGGCAACACCCGGTTCATCAATTCATTGTGCAGCAGCCGTTGGGAGCTGCGGGACTCGTAGTAATTCTTGTGATGGTGTTTGCTGGTGTTTTTGCCAAATTTGTGGCGCCCTATGATCCACTGCAACTTGATTATGGGTCTATGCTTTCGCCGCCGTCGGCAGAGCATTTGCTAGGTACAGACGCATTTGGCCGCGACGTGCTTTCACGCATAATCTACGGCGCGCGAACTGCTCTTCTCGTAGGATTTTTTTCCTCGTTATTGGGTTCAACGGTTGGGGCGGTTATCGGTGTCGCCTCCGCCTATTTTGGCGGCCGTATCGACATGATTATCCAGCGGCTAATGGATATCCTTCTGGCGTTTCCAATCATTGTTTTGGCGCTGGCCGTGGTAGCAGTTCTTGGCAACTTCGTTGTGGGGGGCCTTGATCTCAATCTGATTATCGCAATTGCAATTCCAATGGTGCCAAAGGTAGCGCGCGTCGTCCGGTCGTCCGCTCTGGTGATATGTGAAATGCCTTACATAGATGCAGCTCGTGTCGCAGGGTATTCGAACATTCGCATCATGGCGAGGCACATCATCCCGAATGTCACTGCACCGTACCTCATTATGTTTACGGCCTTCGTCGCGCAGGCGATCCTGCTTGAAGCATCATTGTCCTTTCTGGGACTCGGGGTGGCCGAGCCCACGGCCGCTTGGGGATTGATGCTTGCCGGCTCGTCCGCAGAGTTCTATCGCGAGGCGCCTTGGATGATAATTTGCCCTGGACTAGCAATAAGCCTTGCGGTCTTCGCATTTAACCTCTTCGGGGATTCCCTGAGGGATTGGCTGGATCCAAAAATTAAAGTCTAGGCGCAACAGGTCATTTCGTCGCTTGTTGATGGCCGCTTTTCTATTAAGCAACGCAGCAACCTGTCCGTCCTATTTTCCGAAGATCGGTTCCTTGCGGGCCAAGGTGTGCCGGAAAACATTCTGGGCGATGTTTACTAATGGAACGGACCACGACTATATCGCGGTAGGTAAATGTTACGCGCGCGCAGGCGGACAAGGCTTGACGCCTTTAGGCCGAACCTCAATTAGAACCAAAGCGGAACAAATGCGTTCAACCCGTTGAATTCATTCGACTTTTCATCCGAAGAGCGACTCTATTCCTGGACTCCCGTTGCCATAAAAAATATTGCGTCGCTATTGTACAGCGCTTTAACGGGCTATGGTCGATTCGAAATTGTTGCCAAGCAGGAGACAGCCGTGGCCCTCAGCGTCGACGTCATCCCGAACAGAAGCTCGCGTCCCGCGATCCTCCTCCGCGAGGCCTGGCGCGAAGGAACCCGGATCAGGAGGCGAACGGTCGCCAACCTCTCCAGAATGCCGCCCGAGCTCGTCGACGCCGTGCGCGCCGCGCTCAAGGGCGGGATCGTGCTCCCCTCGCTCGACGACGCGGCCGCCATCCGCAGGTCGCTTCCGCACGGCCACGTCGCCGCGGTCCTGGGAACGCCCGGGTCGCTGGGCATGGTCCGGATCCTCGGCCGCGAGCCCTCGCGCATGCGCAGCCTCGCCGCGGCGGCCGTCGCCGCGCGGCTGATCGACCCCGGGTCCAAGCTCGCCTGCGCCCGGTCGCTGTCGCCGGAGACCGCGTCCTCCAGCCTCGGCCGGTTGCTCGGCCTCGGCCCGGTGTCGGGAAACGAGATGCTGGAGATGCTGGACTGGCTGCGCCGGCGCCAGCCCTGGATCGAGCGGAGCCTGGCCGGCCGCCACCTGAAGGGCGAGAGCGCGCTGATTCTCTACGACGTTTCAAGCAGCTACCTCGAGGGGCGGCGCTGCCCGCTCGCGGCCTTCGGCCACAACCGCGACGGCAAGAAGGGCAAGAAGCAGACCGCGTACGGGCTTCTGTGCGCCGCGAACGGCTGCCCCGTGGCGGTGGAGGCGAACCCCGGCAACGCGGGCGACCCCTCCACGCTTGCCTCGCAGATCGCCAAGGTGCGCTCGCGCTTCGGCATCTCCCGCGTCGCCCTGGTCGGCGACCGCGGCATGATCACCTCTGTGCGCATCCGCGAGGACCTCCGGCTCGCCGATCTCGACTGGATCTCGGCCCTGAAGACCGCCGACATCCGCAAGCTGCTGAAGCCGGCGCCCGGCGGAGGCGACTCTCCTCTCTCCCCCGAGCGGCTAATTCCCGACGCGGTGGCCGAGATCGCGAGCCCCTAATTCCCGGGCGAGCGGCTGATGGTCTGCCCCGACCCGCGCCTTCGCGAGGAGCG
>JAPPFL010000069.1 GCA_028823855.1 Albidovulum sp.
TTGTGCCGTCCCCGCCATTGTGGCACAAGAAATTCCTTAAAGCAACAGTATTGGGGCTAAAGCAAATCTCGAATTGTTGGCCCGACGATCAACACAAGAGTTTTCTAACGCGAGTACGCGTCCGTCGTAGGATCGCGCATTTAGTGTCCGGGATACCGTTGGACAATGTGATCATCCGTCAGCGTCTTGCCCAACAAGTGCTGCATTCCAAACGATTTCTGGATGGACCTCCAAAATTTGGAGTCGCGGCTAGGCGATGAAAGTCTCTAAAACGGGTTAAGGAATGTTCCTTCGCTGGTGAATTTCCCAAAATAGGCAATGTCGTCATTCAGCCATAACTTGACATCATACTCTGGTACAGTTTCTCCACCTGGAAATTCAACCTTAAGCGGCGTAACTGGTGCCTCGAAATTCTCCATTTCGTATCTAAAATTCTGGAAAACACCTGACCATTCGATCCGAATACGGAACGGACCGCGCAGAGTCGGTTTGCAGAGATGGAACGTAAATTGCGATCCATAATTTGACAGATGAACTTCCTTAATAAATGTTCCCCTGACTTTGTAGAACAGTCGCCTGTACCCGTCATCAACCCGCACGGTTTTTATCCACCGACTTCTAATAGGCGGAATCAAGAGATTAAGCAGAATGTCTCGTTCGGGCCCAGACCTGCTCACAATGTGTCTGAGAAGATCCAAGGGCAACCGGTCTTTTAAGGCGTTTCGGAGTGCCTAGCGCTTAGTATTTTGGAACGGTATCCCGGCGCTCCCTAGGCATCTACGGGGCCGTCGTGATAAATGTTGTTGAAGTTCAAATTTTAAGGTCTCCTGCCGGTTCACCGACACTCGCGTTGGAAGTCAAGCGTCCGCGGGAGAACAATACACCGGTTTCCAAAAGGAGCCGCGAAATGAACAACAAATAGACCGGAACCGGCATATGCGCGCAGAATTTTATCCTATCGACGGGACGGACCCCTTTGTTGGAATACCGGGTTGGTGTACGCGGCCGGAAATAGAGCCGTACAAAACGAATTAGGCACTGGTCGAGTTGATTTATATGTTGTTGGCTTGCACTGTCTTTGACGATCAGTCCACGAATCGCGGCACCCGCTCGAGATAACAATTCACCGCTATTAAGTATCGCTGCTGCGTTCTCTACATGATCGGATCGAAACAGCCAAAACGGCCACCATCTGCGGTTCTTGTCGAGCCTGAGTTCGGAAGGTAGCTCCTGCATGAAGGCCCATATGTTGTCGGCGTCACGCTTGTGCAGCAATTCTTGTATTCTCGAACAAGCTCCTGCCTTGTCGTTCACTGCGTATCGGTGGTGGAACCACTTGTAGGGCCGCGGCAGGATTTGATCTCAGCCGTGTAGCCGACTCCGATACTTTTATGGGCCGTATGTAGTCAAGCTTTTCAAATACCGGCAAAAGGTAGGGAAGATGGCGATGGTTTGGCGCAATGCCTGTATGGGTGAGGCCATGGTCCCTGAGTTGCTGCCAGAAATCGACTAACTCCTCAGTGCCAATCCGTGCCAACGTCCTTCCTGAGGATACAATAACAAGCGCAGGCGGGAGATCTTCTACGCGAACCGTATAGGCTGATTTCTTACGCCGTGTTCGGAATTGGTCTTGGTGCTTTAGAACATTCACGAGGTCCTGCCAAACCTCGTCGAATGGAAGGGCGGCCGGGTCCGATCTTAGCCACTCCCTGATGCGTTCCACGTCGCGGTGTTCAGGTGGACCAGCATGGTTCCACCCAACATGGATAAGCGTAGGAATCGAAAGTTCGCCAAGATATTTCTCCATAAGCGGTCTGACCTGGGTCTCAAAATCAAGCTCACCATTCCCGCAGCCAAGCATCGGGAATGAGATTGACGGTGCGCCGATCTCGGCAGAGAACGCCTTGAATTTCCTTAGCCCCGCTTCGATATATTCTATTCGCGACGGATACCGCCAATGTTCCTTGGTTGGAAAATTGAGAATCCACTTGTGGGTGGTCTTGTAGAGATAAAGCTTGCCAATTGTAAGATAGCGGTGCTCGCAATGATCCCGGTATTTTTTGAACATTTCAGGGTAGATTTCCTTGAAGCGGCGCGCAGTTCCCTTGCCCATCACGCCGCGTGTGTTCACCGTGTTCACCAGCATCTTCGCGGGAGACACGAAGAGATCACTATCCGTGTAGATTATCATTAGGCGCCCCCGGGATATCCAAACAGGATGAACTGCTTCCGGACGTTTGCAGACCCGACGCTTTGAGGCAACCTGTGCTTACTCATTCGGATAGCTTCAGGAATTAGCGTGTGCCACGGACGCGGCAGTCAACGCCTCGGCAGCGATATTTTGGGACTCTCCAGTCACAATTCATCCTCCTGAATTTAAATGGCCTAGAATTGCTGGCATGGTAAAATAAAGATGTAATTCGATAGAAAAACGTCTCTCGTTGGGATTCCAGCATAGACAATATGTTCTCTTTTTGTTCTTACTTCAAGTCCAAATTCTAAACTGAACTTCACGAGATAGAAATTTAGAATGCCCCAGTATTTGCTGACCGAATCGACCGGATTTCGCCTCTCCAACCTGTCAACAGCATGGCAACAGTCCTTAAAGGATTGATTCCGAGCAGGCCGTCCGCCGCCTTCTTCGAGTCGACCATGGCTTTGCCGGAGACCTCGGCGGCCTCGACCAGCGACGCGCGTTTCGCCTTCGCGCCTTCCGGATCGTCATCATCCAAGAAAATCATCGCGAGCTTGCGGCGCATGTGCCATTCGACGCGGGTGATAAGCATGCAGAGGAACACGAGGGCACGGACGCGCTCATCTGAGTAGAAGAAGACCGGGCGGGACTCGAGGCAGAATGTATTTAGAGTTCGAAATGCGCACTCCACGCGCGCGAGCGCTTTTGCACGCCTGTACCGCGTCGTCGCTTCCGATCGCGTCGGGGGCAAGCTGGTTCGGACGACGTCGATCCCGTCGTGGCGGGCCTCCGCGGCGACTCGTCCCCCGCTGCACGACTAGGACTCGCCGTCCTCGCGCACTTCGATGTCGAATTGCTTCTCCATCTTCCTGCGGTTGGCCTGGCGGTCGAGAGCCGGGCACGGGTTGGAGGACGCGGTCTCCGGCTACAGAGCCCGGGCGCAGGCGAGCTTGCACCCCGGGTCGATCAGCCTCGCGGCGGCGTGGCCGTGCGGAAGCGACCGGCGTCGAAGACCTCGGGCGGCATCCTGGAAAGGTTCGCGAGCGTTCGGATCCAGGTTCCTTCGCGCCAGGTCTCACCCAGGAGGATCGCGGGGCGCAAGCTTCTGTTCAGTATGATGCCGAATTTCACAAATGTACTACCCGAATTTGGGCCTGAATTGGCCGACCGGTTTCGAGGCCGTCTTTCCTAGAAAATACCAAATGAATTCAACGGGTTGAACTCGTTTTTTTCTCTTTGGTTCTAGTTAAGGTTCAGGCTAGCGAAGCCTGCCGATCCAGCTGGTTTTCCTTGGCTTCGGAATCCTCATTCGCCTCAACTCTTTGGTTTTCAGCCGAATCTCGAAGTCGTGCAAATCGATATTCGCCAAAAAATCGGCAACGGCGGTTTGATTGAAGGCGGCCTTCGCTGTCCGAGATGCCGCATTGCTCGCCCGCAGCAACCCGGCGCGCGTACCCGATATTTCCTGGCGCGAGCGAATAAAAGGAGGAAATTCGGGTTGCTGAACTCGCAGGAGTTTATAGCAGGTGCCGGACGGGATGCTCTACCCGTTTCATCAATTCCTCGAGAAACGCCGACGCTGAAGACAGCGGCAAGTCCTGTTCCGAAAATTGGACCGAAAGACTGAAGAAGCCTTGATTCGGCGAAGCGACAACCAGATGCGGAAGACCGCCCTGTCCCGAAAGGAACGACGAAAAACGGGATTCCGTCAAATTCGTTATGTAGATATCCGCGGGCTCGTCGCCTTCAGGAGATAGCGTCGCCAGTTTTGCGAGATCGGCATCCCGACAGACGAACTCCTCGCCGGCGGCGGAAACGGATCGGTAGGAAACCGCGATTTCTCCCTTCCGCAGGCCCGTCGCCCGCAGAGCGCCGGAAACGAAAGAAGCCCAAGCTAGGTCGGCGGACAGCCCGCTCCCGCTATCGCGAAGGAATTCGGTTAACTCGTCAAACGCGTCGCTTGCCGCAACCGCGCCAAGCGCGCTCGGAGCGGAAGCGGGCGCGACGGCGGCCGACTCGACATCCGCAGCAAGAAGCGGCTCGGAAACTCCCCTGCGGAGCAGCGAGCGCAAGTCGATCCCGGCTTCGGCCGCTAGCCGTTTCGCCTTCGGCGATGCGAGAACGCGTCCAAGAGCGGCGCCGCCCTTGCGGATAATTGGCGCGACTCGGGGCGATTCGACGGCTAAACCGTTTTCCGGCGCAGGTTCGGGTTCTTTGCTCGCACGTATCGCTTCCTCGAACTTGGCCGTCTTAGGCGGCGCCGGCTTGTCGGGAGCCGGCTTCGGCGCACCGGATTCGGCACCGATTTCATCCGAGATCACGGCGATAAGGTCGCCCACGGGAACCTCCGAGCCCGCATCCGCCAAAATTTCGGCCAGCACCCCGGAGCGACCGGCGGGCACCTCCATCGTCGCCTTGTCGGTCTCCACTTCCATGAGCGTGTCATCCGCATCGACGGAATCGCCGATCGATTTCATCCACGCAACGACCTTGCCGGAGTCCTGCGCCATTCCAAGCTGAGGCATCGTGACCTCATGCCGCATGAATCAACTCCCCGCGCATGGCTCGGCGCGCGCCTTCGGCGACGGCTTCCGGTGTCGGCACCGTCAAGTCCTCCAGCGCCGGCGAAAAGGGAACCGGGACATCCATCGCGCCGAATCGCTGCACCGGCGCATCGAGCCAATAGAAGGCTTTTTCCGCGATCCGCGCGGCGATCTCCGCCGTGACGCCGTAGTTCCTGTGCCCCTCGTCGATAACGATGGCGCGAGAAGTTTTCCGCGCAGAAGCCAATATCGTCTCTTCGTCCAAAGGCACAATGGTGCGAGGGTCGATGACTTCGGCGGAAATTCCTTCCGCCTCGAGCAATTTGGCGGCGTCAAGCGCCACGTGGATCATGGACGAGGTTCCCACGAGCGTTACGTCCCGTCCCTCGCGCCTTACGCTGGCTACGCCAAGCGGCAAAAGGTATTCTTCTTCGGGAACCTGGGCCTTTTCCTGATAGCTGAGTTTGTCCTCGAATATCACGACCGGGTTCTCGTCGCGTATCGCCGTTTTCAGAAGCCCCTTGGCTTCGTACGCCGTCGCCGGCATCGCGACCTTCAAGCCGGGTATGTGAGCGACGAGCGCATGCAGCGACTGGCTGTGCTGCGCGGCGGAACGGCGCGTCGCGCCCATGTTCGTCCGCACGACCATCGGCACCTTGAGCTTGCCGCCCGACATGTAATGCGTTTTTGCGGCCTGATTGCAGAGCTGGTCCATGATAAGAAACAGGAAGTCGCCGAACATGAGGTCGACGATCGGGCGCAGGCCCGTCATCGCGGCCCCGACTGCGATTCCCGTAAATCCCGGTTCTGAAATCGGTGTATCGACGACGCGGTCCGAGCCGAACTCTTCGACAAGTCCGGACAGTATTTTGAACGGCGTTCCCGCCTCCGCGACATCCTCTCCCATAACCACGATCGTGGGATCCCGTCGCATTTCTTCCGAAATCGCTTCGTTGACCGCCTGCGAAAGCGTTATCTCGCGCATGTCAGGCGGCCTCCGCAAAAACATGCATGGCAACCTCTTCCTTGCCGGGATAGGACGCTGCCAGCGCGAATTCGACCGCGTCTTCCGCTTCGCGTCGCACTTCGCCCTCGACCTTGACAAGCTCCTTTCCGGAAGCGATTTTTTCGCGCTTCATCCACTTGCCGAAATTCGAAATCGGATCGCGCTCGGATTTCCAGCGCTCTTCCTCCTCTTTCGAACGGTAGTATTCGCGACTAATGTCGCCGACATGGTGCCCGTGGAAGCGATACGTGTCGAGCAGCAGGAAAAACGGCCCCTGCCCCGCCCTGGCGCGCGCCACGAAGCCCTCGGCCGCCTCGTTGACCTCGAGAACATTCTGGCCGTCGACCGTTCGGGTTTCAATGCCGAACGCTTCGGCCCGCGCCAATAGGTCTCCGGAGGCCATCTCTGAAACGTGCGTATATTCCCCGTAATAGTTGTTTTCGCACGCATAAATGACGGGCAGCTTCCAGAGAGCGGCGATATTCATGCATTCGTATAGCAGGCCCTGCCCCAAAGCGCCGTCTCCGAAAAAGCAAACCGCGACGCCGCCTTTTCCGAGCCGCTTTGCGGAAAATGCAGCGCCGGTGGCGATGCCCGCCGAACCTCCGACTATGGCATTTGCGCCCAGGTTACCGTTTTTTTGGTCCGCTATATGCATTGAACCGCCCTTGCCCCGGCAAAATCCTTCCGCCTTGCCGAGCAGCTCGCAGAACATCCGCTTGAAATCCGCTCCCTTGGCGACGCAATGGCCGTGGCCCCGATGCGTCGACGTTATGCGGTCGGAGACTTCGAGAGCTTCGCATATGCCGACAGCGACCGCTTCCTGGCCGATGTAGAGATGCGTAAGTCCGGGCATCTTCGCCGAAAGATACAACTGGTGCGCGTTTTCTTCGAAGACGCGGATGCGCAGCATCTGTCGATACATGCGCATGTACGCATCGGCGTTGTGCTGGAGCTTGGTCTTCATGGCGATGGACCTAGTAGCGGTTGGCGATCGGCAGATTCTCCGCCGGGAACAGGCTTATGACCTCGCGGCCTCTATCGGTCACGACGACTTCTTCTTCGATTCGCGCGGCCGAGAAACCGTCGGCTGCCGGGCAGTAGGTTTCCAGAGCGAACACCATTCCCGTCTTGATTTCCATAGGATTCTCGATCGAGCAGACGCGGGAAATGATCGGCCGCTCGTGCAGAGCGAGACCGAGCCCGTGCCCGAACTGCAGCCCGAAGGCCGAAAGCTCGTCCGGAAATCCGAATTCCTGCGCCTCGGGCCACGCGCTCGCGACCTCGTCAGTGCCAACGCCGGGCCTGATCAGCTCTATTGCCGCGTCAAGCCACTCGCGGCACTTGACGTAGGCGTCTTGCTGCACGGGCGTAGCGCGGCCTATATTGAACGTCCTGTAGTAGCAGGTGCGGTAGCCCTGGTAGGATTGAAGTATGTCGAAAAATGCCTGGTCGCCCGGCCGGAAATACCGGTCGGTAAAATTGTGGGGATGGGGATTGCATCGTTCGCCGGAAATCGCGTTGATCGCTTCGACGTCGTCGGAACCCATTTCGTAGAGCATCTTGTTGGCCATGGCGACGATGTCGGATTCGCGCACGCCCGGCTTCAGCTCCTCGTAGATCATGTGGTAGGTGCCGTCGACCATGGATGCCGCCTGGTTGAGCAAGTGTATCTCGTCGCAATTCTTTATTTCGCGCGCGTCCAGCATTACCTGCTGCCCGTCGACGACATTTATCCCGGCAGCTTCCAGTTCACGGAACATGGCGGTTTCCGCATAGTCGACGCCGACCGGCATTCCGGCAACGCCCGCCTGCTTTAGCAAGTCCGCGATTTCTTCGGCGTAGCGTTTCATCAGTCCGAACGACGGCGGGATCGTTCCTCGCATTCCGACGACTCCGGCGCGGCAGTGAGCGGGATCCAGCCAGTCGCAGTACACTCTGTGATGCACGGCGGCGGAGCCGAAATCCCATACGTAGGGCTCGCTGTCGCCGGCCAGCAGGGCAAAGCGGCACATCTTGTCCCGCTCCCATTCGCCGATTTTCGTTCCCGAGACATAGCGGATATTGTTGACGTCGAAGAGCAGCAAGGCTCCGCAGTCGGAGTTGGCGAGAGCCTGCTTCGCGCGGGCCAGGCGGTATTTCCGCAGGCGGTCGTGGTCAACTCTTCTTTCGAAGTCGACCGCCGTGTGCCCTAGCGCGGGCAGGTGCCGGTCCCACTGCCAGCAAGGCGAAAGGTCGCCGTTTTCGTTCATAGCTGTTCTCCTAAAGAATGTTCCGATAATTCGTTCAATAATGCCCTCGCGCCCGCATGAGAGCATCCGCGCGGTTTTGGCAGTTGCGCAAAGCGGCCGAAGCGGACTTTCGGCCGAGTAGCATGTCGTGCATCTCTTCGCCAGCCACGGCGATAATCTTGACGATTTCCGGCACGGGAGGACGAGGCCAAACCTGCAATACGCCGGTGCGCGCCATTTCGTCCACTATGGAAATCAACGGCGAAATCCGTTGCACTTCCGGATCGACGCTGACGCTGAAACGGGGGCTGACCAGGCTGCCGTTCTCGATATAGAGCTTGATCGCCTGGGCGGAGGTAAGCGTCGCGAGAGCATCCCAGATAGCATCAATTCTTTCCGGTTCGATATTCGACGGTATCGCCAGAGCGTAGCCGCCGACGGGCGCAATCGGCCGGCCGCTAAGTCCGACCGGATGCGGCAAGTACTCGGTATTTCCGAACGCGGGCGACGATTTGTCGAGCTCGAACAGCGGCGCGAGCAGAGTCGCCGAATAGGCGATCGCGGCATTTCCGTCGGCGTAGCAGCGCGCTCTTTCGTACCAGGACATGTTCAAGATGCCGCGCGGCGACAGGTCCAGCAGCTCCAGAAAGTATTCGGCCGCCGCCTTGGCTTCCAGGGAATCGAACATCGGCCGGAAGCACTCGCCCTGGACATTTTCGCAGTCGAACGCGCTTCCGTTCCATTGCAGATCAAGTACGGGCTGCCCGAGAGCCGCCGCTACGAAAAGAAGTGAATGGCCGAGCGGCGTGCCGCGCGCGGCGTTCCACGCAATGCCGGCCACGCCCCTAAACGGTTCGTGCAGCGCTTTTGCGGCGGCGACGGTATCTTCGATTGTTCGCGGCAGCTTCAAACCCCTTTCCTCAAGCAGGTCGCGACGGCAAACCAGCAATTCGGGCGTGGTCTGAACCGGTATTCCGTATTGCTTTTGATTGTAGCGCGTGCTCGCTAGGGCAACGGGGTGGAAATCCGAAAGGTCCAGTTCGCTGGTCTTAACCAGGGAATCCACGGGGAGAAATCGGCCGGCTTCAGCCATCTCGCCGAACCAGGGCAAGTCGCAGGCTACGATGTCGTAGCGCGATACCGGCAATTTCGCGTTTTCCAGTATCTCCTCGCGAAGCCGGTCGATGGAGAGGGCTCGGCTCCAGATGCCTACGCCGAATATGGTTTCGAACTGCTTTTTCAGGGAATGCATTGCCATGAAGGTTGGGTCGGCGTGCACAAGAAGCCTGAGTTCGCCTCGAATTGGAAGCTTCGCGTCGAAAACCGAAAATGGCGGTATGATGTTGCTGCCGGCGTACGACGAGCCGAAATAATATTCCGAGTGGCGGCTGTCCGCTCCGATGCCGGGATAGACAAGCCCTCCGAAGAGCGAGCGCGTTCTGCGCGCGAATTCCTGCCATTCCAGAATGAGTTTCGGCGTGGGGTGAAGCGAAAAGGACTTTCCCGTCGCGGTTTTCGGGCGGCGCACCATCAAGCCTCGATTCTCGATTCCGGCCAGAGCGCGCATGGCTGTTCCGTAAGAAAGGCCGGAAGCTCCGACCAGGGAGCTGCTCGTGCTCAGCTTGCCGCCGAGATGGTTGCGCATTAGCGCCGTTAGAATCCTGAGTTCGCTGTAGCCGGGCTTCAGCGACAGCGACAGTTCCGCCTCGTGCTGCAGCTGATCCACGAAATCCAGCAACTGGGAGATTTCCTTGTTCGAAACGCCGGGCCGGCGATTCCGGTCGTCGGTTTCGTAGGGGCCTTCCGGCTTGTCCGGCTGACGCCGAACGCGCAACTCGCCGACTCGCCCTCCCGCTGCGAATTCTCCGGTTATGGGTCGCTCTCCCGGATTCGCCTACGCGAGTTTCCAGCTGCTCTTCTGCCCGATTCGCCGAACATTAGCCTGCCCGCGCAAGGCAATTATGGCGGCGCGCGACGCGCCGCCGCTAATCGACGGGCGAGCAGAGGGCCACGGCGGGCATCGACATCTCCGAGTATCTGCTTTCGTCGCTGCTTCTGGTCGAAAATGCGGCTTCCCGTTTGGAACATGATCACGATCATCAGCAGGACGCCGAGGTAGAGCTGAACCATGAAGGCCGGCGTTACGTTGAACACCAGACCCGTATTCAGGAAATTTACCGTCAAAGTCCCGATCGCCGCCCCAACGACTCCGCCCTTGCCTCCCAGGATGGAAACGCCGCCGATGAATGCCGCCACGGTTCCGGCGAGCAGGAGATACTGGAGGCCAAGCGCTTGCGCGGTTCCCGAACGGAGGCCGATGATGACTCCGCCAAGCCCAGCGCAAAATCCCGAAATCGCGAATACGATGATCATCGGCCGCTTCAAGTTCACGCCGGCGGCCAAAGCTTCCTTTCTCGCTCCGCCGATAGCGTAGATTTCGCGCCCGAACCTTGTGAAGTTCATGAACAGCCCGACCAGAATGAACATGGCGATCACGAGAATGCTGGCGGGCGAAAAATAGCCGAACATTTTTGTCGTAATGAAGTCGGGTACCCTGAAATCCGTCAGCATCACGGTCTTTTCCTCAGCGGCGAAAAGCGCGACTCCGCGAAGCAGCATGAGCGTTCCAACCGTGAGAACGATTGCCCGCACGCGAAGATAAGCGATGAAATAGCCTTGGACAATCCCGATCGCCGTCGCGATTCCGAGGGCGATCAATATCGCCGACACCGCGCCGAGGCTATCGGTGAATCGCACGGCGATTACTGCCGCCAGAGCCGCGTTGGATCCGATCGACAGGTCGATTTCGCCCGCAATGATGCACAGCGTAAGAGCCAGTCCGACCAGCCCTAGGACCGCGAAACGCTCCAAGATCGCGAAGGTCGTCCTGTGCGTCGCGAAAAATTCGTTGGTCAGGCCGAAATACCCGTAAACGCAGACGGCGAGAAGAATCGCGAACGCGAGATCGTGGTTGTTGATGACCCAGTTCCTGATTCCGTTCACCGCGCCGGCCTCCTATTCCTGCGCCCTCGCGCCTCGCCGCACGAGCGCGAATACGATTATCGAAAACACGATCATGAGACCGACCGCCAAAACTCTCGGACCACTGTTGAAACCGTGCAGCACCATCATGTTGTCCACGGTGGATATGAATATCGCGCCCAGGCTAGACCGAAGCGTAGAGCCGAAGCCTCCCATGATCGAATTGCCGCCGACCATGACGGTGGCGATGACCATGATCGTCATGTCGCCGGACGAGCCAAATTCGGACGAAAAGTAATTGACATGCGCACTGGAAACCTGCGCCGAAAACGCGACGGCCACAAACGCGGAGCATAGGGACGCAATGATGCATACCTTGATCGCCATCGCGAAGTTTTCGTGGCCAGTGGCTCGCCCGGCCGCCCTGTTTGCGCCGACTAGGTAAACCTGCCGGCCGAATTTCGTGTAGCGGAGCACCAATTCCGCAGTTACGGCAATCAGGATGAACGCAATCGTGATGTTCGGAAGCCCCAAAAACGAGCCGGTACCAAGCCATTCCGCGCCGTGGGGCCTGCGGAAGGAAACGACAAGATTGTCGCTCCACCATGATCCGAGTCCGAATAGCAGCCCGGCCGCCCCGAGCGTCACGACGATCGGGTTTCCGCCAAGTCCGATCAAGGCGCCCTGGGCCGCTCCCGCAACGAGGGCGATCGCCATCGTCAAAAGGAAAGATATCTCGAATCCGTATCCGGCGGACATCGAAGTCGCGAAGCAAATGATGCTTAGCGCCGCGGTCTCCTTCATGGAGAGGAGGAAGAAATTGCCGGAAAGAGTAACGAACGTAAGTCCCACCGCCATAATGCCGACGAGCGCCGCATCGCGAATAATCGTCTTGAAATTGAAAATCGTCAGGAAGTTCGGTGCCGTAACCATGCCGGCAATGAAGACGATTAGGAAAAGCGCGATCAGGCATACGACCAACCCGGAGTAGTCGCGAACCAGGCGGTCTACAAAGCCGGTGGCGGCGTTGCGCGCGCCTCCGATCAAATCGCTCGTCATGGCTCCGCGACCTCCGCGGCCGGCGGAAATGGATGAGTGATTTGCTCAAGAACCGTCGCGGCGGACATGCTGTCCATGGCGATCTCGCCAATTTGCATGCCGCGGTAGAAGGTAATGACGCGATCCGCCAGGCCCGTGATCTCCTGGATATCCGTGGAAGCGAACACAACTGCCTTTCCCTCGTCGGCGAATTCGCGCAGCTTCCTGTAGATTTCGGCTCGCGCGCCGACATCCACTCCTCGCGTCGGCTCATTGACCAGTATGACTTTCGGTTCAATTGCAAGCCATTTGCCCAATGCTACCTTTTGCTGATTTCCGCCGGAAAGCAGGCCCGCCTCGGTGCGCATGCGCGAGACGTCGACAGTGAATTTTTCCGCGTTGAGGGACGCGAGCCCGCGTTCGATGCCGTGCTGGAGGAAGCCGAACGCAGAAATTTTGTTTAGCGCCGGCGATGTCAGATTTTCCTTTATCGGCCGGCCGAGGAACAAGCCGTCCAGCTTGCGGTCGTCGGAGCAGTAGGCGATTCCGGCGGCGATTGCCTCCTTCGGCGACCTGGGCATAAAGTCCCGGCCATCGAACGTGATTTTCCCGTCGCGCGTTCCGCTCGCCCCTCCAATGGCGGCGAGAACGTCGCCGGAGCCGCTGCCGAGCTGGCCCGCAAGGCCGAGTATTTCGCCGGGATACGCCTCGAAATTGAAAGGCTCGACGGTAGCGTCGGGCCAAACGCCGTTTACTCTAAGCAGCGGCTCGTCTCTCTTTAGGCTTGCTCGCTCCGGGAACATGTTGTGAAGTTCTCTGCCCAGCATGGATTCGACGAGCGAATGCACGTCTAGTTCCGACGCTCGGCGCGCTTTCTGGCTCATGCCGTCGCGAAGCACGGTTACGCGATGGCAGACTTTGAAGATTTCGTCGAGCCGGTGGCTGACATATATGATCGACTTGCCGCTTGCCGCCAGCCTCTCGACCATGGCAAGAATTCGCATGCTGTCGGATTCGCCCAGCGCCGCCGTCGGTTCGTCCAGAATCAGCACCCTTGGTTCATGGGCCAGCAACCTCGCCACTTCCACGAGCTGCTGTTCTCCGACCGATAGGCGATTCACCGCGATCGACGGGTCCACCGCGTCCAGCCCGACTTCGGCCAGATAGGGCCTGGCGCGCTTCGACAGCGCATTTTTCGTCGCCATCAGCGGAACCTGATCGCCGGCGAGAAAAATGTTTTCCGCGACGGACATGGCTGGAATGAGACTGAGTTCCTGCTGGGCGATAGCAATTCCCGCTCTTTCGGCTCGCGAAGGGCTGGAAAACCGGACCGGAATTCCGTCCATCATGAATTCGCCGGAATAGCCGTCGTCGAATCCGCTAATGATCTTGACGAGCGTCGATTTGCCTGCGCCGTTTTCCCCTACCAGGCCCATGACTTCCGCTTCGCCGATTTCGAAATCGGCATCCTTGAGAGCCTGAATGGCCCCAAATGAACGATTGATGGACGACAGTGTAAGCAAAACTCTGCTTCTTAGGAATTAGCGCTGCGAATCGGTTTCTTCACTGCAAAGAATATGCGCCGGGGGCGGCATAGTGCCACCCCCGAAATGACCAAAGGACTTTTGACTATACCGGAAGCGGTCTCTCGCTTCAGCCGCCCCATGCGCCGGAGCAGAGCTCGTCGATGCCGTAAAGCTTGCCGTCGTAGCCGCGAAGGGCAACGGTTTCGAGGTTGTCGAGAGTAACGGCGGGATTCGGCGTGAAGTTGATGTATTTCGCCAGTTCGCCGGTATCGAGGTATTCCTCGACCATTTTGATCGCGAGTTGGCCTTCATGCAGCGGAGATTGCAGCGTAGTGCCGAATTGCTTGCCTTCTTCGATCAATTGCTTGTCGCCATTGCAGACGGTGCCTACCGCTATAACGTCCTGGCCCATGACGTAGCCTCCTTCCTCGAACGCCTGAAGGCCGCCGGTAAGGATAGCGTCGTCCATCCCGTAAACGAAATGAATGCCTTCGTCGCGGTGCGCGGCGATCAGCTTGGCCGCTCCCTTGTAGCCGTTGGCCTGCCCGAATCCCTCGCCGATGTCGCCGATGATATTCAGCGGCGAACCGGCGATCGCGTCCTTGAAAGCGTTGATGGAAAGCCCGTAGCCGCCGTATGAATGCGGATAGGAAAGAACGAGAACGTTGAACCCTTCGCCGCCTTCGGCCAGTTTGCGGGCGGCGGCTTCGCGCATCATGTAGCCGGCATTGCGCGCGCGCAGCCTGTCGTCGGGACCGGCGTAGCCGAAGATGTACTGCTTGTCCTGCTCGTTTGGCAGCTGGTTGATTTTAAGGACGGGCACGCCTGTCCTCGCCAGCGCTCGTAGCGAGCCGAGTCCGGCCGTGGCGTCCGACGGCCACCAGATGAATACGTCGGGCAGCTGGCCCGCGGCGAGGACTTGCTGTACTTGCTGGTCTTGCTCGGCCTGGTTGAACTGGTTTTCGAAAACCTTGATGTCGAACCCCTTCAGTTCGGCGGTTTCCTTGATGCCCTTTATGAACCTTCCGATATAGGCCTCGCCCGCCGGACCGTTGAACGAGATGATCGATCCCTTATCCGCAGCGATAGACTGGCTCCCCGCCAGCCCAAGCGCTATTCCGCCCGCGACTACAAGCGCCAGCGGCATTTTCAATTTTGACATGCTGTTTCCTCGATCTGTTAATTCGCGGCGCTTCTCGCGCCGCATCCCGCCTTCTAGCCGAAGCGAAATGATGATTTGAACGATATTCCTGTCAATATTGGATATTTTTTATCCGTTTTGGATTAAATTTGGATTTTAAATCGATTTGAAGAATGCGCAAAAATCTGCAATTGCGGTCTTGCCTTAAGAAGCGGAGAAAGATTTTGAACATACATAAAACTAGGCTAGCGGGAAAGCATGCGCTGATAACCGGCGCCGCGCAGGGCATGGGGGCCGCCATCGGCGAGCACTACGCGGCGCAGGGCGCCAAAGTTTGCCTAGGAGATATCAACCTGGAAGGCTGCCGCCGCGTCGCGGAGCGAATAAATGCTGCCGGAGGCGACGCCGCCGCGGTCGAACTCGACGTCACCAGCAGAGCGGACATGAAAGCCGCCGTCGACGCAACAGTCGATGCCTTCGGTTCCATAAACGTCATGCTCAACAACGCGGGAATAAACAAGCCGATGATGTTCCTCGACGTAACCGAAGAAAACTGGGACATGATCATGAAGGTCAACGCGCTCGGCGTGCTGATCGGCATGCAGGAAGCCGCAAAGGCAATGATCGCGCAAGGCAAGGAGAGCGGCCCCTACAAGATCATCAATGTCGGATCGATCCTGAGCCGCCAAGCCTTCGACGACGTGGTTCCCTATTCTTGCAGCAAGCACGCCGTCCTGGCGATGATCAACGGAGGGGCGAAAGCGCTGGTCGAGCACAACATCACCGTCAACGGCTACGGGCCCGGCGTCGTTCGAACCGAGCTGTGGGAGCAACTCGACAAGGATCTGGTCGCCATCGGCAAATTCGAGAAAGAGGGCGAATCCATGGATAGCCTCGCCGAAAACATGATCCTGATGAAACGCTACTCCTACCCCGAAGACGTCATCGGCACGGCCGCGTTTCTCGCCAGCCCCGAGTCCGACTACATGACCGGCCAGCTTCTCATGATCGACGGCGGCATGGTTATTCAATGATCGCTCGATATCCGGTTCGCAATTCGAAGCGGTTCCGGATCCGCATAGGGCCGGATGCCGGCGATGGCAGCGGCCTCGCTCTTTCGAAGACTCGGGAAGTACAGCCGCCCGCAGCCGCCGCCCGGCCGGCAACCGCGGAGCAGGCCCGCGACGAAGCCTAGCGCTAGCACGCTAACGGCGGCGAAATCGAGAAGCGCGTTCCGTCAGCTGCATCTGCCGAGAACAAGCGCGAGATCGTGCGCGCCCGCAAGCGCGATCACGTCGGCAAGGCCGTCGCCGTCCGAGTCGCGGTCGATCACGGCTTCCATGCCGATCGTCCATTTCGAAGCATCCGACGTGGAATCGGCGGCGAAGCCCGCTATCCCGACCAAGGGCGCGCCTTCCGGGCTGGCGAAGGATGCCGGAGCGACGAACACCTCCGGATTGCTTCCGGCATCCGCGCATTCCGGCTTTGCGACTTCCGGAGACGCTTCCATGCTCACGAGTTCGACCGTATAGACGCCCTTCGTAAGGTCAGCGCCTCCGAGAGCGGAAGCGGTAAACCTTTCGGCGCCGACCGACCCGGTCGCTCGAATGCCGCCTCCGACGGCCAGTTCGCCGTCCAAGTCGGCGCTTCCGGACAATCGAACGCGCGGACAGTCCAGTAGCAGCGTTCCCGTCGCGGGAACTTCGCCGCCGCCGCCGCCGCATGCCAGTTCGAGAACCCCCGTGATGGCGGGAAAGACGTCGAGTATTCCGTCCGATCCCGCATCGGCGGCCGGAGCCATAGCCAAATAGTGGAGGTCCCTGATCGTTCCGAATCGATCCAGTTCACCGTCCCCGTCGCTGTCGTGAGCCTTGAAAACCGCCTCGGCGAAAATGCGATTGCCGGTCTTGCAATCGCCGAACGCCGCGTCGCTCTCGTCGAGACCGTAGCATCGTTCGAAAGGATAACCGGACTCCGGCCGCGCAGAATCCGACATCGGGAAATTCAGCACGCCGTATCGAGAAAGCGCGACAAGCGACGCGAAGCGGCCTTTTTCAGGAAAGCCCTCCAGATCGGAAAATTCTCCAATGTCCAAAGACCAATTTCCGTAGGGCCCGCGCGCGATGCCGTCTTCCTGAACGAATCCGGCCGTTGCGAGTTCCGACGACACGATGGCCGGATTTCCTCTCGTCGGCGGAATCTCGCTCCCGCCGTAAGACGCCAGTACGGCTTCGAGTTCGAATTCGCCGTTGGAAAGGTCGCCATCAACCCATTCTCCGTCAATTGCCCCGTTGTCATCCGCGTCCAGATCCGCGCCGGTCAAGGTCGCCTGCGGAACCGATGCATCGCTTCGGTTCACGCCGCGAACCAAAAGCCTGTAGCTTTGGCCGAAACTGTTGACGTGGCCGCCGCCCGACGCGAACGGCGAAGGCAAATGCCCGGAAGGAACCAGATCGGCAAGCTCAATCGACGACGCGGCGTCGCGATCGGGAGCGGCAAGCAGTCTTTGGCGAATTAGCTCGTATTCCGAAGACACGTAGCTCTGCGCGGCGAGCGTGAGCAGTTTCAAATCCCGCCCCAGAACGACGGCGCGCTTTCGCTGGATTTCCTCGGAAACCATATGATTTGCCAGCACGATAAACGAGCCGAAAAGCGTTGCCGCCAACGCCGCCTCGAGCAAGGTCGCGCCTCTTTCGACGGAAATCTCGCGCCCGGAGCAGTTTTCCGTATCGCTCCGGGCGGCATGGCCCACCCGGCGCAGGCGCAAGCGCTCGGCGTTGCGGCGAAATTTCATTGGATCAGCCCGGCCAACAAGCTCACGGGAAACGCAATCGCCAGGAAAGGCACGGCACGACCTCCGAGAAGACTCGAATTGCATGCGAAAATACGCCGATCGCGAAATCGAATACTTCGCGACCCATGCAGACCGATGCCCAGCAGAACCGCCGCGCATCCGAATTGCGCCAGTACCGCGCGAACATCCGCTCCGAAAAGCAGCAAAGGCATCGCAACAGCCACGATGTCGGGAGGCGGCAAGAGTCGGCGCTTGAACAGGATTTGCAACCGCCACGCGATGCGAGCGGAGCCCCACAGTAGCAGCCCCGAGAGCGGACCCCAAATTGCCCAATAGCCTGCGCAATCCGCGATTCCGGCGCTGCCCGCCAGTACGCAGCAGGGAAGAACAAGCTCGTCGGGCGCCCAAAATGTTCGGGCGTCGACATAGGAAGCCGCCGAGAGAAATGCCCCTAGAAATATCCAGAGGAATGGCGAGGCTTTCGCCTGCAAGGGAAAGCCAAGCTGCGAAATCGCGATCCCCGCTCCAGATATCGAACCGGCCAATGCCACCCATGGAATCGAACGGATTCGCCGGACCGCGTTTGGCTCTAGCCTCGCAACGCCGGCGGCGCCGCTGCGCGCAGCCGAGACGGCCGATGCTAATAGGCAGGCGAACAGCACGAAGACCTGGGCTATTCCCGCGGTCGGAATCAATGCTACGCGATCGAGCAGACGACCGAGAGCCCCGAGAGCGGCCTCGCAGCCCGGGCACTCGGCATTGAAGACAAATGCCAACGCCGCGACAGCCAAATTCACGGCAAAATAATTCCCGCAACTGGAGTTCCGTTCGGCACTTCGAACGGCAGCGCCGGAATCCTGGTCGCTCCCACCTTGGGCTCCAGCCCATCGCCGCTATGGTAGACACCGGAAAACCAGAGCCCTCTGGTCTTGGAACCGCGCCGGATAAAATCGGCAAGAGCCTCCGGCAGGCGTTCGTAGATCGCGGCAACTTCATCGAAATTGTCCAGCCATGCGAGAATGTATTTCTTTTCGTCAATGGCGGCGAAGAGCGACTTCCATTTCGCGCCTGAGCCGAACGGCGTACCAGTCGAGTCCAGCAGTTCGGCATCTGCCAGGCGGCCTGCCTCGGTTTCCGCGAAAGCGAACTCAAGATGTGCAATCATGCTCCACGCCATTGCGCGCTCCATGGAAATCGCAGGTTCTCCGGGCAGTTCAACGGCGAGCATTAGCGCAAGGACCGAGCCGGCCGCCGCCGGCCACATCGTCAGCATGATCCAGATTCCGTAACTCGAGATGCGGTCGGAGAGGAAACGGCCTTCGCCTTGGAAAGCGCAAATTCCTCCAATTCCCGGCCGATCTTTTTGTCACGAAGCAGCTGAGCCTTCCTCGCCTTGATGCGTTCCGGCCTCGAATCCAGATACTCTTCCACCAGCGATCGAGAAGCCTGGAATGCGGCGGGGCGATATAGAGGGCGGCCGATCTGAACTTCCGCCCTGAAGTGAGCGCAAACCATCGCGGCCTCTGCGCAGCAAGCCGAACTATGGGCGTTGTTCAGAACGTACCAGAGGCGGCGATTTTCCTTTTTGAGCCAGCCGAACGAAGCGCTTGCAACGATGCCGCGATCCTTCCGAGCCGCTTCCAGCATCGCGATGAAGGCCGTGTATTCCCACCCGTGGCAACGCGTTCGTCTTGCGAGTTCTCCGCCCGACCGCGACGAAAGAGCCGTCGCAACTTCCCTCGTCAATCTTCTGTCGTCGCCAATGGCGTTTCGCATTTGCCAGTTTCGAGCGGATTGCCGCCCGGCTATTGATCCGAGCGCATTCAATATGTCGCCTCCTGCCGAATAGCGGTAACCGAAAAAGTTCGCAAATACCGCTGCAAGGGCGCGCTCGACAGGCGGAAGTCGCTCAATGCCTCGCCAAACCGGCCCAAGTTGCGCTTCGAACGCTTCGCTAGCGTCGTCGATCGTAATCGCGTCCCAGTGTCGTCGCGCTCGTCGGCTCGTTGCGCTAGTCGACAGCCTCAGCCTGCCGGTTCCGATTCCCTGGCATATGATCCAGTCTTCAGGCCGAAGAGCGCTGACCCACGGTTTCGGCGCAACGGGTTCGGGAACAGCATTCAGAAGCCTTCCCGCTCCGACCTGGCTGTCGCGGGGCTCGCTCTCAATGCCGATGCGCGTACGCACGGAATCGGCAGGTGACAATATGCTGTCGGCGAACTCCTCTTCCCGGCGACAAATCCGGGAGGTTCTCATGGTTTCCGATTGCGCGAAGGCTAAGCTGTCAAGCGTATGGCGGACGCGAAATGCAAGGTCGGGACGAAGGCGACGCGACCGCCAGGCCAGCCAGGCCAGCGGAACCGCGTAGCAAACCGCCGCAACGCGACCGGCCACCGTTTGAACTGCCATCCAGTGCGCCGCATTTAATTCATGAATTCCGTTGCGCACTAAGAAAGCATCCGCGGCCGCGCACGGCGCGAAAAGCCAGGGACCGACAACTGCGAGATTTAGCAGCCAGCCGTGGAAATGCGCGATAGTCGAGCAGGGCCTTATGTGAATCCACGCGGCGGCGGCGGCCGCGCCCATTGCTTCCTGCTGATAGCTTTGAGCCATCGCGGCCGCGGCGAACGAGCCCACGACGGCCAGCACCGCCAAGCGAAGCGCGTCGTCCCCCGAATTCTGCAGTCTTTCAACCATGGGAGTTCCGCTCCTTGGAATTTTTCCGCAAAGCCGGATCCGCTCAATGGTCCAGCTATTTCATGCTTGAACCTCGAGCAGCGCTCGGGATTTCGCACGCCCGAATTATTTGCGCGGCTAAGGCTCAATCGCGTTCAGTCGATTGAATAGCACGCAGTCGCGAAACTCGGTCGAGCGATCGCCGCCAAATATGGCTCGGCTCGATTTCGGCTGCGGATAACTTTTCGGAACTCTATCCAAGTTCTCAATTCCGGGAAGTGCCGAATTGCTCCGCCGATACGCGGAAAAAAGGAAACTACTGCGGGGATTTAAACGAAAGTTCAGAATTCTCTCTTTGAAACGCTCTCCGGAATTCTCGCTGTTCAGAACAAACAACGGCCAAAAAATCAATATGTCTACGAAAGAACGCGGCAATTTTTTCCGCAAGGGTCCGGGGCTCGCGGAAGTCGTGGAAGCGTTCGGCGACCAAAATTTTTTGAAGGAATGGTTGACTGAGCGGAATTGGCCGCAAGATACGGCATGTCCCCATTGCGGCCTCTACAGCGCTTCGCATTGGATTCGCCGCTGGCGCCAAAACCGTTGTTGCCACGGCCTAGGAAAGCCGATGAAATCTGTCGGCATCGAGACCACAATAGAAGGATCGAATCTAAAGCATAGGATTTGGGACATCCGGTTTTACCTACTCACGACAACCTCCAAGGGATTTCCTCGATAGAACTCCTTAGCAGTCTAGAAATCGGCATAGAGGCTGCTTGGTTCATGCCGCGTAGCCTTTCAGTCCAGTAGAAGCGGACGAAACCTACAAGGTCCGCAGTCGAACTACGGCTCGAATGCTAAATCCGGGAGGCGACATTGCGATCGGCTCGACCGGCACGTCAAAACCGGCCGAAAAAATAGGCTACAATAATTTTAGCGTCTATTCGCAGAGCAATTTGCGCGGGCGGTAGTAGGTTGCATCGAATAAAGTCAGTGTCGCTTTTTGCGTTGCGTATTGATTGGTTGCACTTTCATATCCCGCAATCTGGAGCAGCCGAGGCAATTCGTCGACCACGCAGTAGCCTAGGCCAGAAGAATTCGCCCAGAAGTCACTTTTCTACTCATTCGTTTTTGACTGCCGCACATGCACTATAATCGCTGGAACCCAACCATTCCTCGGATGCCGTAGGAGCACAGTACATCTGAGTGCCGTTAGACTGAACTTCATTTAAGGAAACGCTTCATTCGGCCTTGTTTTCCTGGGTTTTCTGATGAATCAACCTGCCATTTGTATGCAGACATTCTTTTCCGCGTCGATGCCGAGCAGCCGGAAGGCTTCTTTCTGGACCTTGGTGGGCTGCGCCGTCATCCGGAATCTGCTGTCCGGCTGGCCCGGCAGCGACACCTCGTTGAGCGTCAGCGTCGCCAGGTCGGCGAGCAGCGTGTCCATGGAGTGCGCGGGCAGCCCGCCGGCCGTTCGCCTGGTCCGGGCTTTCGCCTTCGCGCTCTCGGAGATCTCGGCCTTGCCCGCGGGCGACTTCCGCCTTGCCCGCGCTCCCTCCCGGTCGTCGTCCTCGAAGAGGAGCGGCGCGAGCTTCCGGCGCATGTGCCATTCGACGTAGTAGGCGAGCATGCACAGGAACACGTGCGCCCGCACGCGGTTCTCGGAATAGACGAAGACCGGGCGGACCTCCAGGCGGGACGCTTTCATTGTTCGGAAGGCCCGCTCCACCCTGGAGAGGGCCTTGCAAGCCTCCACCGCCCGGTCCGCCCCGATGTCGTCCGCTCCGAGGCTCGTGCGGACGACGTAGACGCCGTCGAGCCGGGCCTCGGCGGCGATTCGGCTCCGGTTGCGCGACCAGGACACGCCGTCCTCCCGCGCCTCGATGTCGAAGTGCTTC
>JAPPFL010000006.1 GCA_028823855.1 Albidovulum sp.
GTTGTGCCGTCCCCGCCATTGTGGCACAAGAAATTCCTTAAAGCAACAGTATTGCCGCTAAACGACCCTTTTCCGCCATTTGCTGACGCCCGGCTGTTCTCGCGGGCATAATTAGCCGCAAGGCTAATCTCGATAAGGCTCATGGTTTCTACTTGAAATAGTCGCTAGGAACAAAAACCCTTCCCGGATCGCGCCCGTTTCACCGAATAATTTGCGCCTCCGGAACGTAGGAAAACCGGCCGAGACAAGCTTGAAATTCACGGGATTCCATTGCGCAGCCGACCTACGCCATTGCGCTGCGCAACGAGGGCATCCCAACGGGACGCACGCACTTCCGCCTCTGCAACCGAAGTATCGCCAATTTCGGCATCGACTTTCCGCCGGAACACAACGTTTCCTCGGACCCTTAACGCGTCCCCGGCGAACTAAATTGTTCCCCTGCTCATTACAATTCCACGATTGTGAAAGACTCGCTACGCCAAACGATTTATCTCAGACAGTTTTGGATGCTCACGCAAATGCGGTTAAAGATTCCAAGTCTCGACTAAGAGAATCCTCGGAGACGCCTGGATTCGCAGCGCGGCGCGCAGCCGGACATGTCGTTCGATTTGCGGGCCATTCTCGCGGGAAACCTAATGCCGCACGACATGAATCCGTTTCGCTGACCAAATCCGCCAATCGCGCTGAACTTAATGCCAACGGCGATGCCGAATCTTTTTTAAACCATTGAATTTGCTTCCCGATGCAACGGTCGATGCGGCTACTGCCGGTGATATCGCGCAAGAAATGATTTCGTTCTATCGTTTTTCGGCGCTACCAGAACTTCCTGCGGAGGACCTTCCTCTACGACCTTTCCACTCTCCATAAACAGCACCCAGTCGGCAACGTCTCGGGCAAATGCCATTTCGTGCGTAACCACGATCATGGTCGCCCCTTCGCTCGCCAAAGCATGCATAACGTCTAGAACTTCGCCGACAAGTTCGGGATCGAGTGCGGATGTTACTTCGTCGAACAGCAGTATTTCAGGTTCCAAGGCCAGTGCTCTGGCGATAGCCACGCGCTGCTGCTGGCCGCCCGACAGTTCTTTCGGCAATCGGTCCCTCGTTTCCGCGAGACCTACGCGCTCAAGCAGCGACATCGCCCTTTCTTCTGCTTCGGCGTCGGTTCTTCGCTGAACAACGGTCATTCCGATCATAACGTTCTGAATCGCTGTCAAATGGGCAAATAAGTCGAACTGCTGGAATACCATGCCAAACCGCGAACGGAATTTGGCCAGCCTTGAGCCGGAGGGGACGCTGGACCGCACCGAGAAGTCAATGGTATCGTTCCCGATTCGAAGCATGCCCGATGAAGGCTCCTCCAGAATATTGACGCATCGGAGCATCGTCGACTTTCCGCATCCGGAAGGGCCAATGACGGCCACCACCTGCCCTTTCTTTACCGAGAGCGACAGGCCGCGTACGGCCTGGATGTCGCCGTAGCTCTTCTTCAAATTCTTGAGTTCGAGCTTGATTTCGCCCGCATTAGCGTTCGAGTTATTTGTCACCGCGAGCCTCCAGTCGCTTGCCCCACTGGGTCAGTGGGTAGAGCAGTACGAAATACGCTACGGCCACGCCCGTGTATACCTCCAGCGGACGATATGTGTCCGCCACGACGAGATATCCCGTATACATCAAGTCCGGAACCGCAACGACATAAAGCAGCGCCGTGTTCTTGAACTGGATTACCGATTGATTGACAAAAGGCGGAATCATCCTGCGGATGGCCTGCGGAAGAATGATGTGCCTCATCATCTGAACATACGTCATTCCGATCGCGCGCGCCGCCTGCCACTGTCCTTTGTCGATCGAGATTATCCCGCCCCGGAAAATCTCGGTCGCGAAGCATCCCATGTAAAGAGTCAGGCCGACGCCGGCCGCTAGCCACGCAGGGAGCTGAACTTGAATCAGAATCGGTAGCGCGAAAAAAAACCAGACGATCTGAACCAGTACCGGCGTGCACCTAAACAGTTCCACATACATATGAATCGGCACGGTGAGCCATATTCTGTTCGCCAGCAGAAGCGTCCCGCAAATGACGCCGAGGATCAATCCTCCGATGACGGTACCGACCGCGTAGGCAATTGTTACCAAAAGTCCTTTGATCCACCAGTTCTCGTATCCCGCGATAACGAAGAAAAAGTCCCAGTTGTAGTTCATCTGCAGTTTCCTTGTTCAGCGGCGGCTGAAGCGGTTCGGAGCGAACGGAGCCACATCTACCGACGTCGGCTTTCCAGCAGCCATTTCAGAAATTAGTTTTCCCGTTATCGCTCCCATCGTTAGTCCGAGATGGTCGTGTCCGAATGCAAGCCAGGCATTGCGGCAACTGGGCGACCTGCCAATCACGGGGATAGAATCGGGAAAGGACGGGCGGGGACCCATCCATTCAGCGTGTTTTTCGGACTTCAGCCTTGGAAAAAGCTCCTCGGCGTGCCGGCGCGCCGCGCGGGCGTGCCCCATTTCGGGCGGCGCGTCCGGATGCGCGAATTCAGAGAAGCCCCCGGCGCGAATTCCGTCCCTCATTGGCGTAATCGCTAGCTTGCGGTCGGCCGAAATGACTGGCACGCGAATTTCAGGTTCGGCATCCAGGAATACGGTATGATAGCCGCGCTCCGCAGCCAGCGGCAAGGACGCCCCCAACGGTTTTGCCAGTTTCCCCGACCACGCGCCGGCGGCAAGGACGACATTGCCGACGGCGACCGCGCCGTCGACCGTTTGGATCGCTTCGACGACCTGCGAGCCTACGGCGAATCCGTTCACTTCCTTTCGCAATATCGTTCCGCCTCGACGCGCGAAAAGATCCGCAAATCGCTTGACGAGCGCTTCCGGATCCCGGACATGCACGAGTTCCGGAATATACCAGGAACGAATTACGTTTCTTGAAAGAGCGGGCTCGAGCTGCCGCGTTTCGTCGCCGTCGAGAACCTCGATTTCGATTCCGTTTCGTCGGCGCAGATCAAGCGCGTACGCCGCATCTTCGAAAGCCTCCTCGCTCTCAAAAGTAATCAATAGCCCCGCCTTACGCATCAGATATACCGCGTTTGATTCTGATACGAGAGGATCCAGCGCCTCGTGAACGCAGTTCAGCAGGCTCTGGCGGCTTCTCGCGATATGTTCCACGCGTTCAGTTCGGGATTCGGCGAGCAGACGCAGAAGCCAAGGGAGAGTACTTGGAAAATCCTTCAACCTGAATTTCAGGGGGGCTCCTGGATCCAGCAGCATTCCCGGCACTTTTTTGAGTATGCCCGGCATGGCTAGCGGCGGGCAGCTCGCAATTCCGATGTTTCCGAGATTGCCGTATGAAGCCGCTCCGCCGGGTTCGCCCTTGTCGATCAGCGAGACGCGAAATCCCTCTTTCTGGAGATAAAGCGCGCAGCAGACTCCGACGATACCCGCACCGATGACCGTAAACTCATTGCTCTTTCTTTTCATTGCTACTACTCACGTTTGATCCGAAGGCGAGTCCATGGCGACAGGCCTGAATTCCCGATTGGCTTTTCTAGATTTCTTGCACGATTCCGCATCGAGCCGAAACCGGAATCGCCGTCCTTCTTTCATCACTCTTCCGCATTTTCTGGCAATCGTAGTCCGGCATGGGACTGCGTACGATCGTCTCAAACATCGCGCAGAGAAAGCATTGCCGATATCGAATTCGCGATGGTTTCGGCTAGCGAGACGAGCCTAATCGACCGGCAGACCGCTTGGAACCGATTCCGGCCGGCCCAACCGGCCGTGAACGCTTTCCTCGCCGGTCAAAGCCTTTAGAAAATCGACTAGGTCGTCGATCTCCCCGGCATCCAGTTCCACGGGTTCGATATCGAGAGCAGCTCTGAACCTTGTCATTTCGATCCGGTCGTCGTGGACGATGAAATCCGTATCTTCGAGCCAGTCGGCATCGGGAAGCGCAACGCTGTCGGGCCGCCATTCGGAAAGCGATCCGAGGGGGTCGACGTGGTGAGCGATCACTGAATTGAGATCCGGAAATGCGCCATTGTGCCCGTACGGAGCGGTCAAAGCCACGTTGCGCAGCGTGGGCGTTCGGAATCTGTATGCGTCCGCGAGAGCATCGGATTCACCCATGCGCCCGACATCTCTTGGAAGCAAATCGAACTTTCGAGTTCGACCAGGCCCCAAGGGCGGTACCGCTAGCGCGTGGAAGCCGTGGTCGGTGAAGAATTTACCGCCGTGGCAGGTTGAGCATTCGCCTTTGCCGAAAAATAATAGCATGCCGCGATGCTGATCCTCGGTCAGCGCATTTTCGTCGCCGGCGAGGAATCTGTCGAACGGGCTATCGAAGGAACGCCATTCCGCGCCTACGAAATCGCCTATCGCATTTGCGACATGCACTATGGTGAGAGGAGCTCCGTCGCGTATATCCGCGTAAGCTTCGCCAAAGAGTTCGGCGTATTCCGGGATTCCGCGGATCCTTTCGACAATTAGAGGCCAGCCGTAGTCCAGGCGCTCGTTGACCGCGGCCGCGACCCTGTTCTCGTCTGGAGAGCCGCCCATCTCGATTTCGCCGATAATGGGAAACAATGACTGCGCAGCCAGGACCGATGAAAGGCCGTTCGGGAGGAATTCCTCCGCCGGCGTATCGAAGCCGTTGCCGTATTTTTCGTCGACGCTAATGCGTCCGTCGTGAAACACTTGACGAAACTCGTTCGCGCCAAGATTGAACAGCGCGGGTGAATTCCTCGACATGCGCCGCTTTATCCGGTGTCGACCCGGCGGAGCCGATCGCTCCGAACCGATGCCTGTTCCTCCCTCGCCTATGCCCAGCGGAAGCCCGTCGGCGCTTGCCAAGCTATGATGATGACAGGTGCCGCAAGAAATATTCCTGTTGCCGGACAAAATTGGGTCATAAAATAGGAGCCTTCCCAGTGCCGCGCGATCTTGTTCGAAGGGACGAAAATCAGACTCTGAAACGAGCACCGCCGCGGTTGACGCCGGGATCGGCCGATTGCCAGCTGTTCCAGCCAATAAATTTGCGATGCCAAAGGCGATTGCGAGAGACACCGCGATTCTATAGTTTGGGCGCATCAATCGACTGCATCCTTGTCCGGCCGACGAAAAGCTATGCTTAAGTTGCTGCAGACCGCTACCATATTGCTGCTAATTTCGCTAATCGCCGTTTGTCGCGCATCGGCGGACATTGAGCAAGCCCGCGACCTGATGGAGAGCGGGCGTTTCGAAGAAGCGAAAGCCGCGCTCGAGCCTGCGGCGCGATCGGGCAACGCCGATGCCGAGGAATTGATCGGCGTCATGTATGCTATGGGTCTCGGGGTCGAGCGAAACGACGAACGCGCATTCGAGTGGTATCTTCGCTCTTCGATGAAGGGCCATCCCGGAGCACAGTCCGGGATAGGTTGGTATTACGAGGTTGGAAGAGGCATTGCCTCGCCCGATCTCGTCCGAGCCTACCTTTGGTACACGCTGTCAAGCATAGGCGGCGACCCCGATGCGAAGATCAGCTTGGAAAGCCTAGTGACGCGCATGACGAGCGACGAAATCGAAAGGGGCAAAATCCTCGTTCGAGACTATCGCGGATGGATGTATCCGCTCCGATAACGTTCCGCCCACGGCTTCAAGTCGTTCAGTTGCGCGAAACATTTTTCGCGAATCGCTTTAGCTTGCCGGTATCGGGGTCCGAGATTGGTTCTTTGCTGTATTGCGCTAAAAAGGCGCGGCGCAAATTGGGCGTAGCGTTTCGACCGGAGCAATGTAGCGTCAGGCTGGAAAACAGGACGACCGCGCCGGCAGCGCAAGTTACGGGCACTCCGGAATCCTCGCCATCGTAGCCGCATAGCTCTCTGGATTCTTCACTCCATCGATGACGATCAATGTAGCCGCGCGACTCCAGATCGCGTGGAATTATTCGGAGGCAGCCGTTTTCCACGTTCGCGTCGTCGAGAGCTATCCAAATACTTATATAAGGCTGGTGATCAAATCCGACATAGGCGCCGTCTTGGTGCCACGCGAAACTCGCGCCGTCGCCCGCCCCTTTGACGACGAATTGCTCGTTGAACAAATAGCATTCGGGTTGCAGCAGCCGAGAAGCCAAGCTTGCAACGCTACCTTTCAAAAGCAGGTTTTCGACCTTTGGAAACGACTCGTGCCTGTGCGCCAGAAACCTCCTGCGCTTGCCCAGCCCGATGCGGTGCCTTGCGCCACCTCCGTCGTCAACAGGTTCTGCGAGTAGGGTATCGCAGGCTTGCCTTAGGGATGCCAGCTCGGACTCCGAGATGCCGCGTTCAACAATCGCGTAGCCTTCTCTTTGAAACTGCCGCGCGTCTAGTGGCTTCGCAAACTCGCTGCAGAAAGAAACCTTATGCCGATTCAAAGCAACCTGCCTCCTAAATTGCCAACAGCTCTAACGGCGACTTCCGCTCCAGAACTTTAGAGTCGCGCATTCACAGCTGCAAGCGAAATTCCCTTCTTCTCGCGTTGCGTCCAATGTAGCGGAATTGTAAATTTGGCGCCGTTTCCATGCGTAATTAATTTACTGATTTCAATGGAATTCCTTAACTCATCGATTTACAATTAAAAGCATAATTTACTTCCTGAAATTCCATGAATTCATGGGATCAGTCTTCAAGCCATATTCAAACTTATTCGAAATAGGATTTTTTTTGGCAATGTACAGCAAGGTTAAATCTAATTCGAGCGTAACCGCTTGATCGCATAAGGACGGACCACATCTAATTGCTTCCGCACTGGCGCAGGCCCCTCGGAATTCGCGTATTTCCAGGTGTCAATTGGGCCTGTCGATGCACTCATTTCCCGAGGGCAGGATGGATACATTCGAGGTGCGTAGCGATTTTGGTAAGGTGGCTCGGCGGTGGAGACGAACAAGTCATTAGCCAATCGCAGCAACAGAGTACTTCTTGCTGAAGGACGCTCGCCCGCTAAGAGCACGCCAGTTAGCTTGGCGCAAATTCCCGGCTCATTGCTTCTCCCTAAGAAGGACGACGTCCCCGGTCGCCGTAGTCGGCCTCGCGTGCACCAACACACGCTAGGCGAAGCCGGCATGCTTTGAGATTTTGAGCCGGCGGCGAGCAAGGACGCCGGCAGCCGCGCCCGGAGCGGAAAAAAAGGTGACCCGGAAAGCGTAATGCGCTCTTGGCCATACTGACGACGACATTGTTCGCCTGGTCCTCGACTCAAACTTTTCTTGGGACCGACTAGCAAGAAATGAGCCACAAATTTTTCCTTGCTGGTCGCAATTGTCATGCGCGGTATCGGGCAACAAGCCCTGCGTTCCATACGATTAATGGGCGGGTAGAGCACGGCGGCTTGGATCACGCGCATAACAGTTATTTTTTTTGCGCCGGATTCGGAAGCCCAAGTTCGGGAAAATTGACTGTGCGTTAGGACATTAGGTCGCTTCGCGATCTCCATGGCGTCGACTTTTCGGTCCTGCGCTGCACGATCAACGAACGCGGCAGCCGTCGTCCTGTGCCCTAAAGCACATGCGAGAGGCGCAAGGCGTGGACGATGGCGACTTGATCCGTGCCGATACGTCCGCCAAAGTCGAAGAGCGGCGCTTGTTCTTCCCGGACAGATCGCGCCTGAAATACCGAGCTTTCGCGTAATTTATTGAATAGGAGGGAACCGCCCATTCACTTTCGCGCAGCTCGATTCGTCGCATTGGATATCGGCGCGAACGAAGATTTCTACCCAGCGGCTGAACGAGGAATTCAGGCACCTCATCAAGGCTCGGACCAAGTTGCCTTGAGCGGAATCGGTCCCGATGCTGCTCTTGGCAGTCCATCCTTCGGGCCTTATCCAAATGCGAAAAGTCGACGGCCAAAAGACACCGTCCACGTCCATCGAGCCTCTGTCGCTTGATCTCGCCGCACGAAAATGCACTACTCAATTCGATCGGAGGTCCTCAATGAAGATTTTTGCCAACTTTGAATAGAATCTTATCATCGGGAAAAGCGTCGAGTATCGCGCACTGTCCCGAGTTCTTCCCAATTTCCATTGCGCTGCCGCTTTGCCCGACATATGAGCGGCTATCCAACGAATTCGGGTTCTTCGCCGGGCGCAGGCGTGTTGTTTGCCACACCTCTGGCGATGATGGCCTCGCGCCCGCCATGTCGATCAATTCGAGAAGTTGATTTCGGAGCCTGGCTAACGTTCCGGCATATTTTGGATCAGCCGCGAGGTTGTTCATTTCTTCAGGGTCGCGATCCAGATCGTAGAGTTCCGGGTCGTAGCCGCCTGCGTAGTGAAGATACTTGTAGCGAAACGTGCGAAGCACATAGGCGCCTGAAATCGCACCTGCCGCATGACACTCCGGAAAAGCGACTCGAGTCTTGTCATCCGCCTCGCCTGCGATGTCCAGCAACGATCGACCGGGAAGGCTGTCGTCCCCCGGACCGAATGGCGCGCCAGCGCAATCGAGGATGGTGGGAAACATATCCCCTATCGAAACCGGCATTCTGCACACGTGGCTATTCGGTATCCCCGGCCCTGCCATGATCAACGGAATACCTGCGGATTCGTCGTGCATCGTGGACTTTCGCCAAATCCGCCGGGCGCCGACGTTGTCTCCGTGATCGCTCGGATTAACGACTCGCGTATTGTCGTCGAGCCCCGAATCATCGAGCGCTCTCAAGACACGTCCGACGACTTTTTCCATGAAACCGCAGGAGCCTAGTTAGGATGCCAAGATCTTTTTGCGGTACTCGTCGTCCTTGATGTACCGCTCGTGTATGAAGCAGTCGTTGAAGCCCTGGCACCAAGGGTGGGACATGAACAATTCCTCGTCCGCAGGTTTGAAGTCCGGCAGGCTGTCGTACGGGTACATGTTATAAATTCTCTGCGGCGCGAAGATCGGAAAGTGGGGGCACATCATCGAGGCGAAGAGTACCCAGGGTTTTTCAGTCATCGTCGGCTCTCGATTGCGAATAAAGTCACATGCACGACGCGTGATATCTAGGTCATACACTTGGAATTTAGTCTCGCCCGGCCCGATTTCTTCCACATATTGCCTTCCCTGATAACGCACGGGCAAGTCCGGGCGGATCGAATCGGGGGAGCGTTTTTTGCAGTGGCGCGCGCCTTGTTGCAGCCGAGCGGCCGACCGATTACGCGAAGGCTTTCACGCAGAGCTAGCGCGCGCGAGGCGCAGTTGCGTCGATTGTCGCGCGCACGAGATGATCGATGCGCACATGCCATGAAACTCGGTCAATGGAATAAACGTTTGAATTGCAAATTTCCGGCGCTCGAACTTTAATGGCTATGAGGAGGCGTACAATGAACAATGCGGCTAGTAGCGAACAAGATTGCGAAAAGGAAGGTATCGGGCGGCGCTGTCGTTTGATTTCCGCTAACGAAATTCTCGAACATTCGCCGCTGCCGGTTGAATGCCTGCCGTCGAATGAAAGCTTGATAGACAGGTTCGCAAGCCTGCTGCTCGCCGACTATAGAAGCGCGCTTGCGGGCGGGCGCGACCGCGTCTTGTTCATCGTACCCGTCGGTCCGGTAGGGCAGTTCGATACGATGGTCGAATTGGCCGGCGGCGCTTCGCTGGACCGTTTGACCCTGATTTTGATGGACGAATATCTCGGAGATGACGGAAATTGGATTTCCGAGACCGATCCCCTGAGCTTCAGAAGCCATGCGCATCGAGTCTTTTCGTCGCTTCCCGAAACCCGGCGCCCGGAAATCGTTGTTCCGAACCCCGCCCTCACTAAGGAGGTGGGTCGGCTGATCGAGGCCGGAGGAGGAGTCGATGTCTGCTACGGCGGCGTGGGCATAACCGGCCACCTGGCCTTCAACGACCCCGTCGCCGGACTGGAGGATCCCGACGCCTTCGCAAGGCTCGAAACCCGCGTCGTCGCGCTTTCGCGCGAAACGCGCCTTATCAATTCGGTAACGGCTTGCCGAGGCAACGTCGACCGCATTCCCGCTTCGGCCGTTACCGTCGGAATGAAAGAAATTCTCGGCGCGCGGCGAATTCGAATTTTCATGAACCGCGATTGGCAGTGCGCGGCGATCAGAAAAATGCTGTTTGGCGAAATTACCGGATCCTTTCCCGCCTCTCTTGTCCGAAGGCACGATTGCGCCTCCGTGCACGTTGTTGAAGGGGTGCTCGATTTGCCCGAGCCGACGCTGCGATGAATCGCAAGGCCCGAATAGTCTTTCATCTGGACGATGTCGGCTCCAGCGCCGGATCCGTCAAAGCATGGCAGGACTTGCGCAGAGCGGGATGCGTTACGACGGCATCCGCCATGGTTCCTTGCCCCTGGTATCCGGCGGTCGCCAACGACTACCGAGAGGACCCCGGACAGGATCTCGGCATACATCTGACATTGACATCGGAATGGTCTCATTATCGCTGGCGTCCGATGAGCTCCGGGGGAGGCGGCCTCGTCGACGATGAAGGGTACTTTCATCGCCGCCCCGAGGCGGTCGCCGAATTTGCGGACCTTCGGGCCGTCGAGGACGAAATGCGCGCTCAGATCGAAAGGGCCTTGTCAGACGGAATCCGCCCGACCCATCTCGATGCCCATATGGGAACGGCGTATCTCGAACGCTTTTTGCCGGCGCTGTTTCGCGTCGCCGACGAATACGGAATTCCGCCGGCGCTGTTCCGAAATATCGGCGCGCTCGCATCGGATGTCGGGATGTCGCTAGAATCGCCTCTGGACGCGCCGAGCCATTTCATCGAGGAAGCGAACATTCGCGGCTGGCCGGTCCTTGACCATTTCCTCATTTGCTTTTGCCCCGACGAAGCCGAAGCCGAAACGCATTTTTCAGATCTCGTGGCGGGTGCGCCTCCGGGAATGCACTGGCTCGCGCTTCATGCCAACGCGGAAGACGACATGCGCGTATTTGCGCCAGACACGTATGCTGCGAGGGTCAAGGAATACGAGCTTTTCCGCCAGCCCGGAACGAAGGAGAGATTCCGAGCTATCTGCCAGGTCTCGAACTGGCGCGAAGTGCTCGAGCGGCGAATTCCCTGACGCATCGGCGACGGGCCGCCTGCCGGCCCGCCGCCGCAATTAGAATTACAGGAAAGACCGCTTTCGACTTCGCTGCAGGTTGCCTAGTTGACGGCGGCTTGGTTCAGCGCCGCGATGGCCGCTTCGGCTTCCGCCGCATCCTCAACTAGCGCGCCGTAGACCTGTTCGCCGTTTCGGACATTTTCCTTGAACCACGCGAATACGGGCTCCGCGGCCTCCTTGAACATCGCCTTTTCTTCCGGCGTCGGAACGTAGATCGTGCCGCCGATTTCAACGAAATCCTTGTACGCCTGAATGGATTTGCGCTTTGGAGACGCGAACGTCGCCTGCTGAAGCTGCGAAAATCCGTCCACGACGACCATGCGGAGCGACTCCGGCATCGACATGAATTTTTCGTTGTTCATCCACCACAGCGCGCCCATGTAGGCGTGGCCGTCGAGCGTAATGTACTTCAGGCCGGCATCGGGAAATTTCATGCCCATGATGTCGGTAATTCCGTTCTTCGAGCCTTCGACAACGCCCGTCTGAAACGAAGTGAACAATTCCGGCCACGGAATAGGCGTCGGACTGGCACCGAGCGCTTTCACGAGTTCCTGCGGCAAGTCGGCGACGACCGTGCGGATTTTCATCCCTTCCAGGTCGCTAGGCATTTGAACGACTTTCTTCGTGTTGGCGAAGTTTCGCCAGCCGCCGGTGTTGCCAATCGTCATAAGGCGAATTGTGCCTCCGGAATCTTCAAGCGCGAAGTCGCGGAGCAGATGCACGAAATCGCCCTCGAGAACCTTTTCCGCAACTCGGTCGTCTCGTAGCAGATAGGGCAAATCGAAAATTTGAACGTAGGGAAAGATGCCCGCCGCGCCGCCGGATGTCGAAATGTATACGTCCATCGTGCCGTCCGAGATCCCCTGCAGGCATTCGGCTCCGTTCGCGCAAAGCTGCGTGCCCGCGAAAATTTCGACAGAGATTTCGCCGTTGGAGCGCGATTCAACATAATCCTTGAATACGATAATGCCGTCGTAGTCCTCGTCGTTGAGATCGGGACCGACAACCGATCTCAAGTTGTATTCGGCTGCGGAGCTCGCGCCGACCGCCAAAACGGTCGCGGCGAGGCCTGCAGCAACCCATTTTCCCGCTAACGCTATTGTCTTTATCATTGAACTGCCTTTCTGGTTACCAAGGTGATTGGTGCCGGAACTTATATGCAAGCGTACGAAGATTGTCTATCTGATAAAACCGAATACGGTCGGTACGAACATCGAAATCGGCGGGAAATAAGTTACGAGAAATATAACGAATATCTCGACCGCCAGGAACGGTAGAATTGCCTTGGCCAGCGACTCCACTTTGACGCCGGAAATGCTCGAAGCGACGAATAGCACCAGGCCCATCGGCGGCGTAACAAGGCCGACCGTCAAGTTGACGGACATGATTATGGCGAAATGCACCGGATGCACGCCGAGGTCGACGAAGATCGGGGCGAGAATGGGCCCGAGAATTATTATCGCGGGACCGGCATCGAGAAACATGCCGACGATGAAAAGCAAGATATTGATCAGAAACAGGAGAACGAGCGGGTCCGAGGAAAGGCCGACCACGAACGCGGCCAGAATTTCCGGAAGATGGCTGAGTCCGACGATGGCCTTGAACGCCATCGCCGCGCCGACAAGCAGCAGAACGACCGACGAGGTTAGCCCGGCCCTTATGAAAACCTTGGGCAAATCCCTCCAAGTCATCGTCTTCAGCAAAAACAAGCTGATAACAAGCGCGTAGGCGACAGCGATTGCCGATGCCTCAGTAGGAGTAAAGACACCCCAAAGAATGCCGCCGAGTATGATTATAGGCGTGAGCAGCGGGAAAAACGCCTGAAGGCCTGCTTCTCCGCGACGTCGCCAAGATGCGCGCGCCGACGCGACCGGAAAGTTGTTGCGTCGCGCGAGGTACGCCGTGACCAGCATGAGGCCGACCCCGACCATGATTCCCGGGATCATGCCTCCCAGGAAAAGGGCCGCGACCGACTCGCCCATAACGTAGGCGTAAATGATCATGATTCCGGACGGCGGAATGATTGGGCCGATGACGGAGGACGCTGCGGTCACTGCCGCGGCGAACCGGCGCGAATAACCGTTCTTTTCCATTGCCGGGATCAGCATCGAGCCAAGCGCCGACGTATCGGCTACGGCGGATCCGGAAAGTCCCGCGAACAGCATCGATGAAAGGATGTTGACATGGGCGAGTCCGCCGCGAAAATGCCCCATCATGACTTGCGAAAAATCGACCAGGCGCTGCGTTATTCCGCCGCGGTTCATGATTTCGCCCGCAAGCATGAAAAACGGGATCGCCATGAGCGGAAACGAGTCTATCCCGTTGTAAATGTTGCGATAAAGAAACGCGATATCCCGTTCCTGGCCTAAAATCCAGAGTATCGTACCGGGAGCGACCAGCATTGCAAAAAATACGGGAATGCCGAGGAACAGCAATACCAGGAAGAGAGGGAGAAACAGGACGAGCATGTAGCTATTCCGCGGAAAATTCTATCCGGTCCGGCGCAGGTTCGTAATGAATGCCCGGATCGAATAGCATGTGGATTTGCTTTAGGGTAAGCTCGACATTTACCAGGATCATGATAAAAAATCCGACAGGCAAGGACATATACATCCAGGCCAGCTTGACCCGAACGACTTCGTACCCGATCCAGTCCAGCGGGATCTTGAGCGAGCTGGAATTGAATAGCCACCCGCTTGCGATGTGCTTCATAGCGAATTGCATGGCGACGACAAACACCGCCAATCCAAGCAAGAGAATAATAAGATTGAGGATGCCGCCCGCTCGTCCGCCGATCCGGTCCTTGACCATGTCGATTGATACGAAGCTGCCCCATCGGTATGCCGATGGCGCCATCAGCCCAACCATCCATAGCATGCAGAACCGCGCGGCTTCATCCGGCCATGGAAGCGCATTGTTCAACACATATCGAAAAAAAACCTGCAAAAGGATCACGAATACCATCAAACCGATGGCAACAACCGATATGGCGCGACCAAGCGCCAGGAGGCGGGTATTAATGCGTTCCAGCAGGCCAAGGAAGGTTGCAAACAAAAGGCAATTCTCCTTAGCTGGACAAGTCGGTCTCCGAACGCGTCTAACGGCGCATCGCTGTACTCGAATACAGCTAAAGGCGCTTCGGCGCTAGCGCAATTTTCGGTCCGCCTCATCCTCCTTCGTCGATCCGGCGGCGAGCGCGTTTGATCATAGTGGTGAAACCGGCGGAACGCGGAGGCATCCCGTCGAACGGAGCGGCCGCCTCATTCGGATGCTGCTTTAGCGTTGGCAGAACAGATGCCGCCAGACGGGACGTGCCAAATTCTCGACTCTTCGAAAGAACGGACGCCGATAACCTGATAGCGGATTGCGGCATCGGCAGCCGCGACGCTCAGCGTATTCGACTCCCGCAGGCTTTCGAATCGTTGCGCCGCCGAACGAAAGCCCGGCCGCGGGCCGGCCAAAGCCGGCGAATGCCGCAATGGACCGTTCTCAAGATTATTTCGCCGGCATTTCCCGCCCGGCGCTTCAGGGAACTATCGGTTCGGCGATCTCGCAAGGCATTCGCTCAAAGAGTCGGCGCGGCGCGAGAAGCTCGAATTCGTTCGATCGGCCGGATCTTGCGCGATGCGAGGCATGGGTTGACACGGAGGCGCGAATGCGAACCCAAAGCAATTCGGATTGGCCGCCGCGGAGCGGCGTTTCCATGGTTCTCGCTTGAGGCTTGCAGTCGTAACCTCGTCGACGGCCTTACGGCAGAATGTCCGGAGAGCAGAAGCATGGCTCTGCCCCAAATCTGAGAAAATCAGGGGTCGCGATCGAGATCGGGGCTTCCTGCGTGGTCGTCAACGGAGGGGGAATATGGAATCGGAAAGATACGCGGACAACGGCTTGCGCAAGATCTTTCGACGTGATGGCCGAATTGCTTCCGCATGCCGCTTGACGCGGACGCGGCTCTTGGATTGGAGCCGCCGCTTACATCTGCTTGCCGACATTTCTCGCTATTCTCGAATTTTGCCAAGCCGAAACTCCGTACTTCCTGCAAAGTGGCGGGGCCCGAGTACCGGCCGACGCGCCCGGCGAATAGCTGGACCTGGATCAGCCTGAACGGCCGGGCGATTCGGCGAGGCGTCCCCAAGTCTACGCGGTCGCCGAACAGCCGTCGGATACATGGCACCTGCGATTCGGCGCGGGCATGCGGAGCGTGGGATCGAACGATTCGCCGAAAACGCGAACGACTTTTGAATTGGCCGGATACGCTAGCAGTACATGAGTCGTAGGACGGCATTCCGGATGCTTCCCGCAATTCGGCAGTTCCGAAGTTCGCGAGGCAGCGCAGGATTCCGGGGCGTCCGAAAAACAAATCCAATTCAAGCGGCCTGGCATGAACCGTCGTTTCGCAAAACCTGCGCGCGAGAACCCTATTTCGAGTTCGAATATTGCGGCTTTGACACCGATTCCAGATTTTGCTACTCGGTTTCGGCAAAGGGATTGGCGCGCAGTCTCGCGAAGATGTTCGCGACCGGGCCTGAATGGCCGAAACCCGCAGCAAACGAAGTTCGTTTCCATTGCTGCCCGGCGACTCAAACAGCGTTGGCGACTTTGCACATTCGTCCGGTGAAATATTCCGCGGCGGAAAATGCCGTGCCAAGAATGGGAATCGTTAAACAAAATCCAACAGTAGCCTATCGGCGCCTTGCGCATGCGAGAGCGAACGTCGGGAGCAAATGCGATGATTAGCGAAGATGTCAAGCTCGACTACGACGATGTTCTGATCGTACCGGATAAAAGCCCGGTTGCCAGCCGCAAGCAGGTCATGCTTGAAAAACGCATCTCTTTCAGCGAACGCGCTTCAGCGGAGTATGTCGGCGTTCCGATTATGGCTGCAAATATGGACGGCGTCGGAACGACGGACATGGCCGACGCGCTGCGGAGGCACGGAATATTCACTTGCCTGACGAAGTTCCATTCTGCTCGGGAACTCGCAGACTTTTTTAACGGAGCGCCGGAAAGGGGCGAATTTACCGCGGTTACAATCGGCATCAGCGACGAAGACCTGCAAAAATTCGTAGAGGCGGAAAATCTTGCGAAAGGAAGAATAAATTACGCCTGCCTGGACGTTGCAAACGGCTACACGGATCGATTCGTGGATCGCGTGAGAAAATTCCGAGACATGTTCCCGGGAATCGTGTTGATTGCAGGCAATGTCGTTACCCATGAGCAAACCAGTCGGTTGATCGAAGCTGGAGCCGATATAGTGAAGGTAGGCATCGGCGGCGGCAGCGTGTGCGAAACCCGGGTAAAGACGGGAGTCGGGTATCCCCAGTTTTCGGCGATCCAGGAATGCGTGCATTCGGCCCACCGCGTCGGAAAGGCCATCGTAGCCGACGGCGGCTGCACGGTGCCCGGCGATGTCGCTAAAGCTCTTGCGGGCGGCGCCGACTTCGTCATGCTTGGCGGTATGCTGGCCGGGCACCTCGAAGGCGGCGGCACGGTCATTTCAAAATACTTCAGAACGGACGAAGTCGACGAAGCGGGCAATCCGATCGTAGAAAAGCGGAATTTCGTCGAGTTTTACGGAATGAGTTCCAAGACAGCCAACGAAAAGCATTTCGGCGGTCTCCAGAACTACCGTTCTAGTGAGGGGCGAACGGTAATGATCCCCTTTCGGCCGTCGCTGGACGATACCGTCGTCGATCTACTTGGCGGGCTGCGCAGCACCTGCAGCTACGTTGGAGCGGAAAAAATCGGCCAACTGCCGGAAAAAGCCAGTTTCGTCCGATGCAACAGCACGCACAACAAGGTGTTCCAGGACTTGGATTAACGCGGATGCCGGCCATATTCGGCAATCGTCTTTCTTGCGCGGTATCCGGAACGTTTCGTTCGCCTCGAAATGAAACCGGGACCATTTCGTCGACCGTGCGATTTCGCTAAATCGACGCATCGCTCCCGCATTGCATTGCGCCGCCACGTTTTCTTGTCGAAGATACGATCTTCTCGACGGCGACTCCGCTGCGGCGAATGCCGCAAACCCGGGAAGTCGCCGCTTGGAATAGATCATTGCCGACATAAATAGGCGCTTGACTTGGCGCTTGTTAAATTCTCCAATTCCGCGGAGCATAAAGCGATTGACCGCGATTTGCATGCGCGAAGCATCGCAATATAGGAACAAAAAATGAACCTCGGCAAGGAATTTGAAAATTGTCCAAAATCTACGGTCGAAGATTCCTACGATAAGTCTCCCGAATCTCCGATCGCGGTCGTGGGCATGGCGTGCCGTTTTCCGGGCGCGTCCGGTATTTCTGCGTTTTGGCACCTACTCCAAGCTGGCGAGAACGCAGTCTTGGAGGGAGTTCCGGGTTCCGGCATCGGGCGCGTGGGCGAGCTCTTTCCGAATGCCGCGGTCCAGAGCGAAGCTTGCCGCTTCGGTGCCTATCTGGATGGGATTGACCTGTTCGACGCCTCGTTTTTCCGTATTTCGCCGGTCGAAGCGCAACTTCTGGATCCGCACCAGCGGCTTATGCTGGAAACGAGTTGGAAGGCCCTCGAGGATGCGGCGATGGACCCGGAAAATCTCAGGGGCAGTCGAACCGGAGTATATGCGGGGATCAGCAATAACGAATATCGAGGGCTTATACTGGAAGTCAGCGAGACCGCCGAGTCCGCCGCCAGCCTTTATTCGGTTACCGGCACTTCCTTCAACACGGCCATCGGGCGAGTCGCCTTCACGCTGGGTTTTACGGGACCGGCAATCGCGGTGGATACCGCCTGCTCGTCTTCGCTCGTGGCGGTGCACCAGGCTGTTGTCGGCCTGCAGCGAGGCGAGACGGATCTTGCGCTAGCGGGAGGCGTGCACACGATTCTCTCCGGGCGGCTAATCGAACTTCGCGCGAATGCGGGCATGCTAGCGCCCGACGGGCGCTGCAAGACTTTCGACGCATCCGCGAACGGCTATGTGCGTGGCGAGGGATGCGGAATCGTGGTTCTCAAGCGGCTCGCCGAGGCGCTGGCCGACGGCGACCGCATCTGGGGCGTTATACGCGGTTCGGCGGTAAATCAAGACGGGGCAAGCTCCGGACTGACGGTGCCGAACGGCGAAGCGCAGGAACAAGTGATCGAGGAAGCGCTGTCGCGGGCCGGAATCAGTCCTTCGGAAGTGGATTACCTCGAAGCCCACGGTACGGGAACGCCAGTGGGCGATCCTATTGAATTGCGCGCGTCGAACAATGTCTACGGGAAAGGCCGGAAGCCCGATCGCTCATTGCTGATAGGCTCGGTGAAGACGAATATCGGTCATCTGGAGCCTGCTGCCGGGATCGCAAGTTTGATCAAGGTAATGCTTTCGATGAAGCACAGGTCGATTCCCAAGCATCTGCACTTCCGAGAACCCACGCCGAATGTGGACTGGGAGCAAATGCGTCTGCGGGTCACTGCGGATCATACGGATTGGCCGCGCGATCCCTCGCGACCACCGAGAGCGGGCGTAAGCGGGTTCGGGTGGTCGGGTACGAACGCGCACCTGGTGCTGGAGGGCTTCGACGCGAAGGGCGAGGATGAACGAGCGCCCGCGGGGCGCGCGCTTCCAGTGGCCGTTTCGCTGCCGACTTCGCTCACGAATCCATTGCCGGAACGGGAGCATTGCCCGCGCGGGAAGCGCCTGCTGCCTCTCTCGGGAAAATCCGAAGACGCGCTTCGCGAGCTGGCAGCGCGCTATTTCGCTTGGCTAGAGGGGCATGGCGAGGAGTCGCTTTTACCGGACATTGCATGGACCGCAAGCGTGGGTCGAAGCCATTTTTCGCATCGCAAGGGTCTCGTATTCGACGGTTCCGAAGATCTTCGCAGGCAAGTGAAGGCATTGGCGGACGGGAGCGAATTGCCTGAGCTGAAAACTGCGGCGAAGGTCGCATTCCTGTTTACCGGCCAAGGGAGTCAGTGGATCGGTATGGGGCGGGACTTGTTCGAGTGCGAACCGGTCGCGCGGGCGATCCTCAACCGCTGCGACGAAGTGTTTCGCGAATTGAGGGGATCTTCGCTGCTGGACGTAATGTTCGGGAGCGGAGAAGGGAACCTCTACGACACGATCTGGGCCCAGCCGGCCATCTACGCAATCGAGTGCGCCGTCACCGCTCTATGGGCAAGCGTCGGAGTGCATCCGAGCGTTGTTGTCGGGCATAGCGTCGGCGAATTCGCGGCGGCGCACGCGGCCGGGGTATTCGGGCTCGAGGACGGGATGCGGATAATGGTTGCGCGGAGCGAAGTATTGGGATCGCTGCCCGATACCGGGACGATGGCGGCCGTGTTCGCTCCCCTGCCGAGCGTGGAAGCGGCAGTGCGTGAATGCAACGCCGCTGCGGGCGGCGAAAGGCTGGGGATCGCGGCGAGGAACGGAGCGCATCAGGTGGTGAGCGGCTGGTCGGATGCGGTCGAGTCGGTCTCGAAGCGATTCGAGTCTGAAGATGTCCAAGTGAAACCGCTTCAAACGAGCCAGGCATTTCATAGCCCGCTGGTGGAGCCGGCGCTCGATGATTTGGAGAATATATTTGAGGGCGTAGCGATAGCGCCGCCTTCGCTCTCCACCCTGGTGAGCAACGTAACGGGCCGATTGGTTGCATCGGATCAGATACTCGGCGGAGGATACTGGCGCAGGCATGCCCGCGAGGCGGTAGCTTTCGATCGCAGCGTAGGGTCGCTGGCGAATTTGGGTGTCGACTTAGCGGTCGAAGTCGGTCCGCACGCCGTGCTGGGTCCGATGCTATCCTTTGCCTGGCCGGGGTCGGACGAGAATGCTGGAGTTCACGCGAGCGACAAAGCGCCGCCTCTCGTGCTTTCAAGCCTGAATCGGCCGCCGAAAGACAAGTATGATGAACCGATTCCGGGGTTCGCCGAAGCAGTCGCCGGAGCTTACGAAGCGGGGCTTGCAGTTCGCTTCGAAGGGCTTTTCGCCGGGGAGGAGCGACGGCGCGTCGCGCTGCCGGGCTACCCTTTCCAGCGCGAACGCTATTGGATCGAGGCTCCAAAAAGGCGTCGCCGAGGCGCGGGCCACCCGCTTCTGGGCGAACGGCATGAATCGGCTAGCGGCGAGATCGCCTTCGAATCCGAAGCTTACCCTTCGGATCCCGCGTGGCTGAACGATCACCGGGTGTTCGGCCGGATCATCGCGCCCGGCGCGCTGTATGGAGCCATGATGGCATCGGCATCCTTGTCCGAGGGAAGCGGTTCCTTGGCTGTGGAAGACTTTCAGTTGCACAACCCGTTGTTCTTCGCCGAGGATCCCGAGCAAGTCGGCGGCGACGGCGGACGCCGAAAATTGCAGGTCTTGGTGGAAAGCGTCGGGGGTGAGCCCTCGCGACCCGTTCGAGTATTCTCCAGCGGAGAGGACGAGGAAGGATGGACGCTGCATGCCGAATGTCGGATCCCCACGCGCGCGCATGCGCCGCAAGCTTCAAAAAGAGCGGACCTAGAAGTTCTGAAAGCCGAATTGTCGCCCGTCGACACGGCGACGCTGTATCGCTCCAAGGAAAATGCGGGAATTGAACTCGGCCCATATTTCCGAACCCTGGGAAAAGTCTGGTCCGGGTCGGGCGAGGCTCTGGGCGAAGTATCCTTGCCCGAAGTTCTCGGTTCGAACGGGCTGGAACTGCATCCGCTCCTGCTCGACGGTTGCTTTCAAATCATGGCGGCGGCGCGCGGCGCGGTCGATCCCGACGACTCGGCAACCTATCTCCCGTTCGGCTGGGAGCGGCTTTGGCTGGCGGATCGACTGCCGGATCGGTTCGTCTGCCACGTGAGAATGAGAGAGAACGCAGCGAGTAGGAAAGCAGCTTCGGATACGGCGGGAAACCCGGAAGTGTTTTCCGGAGATTATCGGATCTACGACCCGAGCGGCGCACTGATCGGCGAATTGAGCGGGTATACGGTGAAACTTGCGGCGCGGGCCGCTCTGCTCTCCGCAGTCGAAAGCGTGAATGAACTTCTCTACGAGGTCGTTTGGCGCGATAGCGTCCTAGCGCCGGGAATGCCGCGGGCGGATTTCCTGACGAGTCCGGCGACAGTTGCCGAGCGCGCGAGTTCTTTCGCCGAGTATTTGGCGGCCGAGGGAGTCGGAGCGGAAGGCAGAGCTGGCCTTCTGGCGGATCTGGAACGGCTGTCGCGCTCCTATGCGTTTTCAACCCTTGAAAAACTGGGGTGGGAGCGAAGGACAGGCGCAGTCGTGAATCCGGAGGGCTTGCGGAGGCGCCTTAAAGTTATCGAGAATCACCGGCTTCTTTTCAATCGCTTGCTCCTTATGCTGGAGGATGCGGAAATTCTCGAAGCGATGCCTGACGGCGGCTTCGTCGTGAAAGCGGGGGCTGGTGATTCCTTGCCCGATGAATCGCTGACAAATCCGAACGAACTGGCGGCTCGGCTGGGCGACAAGCACCCGCACGGCTCGTACGAACTCGGAATGCTGAGGCGGTGCGGCGGCGCCTTGACGGACGTGCTTCTAGGCCGCGAGGATCCTCTGGCGCTGCTGTTCGGCGCCGACGCGTCCGGCGCGACTGATTTGTATAGCAGCGCGCCCGCGGCGCGCGCTTCAAATCGAATGCTGGGCGATGCGGTCAATACGCTCCTGGAAAGGATTCCGACCGAGAGAAGGCTGCGGGTTCTGGAGGTCGGCGCCGGCACGGGGTCGGCGACGGCGATCGTGTTGCCCGAACTCCCGGCCGGGCGATTCGATTATGTTTTCACGGATATTTCCGCGGGCTTTTTTACGGAAGCGGAGTCGAAATTCGGCGGCGATGACGCATCGATGGAATACCGAGTGCTGGATATCGAGAAGGATCCAGTGAAGCAGGGATTCGACTTTCGCGGTTACGACCTGGTCATTGCTTCAAACGTCCTTCACGCGACTCGAGATTTGGCGGAAACCCTAGCTCACTGCCGCGAGCTTCTCGCTCCCTCTGGCCAGCTCGTAGCGCTCGAGGGCCTACGCGGCCGGGCGTGGCAGGATCTGGTCTTCGGACTTCTCGAGGGCTGGTGGCGCTTTGACGATTCATATCGGACGGACCGTGCGATGATTGGTCCTTCGGCGTGGCGGCGCGTTCTTGCGGATTCCGGATTCGGGGAAGTCGAAATACTTGGCTCGGACGAAAATGAACGCGTAGGCCCCTTGGGCTCGGGAGTAATCCTCTCGCAAGGGCCAACTGGAGTCGACGAGGCAGCCGGCACCTGGATACTAGTTCCGGACAATGGGTGCGTGGCAACCGATTTGGCGACAGAGCTGGCAGCGCGCAACCAGACCGTCGTTGTCGCAGATTGTGCGAAGTCGGGCCGCATTGAGCCGGCGAGCGAAGATTCCGGATTCATTTTAGCTTGCGCTGATATCGAGTGCCGCGATTCATGGCGATCGCTCTTGGAAGGCCTGCCGGGAAAGGCGCCGATCCGGGGAATCGTTCATCTCGGCGCGCTAGACGGTTGCGGGCCGAACGCCCCGACCGAGAAAATTGCGGAGGATGTGAAACGTACTGCGTCGAGCGCATTGGCGCTCGCGCAGGGTCTGATCGATGCCGATGCATCCCCTGAGAAAGGCGTATGGTTTCTCACTCGTGGCGCGCAGGTACTCCAGCGCGAGCGAACCGGTGAACTGGCGGGCGCGACGCAATGGGGCATCGGCATGGTGATGGCCCGAGAAACAAGCCATTTTCAAACAAGAATGATCGATTTGGACCCCGAAGGGATTGCGAGCGCACCCGATCTTGTCAATGAATTGCTTCACCCGGACCGCGAAAATCGCATCGCGTACCGCGATGGAATCCGCCGAGTGGCTCGTTTGGTTAGAACCGGCTTCGGAGTGAAGCGGCTGTCTTTGCCCGACGGTTGCGGCTGGCGGCTGGAGCCTGGCCAGACCGGCGCTCTCGATGCCCTGCAAGCCGTATCCGTACACCCGCAGCCCCTGGAGCCGGAACACGTACGCATAAAACTCGAGGCCGGAGGGCTCAACTTCAGGGATGTATTGCGCGCGACGGGAATTCTCGACAGCGGACTCCTGGGACGCGAATTTTGCGGCCGCATCCTCGAAATCGGATCCGAAGTGTCGACAGTCTCGGCCGGCGATCGCGTCGTGGGTTTGGGATTCGGAACCTTTGGACCAGAATTCGTGACCCACGTCGATCTCGTTGCGCCTGCGCCATCGGGAATGGAACCTGCCGCGCTCGCTACCATTCCGACCGCTTTCGCAACGGCTGCGATGGCTTTCGACCTTGCGCAATTGAAGGCCGGCGAGCGGGTGTTGATCCATGCCGGAGCTGGCGGAGTGGGTCTGGCAGCCATACAGTTGGCGCAAGCCGCGGGAGCGACAGTGTTCGCCACGGCGAGCGCGGCAAAACAGTCCTTTCTCCATTCAGCGGGCGTGTCGAGAGTTCTTGACAGCCGAACGACGAGGTTCGGCGAGGACATCCTAAAGTTAACGGGCCGAGCCGGCGTAGACGTGGTCTTAAACAGCCTAACGGGAGTAGGCTTCATTGAGGCAAGCCTGTCCTGCCTGGCGAATGGCGGCCGTTTCGTCGAGTTAGCCAGGGTAGGCGCTTTGAGCAAGGAGGAGATGTCGGCGGCGCGACCCGACGTGAACTACTCAATTCTGGAACTCGATGCTCTGAAGGAAACGCGCCCGAAAGAGCCGGGCGAAGCGCTAAGGAACGTTATGGAGCGCGTAGCGCTAGGAGAGTTGACACCGATCGTCCGCACGAAGTGGCCGATCGCCGAAACGGTCGCGGCGATGGATTTCATGCGCTCTGCCCGGCACATTGGCAAAATCGTTCTGACGATGCCTCCCGCCGCATCGGGGCGGCTAAGGGATGACCGGGCTTATCTAATTACAGGCGGCTTTGGAGGAATCGGATGCGCTTTGGCCGGATGGCTGGCGGATTACGGAGCGGGCGCGATCATACTGAACGGGCGGCGGCCGCCTGACCGGCGGGCCGAAGAAGTGATCGAGGCGCTTCGGGCGCGGGGGGTGACGGTACGAGCCGAACTCGCGGACGTGACGGAAGCCGCCGCCGTGGACGGAATGCTTGCGCGCATAGAAAGAGAGGTGCTTCCTCTTGGAGGCGTGGTCCACAGCGTCGGCGTATTGTCGGACGCTTCACTCTCGAACCAGAGTTGGGAGCGATTCGAAAGGGTTGCTTGGCCAAAGGTACTCGGAGCCTGGAGCCTGCACAAAGCGACCATGCATCGCGATCTGGACATGTTCGTTCTGTTCTCAAGCGTGGCCGGCGTATTTGGCAACCCGGGGCAAGCGAACCACGCGGCGGCAAACGCCTTTCTGGATCAGCTCGCCGCCCACCGGCGCTCGCTGGGTCTTCCGGGGCAGGCAATCGCATGGGGAGCGTGGTCCGATGTCGGCGAAGCCGCGGAGCGACGGGAACTAATCGAGGAGCAACTCGCTGCTCGCGGCGTTCGATGGATTGCGCCGCATCAGGGCCTCAAGGCGTTCGAAAGGCTCGTGCGCGAGGATATCGCGAACTCGGTGGTTGCGGCGGTCGACTGGCCGGTGTTCGGAGAGTCCCTTGGAAGCCGCCCGTCCTTTTTCGCGGATTTGCTTTCCGTAGCCTCGGCCTCCGAAACCGATTCGCCAGAGTTGAAAGACGATCCTATCGCACTGCTTGAAACAACTCCCGCCGGGGAGCGCGAAAACCTGCTTGTGGCGTTTCTGCAGCAAGAATTGCAGGCAGTGCTGCGTCTGGCGAACTCCCCTTCGACCACCGTGGGATTTTTCGACCTGGGCATGGACTCGCTAATGGCCGTGGAGCTGCGTAAACGGCTGAACCGCGCCTTTGCCGGTCGTTACGCGGCTTCGAATACTGTAGTTTTCGACTACCCGAACATCGGGGCCCTGGCCCGTCACCTAGCCGAAAAACTCGGCGACGCCGACCCGGCTCCCGCGCCGATGGCGAAACCCGAGCGGCGTTTATCGCCGCCTGCGCGAAGCGATGACGACGGAGTCGCGATCGTCGGTATGGCGTGCCGTTTTCCCGGAGCGCCGGACATTGCCGCCTATTGGGACCAGCTTAAGTTCGGCCGCGACGCCGTGACGAACGTGCGGCTAGGCGGCGGGCCCTGGACCGGTGTTGCAGGCAACCCTTCGGCCGACCATCGAGCCTGGGAACGCGGAGGCTTCGTCGAAGGCATCGACTGCTTCGACGCGCGCTTCTTCGGCATGACGCCGATCGGCGCGCGCATGATGGACCCGCAGCAGCGACTACTTCTGGAAACAAGCTGGCGAGCGCTTGAGGACGCGGGGGTCGATCCCGAGAGCCTAAGGGGCAGCTGCGGGGGAATATACGCCGGTATTGCGACGAGCGAGTATCGCGATCTGATGATGATGGCAGGAGACGATGGCCTCAATTATCTCGGCACTGCTAGCAGCATGGCAGTTGGCGGGGTCGCTTTCAAACTCGGTCTCACGGGACCGGCGATGCCCGTGATGCTCAACTGCGCGGCATCGCTTGTTTCTATACAGCACGCCGTCGCCGACCTCCGGAAGCGGGAAGTGGACCTGGCGCTGGCGGGAGGCGCGAACGCGATTCTTTCGCCAAGGCTAACTAGGGAGATGGCGGAATTGGGGATGTTGTCGCGCCGGGGACGCTGCAAGACGTTTGACGCCTCGGCCGACGGCTTCGTGAGGAGCGAAGGATGCGGGATGATCATCCTGAAGCGCCTGGAGGATGCCGAGGCCTCCTGCGATCGAATCTGGGCGGTGATCCGTGGCGCGGCCGTTAATCAGAATGGGGCGAGTGCGGGACCAACCGTGCCGAATGGTCCGGCTCAGGAACGGGAAATTGAGAGAGCGCTGTCGCAGGCAGGCATCCATGCGTCTCAAGTGGACTATCTGGAGGCGCACGGCGCCGGATCGGAGTTGGGCGACCCGATAGAGCTGCAGGCCGCGGCGGCGGTCTACGGCGCGGGACGGGATATTGACCGCCCGCTCTTGGTCGGCTCGGTCAAGACCAACATCGGCCATCTGGAATCGGCAGCTGGAATCGCCGGATTGATAAAGGTCGTCCTAGCTATGCGCCACGGCGTGATCCCAAAGCATCTGCATTTCAGCGATCCAAGCCCGCATCTTGACTGGAATCGCCTGCCGGTGAAAGTTGTATCGGAGTCGACTGACTGGCCGCGCGATCCGGACAGGCAGCCGCTGGCCGGGATCAGCGCATTTGGAATATCGGGGACTAACGCGCATGTCGTCCTTGAAGGCTTCGGCCGCCCGAGCAATCTCTCTCCGTCTCCCAATGGCAATTCGCAGGAAGTAACCGTCTCGCTACCCGATGCCGTCGCCGGGTTGCCGCGCAGCCGGGACGAACCATCCGCGCGCGGAACGCGGCTTCTGCCGCTTTCCGGAAAGTCGCAAGCTGCTCTTCGAAAGCTAGCGGCACGGTATCTCGCATGGCTCGACGAACGCGAATCGGAACTCGCTTCCGACGGTATCGCGTCCGGTCCCCTGCTCTCGGACATGGCATGGACTGCAAGCGTGGGGCGGAGTCACTTTGAACACCGCGCCGGCGTAGTTTTTGAGAACCGCAAATCGCTGCGCGAGGGCTTAAGGGAGCTCGCGGAGGCGGGCGGAAGTAGGGCTGCCGGATCGGCGGCAAAGATAGCGTTTGTCTATGTCGGCGGCGGGATTGATTGGGTCGGAAAGGGCCGGGCTCTGTACTCGAGCGAGCCGGTTGCGCGCGCGGTGCTCGACCGCTGCGACGCAGCGATGGGCGAAATACGTGGCGCCTCGTTGCTGGACATGATGTTTGACCGGTCGGGATCAAAGGGATTAACCGGCCAACCGCGATGGGAGCGACCGGCGACATACGCGCTTGGATGCGCGCTAACGGCGCTGTGGTCGAGTGTCGGCGTTTCTCCCGACGTGGCGCTCGGACACGGTCCTGGGCGGCTTGCGGCAGCGCAGGCGGCCGGCGTTTTCAGACTGGATGACGGCCTGCGCCTAGCCGCAGCGCCGGACGACACGCGAGAGGTCCTGGACGGTATTGCATTGAGCTCCCCGTCTTTGACTCTTGTTGACATCGCGTCGGGCCGCGCAGTTGCACCCGGCGCAAATTTGGATGCGGCATATTGGAGTCGGCTCGCGACAAGCGAGCCGGAGCAATTCAAGATCTACGGTGCAGCACTAGCCGAGCTGGGTGTAGATTTGATTGTAAGCGTAGGCCCGGAGGCGGCGTCGGAAGCGACGCTGACTGCCGTGCTGCCGTATGGTTTGGGCAACTGTGTCGAACCGGCGTCTCCGTCGGATCGCGAGGAGTCAATCAAGTCATGTCCGAACGGCGGCTTCGCGGAGGCGGTCGCCAAGGCCTACGAAGCGGGGCTCGCATTGTCATTCGCCGGTCTATTCGCGGGAGAATCCCGTAGTCGAATTTCCGTGCCGGACTATCCGTTCGAGCGTCGGCGCCACTGGATTAGGATTCCGGAAAAGCTTGCGGCAACGCGCGCTTAGGCTAGATTGTGGCGGCTGAGAAACTCGCGGGTTGCAGCTGCGCACTCCTCGGGCCTTTCAAGTTGGAGAAAGTGCGTAGCTTCGGGAATGAAGTCGTAGTCGACTTTCATTACATCGCTGAAGTCGAAAGTCGGCAGGTAGGAATAAGGCAGGGTGGGGTCGGCTCCTATGATCTTGGCCGGACAGGAGATCAGCTCAAGATCGATGAGGGGAAAGAAACTCCTCGCATAGTCCATAAGTTGAGCTTCATACTCGCGCGGGCAGCGAAGCTCATACTCTTCGCCATACTCCGTCCGCCGAAGAGTCGTAACCGCCATGAGTTCCCGAACACCGGGTACGACGCGCGCAAATGCCGGAATATAGCGAAGGAAATCGGCAAATTCTTCCCTTGATCTGAACCGATGCCCTCGCCGCCGGATTTTTCCGGCCTCTTTTTCAGCAGCCGCAAGAAGCTCGACCTGGCTCGCGCCGGGCTTGCAAAGAGGCGGGTCGAAAAGAACCATTGCGGAGTAATGTTCGGTGAAAGACAAAAGGGGAATAATTGTCGAAAGGGAGTGAAAAACGCCAATCGTAGGTTTGCACCCGTAGACATGGTCGATTGTATCGAGAATCAGGTCATGGTCGTGAATCAGGGTGGGAATATTGTGATCGTTCGGCCTGTTGACCGTATTCCAGCCGTGATTCCTGATGTCGTAGACGAACAACTCGCAGTCGTCAGCAAACAACGACCAGAAAGGGTAATAGAGATCGCTCGCCAAACCGTTGCCGTGGCAAAATAGTAGGCGCGATCCAGACGCATTTCCATGCTGGCGCACTGTCGTGACGGTATAGTCGTCAAGTCGTACGTCGCAAGTCGAAATCGGCTCGGGCACTTCCCACTCGGCTTCGGTTGTCATGGCAAGAGTTCCATTCCCCCGAAATTTTCGCCTAAAAATGGTTAGTGAACTGCGACTACCGCGCCTGCCTCCGCGGCAGGAAATCTACCGCCTCGGCACCGGGTGGCGTTGCGCCTGGATCGATCGCCTTCAGCAAAAAAATCGGTCACGTTCGCGCGACCTGTCGAATGCGCTCAGGAGCGACGGGCATCGATGAATTCCACGACTTCTCCCAGAGTCTTGAACTGCAAGCAGTCTTCCGGCGCCAACGTGAGGCTGAACTCACTTTTGACTTCCTTGAAGAAAGCGACCGCATCCAGCGAGGACACTCCAGATTCGCTCAATTGGGCATCGAAGTCTGGCGCGCGACCAAGGTTCAAATGTTCATCGATGAGCTGCTTAAGGCGATCTTTCGTTGCCATGATAGAAAAATTCTCCTTCGGTTGTTGATAGTAAAATTAGTTACCCAGCGCCGCAACGGCAATTCTGCAGCACGGAAGGTCGAACTGTCTAACCCATTGAATCTACAGCGGCAAGTACGACTTTGGGACCGCTGTTGCGGCTCGACAGAATGGGACCGGGCTCCTTACGGCGCTAAACGCTCAGCATCAATTGACATTTGATCTAAGCGCGCCGACCTGGCGAAGAGAAAGTAAATTTTGCGGCCGAGACCGAAAATGATGCGGCGTCGGTCCGCACGGCGATTCCACCAGGACCGGATTCGATGGACGATGAAGGCATGGCCGAAAATTATTCCGGTCCGCCGAAATTGCTGACGAGCCTTAGCGCAATCGAGCGTTCGTTCAGCCGTGCTCCGGGGAGCGCTAAGATAGGCTCGAGTCCGAATTCTCGGGTTTGTTCGCAAGAGCGCCGCGCACCCTTGTCTAGTTGCCGGGCTAACCGTTCCAAAACGGCAACCCTCGGTTCGACCAGCCACGGAGCCGCGCCGCGAATTCGAGCAATTGACGCATTGTCGAGCGAGAACGAAATTCCTGTATCGGGTGCAAGTCGTGAAAACACTTAAATTTGCGGCAGATCCAAAAAATGTTAATGATACGCAATCAACATGTTTCGCCAGTCTCCGTTTCGCGGAGGAGCAGCTGACTCCAACGAATAGGAAGCTATGCCATGGCACCCGTCGAAGATCGCGCCCGGGATTCCGTAGAATTACTCTTGCGCAGTTCGGATCGTCCGACTCTGGACGCGAATTTAGGAAAACTTCGGCTAATTTCAATGGGTGCAATAGGCTTCCTCGAGCGCGGCAGCGAGGAATTCGGCGCGGATATTTCTCCCGAGGCGGATTTGGGATTCGACAATTTGAGCAACGTGGCCCGTCGCCGAAATGGTTGAACCCAGGGCGAATATTTCCTGCGAAAACCATGGAATTCGCTGGAAAATCAATCCGCATTCGCGCGGAGAAAAAGTCGGTCCCGTTCGCATTGCGCCCGGATACGAGACTCTAGGGCGACGGATCCGACATTCGAGGAAATTCTAAATCGCCGTGTCCGCCGACGCCGTTGAATCCTGGTATCGCCCGTTTCGTGAAATCGGAGAAATTCGCGTCGCGCATGTCGACCTGACGCCTCATGAAAACAGAGAAGCTCGCGCCTCGGCTTGGCTCGACAAAGAAGAAAATGTCCGCCTGCGCCGCTATCGATTCGATCGTCCTCGGCGCGAATTCGCATTGTGCCGCGCGGCTCTGCGCTCACTTCTATGCGATCGACTCGGCTGCAACAACGAACAACTGGCCTTCGGGATCGCCGCGCACGGAAAACCGTTCGCTCTGGTGGACGGGTTGCTGGCTGACGTTAGCGTGAATGTAAGCCACAGCGGCAAACATGGGTTGATTGCCCTTGCGCCGCAGGGACGGCTCGGCGTGGACGTGGAAGAGCGCGTCGCCCGCAACGATCTTGGAGGAATAAGCGACTTTGTGTTTGGCCCGGGCGAACAAGCCAATTTCGAAAAGGCCGAAGGACAGGAAAAGCACCATTTGTTCTTCACATTCTGGACGTTAAAGGAAGCGCTCATCAAGGCTCTCGGAACGGGGTTTTCTCTTGATCCGTCCCGATTCGAGATTCCGTCGGCCATGCGACTCGGAGCAAGAAGGTGCGTTTTTCGATTTCCGCAGTTTCCCGACGTCGAATGGAATCTTGAAGATTTGGGAAATGCCGAATTCGCCGCGGCGATCGCTCACGAAATGCGCCCGACTCTCATTCGGGACGAGAGTTGAAGTTCGCCTTGACGGCTATTTCTGAAACAGCCGGGGAAATACCCGAACCGCTCTCCGTGCACGAAGCTGGCATGGATGAAGGAGCAAGCAATTTCTTGCCGCGCCGCGGGAATCCGGAGAGCCCGAGGCTGGACCCGTGCCGCGCCAATGGTCTCGCGAAGGACCTGCACTGCTTGTCCCGGTCGCCGCTCGCGGAGGAATTCGATCTGGCGGCCCGCGCCCTCGGAAACCATGGCTGGAACGCAAGCGGTTCACGGCGGCGAAAAAATATTTCTTCGCTCGTCGACGACCGCGACCGCATTCTGGAATAATTTGGCGTTCTATTCCGACAGAAACCGAAGGGCGCCTTCCATTCCATTTCTGTGTCGGCAACGGTACTGGCGCCTATCCATGTCGGAAGATTTGCGGCGAACAAACCGATTGATCCGCCCTGGCGCAAACCCGAGAAATGCCCCGGAAACTACGACCCGGCCGCACGACGTTGCGCCGCGTCGGCCCGGCGCGGCACGGATACTTTCAGGTCCATGGAAGAGTTCGCGAATTCTTTCCGCCGGATTCCGGCTGTAGTCCGCGCTGTTCTCGGCGTTCTCGAACTAGCGGCGATGGCGACGCTTCGCGATGCCGCCAGCGAAAAGGGCCGCGAAACCCGGCGCCTTCGCGTCTACAAGGCCAAATCGATCAACTGCGCCGAGGCTTTCGCCAATAAGGCGGTCGCCTATGCGATTCGATGCCCGATGAAACGCATCGAGGCCGGCCATGACTCAACATTTTTATATCTGCCGACTTTCGAACCGGGCAATTTTGGAGCGCTGACTATGGCTTCCCGCTCCGAGCGACGCATCAGCATCAGCTCGCGCGAACCGGAGGCGTGCGTATTAATCGTACGGGAATTCATGTATCGACCCAGCCTATTGAATCCGTGACTTCTCCGGAGGAAAGTTTGGCTGCGGACGACCTGCGCCGAAAACTCCCTCGCGGAGCGCGGGAATCTTGCTTCTCGGACTATGGATCAGAAAGCTCCTTCGTGCGAGAATTGGTCTCGAAAAAAATTCAGTGAAGCAATATCGGTTCTCGTCTTCCAGCGAATAATTGGCAACGGCGAATCGCAGGCTGCGTGATGAACTTGAACAATGCGGGCATCCGCTACGAGCCCGACGAAAAACCTCCGTTGCCGATCATCGTCGGCCTTGGCATTCAACTTGCCATCCTGAATATATCCGTTACGATTTTGGTGACGACGGTAGTTATGAGAGCTGCCGGACAGGAAGAGGCCTATCTTTCATGGGCGGTTTTCGCCGCAGTTGCGGTTAGCGGACTAGCCACGGCGCTCCAAGCCCTTCGGCTTGGCCGACTCGGCATGGGCCATGTGCTAATGATGGGCAGTTCCGGGGCCTTTATCGCAGTTTCCATCACCGCGCTCACCGAGGGAGGACCGGGATTGCTTGCCACCCTGGTCGTCATTTCGGCGCTTTTCCAGTTTGTCTTGTCGGATAGGCTCTCGCTGTTCCGGCGCGTACTGACCCCGACCGTTTCAGGCACCGTTCTCATGCTGATACCTCTCTCGGTAATGTCCGCGGTCATCACGCTTCTCAACGATGTGCCGGAAGAGAGTCCCGCTCTGGCCGGTCCGCTAAGCGCGTTCGCGACATTGCTCGTCATGTGCGGATTAACTCTCAAGGCGACGGGAGCTCTTCGCCTCTGGGCGCCGCTTATAGGCGTCATCGCGGGCGCTGCCGTCGCCGCTTCGTTCGGGCTCTACGACGTGGCTCGCGTTGCGGCCGCTTCCTGGATCGGTTTTCCCGGAATCGAATGGCCGGGTTTTGATTTCAGCTTTGATACGGATTTCTGGGCGCTTCTTCCGGGGTTCCTGCTGGCGGCCGTAATCGGAACAATCCGAACGACCAGCAGCGCCGTCGCCATACAGCGCGTTTCTTGGCGCAGCCCCAAGGCGGTGGATTTTCGCGACGTGCAGGGCGCGGCGGCCGCCGACAGCCTGGGGAACCTGCTTTGCGGCGTCGCTGGAACGATACCTAACACGGCCTATTCGAACGGCGCATCAATGGCTCAGCTCACGGGAGTTGCAACTCGGTTTGTCGGAATCTCCGCCGGCGCGGCATTCCTGGCGCTAGCGTTTCTTCCGAAGGCGCTCGCTCTGATCCTGGCGATACCGGGGCCGATTGTGGCGGCCTACTTGCTAGTGTTGATGGCGATGCTCTTCATCGTCGGCGTGCAAATGGTCGTTCGGGACGGAATCGACTATCGCAAGGGCCTAATCGTCGGAATCTCCTTCTGGATTGGCGTCTGTTTCGAAAGCGGCGAAGTATTTCCCGATTTTTTTTCGGAGTTCGCGGGAGGCTTCCTTGACAATGGAATGACTACTGGAGGCATTGTCGCAATAATTTTGACGATATTCGCCGAGAACGCGGGTCCACGCCCCGACCGCGTCGAGGTTGCTCTCGATCTCTCGGCTTTGCCCGGGCTCCGGGAGTATTTTGACAAGTTCGCTTCGCTCAACGGCTGGGAAGAGCCGATGGCGAGTCGGTTGCAAGCCGCTGGCGAGGAGGTCTTGCTGACGCTTCTTCGTCGCGGCGAAGATGAAGGTCGGAGAAAGAGGCGCATGGTTTTGTTCGCGCGAAAGGAAGGCGACGAGGCGGTTTTGGAATTTATCACCGCGGCGGACAAACGCGGAAATATTCAGGATCAAGCCGCACTACTCGGCGCGCAGGCGGAGGAGTCCTGCATTGAGGAGGAAGTTTCGCTCCGGCATCTACGCCACCTCGCGACTTCGATTCGCCATCAGCAATTCCACGGCGCGAGCATCGTTACAGTTCGCGTAAAAGCGCCTAGAATTGGATCGAGTCCCGGCTAGGGTCAAATGCGCGCCATTTTCGAGGCCGCGGCAAGGACCGAGTCTAAATCCGCGCACCTTCGCGATGCAGAGACTCGCTTTTGAATTATTGCGGCATTTAGCCGCCCCTGCTGCCAAGCAAACGCTCGTCCCTTCGGGAAGTCGGCGGCAAATCGGGTATCCGGCACGAGAACGCGAATACCGGGGGGGAAGGGCATGCCTATTTCGAAATTCGATCGAGTATTTCGGCAATTTCCGCCGAAACGCTCTCGACGTTCTTGTCGCCGTCGACCCGCGCAAGCGCGCCGGACTTGTAGTAGTACCCGATCAATGGCGACGTCTTGCGATAGTATTCGAGCAGGCGAGTCTTCAACGATTCCGCGTTGTCGTCGCCCCGCTTGACGAGCCGGGCATCCGGGCAGTAGTCGCAATAGCCATCCCTGACGGGCGGCGCGGCGCGCAAGTTGTAGACCGCGCCGCAGTTAGGGCACGAGACTCGGTTTTCTATTCTAGCGACGAGTTCCTCCGGGTCGATGACCAGCTCTATTACCGCATCCAGCTTGCGCCCGTGCTCTTCCAATAGATGCGACAGCGCGTCCGCCTGCGCCAGAGTTCTCGGAAAGCCGTCGAATATGAAGCCGAAACCGTCGCCCGATGCCAGTTTCTCGCCGATCAGAGAGTTCACGATTTCATCGGTTACAAGTTCGCCCGCGTCCATGATCGCGGCGACGCGCTTTCCGAGTGCGGTTCCCGAATTTCGCGCATCCCGCAACATGTCGCCGGTCGACAGCTGCACCATGCCGCGAGCCGCGATGAGCGCGTTCGCTTGGGTTCCCTTGCCCGACCCCGGCGGCCCGAGCAATACGATGTCCATAATCTACTTTCTTCCCTTGCCCCTGCGTCGCTTCCCTCGAAGCTGAGAGCGCTCGATCAGCCCCTCGTACTGATGCGCGAGAAGATGGGACTGCACCTGGCTGATGGTGTCCATCGTAACCGATACGACGATCAGAACCGATGTTCCGCCGAAATAGAAGGGTATCGCCAGCTGCGATCGAAGGATTTCAGGCAATAGGCAAATGGCCGACAAGTAGGCCGACCCAAGCACGAGAATCCTTATGACGACATAGTCGAGATAGGCGGCCGTGTTCTTTCCGGGCCGAATGCCTGGAATGAAGCCGTTCTGGTTCTTGAGGTTGTCCGCGACGTCGTCGGTCTTGAAGGACACGTTGGCCGTGTAGAAATATGCGAAAAACACGATCATGGCTACGAAGAACAAAAGATAAAGCGGCTGTCCGGGACCGAAATAGGCCAGAACCGTCGACATTACCGGGCTCGTGGAATTGCCGGAAAAGGTCGACACCGTCGTCGGCAGAAGGAGAAGGGACGAAGCGAATATCGGGGGGATCACTCCCGAGGGGTTGATCTTGAGCGGCAAATGCGAGGCGCCGCCGTCGTAGACCTTCATGCCGACCTGGCGCCTCGGATACTCGATCCTGATTTTTCGCAGCGCGCGCTCCATATGAACGACGAAGCCGATGACAACGATAACCATCACGATTACGCCGATGATGACCGCCGGAGAAAGCGCGCCGGAGCGGCCCTGGCTGAAGAACTGGGCGAGAGCGGCCGGGATTTCCGCTATGATTCCCGTGAAAATTATGAGGGAAATGCCGTTTCCTATGCCGCGCGCGGTGATCTGTTCGCCGAGCCACATCAGGAACATCGTGCCGCCGACTAGTGTGACTATGCACGACATTCTGAAGAACCAGCCCGGATCCAGCGCCAGATCGCCCGATTCGATGCTTACTGCCAAGCCGTAGGCCTGGAAGGTCGCGAGGAAAACCGTACCGTAGCGCGTATACTGATTGATTTTCTTGCGGCCCTGTTCGCCTTCCTTTTTGAGCTGCTCGAGGTGGGGGACCATCGCCGCCAGCAGCTGAACGATGATGGAAGCCGAAATGTACGGCATGATGCCCAGCGCGAAAACTCCCATCCTGCCGATGGCGCCGCCGGTGAACATGTTGAGCATGCCGCCGATGCCGGTCGAAGCGACATCGACAAATTCCCTGAGAGCCACGGTATCGATTCCCGGGACGGGAATAAAGGTTCCAATCCGGTACACGATCAGCAGGCCGAGAGTGAAGAGAATGCGATTGCGCAGATCCGTCGCTTTCCCGAACGCGCTCCAACTCAGGTTGGAGGCCATCTGTTCAGCCGCTGAAACCATGCGCTATTCCTTTGTTCTGCAACGAACCGGCGAGGCTCGCTTCCTCTACTATGTAGGCGTCGGCGGAGCGGTCTCCAAGCCCCCGCCCGAGGCTATTTCGCCTTTTGGGTTTCGATCGTGCCGCCTAGAACCTCCACTGCCGCGATCGCCGCCTTCGACGCTCCGGAAACGACGAGGTTGACTTTCGAGCGCAGATCGCCTTTCGCAAGTACCCGAACGCCGTCGGGCGCGGAGCTTGCGGCCCCGGATTCCACCAGCTTGGATTCCGTAACGGGCGATTCGGGATCAATTTTGCCGGCATCGATGAAATTCTGAAGAACGCCGAGGTTAACCAAAGCGAATTTCTTCCGTCCCGGATTGCGAAAGCCTCGCTTCGGCAATCGCTGGTACAGGGGCATCTGGCCGCCTTCAAATCCTCCCATGGCGACCCCGGATCGAGATTTCTGGCCCTTCATACCGCGACCTGCCGTCTTGCCCCGGCCCGAGCCCGGGCCTCTTCCGACGCGCTTGCGCCTGCGGCTGGAGCCCGCGACGTCGCTCAGCTCGTTGAGTTTCATAGGTCCTTAACCTTCTTCTTCGCGTCCCGGCTCAGGCTCCGCGGGCCGCTCTTCGATGATTTTGGCAAGATGCGGAATCTTCGCGACCATGCCGCGGGTGGCGGGCGTATCCTCCAGTTCCCGAACCTTGTGCATTTTGTTCAGTCCGAGGCCGATAAGCGTCTGCCGCTGCTTCGCGGGCCTGCGTATGGGCGAGCCGATTTGCTTTACTAGGATTGTTCCGGGCATTTCGCTAGGCCCCCTGGCCGCTCGTGGCTTCGGCTTCCGGCTTCCTTAGGATGTGGGACACCTTCTTTCCCCGGCGATAGGCGACCCAGCGAGGGCTTGAGCTGTTGTTCAAGGCTTGCATGGTAGCGCGGATCATGTTGTAGGCGTTGGCAGAGCCAATGGACTTGGCGACAACGTCCTGAACGCCGAGCATCTCGAACACGGCTCTCATCGGGCCTCCGGCGATAATCCCGGTGCCCTGGGGCGCGGCTCTAAGTATTACTTTCCCGGCGCCGTGCCGTCCTTCGATGTCGTGGTGAAGAGTACGTCCTTCGCGCAGCGGAACGCGGACCATGTTTCTCTTCGCCTTTTCTGTCGCCTTGCGGATCGCTTCGGGAACTTCCTTCGCCTTGCCCTTGCCGTACCCCACGCGCCCCTTCTGATCGCCGACGACCACGAGCGCGGAGAATCCGAAGCGCTTGCCGCCCTTGACCGTCTTCGACACCCTGTTGATTGCAACAAGCCGATCGCCAAATTCGGGTTGCTCGTCTCGCCCTCGCCGACCGTTATCTCTCGCCATGCAACAATCCTCCTAGAATCGCAGGCCGCCTTCTCGGGCCGCCTCCGCCAGCGCGCGCACGCGCCCGTGGTAAAGAAATGCGCCGCGATCGAAATAGCATTCGGCTATTCCGGCTTCCCTGGCCTTTTCGGCGATCGCGGCGCCGACTTTCGTCGCGGCGGCGACATTGCTGCCGCGCTCCAATCCGAGCGACTTGTCCCGTGAAGAAGCCGACGCGAGCGTGACGCCCTTGTCGTCGTCGATTAACTGGGCCGAAATGTGCAGGTTGGATCTGTGAACGGAAAGGCGCAGCCGCCCCCGAGCGACCTTTTTCAGGCGATTGCGCACGCGCGTGCGCCTCCGCGCAAACAAATCCTTCTTTCGAATTGACATAATCGCTGTTCCTACTTCCGCTTCGCGTCCTTGCGGAAAATATACTCGTCCGAATAGCGAATTCCTTTGCCCTTGTAGGGCTCGGGCTTTCGCCAACGCCGGATATTCGCCGCGACCTGGCCCACTAGCTGGGCATCGATCCCCTCCACGATGATCTGGGTATTGCGGGGAAGAGTGACGCTTATGCCGTCGGGAATCGGAAATCTTACTTCGTGGCTGTATCCCAGCGTCAGCTTCAGCGTGCCGCCCTCGAGCTGCGCCCGATAGCCGATTCCGGAAATCTCGAGTACTTTGCGAAATCCATTGACGACGCCTTCTACGCAGTTCGCGACCATGGTTCGCGACATTCCCCACTGCTGGCGCGCGCGCTTGGACAATCCGCGAGGCGATACTACTATGCTTCCCTCGTCCATTGCGATCGTCACGTCGTCGCCCGCAGTGAAGCTGCGAACGCCTTTCGGACCTGTCACCTCGACCGTCTGCCCGGACACGCTGGCCGAAACGCCATCCGGAAGCTTGACCGGCTTTTTTCCTATTCGAGACATTTGCGCCTCCCTAAAACACCGTGCACAGGATTTCGCCGCCCACGTTTTTGCCTCTGGCATCCGCATCCGACATTATTCCCTGAGCCGTCGACACGATCGCGACGCCCAGACCCTGGCGGACAGACGGAAGGTTTTTTACGCCCGAATAGACTCGGCGCCCCGGCTTCGACACGCGCTTCAGCTCTCGTATCGCCGGGCTTCCTTCGAAATACTTCAGCGAAATCTCGATCTCGGGATGGCCGCTCCCGGATTCCGCCGATTCGTATCCGCGAATGTAGCCCTCGTTCACCAGCACGTCGAGTACCCAGCGACGCAGCTTCGAAGCGGGAGTCCGCACTGTCGGCTTGCCTCGCATCTGGGCGTTGCGGATGCGCGTCAGCATATCGCCGAGTGGATCGTTCACCGTCATTCCGCGCCTCCCCTACCAGCTCGACTTAACCATGCCCGGAATTTGCCCGGAACCTCCGAGCTCGCGCAGCGCTATGCGCGAAATCTTGAGCTTTCGGTAATAGCCCTTCGGCCGCCCGGTCAGTTCGCAGCGATTGTGCATCCGCGTCGCCGAAGAGTTTCGCGGAAGCTTGGCGAGCCTCAGCGTTGCCTTGAACCTTTCCTCCATCGGGGCGTCGCGGTTATTCGCGATCGCCCTAAGCGCGGCGCGCTTTTCCGCGTATTTTTCGACCATCGCCTTGCGCTTGAGTTCGCGCTCGACCATTGCCTTTTTCGCCATTATCCGGTCTCCTTGTCGTTCATTTCGTGAACGGAAAATTGAACTGCGCCAGCAAGCTCTTGGCCTCGGCGTCGCTATTCGCAGTAGTGCAGATCGCAATATCCAAACCGCGCATTTCATCGACGGAATCGTAGTCGATTTCCGGAAATACGATATGCTCGCGCAGCCCCATCGCGAAGTTCCCGCGACCGTCGAACGACTTCGGCGAAAGCCCGCGGAAGTCGCGCACGCGCGGCAGCGCGACGTTGACGAGCCTGTCGAGGAATTCATACATGCGGTCGCCGCGAAGAGTTACCTTGACGCCGATCTGCATGCCTTCGCGCAGCCTGAACCCCGCGATCGACCTGCGGGCTCGAGTGATCACCGCCTTCTGGCCCGCGATTCTCGTCAATTCAGCTTCCGCCGAATTTATCTTCTTGGAATCCTTGACGGCCTCGCCAACGCCCATGTTGAGCACGACCTTGGCCAGCTTGGGAATCATCATGTCGTTTCGGTAGCCGAATTCCTTCCTGAGAGCCTCGCGACCGCTCTCGAAGTAGTGCTTTTTCAGCCTCGGCAATTCTTCAGCCATCGATTCTAGCTCCGGATTTTTTCGCAAACCTAACTTTCTTGCCGTCTTCTATGCGAAACCCGACGCGGGTCGGACCGCCCTGTTCCGGATCCACCAGCGCGAGATTGGAAAGATCGACGGGCATGTCTTTGGGAATTCGACCGCCTTTTTCGCCGCCTCTCGGTTTGGTGTGCCGCACTTGCCGATTAATTCCCTCCACGACTGCCTTTCCCTTATTGGGGAAGACAACCAGTATTTCGCCCTCGCGGTTAAGATCCCTGCCCGCGATAACGACGACCTTGTCGCCCTTTCTGAGTTTTGCGGCCATCACAGCACCTCCGGCGCGAGCGAAATGATCTTCATGAAGCGCCTTGCTCGCAGTTCGCGCACGACGGGTCCGAAGATGCGCGTGCCGATCGGCTCGTTGTTGTTGTTGACAATGACGGCGGCGTTGCGGTCGAACCGGATCGAAGTGCCGTCCTCGCGCCTAACTTCCTTCGCCGTTCGCACGACGACCGCTCGCCTTAGGTCGCCCTTCTTGACGCGACCGCGCGGAATCGCTTCCTTAACGGATACGATGATGATGTCGCCGACGGACGCGAATTTGCGCTTCGACCCGCCCAGCACCTTGATGCACTGGACACGGCGAGCGCCCGAATTGTCTGCAACATCCAGATTTGTCTGCATCTGGATCATTTGGCTTCTCCCGACCTATGGAGGCGGCCGCCCCCAGGGTTTCGTGCAAACCGGCGAAGCGCCGCTCGAGCCATTCGCTCAGGCGAGCACCTCCCAGCGTTTCGTCCTCGACACCGGCGCGCACTCCTGAATTCGAACCGAATCGCCGATCCTGGCCCGGTTTTCGGCATCATGCGCCGTATACTTCTTCGTCTTTCTCACGGTTTTTTTCATCATCGGATGCGTGAAACGTCTTTCGACAAGCACAGTCACCGTCTTGTCGCGGCTGTCGCTAACGACCTTGCCCTGCAAAATTCTTTTCGGCATGGCGATTAAATCTCTTTTCCTTCGGCTTCCGCCGCTTTTTCCCTGAGCACGGTCTTGACGCGCGCCGCGTCCCGGCGAACCTCGCGCACGCGAGCGGGATTGTTCAAAGAACCGGAAGCCTGCTGGAATCTCAAATTGAAGGACTCCTTTTTCAATCGAACGAGCTCGCCCTCGAGCTCGTCCGCCGACTTATGCCGAAGGTCGGCTGCCCTCATTGTTCCGATCCTCTCAAGGGTGCCGGGCGCGCGCCCGTCACCAGTCCTCTCTCTGCACGACGCGGGTCTTGACCGGGAGCTTCATGGCGGCAAGGCGCATGGCCTCCCTCGCCACGGCTTCCGAAACGCCGTCGATCTCAAACATGATCGTCCCGGGCTTGACGCGCGCCGCCCAGTACTCCACGGATCCCTTGCCCTTGCCCATGCGGACCTCGGTTGGCTTTTTCGAAACCGGAACGTTCGGAAAAATCCGGATCCATACGCGGCCCTGGCGTTTCATCTGCCTTGTCATCGCCCTGCGCGCGGCCTCGATCTGTCTCGCCGTCACACGTTCCGGCTGCAGAGCCTTCAGCCCGAATGAACCGAAATTGATTTTCGTCCCGCCCGTAGCGAAGCCGCGAATTCGGCCCTTGTGCTGCTTGCGAAACTTCGTGCGCTGCGGTTGTAGCATCTTCGCTCTCCAATCGGCTTAGCGGCGTCGACGCGGCGGGGCGCCGCCGCCGTCGCGGAACTCTTGAGCCCGTCGGTCTCTCGCGCCCGGATCGTGCTCCATGATTTCGCCTTTGAAAATCCAGACCTTTACGCCGATTTTCCCGTAGGGCGTCATAGCTTCGGACACCGCGTAGTCGATGTCGGCCCGCAACGTGTGAAGCGGAACGCGGCCTTCGCGATACCATTCCGTTCGAGCGATCTCGGCCCCGCCCAGCCGGCCTGCGACATTCACGCGGATTCCGAGCGCGCCCATGCGCATTGCATTCTGCACGGCGCGCTTCATGGCGCGGCGAAACGAAACGCGCTTCTCCAGCTGCTGCGCTACCGATTCCGCTACGAGAAGGCTGTCGACCTCGGGTTTGCGCACTTCTACGATGTTGAGATGGGTTTCGGACGCGGTCATGGCCGAAACCTTGCGCCTCAGCGCTTCGATGTCGGCACCCTTCTTTCCGATCACGACTCCCGGCCGCGCCGTGTGGATGGTAACCCGGCATTTCTTGTGGGGGCGCTCAATAATGACCTGGCTGACGCCCGCCTGCGCGCATTCTTTCCTGATGAATGATTTGATCTTTAGATCTTCCTGGAGCAAATCGCCAAATTCGTTCCGTTCCGCGTACCAGCGGCTATCCCAGGTTCGGTTGACCTGAAGGCGCATGCCGATAGGATTAACCTTCTGACCCATTAATTTAGCTCCAATTGCTCTCTCACGATGATCGTGAGCTGCGAAACCGGCTTCCTGATCGGGCCGAATCGCCCCCGCGCGCGCGGGCGGCCGCGGCGCATAACCAGACGCTTTCCGACATAGGCTTCCTTGACGACGAGGCTATCGACATCAAGCTCGTGATTGTTTTCGGCATTCGCAACCGCCGACATCAGGCACTTGCGGACATCGATGGCGATGCGCTTCCTGGAAAACGCGAGATCGTCGATCGCCTTCGAAGCTGGCTTGCCCCTGATCGTTCTCGCTACGAGATTGAGCTTCTGCGGCGAAATCCTGAGCAGACGGCTCTTGGCCATCGCTTCGTTCTCGTCGAGCCTGCGCGGCAAAGATTCCTTGCCCATGTCTAGTTCCGCCTTGCTTTCTTGTCGCCGGCATGACCGTAAAATGTCCGGGTCGGCGAATACTCTCCGAACTTCTGGCCTATCATTTCCTCGGTAACTAGTACCGGTATATGCTTGCGCCCGTTGTACACGCCGAATGTCAGCCCTACGAATTGCGGCAAAATCGTCGAGCGGCGCGACCAGATCTTGATTACTTCCCGACGGCCCGAAAGGCGCGCCCTTTCCGCCTTCTTCAGGATGCTCGCATCAACGAACGGTCCTTTCCAAACAGACCTGGCCATGAATTATCGTCCTTTCTTGCGGGCGTGGCGGCTGCGGATGATGTATTTGTCCGTGGATTTGTTGGAGCGCGTCCGCATGCCGCGCGTCGGCTTGCCCCACGGGGTGACCGGGTGGCGGCCGCCGCTGGATTTTCCTTCGCCGCCGCCGTGCGGGTGATCGACCGGGTTCATCGCCACGCCGCGAACTTTCGGACGTCGCCCGAGATTTCTGCTGCGCCCGGCCTTTCCAAGATTCTGGTTCGAATTATCGGGATTCGAAACCGCGCCGACGGTGGCCCTGCATTCCTGGCGAACCATGCGGAGTTCGCCGGACGTCAGGCGAATCATGGCGTAGCCGCCGTCGCGCCCGACAAACTGGGCGTAGGCTCCGGCCGCGCGCGCCAGCTGTCCGCCCTTGCCCGGCTTGAGTTCCACGTTGTGAACGATCGTACCGACCGGCATGCCCGTGAACGGCATCGCGTTGCCCGGCTTGACATCCGCCTTCGCCGACGAAACGACCCTGTCGCCGGGCGCGAGGCGCTGAGGCGCCAGGATATACGAAAGCTCGTCGTCCTCGTATCGAATCAGGGCGATGAAGCCCGTCCTGTTGGGATCGTACTCGATGCGCTCGACGACGGCGGGAATTTCGGTCTTGCTTCGCTTGAAGTCGATTATCCTGTCGAGGCGCTTAGCTCCGCCGCCCCGGCGGCGCATCGTGATGCGCCCGGTATTGTTGCGGCCGCCGCTGGAGGACTTGCCCTTCCGCAGGCTCTTGCAGGGCGGGCCCTTCCAAAGATCGGAACGGTCGACGAGTACCAGTCCTCGCTGCCCGGGAGATGTCGGCTTGTAGGATTTCAGTGCCATGTCTCGCGCCTTTCTTTGTCCAGCGGCCGGTGCCTACAGGCCCGTCGATACGTCGATCATGTGGCCCTCGCGCAAGCGCACATAGGCCTTCTTCCGCTCGATTCGGCGACCCTGGACCCCGCGGAATCGAACCCGCTTCCCTTTCGTCCGGACCGTGTTGACCGATTCAACCTCGACATTGAAAATAGATTCGATCGCTTCCTTGATCGATGACTTGTCGGCATCCACGGCCGTTTCGAAAACGATAGTGTTTCCCGACGACGCCATCGTGGACTTCTCGGTGACGACCGGCCGCCGAATAATGTCGTAGTGCTTGGCTTTCGCGGTCATTTCAGCCTCTCCTGGAGCGCGGCGACTCCGGCCCTCGTTAGAACGAGCGTTTCGCGCCTCAAAATGTCGTAGACATTGGCGCCTCCGCTGGGGATGACGTCGAGCCCGGGAACATTGGAAGAGGCCAGCAGGAAATTTCGGTCAACGCTCGCGCCGTCGATGATCAGGGCTTTCTTCCAGCCCAGCTTGGCGATCGATTTCGCCAGAACGCTCGTTTTCGGCTCCGGAAGCTCGGCGGACTCGAGAATCACAAGCGCATTCTCCTTCGCCTTCGCGGAAAGCGCGAGCCTGAGCCCGAGTTTCCGAACCTTTTTTGGCAGGCCGTGCGCATGGCTTCTCGGAACGGGTCCGCCATAGACGCCGCCCTTGCGGAAAATCGGCGCGTTGCGGTCGCCGTGGCGCGCCCTTCCGGTTCCCTTCTGCCTGTAGATCTTGCGCTTCGAATAGCTGGTTTCCGAGCGCGTCTTCGCCTTGTGGGTGCCCTGGCGAGCTTTCGCCCGCTGCCATCGAACGACGCGGTGAAGTATGTCGCTTCTGGGCTCCGCTCCGAATACTCCTTCGTCGAGTTCCACTTCGCCCGTCTCTTCTGCATCGAGATTAATGACGACCGCCTTCATGCCTGCGTTCCCTCTCCGGCGGAACTATTCGAAGCCGGCGCTTCGACGGCCCCGTCGCCCTTTGCCGTTTCCGCGCCGGGCGAATTCGCCGCCGTCCTGGTATCGGGCGCCCTGAACGCTCCCGGCAGCGGCGCATCGCCCGGCAGCGCGTTCTTCGCGGAATCGCGGATCATGACCCAGCCCCCGCGCGAACCCGGAACCGAGCCCTTGATCATGATCAGGCCTCGGTCGGAATCGATCCTAACCACCTCCAGATTCTGCGTGGTAACGCGCTCCGCGCCCATCTGGCCGGCCATTTTCTTGCCTTTGAAGACCTTGCCCGGATCCTGGCACTGGCCCGTCGAGCCGAGCGACCGGTGATTGATCGAAACGCCGTGAGAAGCGCGCAATCCTCTGAAATTGTGGCGCTTCATCGCGCCCGCGAAGCCCTTGCCGATCGACGTTCCGGACACGTCCACCTTTTGGCCGGGCAAGAAATGGTCGGCCGTGATTTCAGCGCCGATTTCGATGAGATTCTCGGGCGAAACCCGGAATTCCGCGACCTTGCGCTTCGGCGCAACGGACGCCTTGGCGAAATGACCCCGCATCGCCGATCCGACGCGGCGCGCCTTCGCGGCGCCGGCGCCAAGCTGCACAGCGGTATAGCCATCCTTCTCCGCCGTCCGTTGCGCTACGACCCTTAGATTGTCTAGATGCAGAACCGTGACCGGCACCTGGCGGCCGTCATCGAGGAAAAGCCGGGTCATGCCGACCTTCTTCGCTATGACTCCAGAGCGCATTTCCGCGACCTCCTAGAGCTTGATCTCGACGTTGACGCCTGCGGCGAGGTCGAGTTTCATTAAAGCATCCACCGTCTGCGGCGTGGGATCCACGATATCAAGGAGCCGCTTGTGCGTGCGGATTTCCATCTGCTCGCGCGATTTCTTGTCGATATGCGGCCCGCGAAGGACGGTGAATTTCTCGATACGATTGGGAAGCGGAATCGGCCCTCGGACGCGCGCGCCCGTACGCTTGGCGGTGTTAACGATTTCCCTCGTGCTGGTATCGAGCACGCGGTAGTCGAACGCCTTGAGCCTAATCCTTATATTCTGGCTGTTTATCATGTCGCCCTTCCCGAATTCCGGCTTTCGCGGACGCTCAAGTCGCGCCCGCGCTGCTCGCCTTCCGCTACTCTATGATCTTCGAGACCACGCCCGCCCCGACGGTGCGGCCGCCTTCGCGAATGGCGAATCGAAGCTTCTCTTCCATCGCGATCGGCGAAATGAGCTCGACCTGGAACGAGACATTGTCGCCGGGCATCACGAGTTCGATATCCTCCGGCAAGGTCACCGAGCCCGTCACGTCGGTCGTGCGGAAATAAAATTGCGGGCGGTAGTCCGACTGGAACGGCGTGTGGCGTCCGCCCTCGTTCTTGGTCAGGATATAGGCCTCGGCCTCGAAAACCGTATGCGGAGTAACCGATCCCGGCTTGCAGAGGACCTGGCCGCGCTCGACGCCGTTGCGGTCCACGCCGCGAAGGAGCGCGCCGATGTTGTCGCCCGCTTCGCCCCGGTCGAGGAGCTTGCGGAACATTTCCACGCCCGTGCAGGTCGTCTTGTGGGTGTCGCGGATTCCTACGATTTCGACTTCGTCGCCCACGGTAATGACGCCGCGCTCGACGCGTCCGGTTACGACCGTGCCGCGCCCGGAAATGGAAAAGACGTCTTCGATCGGCATCAGGAACGGCTGGTCGATCGGTCGCTCCGGCGTCGGAATGTGGCCGTCCACGGCTTCCATCAGAGCGTCGACGCTGCTCTTGCCGATCTGTTCGTCCTTGCCGTCCAGAGCGGCAAGCGCCGAACCGCTGACAACCGGGATATCGTCTCCCGGAAAGTCGTAGTCCGACAGCAATTCGCGAACTTCCATTTCGACCAGTTCGAGCAATTCCTCGTCGTCGACCTGGTCAACCTTGTTCAAATAGACCACGAGCGCGGGAACGCCGACCTGGCGGGCTAGCAGGATATGCTCGCGCGTCTGCGGCATCGGGCCGTCGGCGGCGCTAACCACAAGGATGGCGCCATCCATCTGGGCGGCGCCGGTGATCATGTTCTTTACGTAGTCGGCGTGCCCCGGGCAGTCGACATGGGCATAGTGGCGCTGTTCGGTTTCGTATTCGACATGCGCCGTCGAAATCGTGATTCCGCGCGCTTTCTCTTCCGGAGCCGCGTCGATGCTGTCGTAGGCTTGGAATTCGCCGTAATATTTCGTTATCGCCGCCGTTAGCGTGGTCTTGCCGTGGTCGACGTGGCCGATCGTTCCCACGTTGACGTGCGGTTTATTTCGTACGAACTTTTCCTTGGCCATCTTTCAATTCCCTTTTTTGACCATGCGCGCCGCAGCCGCTGCGCGGCCTTACGCGTATTTCTCCTGGATCGCTTCGGATATGTTTTGAGGCATCGCTTCGTAATGCGAAAACTGCATCGTGAAGCTCGCCCGGCCGGACGACATCGAGCGAAGATTGTTGATGTATCCAAACATGTTCGCGAGCGGAACGTCGGCATTGATCGCGGTCGCGTTGCGGCGGCGGTCCTGCCCGTTCACCTGCCCGCGCCGCGATGTCAAGTCCCCTATGATGCTGCCCGTGTATTCCTCGGGCGTAATGACTTCGACCTTCATGATCGGCTCTAGAAGCTTGGCGCCCGCCTTGCGAAGACCCTCGCGCATGGCCGAGCGAGCCGCGAGTTCAAAGGCCATCACCGAAGAATCGACCTCGTGGTGGGCTCCGTCCAGGAGGCGCACGCTGAAATCTATGACCGGAAATCCCGCTAGCGGCCCGGAATCCATGACGGACTGGATTCCTTTTTCCACCCCTGGAACGTATTCCTTCGGAATCGAGCCTCCGACGACGGCGGACTCGAAGCTGTAGCCTTCGCCCCTCGCGGTCGGGGAGATTTCCATCTTGACGCGCGCGAACTGGCCCGCGCCGCCCGTTTGTTTCTTGTGGGTGTAGTCGATTACCGCCTTGTGGGCTATGGTTTCGCGGTAGGCCACCTGCGGCACGCCGATATTGGCTTCGACCTTGAATTCGCGCTTCATCCTGTCGACGAGAATGTCCAGGTGCAGTTCGCCCATGCCCTTCATTATCGTCTGCCCGGACTCGACGTCCGTGACGACACGGAAGGAAGGATCCTCGGCGGCGAGGCGCTGCAGCGCCTGCGCCATCTTTTCCTGATCGAGCCTAGTCTTGGGCTCGACGGCGATCTCGATTACGGGATCGGGAAACGACATCGTTTCAAGAACAACCGGCTTTGCGGAACTGCAGAGCGTATCTCCCGTCGCAGTCTGCTTAAGTCCCGCAAGCGCGATGATATCGCCGGCGAACGCCTCTTCGATCTCCTCCCGGTTGTTCGAATGCATCATCATCATTCGACCAACGCGCTCTCGCTTTCCCCTGGTTGAATTTAGAATCTGGTCGCCCTTGCGGACGACCCCCGAATAAATTCGGGTGAAAGTAAGCGATCCCACGAACGGGTCGTTCATGATCTTGAAACCCAGAGCGGAAAACGGCTGCCGGTCGTCGGCCTTCCTTTCGATATTGCGCGTTTCGGTAGCGTCGCCCGGAGCAAATCCCACATACGCCGGAACGTCCAGGGGTCCGGGAAGATAGTCGATCACCGCGTTCAGGAGCGGCTGAACGCCCTTGTTCTTGAAGGCCGACCCGACGAGCACCGGCACGAAGGACATCGACAGCGTGCCCTTGCGGACCAGGTTCCGCAGCTCCGCAACGCCCGGTTCCTCGCCGTCTTCCAGATAGCGCTCCAGTGCCGCGTCATCTTGCTCGACCGCCAGTTCGATCATTTTTCCGCGCCATAATTCCGCATCGGCGCGAAGACCCTCCCGTACGGGCTGCTTGGTCCAAGTGGACCCGAGATCTTCGCCCTTCCAGGTCCATTCCTCCATCGTAACCAAATCGACCACGCCCTCGAATCCGTCTTCGGCTCCGATCGGAATCTGGACCGGCAGGGGAATCGCCCCGGTTCTGTTAGCGATCATCTCGACGCATCGGAAAAAATCCGCGCCGACCTTGTCCATCTTATTGACGAATACGAATCTCGGAACTTTGTACCGGTCGGCCTGCCGCCAGACCGTCTCGGTCTGGGGTTCCACGCCGGCATTGGCATCCAGAACGCATACGCACCCGTCCAGAACCGCAAGGGAGCGTTCGACTTCGATGGTGAAATCCACATGGCCCGGCGTATCGATGATATTCAGGCGGTACAGTTCGCTTTCCGGAGACGAGCCATTCTCGGTGCGCGCCCAAAACGTCGTCGTCGCCGCCGACGTGATCGTGATTCCCCGCTCCTGCTCCTGCTCCATCCAGTCCATCGTCGCGGCGCCGTCGTGAACTTCGCCGATCTTGTAGGACTTGCCCGTGTAGTAGAGTACGCGCTCGGTGGTCGTGGTTTTGCCCGCGTCTATGTGGGCCATGATGCCGAAGTTCCGGTACCGATCAAGCGGGTATTCTCGCGCCATTGTCCTGATCCCGATGCCTGCGATTTACCAGCGGTAGTGGCTGAAGGCCTTGTTGGCTTCGGCCATCTTGTGGGTGTCTTCCCGGCGCTTGACCGCCGCGCCGCGCGACGCGACCGCGTCCATGAGCTCTCCGGCGAGCTTTTCCTCCATCGTGTGCTCGCCGCGATTGCGCGCGGCGGCGATAAGCCAGCGAATCGCGAGGGCGTCCCGCCTTTCGGACCGGACTTCAACGGGGATCTGGTACGTGGTTCCCCCGACCCGGCGAGAGCGCACTTCAATGACCGGCTTCACGTTGGCCAGCGCCTCGTGGAATACGTCGACGGGCTCTCGTCGGAGCCTTTGTTCGACGCGCTCTAGCGACCGGTAGACGATTCGCTCCGCGACCGCCTTTTTCCCGTCCTTCATCAAGTTGTTCATAAACTTCGTAAGCATCCTGTCGCCGAATTTGGCATCCGGCAGGACTTCGCGTTTTTCGGCGCGGTGGCGTCGAGACATCGATTCGGCCCCCTATTTCGGGCGCTTCGCGCCGTATTTGGAACGGCGCTGGCGGCGGTCCTTCACGCCCTGGGTGTCCAGAACGCCGCGCAGGATGTGGTAGCGCACGCCCGGCAAATCCTTGACTCTGCCGCCTCGAATCAAAACCGACGAATGCTCCTGAAGATTGTGGGATTCTCCCGGAATATAGGAGATAACCTCGAAGCCGGCGGTCAGGCGAACCTTGGCGACTTTCCGCATCGCGGAATTGGGCTTTTTCGGCGTCGTCGTATACACTCGCGTGCAGACCCCGCGCTTCTGCGGGCATCCCTGCAGGTGAATGGATTTCGTTCTCTTCACTTTTGGCTGCCGCGGCTTGCGGATCAGCTGCTGGATCGTTGGCATGCGGTCGACCGCCTCCTTTCACATTGCGCCTCCGGCAACCGGAGAAAACACGACTTCGCGGCGCATCGGGATCCGGTCCTGATCCGGTGCGCATTTGGCTCATAGGATCGCGGCGCTTCCGCCGGGATCGTGATTGAAAAAATTCCGTCTTTCTTCGCCGCCGGGCGAAAACCCGCCGAGCAAGTGGGTGGGCGTATATGCGCGATTCGCCCGTCCTGTCAACAGGAAATAATCACAATTTTCTCGTCCTCCGCGTCCTTTTCCGCACTTGCGCCCCAATCGGCGCAAATCAGCTCTCGGCAGCCTCGAAACTTTCGGCGGAGCCTTCGGCCGCATCGCCGAAACCTGCAAAGTGGACCGGCAGCGCCGCCTGCGCGGATTCGCGCTCTTCAATGATCGCCTTGTCGCGCTCGGCGGCGATTCTCCTGATTTCGGTCGTCGCGCTGCCGCTGCCCGCGGGAATCAGCCGCCCGACGATAACGTTTTCCTTGAGCCCCGCGAGCGTATCGCGCTTGCCTTGAATCGCGGCTTCCGTAAGCACGCGCGTCGTTTCCTGGAACGATGCCGCGGATATAAAGGAACGAGTCTGCAGCGCGGCCTTGGTAATGCCGAGCAAAACCGGTCCTCCCCTCGCGGGTTCCCGGCCGTCCGCATCGGCTTTCGCGTTGATCTCGTCGAACTCAAGCTTGTCGACCTGCTCTCCCTTGAGAAGGGTTGTCTGCCCGGGATGGGTCACCTCCCACTTCTGCAGCATCTGCCTCACGATGACTTCGATGTGCTTGTCGTTGATTTTGACGCCCTGCAGGCGATAGACATCCTGAACCTCGTTGATCAGGTATTCCGCCAGCGCTTCCACGCCTAGTATCCGCAGTATGTCCTGCGGCGCGGGATTGCCGTCAACAAGGTAGTCGCCGGTGCGTACGAAATCCCCTTCCTGCACCGGAATATGCTTGCCCTTGGGAACCATGTAGTCGACCGGCGCGTCGTCGCTGCCCTCCAGCGGCTCCACCGTGATCCGCAGCTTGTTCTTGTAATTGCCCCGGAAACTGACCCGGCCGTCGATTTCCGAGATTATGGCATGGTCCTTGGGGCGCCGCGCCTCGAAAAGCTCGGCCACGCGCGGCAGGCCGCCTGTAATGTCCTTGGTCTTCGCGCCTTCCCGGGGGATTCGCGCGATCACGTCCCCCGCCGCGACGGATTCGCCGTCGTCCACCGAGAGAATGGCTCCCACGGACATCGAGTAGCTCGCAGGATTTCCGTTGTCGAGCAGGACCGTTGCGTCTTTCCTATCGACGATTCGTATCTCCGGCTTCATGTCGCTCGTCTTTTTGGTGGAATGCCAGTCGATCACGATTTTCTGCGCCATTCCGGTCGCTTCGTCCATTTCTTCGCGTATCGAAATCGGAGCGACAAGGTCGCTGAACCGGGCCGTGCCTCCCTTTTCCGCGATGATCGGAAGGGTATAGGGATCCCATTCGAAAAGCTTGTCGCCCCGTGAAACCGACTGATTCTCCGCGACGAGAATTCGCGCGCCGTAGGAGAGCCTGTGAGCGGCTAGCTCGCGGCCGCCGTCGCCGAGTACCAGAAGCTCCATGTTGCGTCCGATCGCGGTCAGCACGCCGCTCGTATTGGTTAGCGTATTCTTGTTCCTGAACGCGACCACGCCATCGTGGCTGGCTTCGACAAACGACTGCTGCGCCGCTTCCGCGATGCCGCCGATATGGAATGTCCGCATCGTAAGCTGCGTGCCGGGCTCGCCGATCGACTGCGCCGCGATGATCCCTACCGCTTCGCCGATGTTGACGGGCGTGCCGCGCGCGAGATCGCGGCCGTAGCACGCGGCGCATACGCCGTCGTCCGATTCGCAAGTCAGCGGAGAGCGAATTCTGGCTTGCAGAACGCCCATTCTTTCGATCGCTTCGGCATCGTTTTCGTCGATCAAGGCGCCCCGTTCGGCGATAACCGCGCCGCTTGCGGGATCGAGCACGTCTTCCGCGAGCACTCTTCCAAGTATCCTTTCGCCGATCGAAGACACGGTCTCGGAATCGCTGCCCGCGGACTGGACCGCGATTGACTTGTCGGTTCCGCAGTCCTCGGTCTTGACGATGCAATCCTGGGCAACATCCACGAGTCGCCTTGTCAGGTATCCCGAATTAGCTGTTTTGAGAGCGGTGTCGGCCAACCCCTTGCGAGCTCCGTGCGTCGAATTGAAATACTCGAGTACCGTCAACCCCTCCTTGAAGTTGGAAATAATTGGCGTTTCGATAATCTCGCCAGACGGCTTCGCCATGAGTCCGCGCATGCCCGCAAGCTGCTTCATCTGCGCAGGAGAGCCGCGCGCTCCGGAATGCGACATCATGTAGACCGAGTTGGGCTCGCTCTCGCGGCCTTCGCCGTCGCGGCGCACGGCGGAGATTTCCTCCATCATCGCGTCCGCGACCTTGTCGGAGCACTTGGACCAGGCGTCGACGACCTTGTTGTACTTCTCGCCCTGCGTAATCAGCCCGTCCATGTAGTTGCGCTCGAATTCCGTTACCTGGCTGCGGGTGTCGTCCACGATGGACCACTTCACTTCCGGAACCACCATGTCGTCCTTGCCGAAGGAGATACCGGCCTTGAACGCCTCGCGGAATCCCATCGCCATGATTTGGTCGCAGAAAATGATCGACTCTTTCTGCCCGCAGTAGCGGTAGACCGTGTCGATAACCTCCTGAACCTCGCGCTTGCGAAGAAGGCGATTCACGAGTTCAAACGGCGCCTTGGCGTTCAGGGGCAGCAGCGATCCGAGGAGCACGCGCCCGGGCGTCGTGTCGAATATTCGCTCCCTTTCGTCGCCGATCTCGCTGATGGTCTTTATTCGAGCCTTGATCTTGGCGTGCAAATGAACCGCGTTGACCGCCAGGGCGTGCTCGACCTCCGCGGAACATCCGAACAGCATGCCCTCGCCCTTCATGCCGTCGCGTTCCATCGTGATATAGTATAGGCCGAGGATCATGTCCTGCGACGGCACGATGATAGGCGTGCCGTTCGCCGGCGACAATACGTTGTTAGTCGACATCATTAGTACGCGAGCTTCAAGCTGGGCCTCTAGCGACAACGGAACATGAACCGCCATCTGGTCGCCGTCGAAATCGGCGTTGAAGGCGGAGCAGACGAGCGGGTGAAGCTGAATGGCCTTGCCTTCGATCAAAAGCGGTTCGAACGCCTGGATTCCCAGGCGATGAAGAGTCGGAGCGCGATTGAGAAGCACCGGATGCTCGCGAATAACCTCGTCGAGAATATCCCAGACCTCCTTGTCTTCGCTTTCGACGAGTTTCTTGGCCTGCTTCACGGTCGAAGACTTGCCGCGCTGTTCCAGGCGGGAGTAAATAAAGGGCTTAAAGAGCTCCAGGGCCATCTTCTTCGGCAGGCCGCACTGGTGCAGCTTCAGTTCCGGGCCGGTAACGATCACGGAGCGACCGGAAAAATCAACGCGTTTACCGAGCAGGTTCTGCCTGAAGCGGCCCTGCTTGCCCTTGAGCATGTCCGTCAGCGACTTTAGAGGCCGCTTGTTGGTTCCCGTGATCGTGCGCCCGCGGCGGCCATTGTCGAACAGCGCGTCGACCGATTCCTGAAGCATCCGCTTTTCGTTGCGGACGATGATGTCCGGCGCCCTCAGCTCAATCAGCCGCTTCAGGCGGTTGTTGCGGTTGATGACGCGCCGATAGAGATCGTTGAGGTCGGAGGTCGCGAACCGGCCTCCGTCGAGCGGCACCAGCGGGCGAAGATCCGGCGGAATAACCGGAATGACCGTTAAAATCATCCATTCCGGGCGGTTGCCGGATTCGATGAAATTCTCGATCAGCTTGAGCCTCTTGGCGATCTTCTTGAGCTTTTGCTCGCTGGTCGTCTGCGAAAGGTCCGACCTGAGGAATTCCGCTTCGCTTTCCAGGTCGAGGTCCGCCAGCATGCCTCGGATGGTCTCCGCGCCGATTCCCGCCGAGAATGCGTCGCTGCCGAAGATGTCTTGGGCATCGAGGTAGTCTTCCTCGCTGAGCAGCTGGCCGGGCTTCAAATCGGTCAGGCCCGGCTCCACCACCACGTACTTCTCGAAATATAGGATCTGCGCCAAATCCTTCCGCGTCATGTCGAGCATGATTCCGATGCGGCTAGGAATGGAGTTGAAAAACCAGGTATGCGCGACGGGAGCCGCCAGCTGGATATGGCCCATGCGCTCGCGCCGGACCTTTTGCAGCGTCACTTCGACGCCGCATTTCTCGCACGTAACGCCCCGAAACTTCATGCGCTTGTACTTGCCGCAGAGGCATTCGTAGTCCTTGATCGGCCCAAGGATCCTCGCGCAGAACAGACCGTCCCTTTCCGGCTTGAAAGTGCGGTAGTTGATCGTTTCAGGCTTCTTGATCTCGCCATAGGACCAGGAGAGGATTTTCTCCGGCGAAGCCAGGGAAATCCTGATTTCGTCAAAGTCGGTCGGGACGGCGCGTGGGCCGCCGAAATTGAAGTTTGTTAGTTCGCGATTCATTTCATGCACCGTATGCTGGAGGAAGAAAGGCGCGGTCGCCCCTACCTGTCTTCCTTTTGGTGAAGTTCCATGTTCAGGGCCAAGCCCCTCACTTCCTTTACGAGCACATTGAAGCTTTCCGGAACTCCGGTTTCGAATCTATCCTCGCCCTTGACGATGGCATCGTAGACCTTTGTTCGGCCGGAAACGTCGTCGGCCTTGACGGTAAGCATTTCTTGCAGCGTATAGGCGGCTCCGTAGGCCTCGAGCGCCCAAACTTCCATTTCGCCGAAGCGCTGCCCGCCGAATTGCGCCTTGCCGCCGAGAGGCTGCTGGGTAACCAGGCTGTACGGCCCGGTCGACCGAGCGTGGATCTTGTCGTCCACGAGATGGTGGAGCTTGAGTAGGTACTTCATGCCGACCGTAACCGGACGTGCGAATTTTTCGCCTGTTCTGCCGTCGTAGAGCTCCGATTGGCCCGAACTGTCGAAGCCGGCGCGCGCCAGGGCATCGTTCACGTCCATCTCTTTAGCCCCGTCGAAAACGGGAGTGGCGATAGGCACGCCCGAGACCACTTTGCGCGCCGCCTCGAGCATGTCGTTCTCGGACATTCCGTCGATCATTTCCCGGTAGGCCAAGTCGCCATAGGCTCTGCGAAGAGCGTCCCTGATGCGGTCGAGATCGCCCGATTTATCGAACGCCTCCAGCGCCTCGCCGATCATTTCGCCCAGTCCGCGGGCGGCCCAGCCCATGTGTGTCTCAAGTATCTGGCCCACGTTCATGCGCGAAGGCACGCCGAGCGGATTAAGCACGACATCGACCGGCGTTCCGTCTTTCAGGAACGGCATGTCTTCGATAGCGACGACCTTTGAAACCACGCCCTTGTTTCCGTGGCGCCCCGCCATTTTGTCGCCCGGCTGGAGCTTGCGCTTGACCGCGATAAAGACCTTGACCATCTTCATGACGCCCGGCGGCAGATCGTCGCCGCGCCGAACCTTTTCGGCCTTGTCTTCGAATTTCGCCTTCAAAGACTTCTTCTGCTGCTGAAACTGCACGTGCAGCGCTTCCATGACCGAAGCGTCGCTCTCGTCCTCCAGGGCGAACTGCCACCACTGGCCGCGCGACAGCGTGCCCAGCAATTCCCTGGTGATTTCAGTCTTTCCCTTGATTCCCTTCGGGCCCTTGAGGGCCGTCTTGCCCAGAATCAGGGATTCCACGCGCGCGTAGAAATTCCGCTCCAGGATGGCGAGTTCGTCGCTATGGTCCTGGTTCAGGCGCATGATCTCTTCATATTCGATCTGCATGGCGCGCTCGTCCTTGTCGATTCCGTGCCGGTTGAACACCCGCACTTCGACGACCGTTCCGAAATCGCCGGGGGGAAGGCGAAGGGACGAGTCCCGGATGTCGGACGCCTTCTCGCCGAAAATTGCGCGAAGCAGCTTTTCCTCCGGCGTCATCGGCGACTCGCCCTTCGGGGTCACCTTGCCGACCAGAATGTCGCCCGGTCCGACCTCGGCACCGATGTAGACGATGCCGGTCTCGTCGAGATTTCGCAGCGCCTCCTCGCCGACATTCGGAATGTCGCGCGTTATCTCCTCCGGGCCCAGCTTCGTATCCCGAGCGGCGACCTCATACTCTTCAATATGGACCGAGGAGAATACGTCGTCCTGCGCTATCCTTTCAGAGATCAGGATAGAGTCCTCGAAGTTGTATCCGTTCCATGGCATGAACGCCACGAGCACGTTGCGCCCCAGCGCCAGTTCGCCAAGATCCGTGGACGGCCCGTCGGCGATCACCTCGCCTCTCAGGACGGAGTCGCCTTTCTTTATCAGAGGCCTTTGGTTGATGCAGGTGTTCTGGTTCGAACGCTGGAACTTCTGAAGCCGGTAGATGTCGACTCCCGGGTCGCCCGGCTCGAGCGGCTCCGTTACGCGGACGACGATGCGCATGGCATCGACTTGGTCGACGATTCCGGACCGGCGCGCCATGACGGCGGCTCCCGAATCCTTGGCGACTACGTCTTCGATTCCTGTTCCGACGAAGGGAGCTTCCGCCCGCAGAAGCGGAACCGCCTGGCGCTGCATGTTCGAACCCATCAAGGCGCGGTTCGCGTCGTCGTTCTCCAGGAAGGGAATCAGCGATGCCGCGACGGACACCAGCTGCTTCGGCGAAACATCGATAAAGTCGACGGTTTCGCGCGGGCAGAACATGAACTCTCCGCCTTTGCGCGCCGACACCATTTCGTTTATGAAACGGCCCTCGCTGTCGAGTCGCGCGTTGGCCTGCGCGATCGTATGGCGCATTTCCTCGGTCGCGGACAAATAGCTAACGTCGTCGGTTACCTGGCAGTTGACGACTTTCCTGTACGGCGTTTCGATGAAACCGTACTTATTCACCCGCGAGTAGGTGGCAAGCGAGTTAATCAGGCCGATATTCGGGCCTTCCGGCGTTTCGATCGGGCAAATTCGCCCGTAATGAGTCAAATGGACATCGCGAACTTCGAATCCGGCGCGCTCGCGCGTGAGTCCGCCGGGCCCTAGAGCCGACAGCCGGCGCTTGTGCGTAACTTCCGCAAGCGGATTTGTCTGATCCATGAACTGCGACAGCTGAGACGAGCCGAAGAATTCCTTTACCGCCGCTGCCGCCGGCTTGGCATTGATCAAGTCCTGCGGCATGATTGTGTCGATTTCCACCGACGACATGCGTTCGCGAATGGTCCGGTCCATTCGCAGAAGCCCCAGGCGGTAGCAGTTCTCCATTAGTTCGCCGACGGAACGCACACGCCGGTTGCCCAAATGGTCGATATCGTCGATTTCGCCCTTTCCGTCGCGAAGGTCCACGAGAGCCTTGACGCAGGCGACTATGTCTTCGTTGCGCAGCGTCCTTTCCGTATCCGGCGCATCGAGCGCCAACCGCATGTTCATCTTCACGCGGCCAACCGCCGAAAGATCGTATCGATCGGCGTCCTGGAATTGCTGTTCGAAAAGAATCTCCGACGTTTCCTCCGTCGGCGGCTCGCCGGGCCGCAAAATTCTGTATATGTCGAGAAGCGCCGTCTTGCGATCGTAATTCTTGTCGACGGCCATCGTATTGCGAATGTAGGGCCCGACGTTGACTCCGTCGATGTCAAGCGTGGGAATGCGGTCGACTCCATGGTCCAGCAGCAGCTTGAGCGTACCGCCCTTTAGCTCTTCGGCCTTGAATTCCGCCGTGATTTCGTCGCCCGCTTCAACCCAGATTTCGCCGGTCTCTTCGTTAATGATGTCTTTGGCTACGAAGCGTCCAATGATTTGTTCGAACGGAACTCTTATGTTTTCGATTTCGCCCTTGGTCTGAAGAGACTTCGCCTTGCGCGGCGAAACCTTTTTGCCCAATTCCAGCACGACTTCGCCCGTTGCGGCGTCTACCACGTCTTCCTTTGGCTTAGTGCCGCTGTATCTTTCCGGAAAGAATTTCGTCGCCCAGGCGATACCGTCGTCCGTCAGAGCAAAGTCCACCGTGTCGTAGTAGGCGTCCATGATGGCTTCCTGATCCATGCCAAGCGCAAATAGCATCGTCGTGACCGGCAGTTTCCGGCGGCGGTCGATGCGCACATAGACCAGATCTTTCGCGTCGAACTCGAAGTCTATCCATGAACCCCTGTAGGGAATGATGCGGCACGTGAACAAAATCTTGCCCGACGAATGCGATTTCCCCTTGTCGTGGTCGAAGAAGACGCCGGGAGACCGGTGCATCTGCGAGACGATCACGCGCTCGGTGCCGTTAACGATGAACGTGCCGTTATCCGTCATGAGCGGCATGTCGCCCATGTAAACGTCCTGCTCCTTGCTGTTCTTGAAAGATCGGGCGCCCGTTTCCTCGTCGACATCGTAGATGACGAGGCGAAGCCTTACTTTAAGCGGCGCAGCATAGGTTATGTCGCGCTGGCGGCATTCCTCGACGTCGAACTTGGGATCCTCCAGCTGATAGGAATCGAATTCGAGAACGGACGTCTCGTTATAGTCCTTCATCGGAAACACCGACTGGAAAACGCCTTGCAGGCCCTCGCCGTCCCTGTGTTCCTCCCCTTCACCGGATTCGAGGAACAGGTCATAGGAATTCTTCTGCACTTCGATCAGGTTGGGCAGCTCCAGGACTTCTCTGATCTTCCCGAAATTCCTCCGTATTCTTTTGCGCGAGGAGATAGAATTTTTCATTTTCGGATGTTTCCCGGTGTATGTGCGCCGTCGGACCTCCGCCGGGCGGCGGGACCGATTGGCTGTCGCGTAGCGACCGGCCCAATTCTTGCGGGCGATGCCACCTTCCCGCTCCCGGTCCGTTCGCCACGCCTGTCGCAAAGTTCCCGCGTTCGACGAACTCTGTGAAAGGCGCGGGCGGCCGAGCCCCGTCCGGAGCTCGGCATTCGCGTCTGGATTCGCTAGGTGAGCTCTACCTCCGCCCCAACCGCTTCCAGCTTTTCCTTTATGTCGTTTGCCTCTTCCTTCGAGACGGCTTCCTTGACGGCCTTGCCGCCGGCCTCGACTAGTTCCTTCGCATCCTTCAGGCCAAGACCGGTTATGGCGCGAACTTCCTTGATTACGCTTACTTTCTGCTGTCCGAAGGATTTCAATACGACATTGAATTCCGTCTGCTCGGCAGCTTCTTCGGCGGCCTGGTCGCCGCCTGCCGGCGCGGCCATCATTACCGCTCCGCCGGCAGCCGGCTCGATGCCGTACTTATCCTTTAGGATGTCTTTTAGTTCCTGCGCCTCGAGAAGCGTCAATCCGACGATTTCCTCGGCGATTTTATTCAAGTCAGCCATGTTTACGTTCCAGTTCGATTGCTTGTGGTCCAGCGCGACGGGATTCCGTTCTTCGCGCGTCCTCGCAGTTGCTTTGTCTCATGCCGCCGCCTTTTCTTCGATCGTTTCCAATATGGAAGCCAAGTTCGAAGCAGGCGCGCCGATCGCTCCGGCGACGCTGGATGCCGGCGAAATTATGCATCCAACGAGGCTGGCCAGCAGTTCTTCGCGCGACGGCATTGCCGCCACCGCCTTGACTGCCGCAGAATCAAGAACCTTTCCGCTCATCGCTCCGCCAAGAACCACTAGCTTGCGGTTTTTCCTGGCGTAGGCATCAACGACCTTGGCAGCGCATACCGGATCCTCCGAGTACGCTAGCACGGTCATGCCGTTCAACAAATTCGACATGCCTTCGCAGTTCGAATCCTTGAGCGCGATTTTTGCGAGCCTGTTCTTGGCGACGCGAACGAAACCCCCGGCATCTCGCATGCTTTTCCGGAAGTCCTGCATCTCCGCAACCGTGAGGCCGGCGTAGTGCGCAACTACGACGACGCCAGAGCTCTCGAAGATCTGGCCGAGCTCCTCGACCACCTTTTCTTTCCCGGCTCTATCCACAGTCTTGCTCCAGTTTATGGAAGGGTCGCCCCCTCCGGTTCAGTTGCGCCGGCGTAGTGCCGGCCTTGGGTCCGCGACTCCGGGTTCCGATTAAACCGCTCGGAAGCGCAGCTCCCGCGTGATCACTTCGTTTCCCGTCTCAGGCAGGAATTACGAATCCGGGCCAAGGCCCGTTTTCACCCACCGTCTCGGACAGAACGGCGGAACCAAAAGGCGCCGCCGCATTCCCCGCCCCGTCGTCGGAGCGGCGAATTCCTTTCCGTCAACCGGCCGCCGAAGCCGGATCGACTGTAATGCCCGGCCCCATGGTGGAGCTCAGGGCTATTTTCCTAACGTAAGTGCCCTTGGCGCCAGTTGGCTTGGCCCGGTAGATCGCGCCTACGAAAGCGCGGATGTTTTCCGCCAGGTTGGCATCTGCGAACGATACTTTTCCGACGCCGGCGTGAACTACGCCCGCCCGCTGCGTGCGGAACTGAACCTCTCCGCCCTTGGCGCTCTTGACCGCTTCCGCCACGTCCTGCGTTACGGTCCCGACTTTCGGATTGGGCATCAAGTTCCGGGGGCCGAGAATCCTGCCGAGTCGACCGACGATCGGCATCATGTCCGGCGTCGCAATGCACCTTTCGAAATCTATCTTCCCGCTCTTGACGGATTCCATCAAATCCTCCGCCCCGACGATGTCAGCTCCCGCTTCCGAGGCTTCAGCAGCCTTCGCGCCGCGCGCGAAAACGGCGACCCTCACGGATTTGCCGGTTCCGTTCGGAAGGACTACTTTTCCGCGCACGATTTGGTCGGCATGCCTTGGGTCGACTCCAAGTTTCATGGAAATCTCGACCGACTCGTCGAACTTGGCGGAAGCGTTCTTCTTGATCATCGAAACCGCTTCCTCGACCGTCACTAGGGACTTGCCAACGAACTCTTCTTTTGCCGCGCGCCACCTTTTCCCGCTTTTTGCCATTCTGATCAGCCCTTTACTTCGATACCCATCGAGCGCGCCGATCCCGCGATTATTTTCATCGCGGCCTCGACGTTTTCAGTATTCAGATCCTTCATTTTCGCCTCCGCGATTTCGCGAACCTGCGAAACGGTTACCGAGCCTACAACTTCCCGGCCGGGCGCGTTGGCCGCGCTCTCCAGTCCCGCCGCCTTCTTAAGATAGTACGACGCCGGCGCGGTCCTTATCTCTATCGAAAAAGATTTGTCCTGATAGTAGGTTATAATTGTCGGGCATGGGATCCCGGGTTCCAGATGCTGCGTCGAAGCATTGAAGGACTTGCAGAATTCCATAATGTTTATTCCGCGCTGGCCCAGCGCCGGGCCTACGGGCGGAGAGGGGTTTGCCTGCCCCGCATTCACTTGCAACTTGAGTTGACCCGCGAGTTTTTTGGCCATGCGGCCTTCTCCTTCTTGCTACAAGAGCGCCGACGAATGGCGCCGAGCGGCTTCCTCGAGGCTATTCACGCCTGTTTGGATACCTGCGTATATTCAAGCTCAACCGGCGTAGCTCGCCCGAAAATTGACACCGACACTGTCAACCTGGCTTGCTCCTCGTCGATTCCCTCGACCATTCCGGAAAATCCTTCAAATGGCCCGTCAATCACGTTTACCATTTCCCCGACATCGAACGAGATCAGCGCCCTCGGCTGTTCGATGGCCTGTTCGGCTCGCCGAAGTATTCCTTCCACTTCGCCTTCACGCATCGGAGTCGGCTTTCCCGGAGGACCGAGAAACCCGCTGACCCTGTTAATGGAATTGATCAGGTGGTAGCCCCTGTCCGTCATCTCCATTTTCAACAGAACATAACCCGGCATGTAGCGGCGCTCTTTTTGGACTTTTTTCCCCCGGCGGATCTCGATAACGTCCTCGGCGGGAACGACCACTTCTTCTATTTGGTCCGACAGATTTTCCTGTTCAACTGCCAATCTGATTTGTTCAGCCACGCGCTTTTCGAAATTGGACAACACGCTTATCGAATACCAGCGCTTTGCCATTTCCAACGTACTCCTAGCTCGAACGCGCAGCTACGGGGCGTTATTCGGGCTCTGTTTGCTAGCCTGATCCAGACTCAAAAAAAAGAACGCCCGTTCCCAAGTCGGAACGCAGCGAATCATAGGATGAATAGCTTATCAAATTTCACCGGCAAGCGCAATACGAAATTTTGCGCGGGCAATACTCGCCGAAATCGCTTAGATTCCGGCAATTTCCGGATCTCCTTTGCGAATCTTGCGACGAGGAACTCTTGCTGGCTCCCATGGCGCACAAGCGCGGATTGACATGATTTTAAAGATCCGCCTCCATTTTCCGGGCCTGAGCTACCAAGCAGTTGGCGAACAGGCGGTTTCCCAAAAGCGATACGCAATACTGATCAAATTGATTGTCGGCTTGATCCATGAATTCCTGCCCGTTTCAGCGGAATGTCTTGAACACTCTTGACGGGATCGCTTTCGGCTGCACCCCCTACTCTATCCCAGCCTCGGCGTACCGCAAAAATCGCGTCTAACCGAAGACGCCAAGAATTCCGGAAAGCCCGAATCGAATTACCTGGTCGATTAGGAAGAAAAACAGCGAGGCAATCGCGGCCATGATGAATACCATGACGGTGGTTACGAAGAGCTCGCGCCGCGTAGGCCAAACGATTTTGGACACCTCCGACCGGACTTCTTGCATAAATCGGAATGGATTGGTCTTGGCCATTACTTGCAACCTGAATTTCATGCGGCGGGTATCAGTTAGTGTCACAGGACAGATATTTCAAGTGCGCTCGGCGACAATTGGTCCGGCGGGCCGCGCCAAGCGCGCGAAATCTGCGCCTGCATTGGACTCTGGAGTTGATGTTTGTCGCGAATTCGTTCGCGTCGGAAGTGCAGCCGGGACCAAGACCATGCCAATTCTCGATTTTGCCCTCGGCAAATCCGGGCCAAATCGGCCGTCGATTTAGCAAAATGGCGAAGGCGATTCAAAATCGGAGAGTAGTACGGCATAGCCCGGACACTATGTCCAAATTCCTTGGCGCGAATACGATCCCTTCCGCCAAATACGGACCGGTAGAATTCGAATGCTTCGCGGCAGCCGCCGTCAACGATTTGATAGGCAATGCGCGTTTTCGGATCTCCCCGGCTCAGGGAAGACATTTCGCATTCGCCTCTACGGCCGCGCCAAGCCAGCTGCGCCGACCTGTCCGGTTCGCGCCGGGCCCCTGAGCTCCGGATGCGCCGTCGGGAAATCGCCGCGGGCATCCAAGGAAGCAAATTCGCAAGCGCTTTGTAGAACCGAAGGCGAACGAACCATGGGTCGTACTGGATTTCTCGAGCGCGCTGTTTCGAAACACGACCGTAAAATGTGCTGCTAGCGGTGTCAGGCCTACAATGTCTTCTCGAATTTCAAGGATTTTCGGTCGGTAGCGACACGCATTTGCGTGGCCCGCGAGACCTTCGTCGCCGCGATTCGCACCGCTACGGGCATCGTCGCTGGAAGGTAAGTGTCCACAGGTCCAATCCAAAGGGCGAAGCGCAATAACTAGGAGAGTGCGGTGAAACTTCCATTTTCCGGATTCATCAGTTGAAGCCTTTTCCGCTGCTGCCGCCAGACGTAGATTTCGCGGAGTGAATGCAGCCGATTTTACCCGTTGGAGCGGCGAACGGAATCCGTTTATTTCGCGAGGCTGCGGCCATTACGATATACGGCGTACCGTAAATCGGCCCAGAATAATTTCTAAGAATTTCTCGATCGCCTGCGCGAATTTGCTATTCTCGGGCCCGCATGCGGTTCAGGAAATTTTCTTTACGTGGCAATGCACGCGCTGAAGAACTTGAAAGGCCAAGTGCGATTTTAGGCCGAGAGGATGGGTTTGCCGAGATCGTTTCCAGAAATTAGCCCTTCCAATGTCAAGGGCATAGAATCGAATCCCTTCACAGCCGAGCTCGCGCGGGATTCGATCTGGATCGGCGCAAACCAATGGATGCGTCGCAACGAGTTTGCCGAGATCCGCGGTCCCATACTTAGGCCGTTTGACAATATCGAATGCCGGGATGCCAGCCCTTTCACGGGCGGCAGCGAACCGAACTGGCCAGAAGCCGATATCATAGTAGGAAATCCGCCGTTCCTAGGCAGCCGAAAGGCTCGGAAGGTACTTGGCTACGACTGCTTAGGCGCGCTCTCGCGGACATATAGGAGTCAAATTGCCGGAAAGCCGGATCTAGTGCGCTACTGGTTCGCCAAAGCCGGAAAGCTCTTTGACGACGGCAAAGTCGGCCGAGCGGGACCTGTTGCCACAAATTCGATTCGAGGTGGAACGAATAGAAAGGTTTTAGATCGAATTGCCGAGACTGGGGTGATTCTCGATGCGCGGGCAGACGAAGAATGGACGGTTGAAGTAGCGGCTGTTCGCGTCTTAATCGTGTGCTCGGCTCGCGCAAATTGCGGAGACCCCGTAATCCTCAACGGATCGGAAACGAGGAGAATTTACACCGACCTTGCGGCGTGACCGTCAGATATCGCTTGCGCCGAATCTTTGTCGACCAACCGAAATGTTGCTTTTCAAGGAATCATCGAAAGAGGACCCTTCGATTTTCCGGGAGATTTGGCGCGCCGATGGCTACAGCTTCCTACCGATCCGAAGGGACAATGCAATTCCGATGCTTAGAGGCCTTGGGTCAATGGAATGGACATTGCGAAGCGGTCTTCGGAAAGGCGGATTGTGGATTTCGGAGGCGAGGTGGTTGAAGCCGGCGCGGCGCTTTATGAAGCGCCATTTTCCTTTATTGATCAAAATGTTCGACCAATGCGCCGGAAGGCGAGAGAGGCAAAAAGCCGAGAATTTTGGTTCAGGCGATGGAGCCCGTGACCGGAAATGCAGCAAGCTCTTTCAGCGCTTGACCGTTTCATAGCAACTCCGGCTTTGGCAAAATACCGGCTGTTCGTATGGCTAGGCGCCCGGTTCAGCCCGGATCGCTAGCTGATCGCCATTGCTCGAAATGACGATACGGCATACGGTATACTTCATGGACGATACCATGAAGCTTGCCCGGTCCGGCTCATTGCTTGGCTAGGCGTGGGAAACGACCCTCGCTACATTTCCTTTCCCGGAGCGGTTGTCGCCTGGCATTCCCGCATCGGCATGCGCCCGAGATCAAAGAGTCATCGCCATCGCCAATTCTTCCCGGCGGCTAGTCGAATTGCGAGATAAATGGCTCAACCCTCCCGAACGGGCGGAATGGATCGGCGAACCCGTTCCCGGATATCCTCGCCGCCCCGTTTCGCGAAACGAAAAAGCCGCTAGGGCGCTACAGAAACGCACTCTGACCAACTCATGCAACGACAAGCCGCAGCGGCAATTGAACGCTCGCGCGGACCTCGACGCGGCAGTGGCCGGGACCCGGAAATTTCCGAAAGCGAAGCGCGGGAATATTTGATGCAGCACAACTTGGCCCGGTCCAAAAGGCAACGAGCACGTCGAAGATCGCTTATTGGAGCTCTGGCAGGGGCGGAGGGACTCGAACCCCCGACCCTCGGTTTTGGAGACCGATGCTCTACCAACTGAGCTACACCCCTGCGCCTGAGAGCCGATATAGATGCGTTCCAGCCCCTGCGCAACCTGACTCCCGGCATTATGGAAACCGCCCGGCGTTCATTGCAGCGGCGCAACACGCGCTCGCATTCGAAAAATCGAAGCGGATCCCTATACCGAAGCTCGCCGCCCCGCCAGCATATGGCGCTTTCGACCGAAGCCCCTCTCCCTGCGCACTTCGAATCCGGCGGCGGCAAGTCCGCGGCGAACCTTGCCCGCCGCCGAGTATGTAGCGAACGTTCCTCCCGCCCGGGTTTTCTCCGCCAAACGCGAAAGCAATTCCGTCTCCCAAAGCTCCGGGTTCCGTCCGGGAGAGAATCCGTCGAGGAACCAGGCATCCGCCCGTCCCTGCCAGGGCGGAAGGGTTTGCCGAGCGTCTCCGAGGACTATCTCGGCTTCGATGCCCGGCGCGGCAAACGACGTGGCGCCGGACGACCAGGCGTTCAAAAATGGCGCCGCGATCGCATGGACGGACGGGAAATTCTCCAGGGCGCGAGAGATCGATTCCGCCGAAAGCGGATACCGCTCGAATCCATAATAGCGAAGTGCGCCCGCCGTCTTGGAATCCCGCCAGCATTCGAGTGCGGCCAGCATGTTTAGTCCCGTGCCGAAGCCAAGCTCCGCGATCAAGAACCCCGGCTTGAACCGAGCCGGCAGCCCGTTGCCCTGAAGGAATACGTGCCTGGATTCCTCAAGCCCGCCTCCCGTGGAGTAGTACGATTCTCCGAAGCGGGCCGAAAGAGGCGTATCGCCTTCGAGCCATTCGACTTGTTCGGAAACAGGGCGGGGGCCGTTCATGGAGCAGCGCGCAATTTATGGCATTGACCGCTCGTGCGGACTCGGTTCGCTGGCGAATCGCCGCGAAAAGACTCTTGGAGAGAGACCCTGGATTCGAATGCGCGGCCAGTTAGCCAATGCGAAAACGCGACTAATTCTTAAGTTTCTCCGCCAGTCCTAAATCGTCTCTTCGGACCGCGCCTCCCTGAATCACGCCGATGAGCGCATTGCTGTTTTGCGAGAAACACTCCATGCTTCTTAAGGGGTCGGCGTCCAAAATCAATATATCCGCGTACGCGCCGGACGCGATTTCGCCGATCTTGCCCTTCATCCTGACGATCTCGGCGTTGTTGATCGTCGCGTGGCGCAGCGCCTCGGCAGGCCCGCAAACTTTTTCGTGAATCATCAGCCCGTCGCCCTGGTAGGATTTCGGCGACCAGCAAAGATCTGTTCCGTATCCTATCAAAACGTCGTTTTCGAGCGCCACTTCCAGCGACCGCAAGCCCGAGTCGAGAACTTCGCTGTTTTTCCGCGCATTGTACTCCGACCAGCCGAACTGCATGCCGTATTTCGCATCGGCTTCGTAGGTAACAAGCGTGGGGACCAGGCAGGCGTTTTTTTCGCGCATCAGCTTGGCCGTGTCGCCTTGAAGGAAGTTGCCGTGCTCGATCGATCGCACGCCGGCTTCAACCGCCCGCCGAATTCCGATGTCGGCATAGACATGGGCCATTACGTACAGCCCGAATCTCTCGGCCTCGTCGGCGATGGCGAAAAGCTCGTCCATCGAATACTGCGGATGGATCAGTTCGTCGCCCGGCGATGCGACCCCTCCGCCCGCCATGATCTTGATCTGGTCAACGCCTTGGCGAATGTTTTCCCTCGCCGCATACCTGACGGCGTCGACTCCGTCGGCAATGACCGATATGCCTCCGATCGAAGTGCCGCAGCTGCAGAGGCTCGCTCTGCCTCGATGGTCGCCGTGCCCTCCCGTCTGCGAAAGAATTCTTCCCGATACGAACATCCTCGGCCCAGTGAAGAGCCCCTTCTGCAGCGCAGCCTTGTGGCCGTAGTCCGCGCCGCCGGCATCGCGAACGGTCGTAAAGCCGCGAGACAGCATGCCGCCAAGGTGAAGCCCGGCGCACGCCGTCAACTCGGACGCGAGCACGGTATCCCTGTCGTTGAATTGGCCTATGAAACAGTGCGAATGGCAATCGATCAAGCCCGGGCAGAGGTATCTTCCCCCAAGGTCGATCTTGGATGTGCCCGGCGGAAGGCTGGATTCCTCAACTATTCCTTCGATCTTGTCGCCGCTAATGACGACGGACTTCCCCGCGATGGTTTCGCCGGCCCTCGCGTCGGTAATTCGGCATCCTGTCAAGGCGTACGTCATGAGAGCGCTCCTTTTCCTTTTCGATTGAGCCAATCCGGCGACCCGGCGGCGCGCCAAGGCCTGGCGCTAGCGCGTAACGTACCGGTTTCGAAGATCGTATTCCACCGCTTCCTTCTCGCGCTGGCCGGGGTCGCCCCAACCCGCTCCGCCTGCGCTGTGGTTGATGAACCTTTCGCCCGCCTGCATCCGCGCCCGGTACAGGCCGACTTTCTTTTCGCGCTCTTCTCCGGGCCAGAGCACCATGTGGTTCTTGACCGGAGACGGCTTCCCGCCCTTGAGTCCCCAGCCCCCGGTCTTGGACTTCTTCTTCATCGAAATCACTTCAGTCTCGGACGTTATCCGGACTTGCCTGCGGACGCCCAGCCCGCCGCGAAATTTGCCCGTTCCGCCGGAATCATTGATCAGAGCAAGTTCTTCGTGGAACAGATTCGCCTGCCGTTCCAGAACTTCGATCGGCGTATTTCGGACGGTGCTCGTGGAAGGGTGCTGCAGGGCGTTCGCCCCGTCGTGCTTGTGCGTAGCTCCCCATCCTATGCCCTCGTTGTTGCTGACGACGAAAGTCCCCCCGGTTCGAGCATGCCTGCCGACGGCCATGAATCCCGGCTCGTCGCCGCCGGACGACATCGGAATCCAATCGACAACCGGCGCCAGCGCCTTGGCGATCATTTCAAAGGCGACCATCTTGGTCCACGGCATGTAGGTCGCCGACGGATAAATGGCGTGAAAAAGCTTGCCCGGGTCCGCTTTGACTTCAAGCGCGCGATAGTGGCCGTGATTGCTGGGCGAGTTCGGCGATGTCAGGAATTTGAAATACGTTTTCGTCATCGTGACAGTTGCGCCGAACGGCACGTTCACCGGGCCTTTGACCATCGAGTCGGAACCGTTGAAATCCGCCGTAAACTTGTCGTCGCCGATTGTCACTTTTACTGCCATCTTGATCATCTCGTCGGATATGCCGTCGTCGTCGAGCCATTCCTCGGCAGTCCAGCTGCCTTTGGGAAAATCCTTTAGGGCCTGGCGCGTTTCCCAGTCCGCGTTGTCGATCAGTTCTTCGATCGCGTCCAGCGTGTTGGCCTTGCCGAATTTCCTGAAGATATCCCTTACGCACTTTTCTCCGGTGCGGAGACTCGCGACCTGGGCTCCGAAATCGCCTCTGATCGCTTCGGGCAGGCGCGAATTGAACTCGAGGATTTTCCATAGATCCTCGTCTAGCTTGCCCTCTTTGATGACCCGCACGCCCGGCAGGATCAGCCCTTCCTGATGAATGTCGCAGGAATCGATGACGTATCCGGAATCCTTCGCGCCGATGTCGAGCCAGTGCGCTCGCACGCACAGAAAGATGTCGATATCGTCGCCGTCGATGAAGACGGGCGCCATCAGCAGCGCATCCGACGCGTGCGCCGAATTCCAATAGGGGTAGTTCAGCATCACGACGTCGCCGGGCCGCAAGGTCGACAGGTCCAGCTTTCTGATCAGCGTGTTCAGGGCGTAGTCGTTGGCGCCGATGAAGGAAGTGATCCCGGCGGCCTCCGCGATCATCCTGCCTTGCCTGTCGGCAATGGAGATGCCGAAATCCAAGACCTCGTAGATTACAGCGTTGAATGCGGTTCTTACCAGCGTGCGCCGCATTTGCTCGGCGGCGGAAAGGAATAGGCCGGAGACGATTTCCAGTTCGGCGGCTCTGCTAGTCATCTATCGCTCCACTAACGAAACGGAAATTACGCCGTTTTCTTCAACTGAAATTTGCTGGTCGCCGTGGATCACAAGCGTGGACCCCTCGTCCTTGACCAGCATCGGGCCCTTGGCCGAGAAGCCCGGCTGAAGCTCGGACCGCCGCGAGCGCAACGATTCCGCGAGGGCGCCGGTCGCCATGTCGAGTATCTCGGACTTTGCCGGCGCGTCGCCATCATCCCGCCTAATGCGGTCGCGCGAAATGGCCGGCTTCCGCGTTACTATCGTCAATCTAATCGACAGCGAAACGATTTCGGCGGGCTCGTCGAAGGTATGGCCGAACCGGTCGAGATGCGAATCGGAAAACCTCCGGAACAGGGTTTCATGCGTGTCGGTTTCGAAATAGTCGACGCTGAGCGTGTGCTCCTGGCCGATAAAGCGGATTCTTGCGAGGAATTTAGCGTTCGGCGCTACGTCCGCGCCGATCCTTCGTCGCAGTTCGGCCAGGCTTTTCGCCGCGAGGTTTTCGGAAGCGCTCCGAAGCCTCGCCAGGGAATCTTCGGAAATGGATTCCAGCACGGAAGTTGAATCGCTGAAAGACAGGTCGCTTGCCATCATCCCCCACGCAGAGAAAACGGAGGGCAGCGGCGGAATCAGCAGTTCGGGAATCTCCAGCTCCCTTTGTATCATCGGTCCTAGCAATGGACCGCATCCGCCGAATGCCAGGAGCGTAAAGTCCCGGGGATCGCGGCCCCTCTCCAGAAGCATTTCCTTGATTGAAGAGGATGTTTGGGACACCAGCACTTCGAATATCGATTTCGCCGCTTCGTCGACTCCGATCGACAGCGGCTTGCAGATGTCTTCGCTAAGCGCGGCGAGAGCGAGATCTTTGGCGATTTTCAATTCACCGCTCATGAAATCCGACGAATCCAGATAGCCCAGCATAAGAGCGGCATCGGTAACCGTCGCGGATTTTCCGCCGCGCCCGTAGCAGGCGGGACCGGGTACCGCGCCCGCGCTCTGCGGGCCTACCCGCAGCAGCTTGTGGTCCACCCGCGCAATCGAGCCGCCTCCGGCTCCGAGATTTCTGATGTCGAAAATCGGCTGCAAAATCGGAAAGTTGTCGATCTCGGCTTCGAAGACGTCCGTCGGCTCGAAGTCGATAATCAGGCAGGCGTCGAGGCTCGTCCCGCCTATGTCGATGGACAGTATGTTTTTTTTCCCGGTGTGCTTTGCGAAGTAGAGAGCGCCGGCCACGCCTCCGGCCGGACCCGACATGACTGTCGAGACGGGATTCGCTTCGCCCATATCGAATGTCAGCGCGCCTCCCGACGAATTCATGATGTATTTGTTGCCGTTGAATCCGAGCGACTCGATCCCACCGGAAACGCGTCCGAGATAGTTCTTCAAAACCGGCTTGATATACGCATCGAGAACTGCGGTGCTGGTCCGCTCGTATTCGCGATATTCTCTGGCGAGAGCGGCTCCGGAGGAAATTTCGACGCCTGGAAATTCGCGATGCAGCAATTCGACCGCGCGAACCTCGTGGGCGTCGTTGGCGTAGGAATGCAGAAAGCTAACCGCCAGCGCCTTGCATTCCCCGTCCCGCGCAAGTTCCGCCGCCGAGCGGCGCAGCGCCTCGACGTCCAGCGGGGCGACTTCCCGTCCCCATGAATCGATTCTGCCGCCGACGCCCCGGACGTGCCTGCGCTCGACGATTTTTCGCGACTGCTCGTAGTCGAACCGGTACATGTCGGTAAAGTTCAGGTTTCCGCGCCCTATTTCGAAAATGTCCTCGAAACCGGAATTCGTAATGATTCCGACGGTTGTTCCCTTGCGTTCGAGTATCGCGTTCAGTCCCAAGGTCGTGCCGTGGACGAATTCGAAAATTTCGTCGACCGGAACATTGAGCCGCTCGGCCGCCGCGATCACGCCCGCCGCCGGGTCCTCGGGGGTGGTTGGCAATTTGAAAGCAACTAGTTCTTCATTGGTAAAGTCGAATAGGACCGCGTCGATAAACGTGCCGCCTATATCGATGGAAAACTTGTACTTCGCCATGCGAATTCTTTCATCCAGATGTTCGGCAGTGCCGAATATTTTGCGTTCCTAGCGGCCGCCGCCGAACCCTGTCCAACCCGATAGGCCTTGGCCGATTCCCCGGATTCGATTTCGGATTCAAATCTTAATTCCTTGAATGAGCTTTGCCCTTGCGAAATGCCCGAGTCATTTGCGGGCGGCGAACGAGCATTCATTAAAGTCGACCGCAAGGGCATACAACCGCGATGAAAGCGTCGGAACGCATCGAAAATTCCGCCCGCGCTTGACAATATTGCCGAGCGGCGGCGGAAAAATCTGTTTGGAATGAACGAGAAGCGCAATTCCCCCGAAAATTTTTTCCGGCGGAATTCGGCGGCAGGGCCGCGAATCGCCCGGGAGAACTTTCGAAAACTCATGCCGCGCCACCACTTCGGTACGCCTTTGACCAGCGATCCATTCGCCCAAGCATCCGCGGGATCGTCAATCAAGGTCGATATGGCGAACTTCGAAATCTCGTCGGCGCCGCTAGTAGACCGAATCTATGAGCTTAATCGTGTAGTCGTTACCGGGATTGTTCAATATTTCGGAAGTCTTTCCGAATTCGACGATCCTGCCGTCGCTCATAACGTAGACCCTGTCGCACAGGAGCCTGACGACGTTGATGTCGTGCGAAATAAAAAGCATCGTCAAACGAAACTCCTCGATCAAGCTGGCAAACAGCTCAATGATCTGCGCCTGAATCGAGACGTCCAGAGAGGACAGGGGCTCGTCGCAAATCAGCAGCGTCGGCTGGACGGCGATGGCCCGCGCGATGGCGATGCGCTGCCGCTGGCCGCCCGAAAACTCGTGCGGATACTTGTTGGAATTCTCGCTTGCCAAGCCGACGCTACTCAGCAGACCGTCGACCCTCTCGTCCATTTCCGGCCGCGAAAGCTGGGGCTGGTGAAGCCGCAGGCCCTCTTTGATGCTGTTTCTTATCGTGGACCGCGGATTCAGGCTTCCGTACGGGTCCTGGAAAACGATCTGGACCTCGGATTTGTACTCGAACCTTTCAGAGGCGCTGTGCGACCGAATCTCCTTTCCCCTGTAGAAAATCTGGCCTTCGCCGAATGGAGTAAGCCTGGTTATGATATTCGCCAGAGTCGATTTCCCGCTGCCGGATTCTCCCAGTATTCCCACTACTTCGCCGTCGTACAGTTCGAGGCTAATGTTTTGCAGCGAGAATTTGGATTGGTGAACGAGGTATCGCTTCGCGAAGGATTTCGACAATCCCTTAACCTGAAGAAGCGGTTCGGCAAGCTCGTTCATGGTCGCCGACCCGCTCTGACCAGGCATGCGTCGAATTCCTGCTCCAGCGACGCGTTGACCGGAATTTCGCTCGTATCGCAAATGTCCCGCCGCAGGCCGCAGCGGCTGCTGAAAGCGCAGCCCGCGGCGCCGTATCCCGCGCTGAGCGGTTCGCCCGGAATCGACTGGATGTCCGCAAGGTTCATGTCTTTGCGCGGGATGCACTTGAACAGGGCCTCGGTGTAGGGATGGGAGGCGCTCGAGCCGATTTCGTCGGAGGCCAGGATGTTGAACAGCTGGCCGCCGTACATGACAGCGATTCGGTCGACGTTTTTCCGCAGCAGCTCAAGGTTGTGGCTGATAAGAATCACGGCAAGATTGCGGTTTCTGCTGCGCTCGATAATCAGATTGATTATCCTTCTCTGAGTGTACGCGTCGAGCGCAGTCGTCGGCTCGTCCGCAACCAGAATGCTGGGTTCCTGGGACAATGCGATCGCGATGACGATTCTCTGGCGCATACCGCCGGAAAACTGGTCGGGATACTGGCCGACGGCCGTTGCCGGTTCGGATATCCCGACTTCCTTCAGGAGTTCCAGAGTCGTTTTCCCGGCCTCGGCGGACTTCGGCGAAATTCCCTTGCCTAGGTAAAGCGCCTCGCGGATTTGCCTTCCGATGCGCATTGTCGGGTTGAGCGACGAAAACGGATCCTGCGGCACGAAGCCGATTTCGCGGCCCAGCAATTTCCTCACTCTCCTACGATGCTCGGATGAAGAGAATTCCGTATTCTTGAACGTCATGCGGCCTTTTTCGACAAACGCGTCGTCGTGGAGGCCGAAAATCGTGCGCATAAGAAGAGTCTTTCCCGACCCCGACTCCCCCGCCAATCCGAAAATCTCGCCCGGCCGAACCGAAAAGCTGATGTTGCGCACCATCGTTTTTCTTGAAGCGGCCAAGGCGACGCACACGCCTTCCAGCTTGAGTATGGCATTCCTTTCGGCATTGCCCGTCGGGGAAGGAGAATTCGGCACGCCGGGTCTACTGCCTCGTGATGAGCGTCGGATCAAGTTCGCGCCTGAGCATGTCGCCAATCAAATTGAAGCTCATCGCGGTTATGAAGATCGCCAGCCCGGGAAACGTTACGATCCACCAGCCCTTTGAAGTGAAGGAACGGCCTTCGGCGATCATCGCGCCCCATTCCGGTGCGGGAACCTGGGCGCCTACTCCGATGAAGGACAGTCCCGATATCGCAAGCATCACCGCGGAGATATCCAGCGTTACCTGGATAATGAGCACGTCGAAGGCGTTCGGAAGCACGTAGTGCGTCACTTTGCGAAATGTCGAAACGCCCAGGGCGTTGGCGCTCGCAACGAATTTCTTGGAAAGAATGTCTACCGTAATCATGCGCGACAGCCGCGCGTAGGTTGGCCACCAGCTAAAAATAAGAGCCATTATCGCGGCCTCAAGGCTTGAACCGAGCGCGGCCGCAAAGCCGAGAGCCAGAATGAGCGGCGGGAATCCGAGCCAGACATCGGCGATGCGCATGAGGAAATTGTCGACGGTGCCGCCGACGAATGCGGAAAAGATCCCGAGAATGCAGCCGAAGACCAGCACCGTCGCGATTACTGTCACCGTCGACAGTATCGTGAGCTTGGCGCCGTAGAGGATTCTGCTCAGAACGTCTCGTCCGGATCCGTCCGTACCGAGTATATGGGTCAAGGACGGCTCGGCGAGCCGGTTGCGAAAGTCGATCGCTAGCGGGTCGAACGGCGCGACGTAGGGGCCGATTACGGCTAGGACGAGCACGATGCACGCAATGACGAGCGCGCATTTTTCGATCCAGCTTCTCGAAAATGACCAAATCTTTTTGATCGTCAGTCCTCGCGAGTCTTACGCGGATTTATCGCGTATAGGATAATGTCGATCGCCATGTTGGAAATCACGAAAACGAGGCCGACGACGAGAACCACCCCGACGACCGCGTGGATGTCGGACTGAGTGACCGCCTTGATGGCGTAGCGCCCGATTCCCGGCCGGCCGAAAATCTCCTCGACAAGTACGGTCGCTCCGAGCATCCATCCGAACTGCATGCCGAACACGGTAAGAGACGGCGTCGCGCCGTTCCGGAACACGTGGCGGAACATGATGCGCGCCTCGCTCGCGCCCTTCGCCCGGGCCATGACGACGTAGTCCTTGCGGAATTCGCTAATCATGGCAGTCCGCGTAATCCTCACGCCGACCGCCGTGAACAGGAGCGACAGCGCGAGAGCGGGGAGGAATATGTGCATCATTAGGTCGGCAAATACATCGAGCCTCATCTGGACAAGGCTGTCCAGAATATAGAACCCTGTCGCTCCTTCGAAGTCGCGGTTGGCGAAGCTTAGCCGGCCCGCAACCGGAAATAGCTGCCAGTCCGCCGCAAGCTTTTGCTGCAGGAGTATGGCGGTCCAGAATATGGGCACTCCCGCGCCCGCGATCGCTACGACCCGAACGGCATTGTCGAAATTTGACCCGTGGTATCTTGCGGCGACCAGGCCAATTGGAAAGGAAATCAACAGATTTATCAACATCGCCATCACGACGAGCTCGAGCGAGGGAGGCAACTCCCTCATGATGTCGTCGGCGATCGGCTGGTGCGTAAACCAGGAGGTGCCGAAATCCCCCGCCAGCACCTTTGCTCCGTACACGAGGAACTGCACGTGGAACGGCTTGTCCAAGCCCATGCTTTCGCGCACAAGCTGGATTTTCTCAGCGCCTGCGTTCGGTCCCGCGGCCGCGATTGCCGGGTCCCCGGGCACGACATGGCTAAGCAGGAACGTTATGAATATTAGAATGAAGAGAGCGAAGAGAGAGAATGCGATCCTTTCGAGAACGTACCTCATCCCTCCGCTCTCTTCTGCGAGCGCGCGTCCAAATCTTATTCAGACAAGCCCATGTCCATTATGTTGAACGTCTGGTGATGCGCTACATTGTAAACGTATCCGGTCACCTTGTCCGACATGGCCAGGACGAATCCCGGGTTTGACACCGTGACTACGGGATGGTCGGCGCCGATCAATTCCTGAGCTTTCTGGTACAGCTCCACTCGTTCCGCCGGGTCGGACGACGACGCGGCCGCATTGAGAAGGGCATCGACATCCGGATTGGAATACTGCGCCCAGTTGTACCCGCCATTGTAGCCCGTCAAAGCTCCGTTGAACGAGGTGTTGAGGATCGCATGCGCATCCGGGAAACTTGGGAAATTGTAAATCATGTTGATATCGGATGTCGTTGCGAGATCCTGCACCGTCGCGGCTTGAGCCGGCCAGGTCATCCCCTCGGCGTTGAGAGTGATTCCTATGCTTGCCAGGTTCGACTGGAACTGCTCGACGGCCAGCCTCTCTTCTTCGATCGCGGGCAGGTAACGCACGAGCAGTTCAGTGCCGGCCCAGCCGTTTTCATCAACCAGCCCCTTCGCTTCCTCCAGATTGAAGTCCGTTTCCGTGCCCGTCTGATGGCCGACCCAGTTCGAAGGCAATGGACCGTCGGGCATATTGCCGAATCCCTGGAGAACCTGTTCCAAATGCAGTTCGCGATCGAAAGCCATGCACAGCATCCTCCGGAATTCCTTGTTTCCGGTCGGGCCGTCGCTGGCCGTATTGAACTGGAAATATAGCGGCGTGGCGGCGGCGCCGACATCGACGACAAAGCCTTCTTCGCCCATGATTGCCAGCTTGTCTTCGACGGTCAAATCGGGCGCAACGTGCGCTTCTCCGCTCCTGAGCAATGCAAGCTGCGTCGACGGTTCCGAGACGTAGCGAAACACGACTTCCGCGGCGTGGTTTCCTTCCCAGCCGCCCCAGTAGCCGTCGTATGCGACGAGCGACACCGCCTCGGTCGGCTTGTACGACTTGACCATGTAGGGTCCCGAACCGGCCGCGTTTACGGCAAGCCATTGGCGCGCGTTGTCATCGCCCATGTTTTGTTCGACCAGGCCCTTGTTCACAATATAGATTCGCGACAGCGCCGAAAGGAACGGACCGAAGGGGGCCGACAACGAAAGCTTTATCGTCGTGTCGTCGATCACCTCGGCTCCGGCATACGGGCCCATGTCGTTCAGTACTTTGCCGGCAGCGCTTTGAAGCCGGTCGAGAGTGAATTTTACGTCCTCGGCTGCGAGACTGCTCCCGTCGTGGAATGTCACGTCGTCTCTTAGAGTAAACGTGTACTCCAGACCGTCGTCGGAAATGCTCCAGCCCGTCGCGACGCGCGGCGATACCGCGGTCTCTCCGGCCGTGAACTGAACCAAAGTGTCGTAGATTCCGATAGTAAGCTGGTTAACCGTGGAGTTGGTCGCATTCGCGGGATCCAGGTTTTCCGGCGTTTCGTTTTCCACGATCACCAGTACGCCAGACGGCGCGGCCAAAGCCGGGCTCGCGAAACAACCAACCGCGAACGCCGCGCCAAGAAAGAACTTAGTTAAGGAATTAAGACTCATTTTATACCTCCCAATTTCGAGAATTGAAAATTAGCATTCGTCGCGCCCGGAGACAAGGTCGCCGGCATTGCGGAAAGTGTCATCCGATATCGATTGTTGATACTTCCCAAATTTCCATTGCGACCCTCCCGTCGCAAGAGGCTCGGGGACCCGCCGCCCTACTCCGAATAGTCGCCAGGAAAACTGGCACGAACAATTCCGGCAGGGTCCGCCATCATGAAGCGGCGGCGTTTAGCTTTAACGTAACTGCGAGGGAGGGCCGAATCGCGAGGCGTCGTCGACCGCATTCTTCGACATTCCCCTAGGTCTCGCTAATGCGGCCGGCACGAGCTTTTAGTCGCCATTTCGACTCGTCCCGCTCATCGTCCTTTGCATAGAGGTGCAAATCCCCCGCATTGGTTTTCGCGATCGCCCGCCTTCCGGCCAATCCGTTACGATAGTTCGGCGCCGGTTCGGTGTTCCGCGAATCGAAGAAGTGAATTCCACGCTTCGCTGCCCGGAGCGAGAAGCGGAGTCGCGCATGGATCGAAAGCGGAAAATTGAAGGCAGATTCCGATCCTAGCCGCGAACCGATGCGCCGTCGAAATAAATGGTCAGCAATGTCGGTTCGCGGCGAACCGGCAGCGCTACCCGCTTCCCGGACGATTTGACGTCCAGGCCCCCCAATTTCACCGCGGTGATTCGGCGATCAGGAATCGAAAGCCATTCGCCGCCCGGACCCGCCGATAAAGTCGCTTCGAATTTGCCCTTGTCCAGCGCAAGTTTCGACAGCCTACCGCCTACATTGCCGCGAAGCAAGATGTCGCCGAAAAAACGCGCCTCCCATTCTCCATCCCTAGCATCCAGCCGAAGAGGTCCATACTTTGTGGCGATCGGCCCGAAGGCCGAATCGAAGGCCGGCGGCTTGAAATTAAGACCGTTCCACGGATCTTCGTCAATAATCTCATGAACCGCGATCAGCGGCAAAAGCGCGCCCCAGGAATAAAATCCGTCGGTATCCGGCTGATCGAAAACTTCGCCAGTATCGGCATTGTAGTTTTCGCCGCAAATTCGCTTTGTCCAGGCCGCGCCGAACAGGTCTTGGCTCTTTCGCGCGAGTTCCGATGCCAATCGGTCAAACCGGTTTCGGCGCAAGCCCCTGTAGCACCAGTAGTTCAACGGACCCCAAATTCTTCCACGCCAATATACGTTGTCCGCGAAAGCGGGATCGTCTCTGGCGATCGAGGGAATCGCGAAGCGCCCGCCAAACTTGTCGGCATTTTCGAAGTACCCGCCAAGCATGGCTTCCGACTGCGCGGGAGTGGCGGCGCCGGCTAGCAACGGAAAAAATGAAGTTGGCGCAATTGGCCGGATAAAGGATCCATCCAGCAAGCGATTGGCGAAAACTCCTCTTTCCTCGTCCCAAAGCTCCTTCGAGATCAATTCGCCCAGGATCGATGCCTCGGACCGGAACTTGTCTGCTTCGGCGGTTTTGCACAGGGCGGCGGCAATGAGCCCCAGCATTTCGCAGTCGAGAGCGAACATGCTGTTCAAGCCCACGTCCAATGCTAGCAGCAATCCGGATTCCGGATCGAACGGCGCCGGATCATGCAAGGGCGAATTGTCCATGGCGGACTCGTTTTTTGCGGCTAATTTGGTACCCTTGTAGAGGCCTTCGCCCGCGCCCGCCGACGTGCCGAATGCAACAAGGCCCGAGTCGCCAAGCGAGCGGCGGTCTTTCCACCAGCGATTGTTGCGAACCAGCTTCGGGTAGGCGCGTTCAAGAAACTCCAGGTTTCTCGAACGCGCGTAAATGTACCACGCTACGAATGCGGCGATCGGAGTCTGCGACCTGTCGAGCCAGGCATCGTTGCCGGTTACAAGGCATGGAAAGTTCCCTTCACTCGTTTGCCAAGCGGCTACCGCATCGAAATTGTCGATCGCCGCCCTGGGCTCAAAATGGCTCCACATTAGAGCATTGAAAAGAATATCGTTGAGCCAAACGCCGAAGCCGCTGAACTTTCGTCGGTTCCAGAATCTACTCAGCGCCGTATAGGGGCGCCGATTAATATCGTCCCATACATGGTTCCATGAAATGACATCGTGGACCGCCCGCAGCGCCGCCTGCGGCGTCCCGTCCTCGCTGGACGCCGACGCAATCGAATCGCCGGGAATGGGGCAATTTTCGCGGGCGGAGATCTGGATGCGGAGGCGCGGAGCCTGCTCCAGATTGAAGCGCATAGCGGCGACCCGACCGCGTCCGGCTCGAGACCCGAGAAAAAAGTATCCATTCTCCTCGATTTCCTCCGCAACTGCCTCAACGCTTTCGTGAAACGTCGCCACCGCCGGCGGCTCGCTGGGTATGGCCTCGAAAAACGGGTACCCGGGCTCGGAGGCAAGCGCGCCGGAATCGCAATCAAATTTCAGGACGGCGCCGTTCACGCTCCGAACGCATACGAGAATCCAATAGCGCAAACCCCATTCGCCCGATCGGCGCAAGGCCCATTCCAATGCCGCTGATCGCGAATCCGGCAGCGTGTAATGCCAATCGAGAACAGTATCGCCGAAATCGGTTGAAAATGCGGCTCCACTCCCGTCCAAGGACCGGGAACGGAATGCAATATCCGGGCCGGGCGGCAAAAGAGTGGCTCGCTCGAGGCGCGACGAATAAAGAATGGGAGTAATCCGATATCCTGATTGAAGATGAACAAGTTCCGCCGGAAAGTCCGGGGTCCAGGTCCACCATCTGTCGGGTTTCACGAGTTGACCAACGAATTTAGAACCGAAGCGGTGTCTGTAAGTTCTATTTGGAGATCGAATCGCGGATAGATCTCTTTAACGGCCGCAGCGTGCGCTTTTTTGCGGCCGCTTGCGATAGCGTCGACCGGCAGAACGGTTCGAATGCCCCGGTCAACCGCCGACAGCGCGGTCGCAAGTACGCATACGTCGGTTTCAACGCCGAACAAAACGAGGGCTTCCGGTTTTGCGCGATCTATGAAGTCGGCGAATTCAGCCGATGCGAAACAGTCGTATGTCGACTTGTCGAATATTCGGCCGTCCTGCGAAAGCGGTTTCAGGTCGGGATGCAATTCAATGGCCCCGGCATCGCCGGCTTCCAATGTTACGGATTCCCATCTTCGGTAGAAACCGCGCCACGCACCTTCCGCATCGGCGGCCGAACGAGCAGGTACGAATCGAGTGAACAGGCAGCGATTCGGCGCCGCCTCGGCGAGTTTCCGGCAATTCGGCAATATCGCGATGCCGGAGCTGCAAAACCACTCGCCCGGTTCAAGAAAGAGTCTTTGCATGTCTATGCATGCAAGCCAAACGCCGCCTGCCGAATTCATAAGTCTACGACGATTGCGTGTTCCGGCGACCATGTTACAAGCACATCGGTGCCTTCCCGAATTGCGCTGCCTCCGGTGTTCTGCGCGAAGACCTTGATTTCCTTGCCGCGCCAATCCAAAATGTACGTCAGGCTGGCGCCGGCGAAAATATGCTGAATCACCCTGGCCTCCACCATGTTCATTCCGGGATCGAAGCTCCCGCTGTTTTCTCGAACCAGCATTTTTTCCGGGCGAACCGCGATTCCGGCTGCAATTCCAGGCTTTGGCACGGGCATTGACGTCTTGATCCCAACTGCGTCTCCTACCTCGATCACGCGCCCGTTCGACGTGCCTCGGAACATGTTAGCGTCTCCCAGGAATCTGGCCGCGAACTCTGAATTCGGCCTCTCGTAGATTTCATTGGGAACGCCTTCCTGGATCAGTTTGCCGGCCCGCATTATCCCGACGCGGTCGCTGAGCGTAAGCGCCTCCTCCTGATCGTGCGTAACGAAAATTGTCGTAATGCCGGTTTCGCGCTGAATGCGCTTCAGCTCGACTTGCATGCCTACGCGCAAAGATTTGTCGAGGGCGCTAAGCGGTTCGTCGAGCAGTAGAACCTTCGGCTGAACGACAATTGCGCGGGCGAGCGCGACGCGCTGGCGCTGGCCGCCCGATAGCTCGTGAGGTCGCCGGTTTTCGAGCCCGCTGAGCTGGACAAGTTCCAGCACCTCGCCGACGCGCCTCCTTATCTCCGGTCTTGCGATTCCTCGCACGCTCGGGCCGAAGCCGACATTGTCGTATACGTTCAAATTCGGAAACAGCGCATAGCTTTGAAACATCATCCCGACATTTCGCTTCTCCACCGGAACGGCGTCAACGATTTCGCCCGCGATCGAGATGCTTCCGGACGTCGGTGCGACGAATCCGGCGATCAGTCGCAAAAGGGTCGTTTTGCCGCAGCCGGACGGTCCAAGCAGGGCATAGAAACCGCCGCTCGGAAAATCGACGGACACGTTGTCCAGAGCGCGCAAACTGTCGAATTCCTTTGATACGGCGCGAACCGAGACATCCGACATTACCGCGCCTCGCCAAATCTGTAGTATCGCGCTACGACCAGCAGCACGATCATGGAAAAAACAATGACGATCGTCGAAATCGCGTTGATTTCCGGCGTAAACCCTTTTCGAATTGCCGTATAGATTTCCACCGGAAGCGTCGAAACCCCGGGAACCGACAGAAAATACGAAATGACGAATTGGTCGAATGAAACGGCAAATGCGAACAGCGATGCCGCGATTATGCCCGGCCCCAAAAACGGAAGCGTAACTCTAAAAATTACTTGAAAGTAATTTGCGCCAAGGGATCTAGCTGCTTCTTCGAGCTGCGGATCGAACGCCCGAAGCCTCGCCGACACGACGATAATCACATAGGGGAGAGCCAGCGCCACATGTCCCAGGATCATGGCGTGCAAGCCGCGGCCGAGCCCGATCCAGAAGAAGAATATCAGCATCGAGGTGCCAATGATTAGCCACGGGATGGCGATGGGCGGCAGTAGCAGAATCTGGAGGGTTCTTTTTCCCAAAAAATCGTGGCGGAAAAGCGTAATCGCCGCGGCCGTTCCAAGAGTCGTAGATATCAGCGTCGTCGCCGCGGCTACGACGAAGCTATTTATTCCCGAGTCAATCAACGCCGAATTCGACGCTAGTTTGCCGTACCATTTCAAACTCCAATCGATTGGCAATGTGTAGAAGGGCGAAGAATTCAAGGACATCGCCGCCATGATCGCGATTGGCGCGTAAAGGAAAACCAGCATTGCGGCCAAATAAACGCGTCCAAGACCGTCGAGTGCGCGAATTCGGTCGAGCATGGTTACGCGACTCGCCTGGCAAGCAGAGCTGAAACGGCGAGTATCGCCAATACGAATCCCAGCATCAAGAATGACAGGGCGGCCCCCAATGGCCAATTGAACACGGAAGTGAACTGGTCTTCAATAATCGTGCCGATAAATGTGCCCTTCGGGCCGCCAAGAATTCTGGGCTCCATGAACGAACCTACGACAGGCACGAATATTAGTACGCTCCCCGCCGCCATGCCCGGTGCGGCCAGCGGAATTACGATACGCCGGAGCAATGTCAGGCGTCCGGCCCCAAGAGACCTTCCCGCTTCCAGCAAGTCGTCGTCAATTGCCTGGAGGGAGACGTAGCAAGTCAAAATCATGTAGGGGATGTACGAATGCACCAAACCGATAACGACGGCCGTGTAGGTGAACATGACGTGCAAACCGCCAAATTCCGGCCAAACCGAATGGATTGCGCGCTCAAGCACTCCGTTGCCTCGAAGCACCATCGTCCAAGAAAACACGCGGACCAAAGCGTTGCTCCAGAAAGGCAGGATGATCAGCAGGAATATGGCCTCGCGCCATTTCCCCTTGATGGATTTCGCCAATATCAGCGCGCAGGGAAAACCGAATAGCAAGCAGAAGAACGTTACCAGCCCCCCCAATCCGAAAGAGCGCAGCATGAGCGTGCGATAGAATTCCTTTTCGAGAAATGCGGAATAGTTTTCGAGGCTGAACACGGCTTCCCGATCTCCGAACGGCACGTCCGAAAGGAAGCTGAAATAGAGCATTGCGGACAAAGGCAAAAAAATCGTGAAAAGCAACCAGGCATACGCTGGACCGATTGTGGCAGGTACTGCAAAAGACAAGCGGCGACGCAACGCGCCGCCGCCAATCGCTAGAGCGGGCGTTGCGCCCAACTCGGTTTATTCCTGGAAATAGGTCTTTGTTTCCTGCCAGATTTCGAGAAGTTGCTCGCGAAGTTCTTCAGCCATCGGGCCCATGACTTGTACATTGGCGAGTTTTTCCGAATCTCCCATAACTGTCCGATTAAAGGCATCATCCGGCAATCCCGCGTTGGCCTCGGCGTTCGCCGACGCAGGCGCGCCGACATTGGTATCCCACGGTATGTAGAAATCCGGATCGATCATCCAATCGATGAACTGCTTGGCTTCGTCAATATTTTCCGAATCGGCGGCTATCGAAAGTCCGTCGAGCCAGCCGATCGCTCCTTCTTTCGGAATTATGAATTCCACCGGGAGGCCGTAGTTCGTCTTCGAGCGCGACGCAGAACCGCTCCAATACGTGGCGAGGTCGAATTCCTTCGCAGCGACGGCTTGGTTCCATTCATTCTCCGACGACCAGAACGTTCGGATTTGCGATTTCAGCGCACGGAGTCTTTCTCGTATGGCTTCGAGATCCTCGGGCATGTTGATATCTTGCCCGGTCGCGATGGCGGCAAGCATCGCCGCCTCGACGGCATCGTCTCTCCAGCCGACCCGACCGGCGTTATCGGGCGACCAAAGCGCTTCAATCGTATCCGGGAGTTCATCGAAAGCCGAAGTATCGACCGCGAACGACGTCAATCCCCAGACCCACGCAACGCCGTAGGCCTCGCCGTCGAAAACCAGGTTCGCGTTGTCGCCGAGGCCGGGCGCAAGGTCGGCGACGTTTTTCATCGAGGACGTGTCGATCGCTTGAATCAACCCTTCCTCCGCCGCCTGTCGAGTAAAGGCGCTATTGATCAAGACAACGTCGAACGCTCCCGGGTTCGTGCGGAGTTTGGTCAGCATTTCTTGTTCGGAATTGAAATATTCATGAACGACTTCTATTCCGGTAGCTTCTTCGAATTGTTCCAATGACCAGGCTTCGTCGGTGCCATAGCCCTGCCAGTTCAAAACGCGAATTTCAGCTGCCAAGGAGGAATTTGCTAGCGCAAAAGTGGCGGCTGCTGCCGTCGCGATTAGGGTGGAAACGATTGTCCGCCGCGTCGAAGCAATTGCTCTCATTTCGTTCTCCCTAATTTTCGCCTGTTCCGATCGGGTTTCGCTCGCAGGGAGATCGACGACGGAAAATTCCTGCAAGCCCCGCCGGATATTTATTACAGGTATGAATTGCTCTATCAAGCAAATTTTACCGGTCTCTCGGCCATGTCGGGATACCCGTTCCTTCCGATTCTGCCCCGACAGACGTTCCGATATCTGCGGTAAGCGCTCGCGCCCGGCTCGTTGATGGCCAAGAGAATTGTCGAGGCGATGACAAGCCCGTCCAGCGCTCGGTTCTAGGTGAAATCGGATCGCCGAGAACATGAGTCGCGTACCCAATACCCTTCACGCGCCATTTTCAGCGAGTTGACATTCGACGCATTCTATATTCCTTCGAGTCGCATTCCCGTTTTTCGGCGAGATCGAACGATATGGGCGAGTCAAGATTTGCAGGCCGTCGAAATTCGCAACTCATAGTATCGGCGGTATCTAGATTGAAGAACATGCGCAGTGCAGGTGGCAAGGGTGCTCCCGAGATTATAGTATCGAGGCCGCTGCCCGGCTACGCAGAGCTCCGGAGCCGGATCGCGAAGGCGCCCAACCCGCCGCGGCGATTGCGATCGGCTTCCCGGCGGCCCTCCCTTCACGGGCGACTTCATGTGGAAACGGACCAGCGCAACATGAACTGAACCTGGCGGCCAATGTGCCGATACCGTAGAAGGGAACAGTTTTTCCATTCCCGCGCGATCGAATAATCCGGGACGAACCGCCCCCGGGACTCGATTCTTTTCCGAATAGGGACGGCTTGCATTGCGCGCCCCCGAGCCGCATGTTTTCGATTGAAGCAACGGCGTGCTCTCCGGATGACGCGCAGGCAAAGAAGGAAGGGAAACCTTTTGGCAAAGACCAGCATCACGCACCCCATCCGAATTGACGCCCTTCCTGTTGGCAACGGCAGCCTGGGCATCACCATTTGCCCTGGCAAGAAGGGCGATAGCGTCTTCGGCTCACCCTGGGCGCGCGATCTCGATCTCGATATGGACGCCGTCGGGGACTGGGGCGCGACCGCCGTCTTGACGCTCATTGAAGACCATGAATTCGAGAGTCTCTCCGTTCGGTCCCTCGGAGATGCCGTGAAGACGCGCGACATCGAATGGCATCACTTCCCGATCCTCGACGGCGATGTTCCGACGGCGGAAGCCATGGGCCGTTGGCGCGCCTTGTCCCCAAGGCTGCATCAGATCCTGGAACGCCGAGGGCGCCTGGTCGTGCATTGCCGGGGCGGGTTGGGTCGCGCGGGTACGATTGCCGCGCTGATTCTCATTGAACGCGGACGTTCTGCGCCCGATGCGATACGGGAAGTTCGCTCCGTGCGCCGCGGCGCCGTCGAGACGGTTGCGCAGGAGCGCTGGCTGGCGAGCCGAGCGCCGCATCGCGGCCCGTTGGTCTCTCCTCTGCATGCAAGCCTGGTCGGAGGAGCTATCGGAGACAGTCTTGGCGCGGAAATCGAATTCCTGCCGCTCAGCGAAATACGGCGGCGCTTTCCCGAGGGTGTTTCGGAATTGCCGGTGCATCAGGGCCTGCGCGGCGCCATAACGGACGACACCCAGATGACCCTCTTCACCGCGGAGGGGATGATCAGGGCGCATGTTCGCGGCGCCGAGAAAGGGATCTTCCACCCGCCAAGCGTCGTCCATCATGCGCTGTTGCGCTGGCATCGAACCCAGGGCGGCAAACCCCGAGTCGAGACAGACAATATCGGCCTGATATCCGATCCGCGACTTAGCGAACGCCGTGCGCCGGGCCATACTTGCATGTCCGCGCTGGCAACGAGCGAAAGCTACGGAGCGCCTGCGCGCAACGATAGCAAGGGTTGCGGAACGATAATGCGCGTCGCACCGGTGGCCCTGATGGCGGAGCGAGATCAAGTGCGGTCGCTCGCCAAGGAGACATCCGCCCTGACTCACGGCCATCCTACAGGCCAGTTCGCTGCCGCCGCCTGGGCCGAAATGCTCGCGGATGTGGCGAGCGGCATCGCCCTCGTAGAAAGCGCCAATGCAATGGCAGACGCCTATGCGCACATCGAGGGCGGGACCGAGACGGCCAATGCAATCCGCGCCGCACTCGATAAGCCTCGCGACGGCAATCCTGAGACGGTCGAATCTCTTGGCGGTGGATGGACGGCGGAAGAGGCGCTCTCGATCGCGCTCTATGCCTGCCTCTGTGCCAGGAGCTTCGACCACGGATTGCAGGTCGCTCTCTTGCACAGCGGCGACAGCGACTCGACTGGCGCGATTGCCGGGAACATGCTGGGGCTTGTCGAACCGGCTGCAACGCTGCGGCACAATTTTGCAGGCACCATTGAGTGCGTAGACGTCATTGCGCGCATTGCGCTGGACTATTTCAGCCTTAGGCGCAAGGGCGATGCCGCCGAACGATTGCTCGACTTCTACCCGGGATGCTGAGCGATGAATTCCCTCGCCTGCGAAACGTCCGTTTCAGATCAATTGTCCTGGGCGAGCGCGCGGAATTCTGCGACAGCGGTGGGGCGAGAAGCGGAATTTCGGGCTGCGGAGCGCTTGATCCCGCAGGCGATTCACCCGGCATCCATGGTTTCGAAACAATGCGGGCTACCGTCGGCGAGGAAGTCCGTTTTGCCGGCGCGATGGCCGCCTGCGACGCCGTAGAAGGCTATCGCGCTTCCGGGATTTCCCGGACTCGCTTGGGCGAATTCTCCAACTCCTTGCCCGCAGGAACTATTCGAGCCGCATGCCGGACGCCAAGCAGGCAGACCGCGCCTCGTCGGGTCGACTCGTCCGGACCGTCAATCAGTATCCCGCGAAACTTGCCGCAATGGGCGTCGCGCAGTCAATCATCGCCTAGGAAGCTTCGCTTCGCGCAAGAATTGATCCTTACTGCAGCAATATGACTCTCCGACTTCCCGGCCACTCGCTTGCCCCACCTTGGAAGGGCCCGGTTTTGCCGCCATACTCCATGGTCTCAAACGGAACTTGCATTCGCGGACGCGCAGTTTGCCACGCGGCGATCGCAGCCGGGTCAAGGAACTCCAGCGGGCCAGAAATCGATAGGCGCATCTGTCGTCGGAAGTCCAGGTTTCGAGCGTACCTGCTCTGGAATCGCGGCGAGACTTTCCGGGAGCGGAAATCGAACGGTCGAGGATTGGGAAGAGAGAACGGGCCGTCAGGCGGCGATCGCGGCGCGAGCGGCGGCCGGCACTCCTAGTCTCAGCATGGCATCAAGCGCAGAGGCGACTTCATTCCGCCAGTGCGAATTCCTCGACAGCGCGAGACCGATCAAATTAGGCAGGGCGTGCAGCCGGTCTGAGATTTCGACGCCCTGGCAGGCGCCTTCAAGCGCGGATCTGATCTCCGCCTCGCGCGGGTCGCGCAGCGCATAGGCTTCGCCCTTGTCGGTCGTCCCGCAGCAGTAGCGCATCCAGGCGGCCAAGGCGAAGGCAAAGGGCCGCGGGTCCTGGCCCATTCGAAGCGCCGCCTCGGCTGGCTGCAGCAATCTCTGGGGCAGCTTTAGAGTGCCGTCCATAGCGATCTGATAGGTTTCATGGGCGATAAAGGGATTGCGAAACCGCGCCTCCAGTTCGGCGCCGTATCGAGCGAAGTCGATGCCCTGCAGCGGAGCCAGCGTGGCGGCGGCAGCCGAGATGTGCCTTGCAACCAAGCGGGCGAGTTCCATGTCCGCCATCACGTCTCTGACCAGGGCATGGCCGCTCAGGAATCCCGCGTAGGCAAGCATCGAGTGGGCGCCGTTGAGCATCCGCAACTTCATTTGCTCATACGGCGCAACGTCGGCGACGAAGAGTGCGCCGCCTGCCTCCCAGGCCGGGCGTCCGTTAACGAACGCGTCCTCGATCACCCATTGGCTAAACGGTTCGGTCTCTACGGCCGCAAGATCCTCGACGCCCGTCAGGCGTCTTGCCTCATCGAGAGTTCTCTCGGTCGGTGCGGGGGTGATGCGGTCGACCATGGTGGCCGGAAAGGCAACGTTTCCGGCGATCCAGTCGACAAGCTCGGGGGCGGCGCGCCGGGCGAAATCCAGCACGCCGGATCGCACCAGCAATCCGTTTCGGGGCAGGTTGTCGCAGCAAAGCACCGTGAACGGTTCGACCCCCTTGCCCTTGCGCCGCCGCAGGCTTTCGACAATCAGCCCAAGCACCCCGGCCGGTGCCCGGGGCGTCTGCAGGTCAGCCGCGATAGCCGGGTGCGCGAGGTCGATCGCGCCGGCGATCGGGTCGATCCCGTAGGCCTTTTCGGTTACGGTCAGGCTGACAATTCGGATGGCCGGATCGCAGAGGGCGTCGAGAGCGGCCACCGGGTCGCGCACTGCGGCGATGACACGGGCAAGGCTCCCGATCAATCGCGCGCTCACACCCTCTTCGCCGCGTACGATCAGGGAATATAGCCCGTCTTGCGGGTTGAGGGCGGCGGCGGCGGCGGTTCCCCTCAGGCTGACGCCGACGATCCGCCAGTCCCCCCCTTCGGCCGCGATAGCCGCATCCGTATAGACCGCCTGATGCGCCTTGTGGAACGCGCCTACGCCGAGATGCACGATGCCCGCGCCGTGCCGCGAGGGATCGAAGGCGGGTTTCGCAATGCCGGCCGCCACGTCCTCGCGGCGGGAAAGGCGACGGACGCTCATGCGGCGCCGGCATGGGTCAGGCCGGCAATGACTCCGCGCAATTCGGCCAGCCCCTTGAGCCGCCCAATCGCGGGATAGCCCGGCTGCGCTCCCCGCCCGAGATCGTCGAGGATGTCCTGGCCGTGGTCCGGGCGGAACGGGATCGAGGCGTCCTTCCGGCCCGCCCGGCGGCGCCGCGCCTCCTCGGCCAACGCGGCGCCAACCAGCGCCACCATGTCCGTGTGGCCGCCCAGGTGCTCCGCCTCGTAGAATGAACCGAGGATTTCCTGGGTCTCCCGGTGGACGTTGCGCAAATGCAGGAAATGAACCCGTTCACCAAGCCGCTCCATCATCCCGGACAAGTCGTTGTCGGGCCGTGCGCCCAGCGAACCGGAGCAAAGCGTGATGCCGTTGGCCGGCAAATCCACCGCCCGCATCATTGCCGAATAGTCCGCCTCGGTCGACATCACCCTCGGCAAGCCCAAAAGGCCGATGGGAGGATCATCGGGGTGGCAGCACATTCGAAGGCCTAGCTCCTCGGCTAGCGGAGCGATCTGCTCCAGGAAGGCTACGAAGTTCCCGCGCAGGCGCTCAGCCGAAATTCCATCGTACTCTGCCAGATGCCGCCGCACGTCCTCCAGAGTGAACCGGTCCGCCGCGCCGGGCAGACCCGAGACAATGTTTCGCGAGAGCGCCGACTTCCGCGCGTCGTCCATGACGGCGAAGCGACGCGCCGCCTCGCCGGAGATCTCGGGGGGAAAATCCTCGGCCGCGCCCGCGCGTCCAAGGATGTGGATGTCGAAGGCGGCAAAATCGACGTAGTCAAAGCGCATGCAGGTCGCGCCGTTTTGCAGGCGATAGGCGAGGTCGGTGCGGGTCCAGTCCAGTACCGGCATGAAGTTGTAGCAGATCGTTTCCAATCCGGCGGCAGCCAGATTGCGCAGGCTCGTCCTGTAGCTGGCAATATGCGCGCGCCAGTCGCCTCGTTGCTTCTTGATATCCTCGGAGACAGGCAGACTTTCCACCACCTCCCACGCTAGGCCGCTCGGCGTGCCGCTCTTCATCGCAGCGATGTCGCTTTGCCTTACCGCGATATCCTCCGGCGTCCAGACCGCTCCGGTAGGAACCTGGTGGAGCGCGGTTACAACGCCCTCCGCCCCCGCTTGCAGCATGTCATCGACACTTACTCGATCTTGCGGCCCAAACCATCGCCATGTCTGTCGCACGCCGGACTCCCTCTTTTTTCGCTGTGATGGCCAAGGCCGCCTCGACACCGGTCCGTCGTCGGCAATCCGAGACGGCAAAATTCCGCCGCCAAGTATCGCAGGCTCCCCGCCTTCAGTCCACCGCGATTTCTCATTGACATACTACCATGTTACAGTATTTTGATGCCTCGCAAAATTCATGACGGCAGGTCATCGAATTTTTTTTCAATTGTCAAACCGGAGAAAATCATGAACACAGCTCAACGCCTTCTAGCCGCAGGGATCGCAATAGCCGTAATACCCAGTTTTGCGCTTGCGGATCAAAGCACAAGAGTCGCTTTGGTTCCGGGCGGCCCTCACCCGTATTTCGCCGCGTGGGAGCAGGCCGGCATGGATGCGGCCAGAGACTTTGACCTTGGTTCTGCCGATTACAGAGTCCCCCAGAAGTGGGAGCTGGGTCTTCAGAACCAGATGCTGGAATCGCTGGTGACCCAGGGTTACAACGCGTTCCTCGTCTTTCCCGGAGATCCGGTCGGAACGGTCGCCATCGCAAACGAATTGGCCGATACGGGAGCCCCGGTGGTGGCCCTTGCCGGGTGCCTCAAGGACCCGTCGCAGGCGATGTTCTGCATGGGCACGGATACCGGAAACTCGGCATATCTGGGGACCAAGGAGCTTCTGCAAGTGCTCGGGTCCGGTGCCAAAATTGCGCATTTCACCGGATTCCTGGTAGATCCGAACACGCAGCTCAGGATCGATGCGGTCGAAATGGCGGCCGCCGAAGGGGGCGCCGAAGTCATTCAGGTTATCGCCGATATCGACGCGCCCGAGCCCGCTGAAGAGAAGATCAACGCGTATCTCGCAGCCCATGCGGACGAGGTCGACGGGATCATCACGACCGCCTGGGTTCCGGCAGTCGTCGCTGCGAACGCGCTCCGCAAGATCGGCGACAAGCGCATTGTAATGGTTGGCATCGACCATGACGAGGTAGTGATCCAGGCGATCAAAGACGGTTTTGTGCATGGCACCATGCTACAGAACCCCTATGGCCAAGGCTACATCGGGTCTTTCGTGGCCGACAAGCTGCGCTCCGGCTGCGCGGTCAAGGCCGACGCGCCGTTCAAGTCGAACGCGTTGACGGACAAGTTCATCGATAGTGGAACCGTGTTTGCCGGCATCGACGATGTCGACAATTACGTGGCCTCGATGCAGGCGATCACGACAGTGCTCTTCGAGCAATTCGAATCGACATATCTCGACTGTTGAAGTAACAAGGGGGCGGGGCCTCGGTCGGCCCCGCCGGTCATCCTCCATTCCGAGACGCCCTACGAACGATGACAGTAAGCTCGCGCGACACCGCATTGGACGTAGGAGACAATCAAAGCGAACAGTTCAGGGCTGTCGCGCCGCTTCGTTTTTTTCTGAGCAACGAATTCGGTTTGATTGTGCTGGTGGTGATATTTGCCGTCATATTCTCGACTCTGTCCCCCGCGTTCCTATCGAAGTTCAGTCTCTATGCACTCGGACGGACCAGCGCGGTCAATATCATGATCGGTTTTTCCATGATGGTCGTGATCTTGACCGGCGGATTGAATTTGTCGGTCGGCGCGATTGGCGTGTCTTCCGCGATGTTTGGCGGCTGGCTGATGCAGGCGTTCGGCATGCCTTGGGTGCCTGCCGTTTTCGGCGGGCTTGCGATGGGAGCGTTGCTAGGAGCAATCAACGGAATAATCATCGTTCAGTCCGGCCTGCACAGTTTCATCATTACGCTCGCAACGATGAGCATATTCTTCGGCGTGATGATCTTTCTCACGCAGGCGGAATCCTACCGCGAAATCTCGCCGACGTACGCCGGCTTCGGACGCATGAAAATCCAGGGCGTCGTCTCCCCTTTGCTACTGGTCACGATAGGCGTCGCGGTTCTGCTGTCTGCCCTGTTCCGTTTAACTTCGCTCGGACGCGAGATGCTGGCTGCCGGAGCTAATCCAAGGACCGCCGAATTGTCGGGCATACGCGTGAACCGGACGATCACGTATTGCCATATGCTGTCGGGCGTCTTGGCAGGGATGGCCGGAATGATGCTGGTGGCGCGCACCGGCGCGGCCATTCCGTCGATGGCCGGGCAGCTGGGTCAGGACTGGCTGTTGCCCGCGTTCCTGGGACCGGTGCTGGGCGGGACTCTCTTGACGGGCGGGCGGGTTTCGGTGCTAGGCACCCTCTTGGGATCCTTTCTGGTGACCATGCTGACGTCCGGCCTATTGCTGATGCAAGTCGGGGCCTTCTGGATCCAAACCTATCTCGGCCTTTTGCTGTTGGCCGCTGTACTCATTGACCTAGCGCGGCGTCGTTATCTCGAGCGAAGGAAGTTGGTGTGAACCAGAAGTTCTGGCAATCGGACTGGTTCGGACCGTTCCTGGTGGTAATTGCCGCGATTGTTATCGTAAGCCTGTCCAATCCGTCGTTCCTGTCTCCGTTCAACATACAAATTCTCTTGCTTGCGATCTCGGTCAACGCGATTATTGCGTTCTCTCAAATGATCATCATCGCCATTGGCCAGATGAATCTTTCGGTCGGCGCCATTGGCGGGCTGGCCGCGATTTCCTTCGGCGGCATAATGGAGGTCTGGGGTGTTCCCTGGCCGGTCGCCGCCGTGCTGGCGCTCGGCATCGGCTTTGTGGCCGGCATCGCCAACGGAATCCTGTGCGCATTTACCGGAATTTCGGCATTCGTCATCACCTTGGCGAGCCTATCGGTTTTCAAGGGCATCAACTTGGGTATTACCGAAGCGCAGCCGTTCTACGAAATTCCCGAAACGGTGAAGGCGCTAGGCAACGAAACGTTTCTGCATCCGCTTCCGTGGCTGGTCATTCCCGCTATGCTGGCCGCGTTCCTGTTGTGGTATCTGCTGTTCAGATTGCCTCTGGGCCGCGCGATCCTGGCAGTCGGAGGCAACGAGCACGCAGCGGAACTGTCAGGCATATCGGTGAAGCTCATCGTCGTCGTGGCGCATGCCATCTCCGGCCTTCTGGCGGCCCTGGCGGGGATAATGCTGGTGGGTCGGCTACAGATCGGCCAGCCTACAATCGGCGACGACTGGCTGATCTTGTCCTTTGCAGCCCCGGTCATTGGCGGCGCCATTCTGACAGGCGGACATGTTAGCGTAGCGGGGACTTTCCTGGGAGTAGCTATCGTGGCAATCATCACCCAAGTGCTGGTTCTGTTCAGCATCGACCCGTTTCTTGTGCAGGTCGTACTGGGCGGGCTGATTCTCTGGGCAGTGGGCGTAAATCGGCTGCGGGAGGTGCGAGCGCATCGCAAATCCGCCTCGGCGACCACATGAGCGGCGTTTTCAACGCGCAGGGCGTTCTCAAGACGTTCCCCGGCGTGACTGCGCTCGAGGACGTGTCGCTGACTTTGACGCACGGATCCATTCACGCGCTCTTGGGCGAGAACGGCGCGGGAAAATCGACGTTGATCAAAGTGATGACCGGCGTCTATCGGCCCGATGCAGGATCCATGACGCTGGCAGGGGCGGCGTATGAGCCGCAAAACACCCATGACGCCATCGCGCAAGGCATCGGCGTTGTCCATCAGGAGCGCAACCTGATCCCGCGGTTTTCAGTCGCCGAGAATATCTTCCTCGAGCTGATGGCCGACCAGCCCCTGCGCCGGATCGACTACCCGAAGCTCTACCGGGAGGCTAGGCGATGGCTGGACCTGCTCGAAATTGACGCAGACCCCGCCACGCCGGTAGACCGGCTGAGCGTCGCCAAGATGCAGCTAGTCGAGATCGCCAAGGCGTTGTCGTTGAATTCACAAATTCTGATGCTCGACGAGCCGACGGCCTCGCTCACACCGCATGAGACAGACACGCTGTTCGGGATCTTGCGACGCCTGCGCGACGACGGGGTCAGCCTGGTCTTCGTTAGTCACAAGCTGGAAGAGGTTCAGGAAATCTGCGATTCCGTCACCGTCCTTCGGGATGGGCGCAATGCATGCGAGAGCCGCCCTCTGGACGGACTCGGACGGCAAGATATCGTGCGCCTTATGATCGGTCGCAGCGAGATGATCCCCGATTGGTCGGCGCGCAACCGCTCGGCCGGGCAGCCAGTCCTGGAACTGTCGAGCGTTTCGACCAATATGGGGCACGAGGACATCGATCTTTCAATCCACAAGGGCGAAATCGTCGGGGTTTACGGACTTATCGGCGCGGGACGCAGCGAACTGGCAAAGGCCATTCTCGGAAAATTCGAAGTCACCGGCGGAGAGGTTCTGGTCAATGGGAGACGCGCCGACATCCGCAGCGTGGCGGACGCTGTCCGGCGCTATCGGATCGGCTACGTCAGCGAAGACCGGAAAGGCGAGGGACTCATCCTGATCCATTCGGTACTGGAGAATGTTGGTATTCCGATTTGGCGGCGATTGTCGAAATTCGGAGGGTTTCTGACGAAGGGACAGGTGCGCAAACAGACCGAACCCTATATCCGGAAGCTCGAAGTCCGCACGCCTTCGCTGGAACAAAATGCCGGCAATTTGTCCGGCGGGAACCAGCAAAAGATCAGCGTGGCCAAGTGGCTGGCAGCGGAAGCCAAGATCCTGATTGTCGACGAACCTTCCGTGGGCATCGATATCAAGACGAAAGCTTACTTGCACGAATTGATTCGCGAATTGTCGGACGCGGGAACCGCACTTCTCCTGATCACCAGCGATATGCCCGAAATGATCGCTCTGGCAGATCGCATCGTGGTGATGAGCGACTATCGAGTGATGGGCGATATCGTCAACAACCGCGACTACAAGGCGATGAGCGAGGGGATCATGAGCCTGATCCAGGACGACGAAGCAGCCGCGGCCTAGACGGAATAAAACCGCGCGCAGTTCTTCCCCATTACGTCCGCGCGCTCGTCCGGGCTTAGCTTTCGGGACCAGTCCGCGACCAGTCCCATCGCGCCTGCGTAGCTCGCTGCGAGGGTGCATACGGGCCAATCGCTGCCGATCATCAACCTGGTAGTGCCAAAGGCGTCAAGAACCGTGTCGAGATACGGCCCGAAGGTTTCAGTCTGCCAGTTTGACCAGTCTGCCTCGGTCACAAGACCGGACAGCTTGCAGGAGACATTGGGTCTTTCGGCGATGGAGCGAATCCCGGCTTCCCATTCACCGCGGTCGCTGCCATCCATCTTGGGCTTTGCGATGTGGTCCACCACGAATCGCTGATGCGGCAGCTTGTCAACCAGGCGGATCGCGGCCTTAAGGTGAACCGTGCGCAGCAGCAAGTCGTACGTTAGGCTGCGGGGCTCCAGGCAGCCGACGCCGCGGAGGTGCGGAGAGCTATCGGCAAAATCCGGATCCGCACGATCATGGATCAGCATTCGCACGCCCCGGAATGCCGGGGCGCCCGTGTAGCGGTCCAGGCGCGCCTCAACATCTTTCGCACACAGGTCCACCCATCCGACAACGCCTTTGATCGACTTGTCGTCATTTGCAAGACCCAGCAGAAAGTCCGTCTCTAGCTCCATTTCCCGAGCCTGAACGGCGATGGTGCCGTCGATCTCGACTTCCTCGCGAAGAGGAGCCAGGTCGTCCGGCATGAAGTCTCTCCTTAACGCTGCAAGGTCGTCCGTCATCCAGGGGAAATCGTCGGGATTTGCGGTGTAGCGCCAGAAGTGCTGATGCGAGTCCAGTCTCATTGGTGGAACGGCCTCCAAGTTTTACGGATTGTCGTGTTGACGATTTGATGCATTCAGAATTCCAGCTGCACCTTGATCGTTGATGAGCGGTTTTCGCGGATCTGCGCAAATGCGGCTCTCGCATCTTCGGCGGCGAACGTATCGCGGATCATCGCTTTCGGCCGCAATTCCCCATTCTCCAGCCACGCCACAACATCGGGCAGAAATCTTCGGCTCAACCGTGATCCGTGGATGGCGATTTCCTTGCTTACGATTTCCTTTTGCACCACTTCAACGGGTCGGTTCGAGAATCCCAGTAGCCCGATGCGTCCGGCCGGACTGACGACATGAAGCGCTTCGGAAAGAAGGCTGGGCTCGCCGGTTGCGTCGACGACCACCGTCGGACCCAACCCGTTGGTCTCGCTGGCAACGGCGGCGCGGACCCTGCCCGGTTTTGCAAGAACAACCTCGTCCGCCCCGAAGTCGCGCGCGAACTCCAGCCGGCTACCATCCAAATCGGCGACGATGCAACGCGCGCCCTTAAGCTTGGCCACCTGCAACACCGTCAGGCCGATGGGTCCGGCTCCGTAAACCAACATGGTGTCCGTTTCGGTACAGCCGGTCTGGTGCAAGACATTGGCAGCAATCGAAAACGGTTCCGCCAAGGCCGCCACGCCGATCGGCAAGTCGGGAGACACGCGCACTGCGTTTCGGGAGGGAACCGTGATAAAGGTCCGAAACCCTCCGTCCCGATGGACCCCCAGCACCTCGAGGTTCACGCACACGTTTGAGCGCCCGATTTGGCAGGCATGGCACGTGCCGCAAGAGATGACCGGATCAATCACGACCGTGTCGCCTGTATTTACGTCGACGGCGCCAGTACCGACCGCTACCACCACCCCGGCCATCTCGTGGCCGATGATCCGCGGATAGCGTGCGAATGGATTGCTACCCTCCAGAATGTGCACGTCCGACCCGCAGATCCCGGCACGTTTCACGCGTACCATGACCTCTCCGGGCCCGGGCGCAATCTGCCGGTCCGCCTTGACGTCAAGAATCAGCGGTTCATCAACTGCAATCGCGATCATGTGCTTGTTCCTGCGTTGGCGGGCTAGGGCTTCATTTGCGACTGCTGCCATGGTAGTGTGCCAATTGAACGCGATCAAGGATTAAGACCCGAATTGAATACACTGGTTGAAAACGGTGATCTGCCGGTCCTCACACTGGACAAAAACACCCCTGTTACCGCGCAGGTATACTCGCACATTCGGCAACTGATCCTGAGGCTGCACCTCAAGCCCGGGGAGGCCTTAAGCGAGCAAGAACTGTCCGTCAAGCTTGGCCTCAGCAGGACGCCGGTTCGCGAAGCATTCATAAGGCTGGCCGATGAGGGGCTGGTCGACGTCTACCCGCAGCGCGGCACATTGGTCGCACCAATCCGCATTGCGGAAGTCAAGGAAGCGCACTTCATCCGCCGCGTGCTGGAGTTTGCGATTGTCCGCAGCGCGGCGGAAAATGCGGGTCGCCGGCACCTGGCTTTGCTTGAGGAAAACCTGCGCCTGCAAGCCAAGGCTCAACGTCGCAAGGACTACGAATCTCTCATGGATCACGACGAGGCATTTCACCGCCTGCTGAGCGAGAGTGTGGCGTTGCCGCGCGCATGGAGGGTGATCCAAAGCCTCATGGGCCAATTGGACCGTGTACGGTATCGCATTTTGCCAAAGCCCGGACACGGCGATCTTGTACGCCAGCAACACGTCGCAATTTTCCGCGCGATTCAAGCTGGCGATGCGGATCGGGCCGAGCATGAAATGCGTGAACATCTTGACCAAATCTGGGCCACGATCGAGCAGCTGATGAGAGACGACAGGGAATTCTTTACGGACTGAATATTTGCGGTCCTTTCATTCGAATTGGAGTTCTGACCATGGACCTACCCGACCTAGGATTTGGCGGCGCACCGGTGGCGGGACTATTCGATCCGGTTGGCGAAGCTGCCGCGTCGCAAACGCTGCAGGCCGCGCTGGATGCGGGCTTGCGGTATTTCGACACCGCGCCTTACTACGGGTTCGGGTTGTCTGAACGGCGCATTGGCGATGCGGTCCGCGGCAAGGAGGGGATTGTGCTCTCCACCAAGGTTGGGCGGCTATTGAAGCCGGGATTGCCCGATGATGCAGCTGGCCTGGGCTGGCCAAAACCGCTTCCATTCCATCCCGTCTTCGACTACGGCTACGATGGCGTGATGCGTTCATACGAGGACAGCCTGCAGCGTCTCGGGTTGGATCGCGTAGACATTCTGTATCTGCACGATATCGACGCGTATACCCACGGCGATCCTTCCGAGGAGGCGCGACATTTCAACGATGCCGTGACCGGGGGCTACCGGGCGCTCGAAGAGCTGCGACGTTCCGACGACGTGTCTGCGATAGGAATTGGCGTAAACGAAGTCGACGTTTGTCTGCGTGTCCTGGAACACGGCGACTGGGACATCTTCCTGTTGGCTGGACGCTATACGCTCCTGGAACAGGACGCGCTGGACCCTTTGCTCGAGAGATGCAAGGTTCAGGAAGTCAAAGTGGTAGTGGGAGGACCCTTCAACTCCGGGATACTTGCGGGCGGGGCGACCTGGAACTATGCCGAGGCTCCGGCGTCGGTTCGCGACCGGGCGGCGAGATTGCGGGACATCTGCGAAGCGCATTCCGTTCCACTTCCGGCGGCGGCATTGCAATTTCCATTGGCGCACCCTGTCGTGGAATGCGTTATTCCCGGCACGCGGACGCCGGGCGAATTGCGCGAAGTCATGGATTGGAAAGACACGGATATCCCGGCGGAGCTGTGGACGGATCTGAAATCGGAGGGCTTGCTAAACCCGGTCGCGCCGATTCCTGACTAGGGGCAATCGGCCCGAAGCCGCAAATTTGGGCGCCTTGAAAAAAGCGAAGAACAAATCTCGAGCTTGCTGACTCTTTTTGACGCAGGATTTTACGGGAGCGGTCTCACGAACTCGGAACTGCTCCATCACGCGTTACGGGCCTGCCCTTTTGTTCCGCTCGAGGCCCCGATCTCGCGGGCGATCCTGATCGGCAGCTAGCACTCGGCAAGCCTGTATCCGCTTCTTTCCTATTTGATTTTAAGTGTCCGTCCACAAAATGCGCGGCGCCGATTGGTCGCCGTAATTCCTTTGTCCCGGCGCTCTCGGCTCTGTCTGGTCTCAAACGCTGCAAAGGCGCCAAGCATGTCGAAGCACGCCTTTCCGGTAGCCCTCCGGGTTTCCGCCGACAATTTGGCGGCAGCGGGGCAAGGTTCCGGAAGCGCCGAGTGAATCCTGGCAATCGCGTGCGATTACGACAACGGCGAGCAGCCGAGCGGAACGCCGCCGCCGGGGCTGTCGATGGCGGAATAAATGCGCGGGATTCTGGCAGTTCGCCGCGTTCTTGCAGGATTTTTTTCCCTATTGACCGACTCCTATTGTCTTCATCGCCTTTTTCGGAGATTTCCGTCTTTTGGCCGCGGCCCGTCGCCGGACCTCCCGTCCTCGTTCCGAGTGCCCTTCAAGTACATATTGCCGGGAGGGAGGCGGCGCCACGCGCGAACCGAGAGGGCGCGCGAGCCGGGCCGGGAACGCCAGCGGCGTTGCCGGGCGCGCCAGACGGACCGGGCGAGCGCGGCGACGGTGGCGGCCGGCATCGCCCAAGGCATCGGCGCCGTCGGCGGCCTCTCGCACGTGCAGGTTGTCGACGAAATGAACGCGAAATGCCTATTACTGAAGTTGCGCGGAGACGGCCGGCTGCAGAAGGCGGCGAACGAGAGCGTCAATTGCAGGCGCGCGGTCCTGAAAATAGCCGTTCAGTAAAAATTGCGAGCGAATTCAAAAGCGCGAATGCTCTCCGCCGTTCCGATAGTTCGCGCTACAGATCGACGCAATCGCGAATTCTCGCAATGTCATGCATAGTCGAATTTCACTTCCTGGGCGCCCTTCCACAAAACAAGATTGCCCAATTCCTGCAAGTTTTCCTGCCCTTCGGTCAGCGTCAGAAAATGGTTTCCGGCCAGCTGGCCCATTTTCGAGGAAAAATCGACGCCGCCGTAGGCAAGGAGGATTTCGGTTTCGCTAATGCCTCCCGGATAAAGAATGAAATGGCCGGGCGCCGGATGGCTGGTATGATTTTCGTAGCCGACGCCGAACTCGAAGTCTCCAAACGGAATCCATACGCCTTCGCCGCTCCATCGCACATGGACGAGTTCGCTCGAAAAAGGCAGCAATTTTTCAAATGCGGCGCAAGTCTTCGGTGCCTTTTCCTTCTCAAGCATCCCCGAAAAGTCGAATCCGCCCGCCCGGATATCCAGTTTTGTCATTTCGTCCGTCCTCTACTAATTGAATCGGTCAAGATTGAAGCATTCAAGATCTCGCCTCGCTTTTCCTTTCAAGGCGAGTCGCGCCGCCTCTCGTCCAATTAGCGGCGCCATCGTATAGCCGTTCGCCGCAGCCGCTACCACGACATTGGGATGGCCGGGAAGGAAACTGATCACGGGAGCCCCGTCAATATCGATGTTCATCGAGCCCCAGCAGCGTATGAAACTCAAATGGCCCGCGGCTGGAAAGATTTTTTCAGCAACCCATAGATTCCCTTCCAGGCTCTCCAGCTTCACGAATTGATGGCCTTTCTCGTCCGCGCCCGCAGTCCATGCGCCGCCGATCAAGACATTGCCGCTTTCGGTCTGCTTCATCGTTATGTGCCTCCCGGCATGAGCGACAAGGCACGGCACCAGTTTCGCCGCCGGCTCGGTTACGACAATCTGGATCGGCGCTCCGCTGATTGGCAGTTCGACGCCGAGCATCCTTCCGATTTCACTACACCAGCCGCCCGCCGCGACAACCACTTTCTCGGCGTTCAAATCACCTCTGTTCGTATGAATTTCATATCCGCTATGAGAGCGATCCAAACCATTAACACGCGTACCCTCTTCAAATACTGCGCCATTCGACCTGGCGGCGTCCAGCAACGCATTCGACGCGAGCAACGGATTGATTTTTCCCTCGCCGGGACACCATGCGCCGGCAACGACACTTTTGGAAATCGCAGGCGCGATTTCGCGAATGAACTCGGCATCCACGACCTCGGTCGCGATCCCGATCTGCGTCTCTGCTTTGACTTTGGCTTCGACAAACGCGACCTGGTCCCTGTTTTCCGCAACCATCAGCCCGCCCGTCATTCTGATTTCGAAGCTTCGCGCGAGTTCTTGTTCCAGCGAAATCCAAAGATCTATTCCATCCTTTTGGCTAGGCAACGTACGAAGCGGAGCCGCGCTGGAAATCTCGTCCGCGCCGAAATCCCACGACAAGAGCTGTAAATGAAGGCTACCGGCATTTCCCCCCGAAGCCTCGCCATTGATCAGTCCCCTTTCGAGACATACGACTTCCGCGCCCGCCTTCGAAGCCCAGTACGCAGTCAGAATGCCCGTGGTTCCGCCGCCGATTATCGCCAAGTCTGCGCGGGGCCTGCGGATCGGGCGCGAATTCTTCGGCCGGGGCCTGGTTGTAAGTACGCTGCGCGCGTGCCCTCGCCATTCTGGCTTTTCCACCGCGACCGATGAAATACTAACCGGCTTAGCGGGCAGCTGCGGAGCTGGGAGGCTCTCGGGGCCGATTTCCGCTCCGCTTTCGTGAAGCATCCGAAGCGCCGGCGACGCGCAGTAGCGCCCCTGGCACCTGCCCATCCCCAGCCGCGTCGCTCGCTTTATCGAACCCAGGTCGCGAGCGCCTTTCTCAATAGAAGCGGAAACCTCCCCGAACGTCACCTCTTCGCATCGGCAAATAAGGGCATCGGTCGCGAATTCCTTCCTAGCAGGAGCTTCGTACAAGTTCCAGAGCGCCCTTTGAAACGATTCGATTTGCGCAAGTTTACGGTAAATTGACCTTTGCAAGACTACCGGCTTTCCCAGATACATTGCGATGCCGCGAGCGGCCAGTTCGCCCTGCTGTTCGGCCGCCTGCGCTCCTTTGAGTCCGCCGGCATCACCGACGATCCATACGCCTTCGACAGGAGTATCGCCGTCCCGGCGGCGGGACGGAATAACTCTAAACGTTTCCGGGCAAATTTCTACGGGCACGCCGAGCTGACGCGCGAGTTCATGTTCGGAGGCGAAACCTTCGCCGAAGCAAAGGGCATCGGCGGCAACCGTTGCCCTTTTTCCGTCCGCGATCCGCAGCAATGTGACTCGTTCGACGGATTCCGTCCCGTGAATTTCCGATACTTCCCAGCCGCGACGCGGTTTGACCCCCATCATGGCCAAGCGAAGCCTGTAGGATGCTCCTTGCGCGAAAAGCCTAGGCGAATGCCGAGCAGCTGCACTTAGCGCGAGCGCATTATCGACTCTGCCCCTCTCGAAAAGGCCGACGACTTCTCCGCCGAGCGAACAAAGCTCCGCCGCCAACTGCAGTCCAAGCGGGCCGTTGGATGCAACAAGAATTTTTTTGCCGGGCAATACGCCGTACCTTCGCGCGAGCGTCTGGGCGGCTCCAATTGTCATCGCTCCCGGCAGCGTCCATCCGGGAACCGCCGCGGACGTTTCGACCGCCCCGGTCGAAATCGCCAGAGCTCGGGCCTTAACGGTAACCGTGCCGCCGTTCCGAAAGGCCTTGACAATAAATCGGTCCGAGTCATTTCCGTTGCCGCGCCGGGCGCACCATACGGTCGCGCCTAGCCAGAATTCGATATTGCTGTTTCGGGCGCGATTCCGAAGAGCATCCCCTTCGAGATGCTGGCGGTCGGCGGAATCCGTCCCTCTGAAGCCATCGCTCCTCGGCTTGTAGTATTGTCCGCCCATCTGTTTTCGTTCATCGAAAACGCAGACGGAAAGTCCCAGAGAATCCAGAGCGACGCCCGCGGTCAGCCCGGCGGGGCCGGACCCGACGATAGCGACATCGCAGTTCGCTTCAGGCCGCGGCGAAATATTCCCGGGATTTTGCCGGCATGCGGATTCGAAATCGCGGTGCGAACGGACTACCATTCCCTCGCAAACTTCGGCAATGCAAGCCCGTTCCGGCCCAGCGCCGTCGATGGCGACCAGGCATTCGTAGCAAAGACCCATGCCGCAAAAAACGCCTCGCTTTCGCCCCGTGCGACTTGCGCCAAGCGCTAATATGCCGTTGGCGGCAAGCGCGGCCGCTATCGAGTCGCCGACTTCGGCATCGAGCGTTTCGCCGTTCCACGTGAATTTTATCGCCATGCACTCGAACTAGCGCGAAAGAGCTACTCCCGCAGAACGCAAGGCGCGCTCGACCTCTTTCATTTCATCCTCGGGAAGTGGCAGTCGTGGCAGGCGGGGTTCGCCCATTTTGAATCCGATCATCGCCAGGGCCACTTTTGTCGCCGAAACGTATCTGTGGCCGCCGACTAGCCTTATAATCGGCAGAATTCGGCGGTACAAATCCATAGCCGCGTCAATTTTTTTGTCTTCCGCGGACAGGACGTACAAGTCGCTGCATTCCTTCGGAAGAATATTCGCAGCGACGGAAATCCAACCGACGGCGCCTTCAAGAAAGCTTTCGTAGCCCAGTATGCCCCCGAATACCTGCATGCGCTCGCCGCAAAGCTCCTTGATGTCGCGCACGCGAGTCACCTCCAGAGTCGATTCTTTGATCAATTCCACGTTTGGTATCTCGGCGAGCTTTGCTACAGTGTCCGGAGTCATATCGACATTCGCCGTAGCAGGGTTGTTGTAAATCATGATCGGCAGATCGGTCGCCTTTGAAATTATCGAATAGTGATTAAAGAGCTCACTCTCGGTCGGCGTCGAATAGAATGGCGGAATGATCATCAGGCCGTCAGCTCCGAGCTTTTCCGCCGTCTTGCAGTTGTCCACGACATCCTCGGTTCTTTCCGCGCCGGCGCCAATGAATACCGGGACTCTTCCCCCCGACGCGTTGATAACGCATTCCGCCAACTGGCGATTTTCGTCCCGGGAAAGAGAGAGGAATTCGCCGGTCGAGCCTAGCGGCACGAGTCCGTGAATTCCGTTCCGAATCTGCCAGTCCGTGAATCGCGCCTGCTCATCGAGATTTAGCGCGCCTTCTTCGTCGAAGGCGGTGACCATAACGGTGTAACTTCCCTTGTATTTCATGGGCCTAGCTCCGTTCTTTAAATGCGAGAAGCCTCACTGGGTTGGATCGAAGCAGCTTTTCGACGAGTTTCCGATCGAACTCCAGCCTATCCATCAACGTCGTCACGTTTCTCAGGATATGGCCGTAGCCGTGGCCGCCCCATTGCTTCATTCTCGTTTTGGTACAAATATCGTGCGAGATCAGCAACTGCGAACCGAACCCTAGTTCGTCGAATTTTCCTATTAGCCTCAAACGGTCCAGGTCATTGGGAATCTCTACGTCGCCCATCCAGTAGTAGGACTGTTCAATCCCGAAAAAATCCCATTCGACATTGACTCCGCGTTCCAGAATCTGAAGAACGCCGTCGCCATCCGGATACGTTCTATCCATGTGGCAAAGAACGGTTCGGCTGAGGTCGGCCCCTTCCCCTTCGAGTATTCCGATGATTTCCGAGCACGCGCCGGGATGGCGTCCCGGATGGACGCTGATTGCTGCGCCGGTTTCGAGCTGCGACCTAGCCGCGGCCGCAAGAGCACGCCGTTCAATATCTTCAAGCGGCCAGGAACAGCCGATTTCTCCGATGATTCCGGCGCAAATGTCCGTGTCGTCCATGCCAAGCAATATTTCTCGCGTAAACAAACCAGCCAACTCACTTTCTCCGAGCGACCGGATATCGCGAGCGAGGTAGGCGGCCGTGTAGGTGCCAGTTGCGGCCACGATATGAACGCCGGAGCTTTCGGAAACTCGTCGCAAGCCTTTCGCATCGCGCGCCAGTCCAATCACCGACTGGTCCACGACGAGGTCGCCGCCGTCTTCCCGGAACGCCTCCATCTCGGAAATCGCGGCGGCGGCGTTCAACTGGTGAGCATTGGCGGCATGCCGATTCGAATAGTAATCGATCTGCCAGCGATCGCGGATATCGATCTCGGCGCGCTTGCCGGCGTTGTGTCCGGGAACGGCGATGTCGAACAGAACATGTTCATGGATCATCGCGTTTCGCACGCGTTCCGGCGCAATATCCCCAAGCACAGTTCTAATGGTTGCCATGATGCACTCGCGTCGGAACAGAATCTTCGCGGAAACGAACTGCGGATTTAACCGCGAGTCGTCGGCGAATCCAAGGATTGTCGGCCAATTCCGATCGGCGGACGTTTCGGCAGCCTGCAAAAAAGCCAAATTTTGTTCGCAAGGAATCGGTCAACTGAAACGGCTGCCGGCTTGCGCCTGATTCGATCTTTGCGGATTGGAGAGCGATTCTTCATGGCAGGTTCCGGTCTTGCCGCGACCGATCGGCGTTTGTTGACGCGCATTTCAAAGGAAAGGTTCCGCATCTGATTTTCCAGACGAAAATTTGCCGATGGCGCGAGATCGTACCGCGTTGGCCTGCGCATTCGGATCGTTAAAAATGCCCGTTGCCGGAAACCGGTTCCAAGCAAGCATTCAGACTGGATCTGTAAATTATTCGGCAACCGGGCAATTGGAGCTTCAGAGACAGCGGCCGTTTCCGACGCCGCTCGCCAATCCCCAAATACGCTGAAGCCCTATTTTGTTCCGATGCGATCGGCGTGGCAGGCTGCCTGAAATTAGGATACAAGGCTACCGGCCGCTGCGGCGGAAGCTTGGAGAATTGCCGAGCCGCGAGCGCGTCGGCGTCTTGCTGGCTCCTTGTTCGCCGGATGCCCAGGCTTCCACGACATTCAACGCCGCATTGGTCATCTGAAGATAGCTTTCAATATCAATCCATTCGTTGGCTAACCCGTTTTGGGCGAGATTCCCGGCAAGGCATCCGAAGCCAACGCATGGAATCGAGCGCAGTACGATCGGAAAGCGAATATCGCTCGCCGTATGCATCGGATTTACTGACGGCGCTTTTCCCGCCACGTTTTCGATTGCCTGGCGCGTGATCTTGTACAGCGGATGGGATTTCTTGATCTCGACTCCGTTCGATCCGGACACCCAGTTCAGCGAAGCGGGATTCATCGACCGCCATTCGTCTTCTTCGTCAAACCGGCGAATCGCCAGCTCCAATTCTCGCATGACTTCTTCTATGCGCTCGCCGGGAGGAAAGCTTATTGCGCCGCCGACAATGCAATGATCCGAAATTCGAGACAGCGCGCGTTCCTTTCCCGACCGGATTTTCGAAACGTGCAGATTTGTCGGTCTTCCGACTCGTTTTTCAATCAGAGGATACCGAACGCGCGAACGTCTCGATTCGCCCAATTGGATCAGGGAGCCATAGAGTTTCAAGGCGCTGTCGACCGGGTTCCTGCCGAGATGGGAAAACGCCGTTTGACTCGGCTCCGACGTTTCCGGCGGCATTCCCGGAACTCTGATCTCGAATTCCAGCTGGCCGGACGAAACGGCCTTAATTTCTTTCATCCCGTTACCGGATTCGGCCGGATGCAAGTACAGGCAGGCGTCTGTATGTTTCGTCTTCAGGAACTCGACGATCCCTCGAGCGAAGCTCTTGCTTGGCGCGGAAACGAATTCGATGTCGCCAAATCGCCCGTTGCTCGACGAAATCGCTGAAATAGCCGCCATTCCCGCCGCGCATCCCGCAAGGTCGTCGGCGACGCCCCATCCGTACAGGCGGCCGTCTTGCGAACGAGCCGTAAAGGGATCGCCTATCCATCGATCGAGGCCATTTACCGGTTCGGTATCCGGATGCGCGAACACGACCAAGCTAGGTAGATTAGACGAGCCGCCGAGTCGTCCGGCAACGATGGATTTTTTTTCCGAAACAGCGTCGCCAAACGACCCGAAATCATCGACCCGTTGAGTTTTCGACGGCTCGTATTCAACTTGCTCGACATGGCAGCCAACATCATTCAAGAAGTTTGCGATATAGGACTGAACAGCGGCCTCGCCGCCTTTCTGAACCCTTACAAGGCTATTCAGCAGGTCGAGCGAGTTTTTCGCGTCAATGCCGGACATGCTTTTTCCACGACGTATACGTGTAGTTGGAAACATGGACAGGATAGCTCCTGCAATCGGCGAATTCAAACACGAGGCGTGAACGACTTCGCGGGAATTGAACGATTTGGGCCGAGAATCGGCGGGCGGATTCAGCGAACGCAGAAATGTTTAATTCAAACTGAAGCTTGCAAGAATATAGCCGAACGGGAATTTATTTCTGAAATCGGGCGATTTCAGCCCGGAACAGGGGCGCCATATGTAGCATATTGTTTTTTGAGACTGGGTGATCGCTTTGCAAATATAAGTTTGATGTTCAGGCGATTCTAAATCTGCAGCAAATTTTCAGAGTCATGCCGGCGAAATTCGTCGAATTGCCTTATAAATTCCGCTCGTCGCGTTGCGGACCGCCTACCGTTTTATCCAATTTTCAATTAACCGAGCGACAACCTGCAATCGAAATCGCCTATTCGTACTTTAGGCCTTTCTCTTTGAGCCTGGCGCGCATGTCGTAGTAGTCGAGGCCGAGCGCGCCCGAAGCCAGCGCATCCCGAGTTCTGTCTTCTTTGGCTAGCCGAGCATTAGCCCTTTCGAGAACATCGCCTTCCCTTCGACGATCGACCACGCATACACCGTCGGAATCGGCAACGACTATGTCGCCGGGATTGACGAGTTGATTGCCGCAAACAAGCGGAAAATTGACATCGCCCAGCTCGGATTTCACGGTTCCCTGCGCCGAAATGAACTTGCTCCATGCCGGAAAGCCCAATTTTTCGAGGTCGTCGACATCCCTCACGCCGGCTTCGATGACAATGCCGCGAACGCCTCGAGCCGATAGCGACACGGCGAGCAACTCCCCGAAATACCCCGCATCGCTCGCCGACGTTGGCGACGCAACGAGTATGTCGCCCTGCCGGCACTGCTCAACGGCAACGTGCAGCATCCAGTTGTCGCCGGGCGGCAGCGAAACCGTTACCGCCGTGCCCGCCGAGCGAGAACCTTGCCAAACCGGCCTGATGAACGGCGCCATCAATCCCGTGCGGCCCTGCGCTTCATGCACCGTGGCCACCCCCGCTTCCAGAAGTGCGTCCGCGACTTCGAGAGAAGCTCTTTCAATGTTTTGCCTTACGACTGCCACGGCGAATGCTCACAACTCGTCTACAGTGCGCGGGTAGACGGATTGAAATCCCTCGGCATGCGTCGACTTGCGCCCGCCTGCCTGCCCGCCTGAATTCCTACGGAAATGATTGCCCCGGTTTTCGGCGACATTCGTGTAGTAGTTCCAGAGGTGCTCCTGGCCTTCCATGCAGCCGATCGCCGCCCTTTTTCTTTCCCAGACGCTCGAAATATCGAGGAGAACGTCGGGCTTCCATTCCATCTGCTCCGTCTGGTGAGGCTCGAAAAGATACAGCTGCGGGGCTCCGAGAACATTTTCGCCCGGATTGTGCCCCCATGCCTGGGCGATCATCCTCGCCTCGATCGCTACCGATGTCGCGCGCATGTGATCAGTGTTGTACGGGTCCCATTTGGAATGCGATAGCATGAAAGTCGGCTGCACTTCCCTAATGACTTTTACAAGCCGCATCATGCCTTCGCGGTCGACTATCAACGGATAGTCTCCCAAGTCGAAGAATTTGATTTCCGCTACTCCCAGAACCGAAGCCGCCCTTTCGGCCTCCGCTTGGCGGGCGGACTTGACACGTTCGAGCGTCATGCCATCCTGCTTCCAGAGTTTGGCGCTTTCCCCGCGTTCGCCGTAGCTCAGGCATATCACCGAAACCGCATAGCCTTTCTCTGCATGGAGCGCGATGGCCCCTCCGCAGCGCCAAACGAAATCGGCAGCGTGCGCGCTAATTACCAAAGCGGTTTTTTCAGACATTCCGTTCTCCGCGCGACTCTTTCAGGGCATATCCTGCAGGCCTAAATTTAATGCCGGCTGGCGAATGGAGCATTAGCCGGCTTTCGGTGCAATTCATATGTTCCATTACAAGGACAATTCAATAAGAAATGTCCGGGAAGGAGTCGCTAGCCTCCTATTCCTGGTTCCATAGGTTCCCATTCCTAAAGTTTGCCGAATACATTCCGAGCCGAGGCTCGCCGCCGAGGCGCTGGATCTGATCGGAGCGCTGCAACTCTGCGAAAGGGAGATCCGGGAAAGGAAGCTGGAGGGCCGCGAGAAGCTCGAGTTCCGGCGAACCCGCTCGCGTCCGGTCGCGAACGCCTTCTGGAAGTGGTGCGATCGCCGCTACGAGGATCCGCGCCACCTGCCGAAGAGCCCGATCGCGGAGGCGCCGGACTACGCCCGGAACCGGCGGAGCGAGCTGGAGGCGTGGCTGTCCGACCCCGAGGTCCCGATCGACGCGAACCATCTGGAGCGCGGCCTGCGGGTTCTGCCGCTCGGACGGAAGAACTGGCTCTTCTGCTGGACGGAGGTCGGCGCGGAGGCGGTCGGGATCGTCCAGAGCCCGGTCGCGACATGCCGGCTGCAGGGCGTCGACCCGCGCGCCTGCCTCGAGGACGTGCTCCAGCGGGTCTCGGTCCACTAGTCGAGCCGCGTCGGCGAGCCCGCACCGAGGCGGTGGAAGGACCTGTTCGCCGGCGACCCGCTGAAGTCGGACCTCGGAACCGGAGTCGAATGCCGCGCCTCCGATCTGCCGGGCGAAGGCTGAATCCAGCGAAATCCGGACAAAGAGCTACGTCCCAGTTTAACCGCTTACGGTTCAGGACCGTCCGGAGTCGGTTCCTGGCCCCGCTCGAGGCTCGGGACATCCCCGATCCGGACGCGCTCAACCGGCGCTTCCGCGCCTGGGTCGAGGCCGAATGCCACATGGCTCCCCATCGCGGCCTCGACGGGCAGCGCGCGCCTCTCGACCAGTGGGCCCCCGCCTCTACGAGGTCGAGGCGGGAATGAACGGCTCGAAGGTCGCGCTCCGCTAC
>JAPPFL010000072.1 GCA_028823855.1 Albidovulum sp.
GTGCCTGACATGAAAAACAGAATCAAAACAATGACTTATGATTCAGCCTCTAAGTAAAGAATTCGGGAAAAAAGCATGCAATTCGCGTCAGCGCCTTGTCGTTGGCGGTAGAGTTATCCGCCGCCATCGTCGATTATGTGCGCGCTAAATTGTTGCCCCCGGAATGGCCAGTTGATAGGAGCATCGCGGGACCGCAACTTGGAGGGCGGCGGGCATGCAATCGTACGGCGAACGCCAAGCAAACGGAATGAAAGTTCGGCGAAAAGTCCTAGGCGACGCGCACGTTGACCGGGCGGAGACCAACAAAACGGGATTCGACGCGCCGTTTCAAACCCTCATCACCGAATCGGCGTGGGGCAGCGTGTGGTCTAGGCCCGGACTTACTCTCCGCGAACGGTCTTTGATCACTCTGGCTCTTCTCGGGGCTCTCGGACATGAAAAGGAATTGAAAATGCACGTTCGCGCCTGCTCGAATACCGGCGCAAGCGAAGCCGACATAGCCGAGGCACTGCTGCACGTCGCAATTTACGCGGGCGTTCCCGCAGCGAATTCGGCATTCAAGGCCGCCAAGGAAGAGCTAGACGAAGCCAAAGTGAGCTCAGGTTGAAATGACGCGCAACAATCCGCCGGAAACGGGATCCTTTTTTCCACGCCGCATGACTTGGCATCCGCCGGCTTACGCCCCCGGCTACAAGAGTACAGTGGCGCGTTCGCCAAGGCTCGCGCAGATTTCCCTGGAAAACTCACTTGGCGACCTGACTGGACCGGTTTTCGGACACGAAATTCTCGGCGACGATGACAACGACCTAGTCCACAACTTCGCTCGACCCGGCGAGAGCGCGATCGGAGAGCGAATTGTCGTCTATGGCCGCGTATTGGACGAACGCGGTATCGGGGTCGCTGGTTCGCTTCTCGAATTCTGGCAGGCGAATGCGGGCGGGCGATACAGGCATGTTAAAGACCGTTATCGAGCCCCTCTGGATCCGAATTTCGGCGGTTGCGGTAGGACAGTCAGCTCGGAAGACGGTTCTTATGAACTTCGAACCATCAAGCCCGGACCATATCCTTGGCCCAATGGACCCAACGATTGGAGACCGTCGCATATTCATTTTTCTGTATTCGGACACGGATTCGCCCAGCGGCTCATCACGCAGATGTATTTCCAAGGCGATCCGCTGATTCCGTACTGTCCAATTGTCGGCACGATTCCGACCAAGGAAGCGGTCGACGGCCTTGTCGCGGCACTCGATATGTCCAACTCGATTCCCATGGACGCGATCTCATATAAATTCGATATCGTTCTCCGCGGGCGAAGGTCGACGATGTTTGAAAACAGGCGAGAAGGAAACTGAATTGGTCCAGCATCTGAACCGGCTTAGAGAATCGGCTTCTCAAACGGCCGGACCCTACGTACATATCGGATGCGTTCCGAGCTTCGCCGGCTTGAAAGGAATGTATAATGGAGTCGATCTCGGCCGCACGATGGTCAACGACAAAACGGCAGGGCGCCGTATTTCGCTGCGGGGACGCGTGATCGACGGCGCGGGCTCGGCGCTTCGCGATGCCTTGGTCGAAATTTGGCAGGCCGACCACTTTGGACTTTACAACAGCCCGTCCGAAACACGGGGGGCGCCCGACCCGAATTTCAGCGGATGGGGCAGATGCGCAACCGATGCGAATACCGGCGAATTTCGATTTGAAACGATAAAGCCGGGGCGCGTTCCTCGCTTCGACGGCAGGCTACAAGCGCCCTACATACATTTTTGGATTGCGGCGCGAGGCATCAATCTCGGCCTTCATACGCGAATGTACTTTCCGGACGAAATAGAGTCTAACGACGAAGATCCGGTAATTTTGGGTCTTGAGCATCGCCATCGGGCGAAAACGCTGATCGCATCGCTGGAGAACGGCGATTACGTTTTCAATATCCGTCTACAGGGAGAAGCAGAAACGGTGTTTTTCGATGTCTAAGCCCATCACGGGTTCTAAAATTCGCCCTCTCGAAGACGCCGTGTCAGAAAATTTGGAAACGGGGTGCTCAGCGGCATTTGAAGGATTTACTCATCTGATACCCTTTGCGGCGGCTCACGAGGCCATTCGACAGAACGCGCAGGACCTGACCCTTTACCGAATGACGCCCGATGTAATCTACGATCAGTTGATCGGTGCCGGGGCTGTCAGCAAGCTGGTTTTTTCCTACGCGGGAAATCCCGGCGTCGGGCTCTTGCACAGGTTCCGGGATGCTGTAGAGAACGGCTGGCCGCGCGAGCTGGAAATCGAAGAACATTCGCATGCCGCGCTAGCCCATATGTATGAAGCGGGCGCATCGGGACTACCATTCGCTGCATTCCGGGGCTACATTGGCGCCGACCTTAAACGGGTCAACCCAAGCATTAAGTCGATAGAGTGCCCATTCACGGGCGAATCGTTTTCGGCGGTTCCCGCCGTTCAACTGGATGTAGCGTTCATTCATGCGCAAAGGGCGGACCGCGAAGGCAACGTTCTCCTGGAAGGCATCGTAGGCGTCCAAAAGGAAGCGGTACTCGCAGCCAAGCGCGCCGTGGTCACGGTCGAAGAGGTTGTCGACGATTTGAACGCCCATCCCAACGCCTGCGTGCTGCCGTCTTGGGTATTGTCGGCAGTTTCTTGCGTGCCGGGCGGCGCGCATCCTTCTTACGCGCTAGGCTACTATCCTCGCGACAACGGAACCTATCTAGAGTGGGCTAGAATATCGGCGGACAGAGATTCGTTCAAAAGCTGGATTAATGACAATATCTTGCAATCCACGCCCAGCGAATTCGGAATTCGCGTTTCAAAATTTGCGAGCGAATCATGAGCAACCAATGCTTTTCTCGCGATGAACTCATGGTCGTAGCGGCATCGCGAGCATTGGCAAACGACGACGTTTGCTTTGTTGGTATCGGCCCTCCTTCCGCGGCTTGCAACCTCGCAAGACTCTGCCATGCTCCGGACATTACTTTAATCTACGAATCAGGAACAATCGGAACGGCGCCAGACGTGCTGCCGCTGTCGATAGGAGACGGCGAGCTTTGCGAGACCGCGCTCTCGACGGTGTCGGTCGTAGAAATGTTCCGGTACTGGCTTCAAGGCGGACGAATAACGGTGGGCTTTCTAGGCGCTGCGCAGATCGACCGGTTCGGCAACATTAACACTACTGTTATCGGCGATTACGAAAAGCCGCGCGTACGCCTCCCGGGCGGCGGCGGAGCTCCTGAAATAGCGTCGTTTTGCCATAGAGTATTCATCACGATGAAACAGTCAAAGCGCGGCTTCGTCGAAAAAATTGATTTTTTCACGTCGTTCGGCCACGGTACAGGCGGCGACCACCGAACTAGGCAAGGACTTCGAACCCGCGGACCGGCATTGCTCGTCTCGGACTTGGCTGTTTGGGCTACAGATCCCGAATCCAAGCAATTCAGGATCGAATCAATTCATCCGGGTGTAACGAAGGAAGAATTGGAGGCAACAGTCACTTGGAAGGTAGAATACGCTCCCGGCGCGTCGGAAACGCCGCCGCCGACCAAATTCGAACTTGAGGTTCTGCGTGATTTTTACGCGCGCACGGCCGAAGCTCAAACCAGACTTGCCAACCGGAGTATCGACGCATGAATGGCGTGCTGATTTGCGACTATGTCCGGACTCCGATCGGGCGTTTCGGAGGCGCTCTTTCTCAGGTTCGCGCGGATGATTTGGCCGCAGTTACGCTTCGGTCGCTTTTGGAGCGAAGCCCCGGTCTCGATCCCGAAGAATTAGACGAAGTAGTTCTAGGTTGCGCCAACCAGGCCGGCGAAGACAATCGAAACGTTGCGAGAATGGCTCTCCTGCTCGCGGGGATTCCAGTCGGGGTCCCAGGCGTAACGGTGAACCGGCTTTGCGCGTCCGGCATGGATGCCGTCATAGCTGCCGCACGTGCGATCGGAACGGGCGATTCCGAACTTGCTTTGGCTGGAGGAGTCGAAAGCATGTCCCGCGCGCCTTTCGTGATGCCGAAAGCGTCCGCCGCGTTTTCAAGAAACGCCGAAATTTACGATACGACAATTGGGTGGCGTTTCGCAAATCCGTTGCTCGAACGCAAATTCGGAATCGATTCAATGCCGGAGACCGCGGAGAACGTGGCCGCTGAATACGGCGTATCCCGCAAGGATCAAGATGCCTTCGCTTTGCATTCGCAGGAAAAGGCGGCGACCGCAGTTTCGAACGGTCGGCTGGCCGTGGAAATCGCGCCGGTTTCGATCCCGCAACGAAAATCGGACCCGGTCGAGGTTGCATTGGACGAACATCCGCGAACAACGACTTTGGACAAGCTATCGGCATTGCCCGCACCGTTCCGACAAGGAGGTTCCGTGACCGCCGGAAATTCTTCCGGAGTAAATGACGGAGCGGCTGCGCTGCTCTTGGCATCGAAGAAGGCTGCCGAACAGTTTGATCTTGTCCCAATCGCGAAAATTATCGGTGCCGCGTCCGCCGGCGTGGAGCCTAGGGTCATGGGCATCGGACCGGTGCCGGCGGTGGAGAAGCTGTGCGACCGACTCAGACTCACACTTGACGACTTCGACGTGATCGAACTCAACGAAGCGTTCGCAAGCCAGTCGCTTGCCGTTCTGAGGGCACTTGGCGTCGCAGAAAATGACCAGCGCGTTAACCCAAATGGCGGAGCCATTGCACTCGGCCACCCGCTCGGCATGTCGGGAGCAAGAATTACGGGGACCGCAGCTGTCGAACTCCAAAAGCGAGGCGGAATTCGCGCTCTCGCAACGATGTGCGTGGGAGTAGGGCAAGGAGTTGCCATCGCAATGGAAGCGATCTGAATTGGATAATAATCCCAACGCACCCACGCTTTTCGAATTTGTTCGCCGCGACGATTTCGTTGCCCGAGAGTTCGGCGAATCGGCGATGCTAACGCGAATGATCGACTTTGAAATCGCGTTGGCGGATGTCCTGGAACGGGTCGGACTGATTCCGGAACCGACAGCTTCCGCCGCCAAGGAAAATATCAAGGAATTCGTTCCAGACATGGAACTTATCCGCGAATGCACCGCACGCGACGGTGTCCCGGTGCCGGAGCTTGTACGGCAGTTGCGGGAAGTAGCGGGGGAAGAATGCAGTGCATGCCTTCACTTGGGCGCGACAAGCCAGGACTTGATCGACACGGCTTTGGTACTGGCCTTGAAAAGCGTTAATTCCCACTTCGCGTCACTTGGCAAACAGCTCGACCTGGCTTTCGAAAGAATGGAAAGTGAATTCGGCCTCGGCGAAGTCATGGCGAGAACGCGAATGCAGAATGCCGAGCCCATGCTTGCCAAATTCCGTATTAAATCGTGGCGGAGACCTCTGTTATCGCAGCTAGTGAGGCTGGAGAGTCTTCGTTCTCGCCTAGAGGCGCTACAATTCGGAGGGCCGACCGGCGACCGTTCGCGGCTTGGCCACGAATCGAGCGAAGTGTCCCGCCAACTTGCATCAGCCCTGGGCATCCGCGATCCTGGTCACGCCTGGCACGCGGAGCGCGGCACGCTTGCCGAATACGCGGCTTGGAATGCGACGCTGGCAGGTATTCTCGGAAAATTCGGACTTGACATGGCACTAATGGCACAAATGGGCGAAATCAGCTTAGCGCACGCCGGCAGTTCATCGTCGATGCCGCACAAATCCAATCCGATTAGGGCAGAACTCTTAGTATCTTTAGCAAGATTCAGTGGGACTCTGGTTTCGGGTTGCCATCAAGCGCTTGTGCATGAACAAGAGCGTTCCGGTTCAGCTTGGATGCTGGAGTGGATGCTGCTTCCGCAGATTTGCGAAGCTACGGGCGCATCGCTTAACTGCGCGGTGTCGCTGGCGAATTCTGTCCAACATTTCGGCCATTCATCAAAAATCTGAACGGATAGGGAAATTGCGATTGACGCTTCCGCCTCCAACCCATCCCAGGTCGCCTAGCATTTGGTGCGCTTGCCCCATACGTGATGGCGAAGCTTTTGGATAGTAAGTCGCATAGAGAAAGGATCGAACCTATTTTGAACCAGTTCTTAAAATTAGATCGTTTAAAAAGATTCTCATTCAATCGCTCAAAATAACCGGAGTCGCAACAACTCGCACGTTCACGATTGAGATCGGGGGCCTATGTTTATTTGACCATGTCGGCGACTCGTCCTGCAAGCGCGATTCGGATGGCGACGAGCGGATTGCAGCCATTGATTGCAGGTAGCTTGAGATTTGGCACCGGTCCTCGGCATAGACGAGGGTTCTGAAGCATCCGGAGACCTTTATCTTGGCTTTTGCCATCCTGAGACCGCGTTCTCCGGCGCTGTTCGTAAAGCTGACGTACAGGTCGTGTAAGAAGCGCAGCACGGCGTCTTCGTGTTTCTCGAGCCTCGCGTGCAGTTTGTGGGCATCGTACTTGGCGATGCGTCCGCGCTGGCCTTTTTTGCGCTTGGGGATCTCGGGCCGTTCCCCGTCTCCCTGTGAGAGGATGGTTCGGTATCGCCTGCGTATTGGCAGATATTCGACCCCGCCCTGGATCCTGGATTTGCCTTTGCTGACCCAGTGGCGGGCCTCGAACAGCAGTTTCTTCATCAGGCGTGCCCCTTGGTAGTCGCTGGACACGAAAATGAAAGTCGGTTCGCGCAACAAATTGGCGCCGCAGAGGCCGTTCTTGCAGTTTTCGCGGGCGAAGTATGACGCCCGGCAGTCGTGGATCGGCGCGCCGGTGAAGTGGGAATGATGCCGATGCCATCGATCGCTTCCGCCCGCGCATTCGATGCAGGAACTTCAGTGCCAGCGATCCGTCGGTGAAGAAATGCAGCCAGTGGTTCTGCCCGTCGACCCGCTTTCCGGTTTCGTCGGCATGCAGGGCCTGCCGGTTTTCGGGGCGGTCCTCTCCAGCGGGATGGAAATCAGGGTGCTCGGCAGCGTCACCAGAACCCGGATCACGGCGACGACTTCGCCGGACAGCTTGCCGACCGCGCGTAGTGCCTCGACATCGGCACTTGCGGCCCAAACTCGTCGCGCGGCGACTTCCCGATCACCTTCGCCATCACCCGGCCTCTGCCGCTATGACCTCGGCCAGCATCGCCAGGCGCTCGGCCGGTTCATACGGCGCCGTTCCAGCATCGCCAGCATCTCGTTGCCCGCCACAGGGGCGAGACTGGAAGGCATAGAACCCGGTTCTGGCGCCGGCGAAATCGGACGCTGGCTCAATCGGATTCACGACCGCGGCGGCGTCAAGCCAAGGGAGCGCAATGAGACGCCCAAGAGCGCATTGCGCACGACATCGGCGAGTTCGGGCGGCAACGTGCGGTGGTAAGCGACCGATTCGCCTCCCGATCCGAGTTTTCTTTCGCAAGGAATCGTCTTCCGAAGTCGGGCGGCGCGAGGCACGTGAGAACCGATTCTTGGCTGCGGACGAAATCGCCCTGCCCTGCGCACCGGATTCCTACGCGGTCCCGGTTGCGGGACTATTGCGACGAGGAGATCATGGCGGATCGGAAATGAGGAATTCAAATGGCTGAATCAACCCGCTATGACCCGTCTTCGGCAACGCGCTTGAGATAGGCATACAAATCCTCGCCGCCCTTGCTGAGCCTGAATGCCATTCTGGCGACAACCTTCGGCACGCCTATATAGGCCGCAACGAATCGGGGCGGATTCTTCAGATATTCGATAAAGTTCTCTTTGTCCCAAACAAGCCCAATTTCGCCCGCCTCGACTAGCCCTTTACCGTATTTGAATTCCTCGACGGACGCTGCGCGCCTGCCGACGACACCGTAAAGGTTGGGACCGACCCTGCCTCCCCTAACGATCGTAGTTCCGTCATCCGCGACGATCGCATGGCAAGCCTTGCACTTCTTGAATGTCTTAGCGCCCTTGTCGGCGTCGCCCTCCGCGAGAGCGGACAAGGACAAGGCAGCCAGCAACGCTGCCGTCGCGTACAATATCCTCACGCTCGAGTTCTCCTAGAGATTTCCATCGCCGACTACGCGACCTTGTATGACAGTGCGCATCGCGACCACAATTCTCCTAGCGCATTGACAAATTGGTCGATGTCAACTTCCCCATGCTGCGGCGAGGGCGTAATTCGAAGTCGTTCGGTTCCTTTCGGCACCGTCGGATAATTTATCGGCTGAACGTAGATTCCATATTTTTCCAAAAGCACGTCGCAAATGTACCGGCACTTGACGGGATCCTTGATCAGAACCGGTACTATGTGGCTTGGATTGTCCATGTGCGGTATGCCGTCGGCGTCAAGCCGTTCGCGAAGCCGCCTCACTTGCTTTCTGTGACGCCGACGCTCCAATTCGCTGACCTTTAGGTGCCGTACCGAAGCAAGGGCCCCGGCAATTACAGCCGGCGGCAAGGACGTTGTAAAAATATATCCGCTAGCAAACGAACGAATGAAGTCGCACATCGCGAACGATCCCGCAATGTAACCTCCGACGATACCAAAGGCCTTGCCCAGCGTGCCTTCCACAATCGTTATCCGGTCCGCAAGTCCTTCGCGCTCGGCTATCCCGCCGCCGCGACGGCCGTACATTCCCACGGCGTGAACTTCGTCCAAATACGTCATTGCGCCGTGGCTCTCGGCCACATCGCAAATCTGTTCAATCGGCGCGATATCGCCATCCATAGAATAAATTGATTCGAACGCAACTATCTTAACTTTATCTCGCGGGCACTCCGCCAGCAGCCTATCCAGGTCGTCAACATCGTTGTGCTTCCAGATTTTCTTCTCGGCACGGGAATGCCGAATTCCTTCAATCATTGACGCATGGTTCATCGCATCGGAAAAAATGACTAAGTTCGGCAGCTTCGATCCGAGCGTCGCCAAAGTCGCCCAATTGGACATGTAGCCAGACGAGAACAGCAAAGCAGCATCCTTGCCATGCAAATCGGCAAGTTCTTTTTCGAGAAGAACATGGTAGTGGGTCGTTCCTGAAATATTCCTAGTACCGCCGGAGCCGGCGCCGCCCTCTCGAACAGCCCGGGTCATAGCCTCAAGTACTGCCGGATGCTGCCCCATTCCGAGATAATCGTTGGAACACCAGACGGTAACATCTCGTTCACCGCCTTTAGAATAGTGTATCGCTCTCGGGAATTCGCCCTGCCGACGCTTGATGTCGACAAAGTAACGGTAATTGCCTTCCGACTTCAGAGCATCGAGTTTTTCGTTGAACAGAATGTCAAATTCATCCCGCGGCATTCCACACTTGCTCCCTATTTCCCTCGCGCTCTCGCTATCGTGTCGCCGCAGAATGAAGTTCCAATCCGTGCGCGGCCAGGTACCGCAAATTGACGCTTTAAAAATTCTTTAGACTACGTTCCGAAAATTTCAAGATGGCAATCAGCGATTCGATCTCTTTAACGGCTTTTCCCCACGATTCGGATTGGAGATTGCACGATTACCTACCGCAAAAAGGATTCCCGTTCTGTTGCGCAAAGCTCGAACGCGTAGAGGAAACTGCGTCCCCGCCCGAGATGGTTAGCGCACGGTCGCAAGTCGCTCTGAGCACTAGAAAGAACGGCGCCGGGGCTGACTTGGAGCGTTGGCTGAAAGGAAACGGAAATATCGGCTCGGGAAATGACTCGCTGCTTGAAAGCCGATTAAGCGATTTAGTGGCCCGCGCGTTGACCATGCGTATTATTTGCCCTTCAGTTTTTTGCCGCAAAGGCTTTTGGCACCAATCCAAATCTAGAATTTGCGAACGTCTTTTCTAACGCCCGTCGATTCGACGGGTTTAAACTCGCGGGGTTCGTTAGGAAATTCGCGCAATGGATGCCGAAACAAAAACGCTCATGTTGGCCATGTCGTTCCGATCAAGGTTGGTGCCTTCCCGAAGTATCGATGCAAATGCACCCCCTAATTGCCGCGAGCCAAAGCGTCGACGCTCGACTGGCACGGCGACCCGATCCAAACCGGTTCCGGACCGAACGAATTCGGCGCTACCGGCCGAAGACGCTGAACGAAAGCCCCAGTTTAGGATTCGTTTCGCGTCGCCGCCGATCCCGACCGGAACCGACTAGCCGGTGCGAATTCGCAACCCGCAGCTACGAAGTTCGAACGCTATTGATTCGGAAATCTGACTTCCGCGCCGGCAAGAATTTTGGTTCGCCGAACGATTTCGCGGTCGCGACCTTCCTTGAATGCTTCCGGGTCGCGCACGTTCCAATCGTAAAATCCCTTTCCGGAACTCATTCCTTTGAACCCCTTTTCGAAAAGTTCTCCGACGGGCGTTTCGGCCGGATCCGAGACATTGGAGAGGTCCTCCCAAACCGCCTTCGCCGCATCGCCGTTCAGCAGGTCTAGGCCCGCCAAGTCGGCATGTTCAAAGGCGCCCATGGCCGGCAGTCTCGCTGCGTAGCCGAGTTTCAAGATTTTGTCGCACGCTTCCGGAGTGGTTAGGCCCCTTCCCACGAGCGACGCAAATTCTCTTAGAACAGCGTGTTGGATTCTTGCCCAAAGAAACCCCGGAATGTCGGGGCACAAGACCGGACTCTTGCCGATCGATTCGAGTATTTCCTCAACCGCCGCAGTTGTAGCCTCTTTCGTTCGCTCGCCCGGTACGACTTCGACAAGGCCGACAATGTGCGCCGGTTGCGCGAAATGAGCGATGCAGAACATTTCGGGGCGCCCTAGGCCTTCCTGCAGTTCGCTCGCACGAATCGCGGATGTCGTACTCGACAGCAATGCGCTGGCAGGAGATGCCGACTGCGCTTTTCTCAACAGTTGCCTTTTCGAGTCCAGATCTTCAGTGATTGCCTCGATTGCAAAATCGGCTCTTTCTACAGCCGATTCTAATTCTTCTACGCATTGCAGTCGTCCAAATACATCTTGCGAGTCTTTATTGCATGCCAACCCTTCTTCGACAAGAAATTGCCAATCTCTGTAGATTCGCTCCATTGCTTCCGGCAATGCTGCGGCGCGCCGTCCCCACAAGGAAACGCAGGCTCCGCCCATAGCCATAGACAACGCGATTTGCGCGCCCATCGTACCGGTTCCGAGAACCGCGGCATCGAATTTGCGTTCAATTGGCAAGGCGCCAGCCCCCGTTTTCTTCGCGCACTAGGCCCTTGGATTCGAAATCTCTTAGGCTTGCATTGATAGAGACCAGCGCTCGCCATTCCCTAACTTTTTCCTGGTCGTCGCAGCACTTGTCGCGGAGTTCGGCGAAACCAATTCCCGGATTGGATCCGATGTGACGCAAAATTGACTCTTCGACTTTGTCGACACGTCGTCGGCAATCGTTTAGCAGTTCGACCGTTTCATCCACGCCCTTAGGTTCGTCGTGGGCAAATAATATCGTCGACACCCGCCGTTCATCGAGAAAGCGTTCTATTTTGTCGAATGTCTCGCGCATAATGTTTGGATCTTCATACAGGTAAAGGACTGGATTAACTGTTGGCAGTAGCGGGTCGGCAATTACAAGAGAAGCCGACTGTCGCTCGAAAAACCCTATTTCCGCCATCGAGTGACCGAGAACCTCCAAGACCTCAAGTTCGACACCGCCACCCAGATCTACAACGTCGCCTTCGACAATTGTTTTGTCGATCGGCCCTTCGACTGGACCCATCCAATCCAGATATTCGCTCTTGAGATCGAAGCTTTTTCCCTCAGGAAACGCGTGGACGATGGTTGTCGCGTTTAGCAAATTGTCGGCAACCCGTTCGGCCCGGGCCGCGTGCCCCAAAACGACGCATCCGGTTTCCTGTTTGAGCCAACCGTTGTTCCCGACGTGGTCCATGTGCTCGTGCGTTAGCAGCAAGTAATCAAGATCGGCCGGATTCTTGCCTAGTTCCCTAAACGCCTGGCTGAGAGCGGGAAGGCCGGCGTGGATGCCGCTATCAATTAGCGCCAGCTTGTCGCTTCCTTGAACAAAAATCACGCGAGTTGCCGTTTTGCCCTCGTGGTCGCCCGGAAGACCCATGCCTACCGAGGCGAAAGGGCCCGACCTGTATCCAATAACGCTTTCGACCATGCCTGCTCTCCCTAGCGGCCCTTGAATTCCGGATCGCGCTTGTCAACGAATGCGGCGATTCCTTCCTTGCCGTCGTCGCTCGCGAACAAAGCCCCAAGAACGCGTTGCTCCAACGTCAAGCCGGAACTTAGCGACGCATCGAGGCCGTCATCGATTACGCGCTTGCCTTCCGCCAGAGCCAGCGGAGCCTTCGATGCCAATTCATCGGCCAACTCGAGGGCTTTCGGCATAAGCTCGTCCGGGTCCAGTGATTGGAGAGCGGCTCCGTATTCAACCGCTTCTTCGGCAGTAATCATTCGGCCCGTCAACAAGATTTCCTTTGCGCGCATTGCGCCGACAAGTCTCGCTAGCCTCTGAGTACCGCCCCCGCCAGGTAGGAGGCCAAGCTTTATTTCCGGCAGCCCGAGCTTTGCTTTGCGGCTCGCGAGCACAATGTCACAGCATAGCGCCAGTTCAAAACCGCCGCCTAGCGCGTAGCCATTCACTGCGCAAATCGTTATTTGCGGCAGCGCCGCGACGGCGTCAAATGTAGCGCGTGAACGCCTCTGGAACCTGTCGAATTCCGCTTGCCCGACTTTGTCGTATCCCCTTATGTCGGCTCCCGCTACAAAAGAACGGCCCGTTCCCGTCAGAACCAGAACCCGGCGAGACCCGCAGCCAGCCAGCTCACTAGCAAAAGTTCCGAGTCGTTCCATGATCTCGAAATTCAAAGCCCCGAGCGCCTCCTCCCTGTCAATGCGAAGTACGTCGACGGCGCCCCGTCGTTCCAGAGCCAGATTCGGATGCAGTCTTTCTTCCATCCTAGAGCGCTCCCGATTCCTTAAGAGCGTCGATTTCTTCTTTAGAGAGGAACTGACCCAATACGTCGTCGTTATGCTGGCCAACCAGGGGTGCCGGATGACAGTCGATCGCGGGCGTTTCGCTCATGGAGACCGGGCAAGCGATAGCCTTCAATCTTCCAGCTTCCGGATGCTCCATCTCCACCAGCCTGCCGGAGTCGGTTTCGATTAGCGCATCTATGGTTTGCCGCGAGGTCTTGACCGGAGATGCCCAAATATCCGCCTCCTTGAATGTCTCCATCCATTCGGATGTGGTTCGTTTAATGGTGCAGCCATCGATGCGCTCCTTCGCCTCTTCGCGATGGTTCCAAGGATCCAGTTCCCCGAGTTCGTCATCGCCTATGAGCGATCCGAGCTTGTCGAGCGGGCACATTGCTATTGTGACCCAGCCGTCCGAAGTCCGATAGTTGCCGTAGGGGGCATCGTTCCAGCAACTCGCAATGCCCGTCCGCGACCGGCGAAAACTCGCGTCCTGATTCATGACCGCGAAATTCTCCTGCGCCATTACGCCAAGCATCGCTGAAAAAAGGTTGGTCTCGACCTTTTGGCCGATGCCAAGCCGGTCTCTTGCAACCAATGCGACGAGTATGCCAATCGCGAGCGACTGCGATGCGGCGAAATCTGCTATCGGGGTTCCGCATGCGGTGGGCGGGTCTCCGTCGCGACCTGTGTGGAACATGACCCCGCTCACGGCTTGCACGAGCAGGTCCTGGCCAGGCAATCCCTGATCCGCCATTCTGCTACCGGCCCCCCACCCTGAGCCCGATGCATAGATTATTCGGGGATTGGCAATCTTGAAATCGTCATATCCTAGACCGAGGCGATCCATGACGCCGGTACGAAAATTTTCTACTACGACATCGCACTGCTTTGAGATTTTTAGAAGAGCTTTTCGTCCCAGGTCGCTCTTGAGATCTACGGTAAGAGACCTCTTGTTTCTGTTAAATGCGTGGAAGGCGGCGCTGTCGCGCCCGACAAATTCCCCAACCATTGGCATGCTACGCATCCAATCGCCGCTGCCCGGCCGTTCGACCTTGATGACATCGGCACCAAGGTCGGCAAGAGTCTGGGTGCAAAGCGGTCCCATCATCATCTGGGAGAAATCGAGAATTCGAACTCCAGCCAAAGCCGGCTTGGATTCGGCAATTTCTTCTTTCATTCTACGTCTCGCTCTCCTCGCGATGCCTTCTGTACACGCTTTCCAGCGCTTCGATAATGCGCTCCAAGTCGCTATTCCCCCTAATCTCTTCGACCAGAGTAGTACCTAATTCGACCTGCGCCGACGGCCACCAGGAGGCTAAGGGTCGGACAAATGCAGTTTCCTGAATAGCGCGTGCATCTTGGAAAAAACAGGCCATTTCGGAATCTGTGCCAGGATTATCCCATGCCGCGAGGTTGGACGGTTGCCCTAGATTTTGCGCCGCCAGGACTTGGCCTTCTCTGCCGCAGAACCAAAGAGCGAACTCTGCCGCTTCCTGTCCGTGTTTCGTGAGCGACGATATCGCCATCCCCGCGCCTCCGAGCAAGCTTCCGCATCCTTCCGGAGGCGGCAAGAAACGCCATCCCCCTTCTTCGCGCCGAACCTTCCTTGAATACCCGAAAGTCAACGGGATATACGAGATTTCATCAAATTCCTCCGCAATCCGGAAAATGTCCTGCGGGCTAGAATGCCAGCAGTATTCAGGTACTGTTGACGCCAGGCGCGCAAGCGTCGCCGCGCACAGTCGAGCCGCTCGAGCGTTTCGAAATAAGCGAGAACCGCCGTCGGGCTCGGTCCCGGCGCCGTGCGCAAGGCTTAGCAGAATGGAAATCGCATCAGTGGGCGACAGCGCGACCGCGACAGTTCCGGGATTTGAATCCGCTAGCGTAAAAATATCTTGCCACGTCGAGGGCGCACCGCAACCGAGCTCAGTAAATTTTACAGGGCGCGAGGCCGAAAGATGGCATGCCGCGTCGCAGGCCAATGCAGCATGAGCTCCATCTACAACAAAGGACACTTGGGCGTTCCCGATGGCTCGATCCGCAATCGGACGAACCGCTTCCGCGCCTAAAAGCTCGTCGAATGAAACGATCGCACTTTCGGAAATTGCGCGCGCAACGTGCGGGTAGTCAACGACCATCAAATCGCAATGCGGAGCCAATTCGCGCAATGGCTGGTCGTTGAATGCTTCCAGCGACCGCACCGATACCTCGATCTCGATTCCGGATTTGCAGGCCCACGCTCTCTGCGCCGCCGCTATGGGCGCGGTGCACCGAGGATCGTCCCATGCCACAAGTTGCAATGCTTTTTTCAAGCGTAGAATTCTCCCTGCGGTTTAAAGAGGTAAATCGCGCATGCCGAAATTCGAAGTCGGCGGAGCGACAATAGCTAAATTTTCTCCGTAATCAATCGATTTACCAACTAAAGTGAAAAATCGTTTTACCGGAATATTAATCTCCCATAAAGCGAATGATTTTACACAGTTAAGAGAACCAATGATCGATTTGAATTAATCGATTTATCAAACTGGCCACTGAATCGCGTTATCAATTCCGCTTGCTCAAAACAGTTGCCAAGTGTAAGGATTCGAGGCGAGATTTTTGGGCGGCAACATTCGGGATTGATTGCATCTGATGGCGACGATGGCAACAATTGCTCGGGCTGCGGGCGTCTCCCCTTCGGTTGTTTCGAGAATCATTAATTCAGACGAAACGCTGCGAGTTAGAAACGTGACCCGCAAGCGCGTCGAAGACTTAATCCGAGAGCTGGATTACGCTCCTCATACAGCAGCGAGATCGCTTCGTTCGGCGAGGTCCGGCTATTTGGCATTAGTTATGCATGATCTGAAAAACCCGGTGAACGCGGAAATTTTCTCCTGCGCCCAGCGAGCGGCAGCTCGACACGGAATGGCCACGATTCCGGGCGAAGCCAGTCGCAAAGGCGACTGCTCCCTGCTAGAGGACCTAATCGGCGGCGGAGGCGTTGACGGCCTGATCTTGCAAGGCGCGAACACCAAAATGGACAGGGTCTTGTCGCGAGCCGCTCGGCGAAAGATTCCTACAGTTCATCTTCAGTCCGGCTATTCCAAAGACTCGCGGGTGGTAAGCATCGACAATCAAAAGGCTGCCCGTATAGCGACACAACACCTTTTGGATCTCGGCCATCGCCGGATCGGTTTTCTTCATGTGGCGCAACGCCTTCCCTTTTCCCAGGAAAGGAAGGCTGGCTGGATGAACTCGCTTTCCGACGCCGGAATTCAACCGGAATTCTCGTGGCAAGGCACCGGAGGATTCGATTTCTTCGGTGGCGCGCGAGGCATCGAAAAGTTGTTGGCATCCGCGGAGGGGTTGACGGCGGCTGTGTTTTCGAATGTCATATCCGCGATAGGCGCATTGTCGAAAGTTCTTGACATGGGGATTCGAGTACCGCGGGAATTTTCGGTCGTCGCGATTCACGATTCTGATATGGCGAAATGCACGCGGCCATCGATAACTGCCGTTCGCACGCCCCTGGAAAGAGTTGCAGAAATCGCGGTCGAAGAAATCTGCTCGCGAACGGACACGATCCGGAAACGCATTTTGGTGTCGGAACCCAGTCTAAAACTCGTGGAACGCATGAGCTCGGGACCGGCTCCATGACTTGGTCGCCTTTCCATAAACGGTTTGGAATTTCGAGAGAGACGCCGCCGCAATGACCAGGATCTTGGCAAGCGGCACTGGCAAGGAGATGACGACATGCGCGGCGTAGCCCTCGAAAAAGTTGTCAAAAGATTTGGGCCGACTGTTGTTATTCCGGAATTGGACCTTGAAATTGAAGAGAGCGAATTCGTCGTAATCGTCGGACCGTCCGGTTGCGGCAAGTCGACGACTCTACGCATGATCGCCGGTCTCGAAGATATCTCGAGAGGCAAAATCCACATCGGCGGCAAAGACGTTACATGGCTGCCGCCGAAGCAGCGCGACATAGCGATGGTGTTCCAGTCCTATGCGCTCTATCCGCATATGGATGTCGCCGGAAATATGTCGTTTGCGCTGCGCCTGGCCGGCAAGCCGAGGGCAGAAATAGAAGAACGGGTTCGCAGAGCCGCCGAAATGCTGGAACTTACGGACTTTCTCGCTCGAAAGCCCAAAGACCTTTCCGGGGGCCAGCGGCAGCGAGTCGCGATGGGACGATCGATCGTTCGCGACGCCTACTGTTTCCTATTTGATGAACCGCTTTCAAACCTGGACGCAAAACTGAGGTCGTCCATGAGAACCGAGCTAGCGATACTTCACAAAAAGCTCGACAGAACGATGATTTACGTGACTCATGATCAGATCGAGGCCATGACAATGGCCGACAGGATCGTCATAATGGACAAGGGCCTGATTCAACAGGTCGGGACGCCTCGCGAGGTTTATAATTCGCCTCTGAATACCTTTGTCGCCGGATTCATTGGTTCGCCTTCGATGAATTTCCTCGAAGGCGAACTGCACAGCGACGATCCAGTGAAGGTGAAGGGACAAGGATTTGACTTGCCTCTCTCGCCCGAAATGACAGCAAAGGCAAAAAGAGCGCCGCGCAAGGACGTAATTGCAGGCCTTAGGCCGGAGCATTTTGCAGTTAATGCCAGCCGCGCTGGCTCGTCGGAATCAACCTACGCGAAGATCGACCTCGATGTCAGCGTAGCCGAATACATTGGCTCGTCCCAATTTTTAGCGGCGACCATCGGCGAAGTACCCGTGACAGCTTCGGTCGAAGTAGGTCCGACAACCGAACCGATGACCAGCGGAACATATCTTTTCGACACGAGTCGGCTTTACTTGTTCGACCGCGAATCCGGCAATGCGATTTAGCGGCGGCGAGGCATACGGACCAGAAATGCCGATTTCTGGTTCGCCCGTAGTTTCACAGCATGGAGGTCAATAATGAAACTTACGAAAATTGCTAATGGATGCGCGGGATTCGCCGCGTTCGCGGCGGCGTGCGCGCTAGGCGCGGCGGCGCTCGCCAATCCCTATGAAAAGTACGCGGGAACGACAATCGTCGTAAGCTGGCCCGCACTCGCCCACTTTCAAGCGGCGGAAACCCTTGTTGAGGAATTCACCGAGGAAACGGGAATTGAAGTTGAAATCGACGCGCTGCAGTACCTTAAGCTCCGCGATCGCCAGATTCTCGAAATGTCCAAGCCGACCGGCGATTACGACGTCGTGTCGTGGGTCGTCATGTGGAAGGGCGAATATGTCGCCAAGGGTCTTTTGACTCCTTTGTCCCAGTACTTCACAAGCGGATCTCTGGTCGATCCCGAGTATGACATTGACGACATCGCGGACGCCTATCTTCAGAACGGGGGCATTGTCGGCGGGAAGAAGGGATATATGCCCGGTAAATCCGGGGCGCTCTACGGCATCCCATTCGGAGCCGAAACATCGATTCTGGCGTACAGGAAGGACATTCTCGAAGAACAGGGAATCGAGCCTCCTACGACCTACGATGAACTTAGAGTCGTCATGAAGCAGCTGGGCGATGCCGGCATTCCGGCAATGACTTCACGCGGTAGAACCGGTCACCAGGTAACGGCGGGCTGGCTTCTTCATCTCGCTCCTTTGGGCGGAAAGATCTTCGACGACCAATGGAATCCAACAATAAATTCGCCCGAAGCTGTTGAAGCGGCGCAGGTCCTTCGAGAAATTGCTCAGACCGGTCCGACAGGAATTCCAACTTTCGGCTTTGGCGAGGCTTCGGCGGCATTTCTGCAAGGCGATGCGGCTTTGTATCTCGATACTCTTAAAATCGCCGCAATGTCTAGGAATCCCAAACTGTCGAAAATCGATGGACTGGTCGGTTACGGATTGCATCCGGTTGGAACGCGCTGCGGTTCGGAAACCGGCGGATTCGCTGTCGGCATCCCCGCAAATTCGCAAAATCGGGAGGCTGCTTTCCTCTTCATCCAGTATATCACGTCGAAAGCCGGGGACCAGCGGATGGTTGAACTAGGCGGGGACCCGGTCCGGATTTCCACGTTGATGAACAACGCGGACAATTTCGATGAATACCCAGTTGTAGCTGAGCAGCTTCCATGCGCCGATCCGGATTGGCGCCCGTTGATTCCTGAATGGAATGAGCTGAATGTGGACGTACTAGGGCAAGCCTTGACGGAAGTCATCACCACGGACGACCCGATCCAGACCATCATGGATGCGGCCAACGAGAAAGCCCGGGAGATCATGGAGCGCGAAGGCTACTATACTTGGGCAAGCTACCGCGGAAACTAGAATATTCGTTTCCAAGGCTCGGGCCGCTTGAGCGGCCCGGGTTCACAATTCGCCTTCTGGAGATTTAATTTTCCGTGACGGACCGCGCTTCAAGCGATACGGACGACTTGGGTCGACCCGGATTCAACATACGGTCTTTGAACCCGTATCTCTTTATTTTCCCGGCGGTTCTCGTAATGGTTTGCGGGCTTGTTTACCCGGTCGTCGATGCCTTCTACCTGAGCTTCTACGACTGGAAGATCGGCATGCCTTTCGAAACGGCTCCATTCGTCGGGCTGTCCCACTTCAAGCGAATGATATTTGATGCCGACGTGTGGGAATCGATATGGGTGACCATACGTTTCGGCTTTTGGACGATTCTGATTGAAATGGTGCTGGGCATCAGCCTGGCGCTTCTGCTCGAAAAGCCAATTCGCGGCGCATCCGTGTTCAGAACGATTTTCATTCTGCCGCTCATGGTTTCGCCAGTCGTCGTCGGACTCATCTGGCGATATCTGTTCGATGCTCGGATCGGATGGATCAACTACTATCTTGGAATGGTCGGCATCGAGCCGCAGGTTTGGCTCGGAGATGCCGAACTCGCTTTCTTTGCAATTGTGTTTACTGACATTTGGCAATGGACGCCCTTTATATTCATCATCATCATCGCCGGGCTACAGGCTCTCCCGAGCGAAGTCCTGGAAGCGAGCAAGATAGACGGCGCGAATTGGTGGCAGCACATTCTCCTGGTCAAACTGCCTATGCTGAAGTCAATTATCGTCATCGCGTTGCTAATGAGGCTAATCGACGTATTTCGGGCGCTCGAGGTCATGTACATCCTGACGGGAGGCGGTCCCGGCCGGGCAACAGAGCTGCTTTCGCTTCACATTTACAATAGAGCATTCGATACTCAGCAGCTGGGCTACGCTTCCGCAATATCTGTTTTGCTCATCCTGCTGGTATTCGGGCTGAGTTTCGCAATTCTCGTATTCAGCGACCCGCTGAAAGAAAAGTCGGACATCTAAAATGGCAGCGTTTCGCCATCGCCGATTCAGCAAGATACTAGGCCATTACGCCGCGCTGATCGTGCTCGCAATTTTGGCCCTGGCTCCAATTTGGATTATGGTCGCAACATCTTTCAAAAACGATGTCATCGTTCAGTCGAAAGAACCGCTCTGGTTCTTCTTCGTGCCAACGCTCGACAACTACCAATACATAATGACGCGAGGCAAGTTCGACACGTATTTGTGGAATTCCATTATCGTTGGAACCGTGTCGACATTCCTGACACTGGCATTTGGCGGATTCTGCGCCTATGCGCTGGCCCGGTCCGAATTCCGAGGACGAAGATTCATTGCGAATTCGACGCTGCTCATTCGGATGGTTCCACCGGCGGTTCTTGCCGTCCCCGCCTTCGCATTGGTCGTCATATTCAATCTCGACAACGATCTCGCGGTGCTGATATTCTTTTACACGGCGTTGAATCTTCCATTTGCGATCTGGCTCTTGTTCGGATTTTACAAGCAGATTCCCGTCGAACTCGAAGAGGCGGCCATTATCGACGGCGCCACGCCGCTGCAAGTCTTTTTTCGCATAATGCTGCCGCTGATGAAATCGGGCTATGCGGTCGCCGGCATCTTTACGTTCCGAATTGCCTGGAACGAATTCATTCTCGCGCTCTTGCTGACCGGGCGCAAAACCAGAACGCTGCCGGTCGGAGCGGCCGGCTTCATAACCGATACCGGAGTTGAATGGGGCCGGATCATGGCAATGGGAACGCTAATCGTCATCCCGCCTCTACTATTCACTTTTTTCGCGGCGCGGCAGATTATTGCCGGCATGGTGGCGGGAGCGGTTAAGGGATAGCGCGCCGGGCTGAACGCCCCCAAGACTCCGAGAATAATTCTTGCTGGGCGCATGCTCTTAGCGGCGCCTTGGGGTTGCGTCCGGCTTGAATAAACGGCATTGGTTTAGGAACGACATTTTGCTGTGCTAATCGCAGGCGACATATGGAGAAAGAACATGTCCAACTCACTTGATCGCAGAAAATTCCTTAAGAGTTTGACCTAGAATGTGGATGGCCTCCCCAGATATGGTGTTTCCGTGTCA
>JAPPFL010000042.1 GCA_028823855.1 Albidovulum sp.
CGCCGGGGCGGCTAGAATGTCATGCAATTTGCCTTAGTTGGGAATCGAGGCTAGCCGTTGTACCGTGAATCTAGCCAAGCATTGCGGCTGCCTTGATAACTCTCGCGGGATTTGTCGTGCTGTCGTTCAAGCTCTGCAAGTCGGCGCTTGCACGTGTCCGTCCATTGCGGACACCGGCATGGTTGCCTTCGCCGTCTCGTTCCTGTCGCGCCCCGTCTTCCCTTTGGATGTGTAGCCGCTCAAATCCGGCCAATGGCGGTCCAGCGCGCGGACCCTTTTCGGCATCTAGCTCCCGCGTGGCGACAGCTACGTCCGCAGCATGCTCCACGGCGTGCTGCCGGAGCGCTGCGACCGAATATTCCATGATATCGTCAACGGCCTAGCCGGCGGGAAGGCGGCGCGGGCAAAGCTCGCGGCTCGCCGTTGCAAATTAATCGATCGCATGAAGTTTCTGAACGGCTGCGCGGCGCATGGCGACGGGAGGATCGTCAAGCAGAACGACATTGCCAGCGAAATTTCCTTAGGTTATCCGCCGACCGCATCGCTACGAACCTTATCCGAACTCGCGCCCGGAAACAGCATAGCCAAGGACCGGCCAGGCGATAATCCCAAAAATTGAATGACTGCCTAAAGGGAGGAACGGCCCGCAGGAATTGCGCACCGCAAGTTTAAGTGAAAAAGCGCCTAAAGTGAATTTGCGCCATTCGATACGCGGAGTTTCGAGATACGAGGCGAAAGTCTGCCCGCCGGTTCCAGAATTGTTCCTTAGGATTCATACTCGGTTCCCAAATACAGACGCTTTACGTCGTCGTTGGATATTATTTCATCCGGCGTGCCTTCCGCGAGGATCTTTCCATCGTGCATGACGTAAGCTCGATCGACGATATTAAGGGTGGCGCGTTCGTTGTGGTCCGTAATGAGGATTCCGACCCCGCTATCCTTCAGATGCTTTACGAGTTGGCGCATATCATCGACTGAGATCGGATCAATGCCCGCAAAAGGTTCGTCCAGCAAAATGTAGCGGGGCGACGATGCAAGGCACCTCGCGATTTCGACGCGCCTGCGCTCGCCTCCCGACAACGTTCCGCCTTGCGAGCGGCGGATCTTGTCGATTGAGAACTCGGAAAGAAGCTCGTCCAGACGCCTTCGGCGTTCTGATTCATTTCGTACGCTAAATTCCAAAATGGCCATAATATTGTTTTCGACGGACATGTTGAGGAAAACCGACGATTCCTGGGGAAGATACCCAAGCCCCAGACGCGCGCGCCTGTACATCGGAAGATGGGTTACATCGCGGCCGTCCATGAAGATTTTCCCGGAATCTGGCGATAGAAGACCTGCGATTAGGTAGAAGCACGTGGTTTTGCCGGCGCCGTTCGGTCCTAGCAAGCCGACGACTTCGTGTCGGCTCAAACGAATTTCAACGCCTTGAACCGCTCTTTTGCGACGGAAACTTTTGGCAAGGCTTGTCGCGGTTATCCCCAGGTCGGGCACTTGACGCGTTAAGGCTACTCATCGGGGCGGAAAATCGCCTCGAACGATTCGCGTTTCAATATTTGGCCGCGGTCCGTTGTGACATCGTATAAGAGAGCATAGCCGGCGAGTCGCCCGTCTTCGGTTGTAACCTCTAGATTCCCGTACATCCCGACCAGCCCGTCGCTGACCCTGTACGTGGCGAAATCGGCTTCGGCTATTCCATCCGGCCAATCCAGCCTCGCGCCGTTGACGGCTCGGACAATATCAAGCTGCGTCCGGTTTTCGCTAAGATAAGCGCCGATTTCTCCCGAACTAAAAATGATTTCCCCTTGGATGACTTCCACATTGCCCCTGAACACGAATTCGCTGCCCGATCCGCTAAATTCCGCCGAGTCTGCGAATATCGTTATTCGACCATTCGGAGTCCCCGAGTCAAAGTCCAAATTCAACTTGTCTTGAGCAGCGACAGAGCACGCCATCATTGCTATCGCGGCCATGAGCAAAAGTTTTCTCATTACCTATATCCACTTCAAGATTCAGTATGACTGAACACGATAATTACATTGTTTTCGAGCTTTAAGGAACCCGGATATTTCGCATCGGCCGAATCGTCGGCAGCGGGCTCGAAATCGAGGTAGCCGGCCGCTCCGAAACCGCCGGGGAACGTCAGGAACACTTCGCCAATGCTGTTGAAATCCAGTTCTTCCACGTTTACCTGGAATCCGTCGGAAACCAGCGAATATCCGAAATTCGTCGAAAGCTCGGCGCCGCTCCGGAAAGATACGATCGCGTCATTGCCTATCCGCTCGGCATGCGCGGCCCGGACAATGGCCACCATGTTGTCGGGTCCGTCGACCTTGGCCCTAACGTTTTTGGATAGCGCAACGCCATCCTTCCATTCGGTGAGTTCGGACTCGACCTGGATCTCGAATCCTTCATTGGCAATTGAGCCGAACTCGCTGTTTCGCAGCGACGCGAAATTCGAAACTTCCTCTGTCGCGAATTCTTCGACATGGGGCGTCTCGGGCACGAATTTAAAGGTAGCCCAAAGTCCGGCCAGCGCTATGGCGGGCAATACGACGCGCAGCGCAATCACTAGCCTCGAATACCGATCGGACGGCAGTCTAAACATTACGCGATTCCCGCTCTAAGGCAGTCGTGAATATGCAGAAGCCCGGAGGCGATTCCGCCGTTCGCCGGATCCACCGCAAAGAGGCAAGTAATCTTGCGCTCGTTCATAAGAGCCAGCGCTTCTTGAGCGAGCGCCTCGGGCTCGATTGAAAGCGGATTGCGCGTCATGACGTCGGCTGCTCGCCTTTCGAGGAGGCCGTTCATATTCCGCCTCAGGTCGCCGTCCGTAATGACGCCGACAAGGCGGCCGTCAATCGAAGTTACGCCGGCAATGCCGAACCCCTTGCCCGTAATTTCGAGAAGAGCCTCCGGCATCGGCGTCGCTTCATCGACCAGCGGAAGCTTTTCGATGCCGTGCATGAGATCGCGAACTTTCGACAGTCTGGCGCCGAGCCGTCCGCCGGGATGAAACTCCTTGAACAGTTCGGGAGTAAATTTGCGATGTTCCATTATGGCGATCGCCAGCGCGTCGCCGAGAGCGAGCGTTAGCGTTGTCGAAGTTGTCGGAACGATGCCGGTCTCGCACGCCTCCTCGGCGGGCGGCAAAACGATCGCAGCGTCGGAGCGTTGCAGCAGCGTGCTGTCGGCGCGTTTTGCAATTCCAACGAGCGGAATTGAAAACCGGCGCGTATAGGCGATCAAATCGGCAAGCTCAGGTGTTTCGCCGGAGCTGGACAGAAGCAATACGGCATCCCCTCGTGCGATCATGCCAAGGTCGCCGTGACTGGCTTCCGCAGGATGCACGAAATGCGCCGGAGTACCGGTTGATGCAAGTGTCGCCGCGATCTTCCGAGCGATATGTCCCGATTTTCCCATGCCGGAAACAATGACGCGGCCCTTTACCTGCATCAGGATTTCCGCCGCCCTAAAAAAACTGTCGCCGATGTCGTCCGCCAGCCGCAAGAGCGCTTCGGCCTCCTTCGCCACGACACGGCGGCCGGCGGCTATGAACTTTTCTGAGAGCTCGTCGAATGCCATCGTTTATCTAATGTGCAAAAATGTCCTCGGGCCAGCCGCCTATATCCAGTTTTGCGCGAGTCGGAAGGAATTCGAAACACGAAGCGGCAAGATCGGCGCGTCCTTCTCGTTCTAGCATGCGATCCAGAAGGGAACGGATCCGGTGCAAGTAAAGTACGTCGTTCGCCGCGTACTGGAGCTGGTCTTCGCTGAGTTCGCCCAATCCCCAGTCCGAGGACTGCTTTTCCTTGGAGATTTCCAGATTCAGAAGTTCGGCGACCAGGGCGCTTAGCCCGTGCTGATTGGTGTAGGTCCTAGCGATTTTGGATGCGATTTTTGTGCAATATACCGGCGACGCGAGAACGCCGAACGTTTGGTACAGCAGCGCAACGTCGAACCTTGCGAAATGGAATATTTTCAAAATCGAGCGATTTTCCAGTATCTTTTGGAGATTGGGCGCTTTGGACTGTTCGCGCCGTATCTGCACGAAAGACGCGCTGCCGTCGCCGGTCGAAATCTGTACAAGACAAAGGCGGTCGCGGCCAAATCTGAGACCCATCGCTTCCGTATCGATGGCGACCGCGTCGCCCGCATCGAAAGAGTCGGGAAGATCTCCGGTGTAAAGCGTATTCGGCATAAATCTCAACCTCTCCCCTTCGCTATGCCACTTCGGGATTCCGAAGTGCTTCCGCCGCCGCCGTCAGCTCCGAGCGGCTCGGCGGTACGCTCTCAAGTGAACGGCCTCGCGCATAGAGGTTCCTGCTAATGACTGGTAGGCCGATTGGCAACAGCGCATTGGGAAGTCGCCATGTTTGCGCATTCTGCGGCTAGGGCGTCATTCGGAGTCGGAATCCTTCGTTCGCCAAGTCGGACGACCAATTGCCCGGCCAGTCAAGTTCAAATATTTTGCGGGGCTTGAGGCGAGGTCGGCAACCGAAAGCCGATGCCGGTACTTCTCGTCGTATTGAATGCGCGTCGCGTCGGACTTTGCGGGCGGTTACCTTCGCATCCGATCTCGTTCGCCGCATTTCGATTCAAGCCCCTGCGGCGTTGCGCGCTACCGTCTACTCTTCGCGCCCGCCAAGACCATTTCGACAAGGATCAACGTTTAACCTTGAAGCGCACCCGCCCTGATTTCCCTGCCGAGCGGAATCTCGCAATGGGTCAATGAAGCTTAAATTCCAGCGAGCTACAAACCGAGCCTGTCGCGCTGTTCGGCGGGGTATCCCTCTTCATCGAGCGAATTTCGCAGCAGCCGCATCATCCGGTCGCGTTGGCCGGGGGCGCATTCCCAAAGATTGCGGCATTGTTCCGGATCGTTGGCGCGGTCGAAAAGAAAATTGTCGTAAGTGCGCGGATCAATCTCGATTGGAAGCCTCCAAAGCGGATATGGAATACTCGCGTCGAAGTAGCCATGGCCTTCCGGTCTTGCAGGCCTCGTGCCTAGCCGGCCGTCGACCGGATTGTCCACGATAAGCGGGCGCGTGATCATCGTGGAGTAGAAATATAGCGGCTTGCCTTCAATCGGCGATTTGAAAAGCGTCCACTCCCCGTCGGAGATGCAGACGCCCTGGCCGAAGGTTCCGTAGACGACTTCATTGCGAATGGCGTTCGCCCTCCCGTCCAGCAACGGCAGAATGCTTTTCGAATGCGTCGCCTCTTGCGGCGGCTGTCCGCCCGAAGCCTCTACCAATGTCGAATGCAGGTCGACCGTCTGCGTCAGCGCGGAAATTCGCCGGCCTTCTCCCGGAAAGCGCGGGTGCCACAAGAGAAGAGGGATGTTCGCGTGGCTGTCCCAGTGCGGATACTGCTTTCCGAACGCGCCTCGCTCGCCTAAGTCGTGGCCGTGGTCCGTTGTAAAGAGAACAATCGTATCGTCCCAGATACCGAGGTCGTCGAGCTTGCCCATAAAACGCCCGAGCCAAGCGTCGACCATGGTCGTTTTGCCGTAGTACTGGGACCTAATAAAGGCTAGCTCTTCGGTCGTCGTCTGCTCCATGAAAGCGTCGAGGTCCGAATAAATCTGGTACGGAGGCCAAATATTGTAGTCGGCGGACGAGCCCTCGATACCCTCCGAATACATCGATGAGTAGGGCTCCGGCACGTGGAACGGTTCGTGGACGTCGAAGCTCTCGACTTGCAGGAAGAACGGTCCCCGGTCGGCGTACTGATCCAGCCAGCGGGACCCCTCCGAAAAGGTCCTGGCGGGAAAGAAATCCTCCTCGCCTCTGAAATTCCTCACGTTTTCGTAGTACTGGCGCATGTGGAAGGGCGAGCGGAACTCGCACATCTTTTCCACCCAGGCCGGCACCGGACCGTCGGACGGAACCTTGTGGTAGTCGGTTTCGTGGCCGCGAATCATCTCGAGCGACATGAAGCCCTGCATGTAGCCGTTCGCGGACTCTTCCCAATAATGATAATGGTCGGTAACGAGTCCGGTATTGTATCCCTGCCTTTGGATTTCTCGGGGCAGTTTCGAATCGAAGATTTCAAGCGGGCCCCAGGGCCGCCACATGAATTCCTTTCTTCCGGCCGTGATTTCGCGCCGGGCCGGCATGCAGGGCAGGCTGGAAACGAAATGATTGTCGAAAACGAGAGACTTGGCGGCCAGCCTGTCCAGATTGGGAGTTTTGCAGACGGCTTCCCTGTTGTAGAATCGCAGAGCCTCCTTGTTCAGGCTATCTACTAGGATCAGAATGATGTTCATGAAAACTCCCGGTCCAGGCGCCCGCTGTCCGCGATGCCTGCCAATGCGATCAAGCCTGCTTGCGGCATCCTCTCCCGGGCTCTGCCCAAAAGCGGGCAATTTACGAGCCTGACGAAATGAATTCAAGCGAGTTGACAGGAATCAATTCTGCGGGTACCCAGAATTAACGACCGCGCCATCGCGATGCAACGCGACTACGCGGCAATTGACTACGTGGAGGTCCAGATGTCAAATTCAAAGACAAGCTACACTAGCCGTCGCGCGGTGCTCAAAGGTGGCGTTGCGGCGTCGGCTGCGCTTGCCGCGCCGACATTTTTCGTCGGCAAAGCCCATGCTTCAAATGAAATTCTCAAAATCGGAATCATCCCGGCTTATTCCTTCGGACTGTACTGGCTGATCCAGGACCAGGGCTTCGCGCCGGGCATTGAAATGCAGTTCTCGGTGTTCCCGTCCGGTCCGCCGGCGATCGAGGCAATGGTCGGCGGTTCCGTCGAGGCGATTACCGTAGGCTCCGTGCCGCCGCTGGCGGCCATGTTCCGGAAAGTCGCCGATTTCCGCGAAATCTCGATTTGCGGCGACGCATCCGGCCTGTTCCAGATAGTCGGTTCGCCGGACGTCAAGTCGCTCGCCGATCTTGAAGGCAAAAAGATCGCGGTAACCTCGGGATCGAACTTCGATTTCTTCCTGGATGTCGCGCTCGAGGTCAACGGCCTTAAGGACATGCCCCACACGCGGGTGAACATGGAGCCGATCGACGGCCAGTCCGCATTTATCGCCGGCGCGGTCGACGCGACAGTGCCGCTCGCCACGTCCCGGAAGCTGATCTACGACGCGCTTCCGGACGCGAACCTGCTCGTCGAAGGTTCGCAGATGCCCATTGACGCCCGTCCCAGCATCATGGATGTGTTCATGACCACGGAGCAGTCGATCGATGCGCGCGAGGAAGTGTACGTAGAAGCCGTGCGCGCTTTCCATGATCAGGCGGTGGGCATGCTGCGCAGCGACAATGCCGCGGTCGTCGAAAGGATGATCGTTTGGCAGGAGGGAGTGGGACGAGCGGGAGTCCAGGCGGCCGACGTCGAACCTCTCCTGAACGGCTACTTCTATTTCGACACCCAGGAAATCAAGGACGTTTACGCGCAAGGCATTCTGACCAACGCTCTTCGGGTTCAATCGGAATTCCTGGTGGCCAACGGACGCATCGGCGGAATGCCGGATCTTGAAGCCCTGGTTTCTGATCGAATTGTTGCTCAAATCTGATATTCGTGGATGCTGTAAAGAAATTCTTGACGGGGCGCCTGCTACTGGGCGCCCTTTCGGTTTCCATCGTTCTGGCGGCCTATGCCTGGGTCACCAATCTGCCCGACAACAACCCGTCGCTGCTGCCGCCGATCTCCCATGTAATCGGGTCGTTCTTTACCAACATTAACAGCGGCGTCCTGTTCGATGCCCTTGGCGCCAGCCTTTACCGGATTTGCCTCGGATTCTTTTTCGGAACCACTTGCGCACTGGGACTCGGCTGCCTCGTGGGCTGGTACAAGACGATCGAGTATCTGTTCGATCCGCTGATTGAGGCCATTCGGCCGATTCCGCCTCTAGCGTACATTCCCATAATAATAATCTGGTTCGGCATCGAGGAATTCAGCCGCGTGCTGCTGATTTCGATCGCCTGCTTTATGGTCTGCGTCGTAAATGTGATCGCCGGCATGAAGAATGTTCCGCAGGTTTATGTCGACGCGGCCTCAACCATGGGCGCGACGAGGTTTCAGATATTCCGCACCGTGGCGATTCCGGCTGCGACGCCGTTTATCATTACCGGATACCGCATCGCGCTCGCCGCAGCCTGGACGACGCTCGTCGCGGCGGAACTTATCGCGGCGCCGAGCGGCCTGGGCTTCCTGTTGCAGGAAGGGCGCCGGTATTTCCTGACTGACCAGGTCATGATGATCATCGTGATAATCGGGGCTTGCGCATTTACGATGGACCGCGTCTTCCGCGCTATTCAAAGGCGCCTCATGCGGTGGTCGGAGGCTCGCGAGTAGTGTCCGAGATCCATGTCAGCAATCTGTTTCACACGTTCGGCAAAGGCACGCCGGATGCTCTGACGGTTCTTGAAAACATAGATCTGGTCTTTTTGTCCGGGAGCTTCAATACGATTGTCGGAACGTCCGGGTGCGGGAAATCCACTTTGCTGAAGATGATGGCCGGCCTCTATGCGCCTACCGAAGGATCAATAACGCTGAATGGCGAAGAAATAACCGGTACCGGCCGGGACCGGGGAATGGTGTTTCAGCAGGATGCCGTATTTCCCTGGATGACCGTCGCGAAAAACATATCCTACGGGCCTCGCCTGCGCGGTGCCGGCAAAAAGGAGCAGCGTGAAATCGAAGCGAAGTGGGTCGAAATCGTAGGCCTCCAGGGATTCGAGGATCGCTGGCCGCGAGAATTGTCGGGAGGCATGCGCAAGCGCGTGGACATAGGAAGAGTCTACGCAAATGACCCCGAGGTTCTTCTCATGGATGAGCCGTTCGGCGCATTGGACGCCCAGACCAAGGAACGCATGCAGACCGACCTGCTGGACGCTTGGCGAGTTTCGAAAAAGACGGTTATCTTTGTAACTCACGATTTGGAGGAGGCCATATTCCTTTCCGACAAGATCATAGTCATGTCCGCGCGTCCCGGCCGCATCCGGCACATCGAAGATGTCTCTTTGCCGCGACCTCGCACAAACGACATGAGGCTGGAGAGCGAATTCATCAATATCAAGCGCAAGCTTTGGGGCATGCTTGAGCATTAGGCTGAAAGGAACTGCCGCCGGCATGCGCTTTCGGCCGCTCGCGAAAATTGGGGCGGATTCCAATTTACTTGTCGGTCCGTACTTTGCTCTCGGTCGACGGGCCGGCTGAATGAGCGGCGCAGGCGGACATTCCCGTCGATCGGGACGGCCGAACTTTGAACGGGCGGACCGTGCCGCCGCCGCTGCATTCAGGCGCGAAGGCGAGAAGATCGTTTTTTCGAGATCCAGGCAGGATCCCCTCTGGCAGCAGCTTAGCCGGCAGCTCGAGGCCCTCATTTACGGCGGACAAATCGCCGCGAATTCACGCATCCCGTCGGAAACGGCCCTTTGCGAGATTTTCGGCGTATCGCGTTCAGTCATACGCAATTCGCTTGCCAGCCTCGCGACAAAGGGATTGGTCGTAAAGCTTCCGCGCAAAGGCATATACGTGGCCGATCGCGTTTGCGATACGGACTTCGTGACCTCCAATCTCAACTTGTTCGAGGACATGCTCGCCAAGGGTAGAAATATAGATACCGATACTTTCGAATTGCTGCGTACGAAGCCGGATGATGAAGAATGCAACGCTCTCAGGCTCTCGAAAGGCGAGGAAGTCGTGCGCGTTGGGAGAGTCTTCTGGATCGACGGCCAGCCAATCACTTGCACGCGCATGACATTTCCCGCCCGGAAAGTTCCGGGCTTCGAATTCTGCGATATCGAAGGCCGGTCCATACTTGGACTCGTCAGAGAAAAATACGGCCGAAGAGCGCATCGGGCGGAGCGCTGGTTCAACGCCGTTATGCCCTGCGCGGAAGTTGTCGATCGAATGGGGGTGCCCCCGGACCTCCCGCTGATCTGGATCGAGTCAATTACTTTCGAAACGGACGGCTCCCCCCTCGAGTATTACCGCGCGCACTACGTTTCAAACACGGCGAGAATTCACATTTCGGTTTCGGACTGACGAGTTGCTCAATTGAGGTTTCTTTACTCAAGTTGCGGCAAGACCGGGGCAATCGCCGACGGATTTTGGAGTGAATTGAATATCTATTCCCGGCGCGCCGGGCCATTAATTGTCTGATGCAGCGCGTTTTCAATCCGCCAAGCGCCGGCGCTCGGATATCAACCGGTTGTCCATCCAGGCTTGGCAGAGGCCAATCGCGAGCGGATTAACCTGTCCAAGCCGGACGGAACAATGTAACTGCAAGGGCCGTTTCGGGAGCCCTTTAGTGTCATTCGTTCGATTTCAATGCGGCACTCGACCGGTCCGGCGCCGCTTTTCCGAGAATATCCAAAGGCGGGGTGCGCCGGATATTTCGGGAATCTATTCTCAGCAAGGGCGATTGTCGGCAATTCGGCGCTGGCGGAATCGAACGGGCAAATTAACAGGGCTAGGGCGACTGGCACGAATAGCGGAGCGCCGATATCGGTTTCGCGGATTTTCGATCCTTTACGGCGAATTGCATTGTTGCCGGCCCCCGTTCGGCAAGCCGAATGCTCGAACCGTTTGCCCGAGATTCATCAAGCCGTTGCCAACGAACGAGAATCTGCCGGAGCGAATGCCATGGAGGATCGGAAGGAAATGCCAGCTATTTTCGGAAATCTGGTTTCCGTCCGACTCGGCGAGGTTTCCTTGGAGCGCCGGCTGCGGTCGCAGCATTCCGACACCATAAATTGCGTTTGCAGCGGACGGAAAGGTTCAATCTAAAGGAGAATTCCGCTCGATATACTGCTTGCCCGGGCAGCTGCCGAAGGCGATTTGGCGCTGGCCTTGCCCTCAATAGCAGCCTTTTCACGCCGCCTTGAGGCCGGCGTCCTCGTCCTCGGAGAGTTGGGTTTGCCACATATCCGAGTATCTTCCGTCTAGCCGCAGCAGCTCGTCGTGCGTTCCCCGTTCGACGATACGGCCGTCCTCAAGCACGAATATCATGTCGGAGTGAACTATCGTTGATAGCCGGTGCGCAATCGCGATGACCGTTCTTCCTTCGCCGGCGGCGCGGAAGTTTTCCTGAATTTCGCGTTCGGTCTCGGAATCGAGTGCCGAGGTTGCCTCGTCAAGCAGAAGAATCTTCGGATTTTTGAGCAAAGTGCGGCAAATTCCGACGCGCTGCTTTTCGCCCCCGGAAAGCTTCAGGCCGCGTTCGCCGACTTCGCTCTCGTAGCCTTCCGGCAATGTCATTATGAAGTCGTGAAGCTGGGCGGCTTTCGCCGCCGCCTCGACTTGGCCTTTTGTCGCGCGCGGATGCCCGTAAGCGATATTGTAGTAGATCGTTTCGTTGAAAAGCACGGTGTCCTGAGGAACTATGCCAATCGCGGCGTGCAGACTTTTCTGCGTAATGTCGCGAACGTCCTGACCGTCGATTTTCAGTGCACCTCCGCTCGCGTCGAAAAACCTGAAAAGAAGCTTCCCGATCGTCGATTTGCCGGATCCCGACGGGCCGACGATCGCCACTTTCTTGCCTGCCGGGACCGTCAGATTGATTCCCTTCAGGATCGGTCGCTTCCTGTCGTAGCCGAAATGAAGGTTCTGAAACGCGATTTCTCCTCCGGCGACGGATATATCCGGTGCGCCCGGCTTGTCCTTGACTTCCGTCGGCTGCTCGAGCAGGTCGAACATCTCCCCCATGTCAACGAGAGACTGGCGAATCTCGCGATAGACCGTGCCGAGAAAATTCAGCGGCACGGATACTTGGACCATGTAGGCGTTGACGAGGACAAAATCACCCACCGAAAGCTGTCCGTTCAAGACGCCGAGCGCAGCCATGACCATGACCGCAACTGTTCCGGTCGTAATCAGCAGCGCTTGTCCGAAATTCAGGAATGCCAGCGAATAGCTGGTCTGGAGCGCGGCGCGCTCGTAGCCGCGCATCGACTGGTCGTAGCGGTCCGCCTCGCGCTTTTCGGCTCCGAAATACTTTACGGTCTCGAAGTTGAGCAGGCTGTCTACTGCTTTCTGGTTCGCCTCCGTGTCCCGCCGGTTCATTTCCTTCCGGATTTGAACGCGCCAGCTCGTCACTTTAACGGTAAAGTATACGTAGATAGTAATGGCCACGGCCAAAACGAGGAAATAATTCGGACCCAGAACGACAAGGAATATCACTGATACCATTATCAATTCCAGGATCAGCGGCCCCACGGCAAGCAAAATGAAACGAAGGAGAAACTCGACTCCTTTAGTCCCTCTTTCGATAATGCGCGACAGTCCGCCAGTCTTGCGGCTGATGTGGTACCGCAGCGAGAGGCTGTGCAGATGCTTGAAGGTCTCGAGGGCTATGAGCCGAAGCGCGCGCTGGCCGACTTTGGCGAACGCGACATCGCGGAGCTGATCGAATCCAACGCTCAAAAGACGCGCGACGCCGTATGCAACCGTGATGCCGACGGCGCCGATGGCAAAGGCGAAGCCAACGGAAATCGCTTCGCCCGAGGTCAGCGCATCCACGGCCGTCTTGTAGACGAAAGGAGTAGCCACCGACAGCAGTTTCGCGCAGGCGAGGGCAAGAAGCGCAGCGACAACTCTAGTTCGTCCGGCTAGGTCGCCCTTTGGCCACAGATACGGCGCGACGCTTCTGACGGTTCGCCAGCCGCTTCGGCGTTCGGCAGCCTCCGCGGATTGCAAATCAGGCGCTGTGATCGACATGGCGTATCCCGACAATGGCGGCGACCTCCAAGATCGGGGTCCGCAGCCCGATTTGATTGCGATAGGAGGCGCTTCACAAAATCATAAAGTGTTTCCGAATGCGACGGAATTCAAGCCCCGCAGCCAGGTTAAGCGAACAAGATCGATTTGTTGAAGCCGTCGGAGCGAGCCCTGGGTCCCCGCGTTTTCGGTTGCGTCCCTTTCGCAATGCTGCGAAGCGCCGGTCTGCCTCGCTCGTGATCCTGGGCGCGTTGCATGCGAAGTAGAGCGAATGCTTTTTGCTGCGGTTCGGAATTCCTCGGGAACCGGGTTTTTTGCGCCGAAATGGTCCCTGTCCGGCTCCAAGCGACTCCGCTGCGCCTCGCGCGACCAAGCGGCGGTCCCGGCATTCATGGTTCTGACTGCGCGCTATTGCGAGCAAGAACATTCGCGTCGCCGAGAAAAACGATGCCGAAACGATCTGCGCGCCTTCGACGATCGACCGCAGAAGAATTTATTTGAACATAGCCTCCAATTTAGAATGCCGGCCGACAAGACTATGATCTGTTTGCAGCCCCGGGCGTTCGGCATAGTCGCGCAGCCCATCGTATCGCAGGTTCGGCTTCCGGTCGGGCGCGGAGACGCGGAGATAAAGCGCCGTGCGAAAATTTCCGGTCATTTCCGCTGGCAATTCATCCAAAAATACCTACCTTCCCGGTCGGCCAAATCACAACCACCCGCGCCTTGATTCTCCAAGGTTTTTCCAGTCGCTCTCGCGCCCCCCCCCTTTTTCCGGACAGCCTGTTTTCGGGCCATATGACGTCGATCGACCGCACCGCCTATCCGCGTTTCGCCTGCCGCCGTTCCGAGGAGGAGTTGGAAGAGCGTTATGACCCGAGCACCGCTGAACGCCGGTTTGTCGCCAGCAACGCCCGGAAAGGAAGGGCTGTCGCGAGGCTGCCGGGAAGGAGAAGTCAGCCGTTCCGGACTATTCCGGTCTCCACCCGGTCAGACGCCGGTCCGATCCGAAACAGATCGCCCGCTCCGCGTCAAAGCATCCTGCAACTCAACACATGATGCCCGGCACCGGTCATTGCTGCTTGCACGGCCGTAGTCTATAACAAGTTCCGCGATCGCGCTGCGCAGTCGAAATGCCGCATGAAGAAGACCGTCGGAAAGCCGTGTGCGAAAAAACCGCACTCGCGGTTTGACGAGAGGCCGCTGGTGAGGCGACCTCAAACCGGTGGCCTACTCTACATCCCTTTATCGGTTCCGCGCTTCGAGCAAATCCCGATAGACCTTTGCGTCCTTGAGCGGGCTATCCTCGGGGATCAGGTCAACGGGCAATTTCCCGTTCTTGTCCCGCGCATTCGGGTCGGCTCCCGCATCGAGCAGCGCCTGCACCGCTTCCGGGCTCGTCCTGACGCTCGCCGCCCAGTGCAGCGGAGTCATGCCAAGACTGTCCCTCCGGTTCGGATCGGCTCCTTCGCCGAGCAGCAAATGCACGACTGCCTCCGGGCTCGCGCCAAAGCCCGCTGCCTTGTGCAGCGGAGTTATGCCGTCCCCGTCCGCCAAATCCGGAACGGCCCCCGCGGCGAGCAGCAGGTGCACGATCTCCGGGATCGTGCCGTCCTTCACCGCCCAGTGCAGCGCGGTCATGCCGAGATAGGCCCGATCGTTCGGATCGGCTCCCGCATCGAGCAGTAGCTGCACGACCTCGGCGCTCGTGCCCACGCCTGCCGCCAGGTGAAGCGGGGCGATGCCGTAACCGTCCCATGCGTTCGGATCGGCCCCCGCCTCGAGCAACGCCTGCACGGCCGGGCTCATGTCGGCGCCCGCCGCCCAGTGCAGCGGGGTTACGCCAAAATCGTTCCGCGCGTTCGGATCGGCTCCCATGGCGAGGAGCAGCGGCACCACCACGGGGTCTTCGCTTTCCATCGCCGCCAGGTGAAGCGGCGTTTGATCATGGATGCCGCGCGCGTTCGGATCGGCGCCCGCGTCAAGGCATCGGAGAACCTCGCGAGCCGTCAAGCCAACGAAAAATCCTTCCGAATTCCAGTCATGGCAAACCGCCGGGATGTCGGCGCTGAAACCATTGCGCTCGTGTACGTAAACTACGGCATCCTCGCCGACAGCGTCGGACGAGCTGGTTCCGACTCGAACTTCGTAGCGGCCGCTCAGCGGATCATTGATCGTGATCAGCGCGTCGCCGCCGCCTCCGCCGACGTCGTCGCACAGGACCTCGTTCACCGGCGCGGTTATCTCCAGCGTAGTGTCCAGCCCGGATCCAAGGGTGCCAAAGGTCAGCGTGTGCGGGTAGTCGCCCCTCTCATAGTCGACGACAAGCTGCGGCTCGACCGGCAGGTGCCCGCACTCGCCCGCGACCGGACCGCCCGCTTCCACCCGCGCTCCGATCGGGTCGGGGCTGGATCCGGCTTCGAGCCTCCATTGGTGTACAGACCCCGAAGCAGGCGCAATAGCGGACGCGACCAGAAATACGGCAATGGCAGCGCCGGGGAACGCTCGACATTGATTGTGAATTGAAGTTCTCCTTTCCGCCGGGCCCGGCATTCCAACACTTTCGACGGTTGCGCCGCAAGCGCCGTTCCGGACCCTTGTCCAATCCGGGCCGTGTAGCACGACTGAGAATCGGGTTCCAGGGGTCGGCCACCTCGTCCCGCGTGGCCACGCATCGTCTTGACCGGAAGGGGAATTGAGCATAACTGCTCGCGACCGCGTCTTCGTCGCACTTATCCCGGCATTAGAGTCGTCGGCGTAACCGCGCCGGTGGCTCGAATTATCCTAGGGCTCGTACCGCGGATGTTCCCGCGAGTCAATCCTGCATGCAAACGACATCAATCGGACTTTTCCGCAACCTGAATTTCAGGTGCCCCGAATGTTGCCTTGCGGCGCTATTCTCGTTGAATTCGTCATTGTCCGGCGACCGACGCCGAATCGTCGATGTTCCTTGCTGCTTGTAATATCGCGGTTTCAATTGCCGGAATGAAAAATCCGGCAAGTAGTATCCGTACCGGCACTTGACGGCGGCATCGCAAAGTTGGCTAGCTCGAGGGCCAGCCGGCGAGCACGCATTCCGCCGCCGCGGCCGGGCGGGCCGCCAGAGCCGCAGCGGTAAGGGATGAGGCCAGCCCGCCTTCGAGATGAATGCGGGCCGCGGCGGCCGGCTCTGCGCCTGCGCAAAGCCAGAGTTCGATCTCCCAGCGGCGAAGGTCGACCAGCGCGATCAGGAAAAGGCGCTCCCACTCCAGAAAGGCCGCCCGCGTCGCGAGGTCGTCAGGGTGCAGTCGGCCGAATGGCGAAGCGAGGGCCGGCAGGTCGGAAATCGCGTTCGGCCCTCTTAAGCGTCGGAGTTGAGACGCGCCTTCGCCGCGCCGCCGCGATCAGCGACGTGATCGCAAGAAGGCTGGCCGCCCCGACTTTAACCTAGCGCGATACGCCAGAACTGGACGCGAACTCCCATTTCACGGACATCGAGATCGCGGTGCTTTCGGACTTCGCCGCGGAACGGCGCTTCAAGGAGCCGGAGAACTCCGCCGGGCGATGAACCTCGTCGCCGCCATGGGCGGCCATCCGCGCCGCAGGCACGACCGGCCTCCGGGCAGCGAGGTCGTCTGGTTCGGATATTCGAGGCTCGCCGACGCGTCCCGGGCTGCAGAGCGAGCCTGGAGGCTGGGACCGGAAAGCGCGTTGTACAAGCCTTCGCGTTCCAACTGAATTAAGGCCAATGGGCAAGCGGCGCCGAAGAAATTTGTCATTTCTGGGTGGTGCGAACATATGAGAGCTTGCGGAATTGATTCGCCGCACCTTTCGTCCAGCGCCATCAGCCAAGGCTGGATCTCTGAAAGGGCAACATAATTTTCTGGCTCAACAAGGAACAGAGATTTTTCGAGGCTGGAGGAAAGATGGATTAACGCGTATAGCGCAATCAGTGCTTTTTGACCATCTGAAATCTCATTCAGAGCCAGTTCGTAACCCCTGCCGTCATCCTCGAAACCAATCATGAGTGCGCGGGTATTCAGCCCCGTCATTTGGAGGCGAATTTGAGCTAGCTCGTCGACGATCTCCGAAATCGCTCTTCCAAATCCGCATGCTCTTGTCGCGACCACCCTGCCGGCCACGTAACTTGGTACCCGTTCCGGCATCATCCGCGAATGCCGGCATCTCTTCGGCGATTGCCATAGCCTCCCCGATCGTTCAGCGTGCGAGGCGGGGGAGGGAACGCGGACGATCTTTTTTTTGGTGCCTTTGTGCCCGATTCTAAACTGTCCCGACCGATGGCTTCGAGCCCCGCCTCGTACCCGGGCTTGCACGTGGACGCGCGGAAAATCGAGCCGCGCCCTTGCCGGGATAGTCGCCTAGCTGAGCGACCACCGGGTGCCGGCGGCCGTGATGGAGGCGACCGGCATCTACCGGGAAGCGCCGTTCGACGCTCTGGAGAGCGTCGGCATCGAGCCGATTCCGGTGCGCGCGCTGCACGTCAAGCAGCTTCGCGGACGCAAGACCGACATCGCCGACAGCGTCTGGCTGTCCCGCATCTGCCAGTTCGGCTTCTGCTCGTCGAGCCTAGTGCTGCCCCGGCGCACTTCCGGCAGCTTCGCAAAGCCGGCCGCCAGTGCCGGGAGCTTGCGCGCGAGCGGGCGCGGGCCGCCCGGGACGGGTATCTCGCAAGCTGCTTCGGAGTTGCCGGGGCCCCCGACGCACCGAGGCTTGCCGACCTCGTCAGGACTCGCGCCGCGGCCTGACGCCGCAGCACGGGAATTCGATGTTCGCATCCGCGCAGTTTCCCGGTAAGTTGCCCCTGTTACGAACGAACCGGACAACTCCTTGAAAACGCATTCGAAAACCCCCTTCTCGGCCCAGAGCCGAAAGCGAACGAAAACGCTGTTCCAGTTGCCGAATTCCGACGGAAGATCCCGCGGCAGCGGTCCGGTTCGAACCCGCCGGAGCACCGCTTCCAAAAACGGGCGGCTGTCGGCCGCCGTCCTTCCCGGCGAGCCCTGCCTGCCGGGAAGCATGTCCTTGATCCCGTCCCGCATCCGGCCGGCAGGGACAAACCAGTTGGCAATCACGAATTTGCCTCAATTTTCCTGCTTCGATTCTTGCCTTTTCGGCTCTTGTTGGCGAAAATACGCCGGACTCGAAGCGTCGAATCAGCCCATTTGGCAACAGGACCTAGTATCCTTGTCGGCAAATGTCTTTTCTACGAATAAGGGTATTGCCTTCTCTTAACATAATGTTTAGCTTTTTGCTTTATAACGAAGTCGAGTCTCTCTTTTGACGGATCAGCCTTGGCAGCCGCGAGTTGCATCAGAGATCATCAACGAAATGGCGAAAGATCCGATTTGTGATCTTTCTTACACGGAGCACGCTAAAGAAAGGATTGCTGAACGGAGTCTTATCATATCGGATATTCTGTATGTTCTGAAGCATGGTTTTGTTCTGGACAATCCGGAACCATCGACCGTTGAGAAACTCTACAAATTCGAGTCGAATGTAAATCCCCGAATTCTGGTGCTCGATTCTTGAGAATTGTAGTAATTTCAGACAAAAAATCGCGTCACATAAAAATTATCACTGCCATGTGGCGCGACGAAAGCTAACGGAGCTAAAGATGCAAGCCTATCACTATACGGAGTGCGGCCTAGACAACGTGTTCATAGAAGGAATGGAAACTGGCAATGACCATGCCAGTGAACCTACGATAACCATTCCCGCAATCGGATTGCTTCACAAGGTAATAGCCGAGAGCATCGTAAATCTTCCGTTCAAAATGACGGGAAAGGAACTTCGATTTCTGAGAACGGAAATGGGACTTACCCAAGAACGACTGGCTCGAATCCTGAAGGTCACAAATATCACAGTCAGCCGTTGGGAGCGGGAAGAAACGGCAATAAAAGACACGGCTGAAATGCTGGTCCGCCTCATGGCTGTTCATGAGTTAGAACTCGACGAATCGATGAATGTGAATGAAGTGTCCGAAAAGGTGACGTCATCTCCACAGAACACGCCGATAAGAATAGACGGCAGCGACCCGCTCCGTTACCAACCGTTAGCGGCTTGAGGATACGCTGACGTCAATGATGTCGCGTTGTTGGCGGCGTTGTCGTTCAAACGACAGGATGACTTTCGCCGCGCTTTCCCGGTTGGCCTCATCTGACTTGATCTTTTGTTTTTCAGTTGAGCAATTTGCAAATGTACAGGCTGGTGCTCCGGCGCGACGCCCGATTCAAGTGCGGCCCGGAATATTTCGGTGATTCTAGTCTGGAACGCGCGGCGGAGTGCCGGTTTCGTTCAGATTAAGGGAATTGGCGCGGAGTTGAGCCATGACAAGTCACGTCGACTCTCCCGAAGGGCGGCATCTGGTCCTTTTTCGAACCGGATTCGGCGTGTCGGCGGGAAAGACGAAGCAGATGGTCGAATGCCGGGACCAAGCCCCCGAATTTCAGGTGACATGCCGAATTCGGAAACACGGTTGGCTAATTGCCTTCGCGTAGCCGTGAGTCGGGACTTGACGTCCGCCGAATTCATACGTCAGCTTGGCGTTCGCACACTTATCCGCGTAGCCGCTCGCGGTAGAGAATGGCCTAGGGGTCGATGTGGCCGACGGCGCACTGCGCTGGCGCACATGAGAGCTCGGCGGGCGCGCCGCGTCGCAGGGACGGAAGGCACCGCACAGAAGCCATTTGATTGAAGCTGCCGGACCCACCGGCAACAGTGCACGATGCCTTTCAAGTCAGCGGTTTGGATCGCCATCCGCGACGGCATCGGCGTTTCATCGAAACTGGCACGATTCAGAATCTCGTACATCGGAATCCATTGCGTCAAGGCCGGCCCTTTGCCAGGAGGCACCGGCACGGTCCTCAGATCTCTCTTGTTTAATCCGGCTTTAATAAAAGACGCCTCATGAACGCAGAGTGTTGCGGGTATCCGCAGAGCAAAACTAGATTCGCGGAACGGCTCACAATTCCCAGCCTCTCGCTACGATCTCGAAGAGTGGCAGGCCCCTAGCACTTTTAGATGCGACATCGGACAGTTTTTTTGAGTTTTGTAACTCCAGCACTTTCACGATAGAGCCACAGACCTAGCGCGGCGCCGAAGAAATTTATCAACTCTGGATGGCGCGAACGCATGAGAGCTTGCGGAATTGATTCGTCGCACCTTTCGTCCAGTTCCATCAGCCAAGGCCGGATCTCTGGAAGGGCAACATAATATTGGCTCTTCAAGGAACAGAGTGTATCCGAGGCCGGAGGAAAGATGGACTAACGCGTATAGCGCAATCAGTGCTCTCTGGTCATCTGAAATCTCATTCAGAGCCAGTTCGTAACCCCTGTCGCCATCCTCGAAACCAATCATGAGTTCACGGGTATTTAGCTCCGTCTTCTGGAGACGAATTTGAGCTAGCCCATCGACGACCTCCGAAACCGCTCTTCTAAACGCCTCCGCCTGTCCGTGAGCCGCAAGTTGATTGTGCTGGTACCATGCACTGAAGTTGCGGGCGTCCCGGTCGAGAATTTCATCCTTCGGCGTCGTCCCGGGTTGGAAATTGGCTGGATGGAGGCCGCAAACTAGCAAACTTCTAACCGGAACTTCACACGAATTTCGATGCCATTTTTTCATCCAACCCATTGAATCTTAAGGGAATTTCAGGCCCGGGGAGGGGTTTCAAGCGGTATTTTTGCTTACATATCGATTTTCCCGTTGACACGATATTCTCCGTCATATACAATGGATTGCAAAATATAATA